>NZ_CP085135.1:5545000-6145000 GCF_020616515.1 Mesorhizobium sp. PAMC28654
CTTCGTGCCGGTCCGTGCGGTCTCGGGGGGATACGATCCGGCTTTACGGATGACTAATATACGACCGTGGCTGAACGGAGGCTGAACGAAATCGACCGGCAATTCATGGGGTGGGATCACATCAACGTGAAAAACGCGGTCGTCCGCCACCGAGAGGTGAGTAGGGCACTTTCGCCTGAGCGGTGATTGTCCGGTCTGAAGCCGGCTTAGCCGATCGAAAGGTTGACGGCCTTGGGTCCCTTGCCGCGCTTGTCCGGCTCGGTGTCGAATGACACTTTCTGCCCATCCTCAAGACCGGGAAGACCCGATGCCTGCACAGCCGAAATATGGACGAAGACATCCTTGGCGCCATCGTCCGGCGTGATGAAGCCGAAGCCCTTGGCATGGTTGAAGAATTTGACGGTGCCGGTCTGCGGCATGGGAAGCTCCCTTAATCCCATAAAGTCCAGTCTCGGGCCGGCAAATGCCCGAAGGGAAATTTGTCCTTTATTTTGGCGCTATCGGCAAGAGAAAGTTTTGACCGGCCCGCTGGAGCACCGCGGGCATGAAAAAGGCGCGACGGAAACCGCCGCGCCTTTCAAAAATTCAAACCCAGCTTCGCACACCTGTTCAAGGCGTAGAAGCCTCCTTGCGCGCCCACCGGGACGCGCAGTGTGCCGATGGTTCAGGCCGCGCGGAGATTGACCGCCTTGGGGCCCTTGCCCATGCGGTCCGGCTCGACGTCGAAGGTGACCTTCTGGCCATCGACGAGCGTGCGCAGGCCCGAAGCCTCGATCGCGGAGATGTGGACAAACACGTCCTTGGCGCCACCGTCGGGCGTGATGAAACCGAAGCCTTTGGTCGCGTTGAAGAATTTAACGGTGCCGGTCTGGGCCATTGGGGAAACTCCTTCACCCGTTCAGTCTTTGATGGTCCTGCCCGCCACCTGGCGTCGAGGGCAAGTCCCGGTGGTTGCTTCGGCAGTCATGCATTGGCGCATGGTCAAACCCCCCGCCGAAAACGGGGCCGTCAGAGATTCACAGTATCGGGGAAAGGTCGTCCAAAACGTTCCGCTCTCCGGGTCGCAAATGCCCGAACACGGAATTTATCGCACGGAAACGTGAGGGTTGCAAGACAGTGCCGCGGGTCGCCCTGATGGGCGCGTCCGACGCATGATGTTCATTGATTTCGATGGGCAGGGGATAGACTTGGAGCGCGGCCGGGTCATCGGCCAGAGACGGGCCAAGCATGGGCCAGCGTGCGAAAAGCGGTGGATAGAGGAGCGCATCCAGAGGTTCACGGCGCGCCTTTGCCGAACGCATCGCCGCTTGCAAACAGGGGTTGCAATCGGCGGCGGAATGAAGAGGAATGGCATGGCATCGCCAGTTTGCGCATGGCAGGGCACTTGGGGAGGGACATGGTCATGAAATTTCTGGCGGCAATGTTCTCGCGTCAGGGCTTTGCCATCCTGTTCCTGTCGGCAATCCTTGCCGCCTGCACGGTCGTGGCGGATGACGGCCCCGGTCCGCGCCCACGCCCGCCAAGGCCCGAGCCGCAATTCTGCTCCATGCAGTATCAGCCAGTCTGTGCCCGGCGCGGCGGCGATCGCCAGACCTTCGCCAATGCCTGCCTTGCCGACCGGGCCGGATATCGCATCATCCGCGACGGCCAGTGCCGTGACGGCGGCGGCGGTGGGGAACAGACATTCTGCACGCGCGAATATCGCCCGGTCTGCGCCCGTCGCCGCGGCGAGATGCGCAGCTTCCCCAATGCCTGCGAGGCACGCGCCGCGGACTATCGCGTGGTTGGCGACGGGCCGTGCTGAGGGGGCAAGAACCGCTCTACTTGGCCACCCCGACATAGGCCTTGCCCTTAAGCAGGGCAGCCAGGTGGGCCGCATTCGCGGCGGCCATCTCGATCATGCCGGCGACCTTGTCTGGGGTTTTCGGCAGGTCGACATAGTTGACGTCGCCCATGGCCTCGCCCACCCAGTAGACACCGCCATTGGCCGGGATGGTGAAGCCGACATCGTTGAGCGACTGGAAGCATTCGGCGTGGCAATGATGCGCTCCGTCCTCATTGCCGACGATCGCCACCAGCGCGACCTTGCCGGCTGCAGGCATGCGCCCCTTGTCGTCGGTCTCCTCGAGAAAGGCGTCCATGCGTTCCATGACACGCTTGGCCACGCTTGACGGCTGGCCCATCCAGATCGGCAGGCCGAGGATGAAGATGTCGGCCGCGATGATCTTTTCGCGCAATTTCGGCCAGTCGTCACCCTTGCCCATGTCGGACAAGACGCCCGGCTTGATGTCATGGTCGAGGGCCCGCACGACCTCGCCCTTCACACCATGCGGCTTCAGGGCCGAGAGCAGATCGGCGATGATCTTGTCGGTGGATGATTTCTCCTTGTCACCGGAGGCTTTCAGCGAGCAATTCATGGCAAAGGCGGTGAGGGACATCGTGCGCTTTCCTGCATGTTGATGTGTAGGCCCAACGTCGTCACGGGCTGGCGGTTGCGTTCAGTCCGGTATGATGGTTGGCAAGGCGACGCCGCGCTCACATCCCTTCCGGATACGCACCATCGGCCGGGCCGGCATAAAGTTCGCCGCCATCCTCGTCGGAGATGCGCAGGCGGTCGGGGATCTGTGGCATGGCCAGCGTGTGGAAGAGCGCGGTGGCGCCCTGTAGTGCGGCGCGCAGGTTAGGCGCTTCCAGCGATACCCTGTCGAGCGTAGCCTCGTCGGCCTCGCGGGACCGGTAGAACTCGATGAGGAAGTTCAAGCAAGCCTCCGTGATGCGGGCGAGGCGTTGCGCGATCCCGCTATCGCGCTGGAGACAGCCTTTGGCGCCGAATGGCGCCGAAGGGAGCGTGTCAGGCCTTCGATTTCGGCTTCATGCCGGATTCTGCCTGCTTGACGGCCGAGCCGAACGGGGAGGCGGGCTTGGCCGCGACCTTTTCCTTCTTGGGCTTGCGTGTCTCGCGGTTGCTGCGCTGTTGGCCCTTGGCCATGTTCAATGCTCCTGGTGCTGGTGTTGTTGAGGTCTCAGACCGCTGGATTGTTGTCGGCCGGTTCGAGATTGTCTTCGGTGGTGACCCGCTCGTGGGTCTCCTGATCGCTGCGGATCCGGTATTGCGGCGAGCCGTCCTTGACCGGCAGCTTGCTCTGGATCTGGAACAGTTCCGCCGTTTTCTGGACAAGGCCCATGCGGCTCTTCATGCGGACCGTCTGGCCGACCGCGAAAAGATGCACGGGCGTGTCGTTGCGCGGGCGCGTGTTCTGCTGGAAGCGGATCATGCTGCGTTCTCCCTGTCGCGCGTCAGCGCTGCTTCGAGTTCGGTCTGGTCAATGGCGACGAGCTGGCTGGTCGGGTTTCTCATCGTCCTTGCCGGCAAATGGATGAAGGTGGCGACACGGCGCCAGGCAAGCCATGACAGGCCGTCGATCAGCTCGTCGTCATGGTCGATGTCGTAGTCGCCAGCCGGCAACTGCCCTTCCACGCCTCCCAGCACGAAGGGTGCCGTGAAATGCGCGATGGAATGGGTGGTGCGGGCCGACATCTGGTTGTGCCTCGACGTTTTTTGTTCCGGTATCAGCCGGGATAACCTTGCCTTGTGGCGCAATGCGAACGAACAGCGTGTCAGAAAACAAAAAAGCGGGGACGAGCCCCGCTTTCCTATTTCCGGCAATCGCTGGAAATAAGCCGCTTTCGAGAGCTGCCAGTACATCCGTGGTCAGCGTTCATCGAATTCGGCCGGATCAGATCAGTTGCAGATTGGCTGCCGATTCGCGGCCCTTGGTGTCGCGATCGAGCTCGAATTGCAGTTTCTGGCCTTCGGCCAGGCCGGGGAAGCCGGCGCGTTCAAGCGCGCTGACATGGACGAAAACGTCCTTGCCGCCATCTGTTGGCTGAATGAAGCCAAAGCCCTTCTGGCCATTGTAGAACTTTACAGTTCCGGTGTTCATATGTGTGTCTTTCGGAATCGAGACATGGTCGCGGTTTGCCGCGCGCCGGGTATCGGAAATCTGGATGAGATTGGCGGGTCGATAACCTCTGACGCCGCGATATGCCAAGCTGGCCCAAAAACGATTTCATATAGATAGTCGCAATCCACGAATTAATCAAGAAGTGCTGCGAGAAAATCGGGCGGCGCCTGAAAATTAATCGCCTATAATCATCTATGAAATTTTGATATGAACCCTTCGCTTTCTAAAAAATTGTTTGAAGTGAGGCGGGAACATTTATCCCGGCATCTTGATTTTATTTATGCATGAAAGGGATAAATCTCATGATTTCCGTAAGAACCCCGGCGGGCACCACTGTGACCATTACGCCGATCGCAATGCCCATCGCAAAGCCGGCCGTCGTCAAGTCGGCGCGGCTGACCATCAGGAGCGACGAGGCTGCCAGGCGGACCATCGCCGACACAGATGGCACGCTGCGGCGGGCAAGGCATCTTGCCGAGACCAATCGCCTGATCTGATGGTCCCGGCTTTGTCGGAAGAAGGGCGCGATACCCTCGGAACCCTTGAACCCGCGGCGCCAATGGCCTAGATCGCGTCAGGCAGACAAACACGGCAGGTTCCCATCAACCGAGATCCAAGAAGACCAGCAGGCGCGGGCGGTGCACAGCCGCCGCTGGGGCTCGACCAGCGCGTACAGCAGGCATTGCAACTGCACCAGGCTGGCCGGCGGCAGGAAGCGGAGATGCTTTACCGTCAGGTGCTGGCGCAAAAGGCCAACCATCCGGCGGCGGCCCATTTCCTCGGGCTGCTGCTGCATCAGACCGGGCGTAGCACAGAAGGGCTGGAGTTGCTCGAGCAGTCCGTGCGGATGCTTCCGGACAATCCGGATTTCCTCAACAATGTCGGCACGGTGATGCGCAACCTCGGTCGGGTCGGCGCGGCTATCGATTTCTTCCGCAAGGCCGTGGAGCTTCGCCCCGATCAACTCGCGGCGCGCGACAATCTCGGTTCGTCGCTGAAGCAGCTCGGGCAATTCGACGGCGCTGAAGAAATCTATCGCGGCACCGTCGGGCGCAATCCCTTCCATGTCCGCGCGCGCATCGGGCTTGCCGAGACGCTGCAGGAAGCCGGGCGGCTGGACGAAGCGCTGTCCGTGTTCCGCGAGGCGCTCAACATCCGGCCCAAGGATGCCGATCTCCTGCACGGGCTGGGCGTCGGGCTGATGGAAAAGGGCAGGCTTGACGAAGCCGCGGACACTTTCCGGCAGGCGCTCGCGGTCGATCCGGGCATGTCGAGAGCCTGGCTGATGCTGACGCAGGTCAAGCGCCAGAAGGAACGCGACACGGAGTTGACGGGCATGGAGGCCCAGCACGCCAAGGCGCCGGAAGGCAGCCTGGAGCGCATGCAGTTGTCCTTCGGCCTCGGCAAGGCCAATGATGACCTGAAGGATTATGGCCGCGCCTTCGACTATTACACCGAAGGCAATGCGATCCGCCGCAAGGGCATCGAATACGACAAGGCCAAGACGAGGGCCGAATTCGAGGCGATGAAGGACACTTTCGATGCCGCCTTCTTCGAAAAACACAAGCCGAGCCCGATCGGCGACGACACGCCGGTCTTCGTCGTCGGCATGCCACGCTCGGGCACGACGCTGATCGAACAGATCATCGCCAGCCACCCGCAGGTCTATGGCGCGGGCGAGCTCAGCATCCTCAAGACGGCGGTTGGCAAGCAATTTCCGATGAGCATGCCCGGCGGCTTCCCGGCCGGCACTGCCGACATGCCCGACAAGGCCTTTGCCGAGGCAGGGCAGGCCTATCTCGACATGTTGCATACCCGCTATCCGGAGTTGCGGCATATCACCGACAAGATGCCCGGCAACTTCCTGCTGATCGGCTTCATCCATCTGATGCTGCCGAAGGCCAAGATCGTGCATTGCGCGCGTGACGCGGCGGCCACCTGCCTCTCGATCTACAAGGTGCATTTCCGTGGCGACACCCATCGCTACGGCTACGACCTTGGCGAACTCGCCGACTTCCACAATCTCTACACCGACATCATGGCGCATTGGCGCAAGGTGCTGCCGGGCGTCGTGCACGATGTGCGCTACGAGGATTTCGTCGCCGACCAGGAAGGGCAGACGCGGGCGCTCATCGCCCATCTCGGCCTGCCGTGGGACGACAAGGTGCTGTCGTTCCACCAGACCGATCGGCCGGTGCGCACGGCCTCGGCCGCGCAGGTGCGCCAGCCGATGTATCAGGGCTCGGTCGATCTCTGGAAGCTCTATGGCGATCGGTTGAAGCCGTTGCTGGACAGGCTGGACTGAACGGTCAGGCCGATGCCCCGCGCCAGATCAGGATGACGTTTGGTTGAACGTCGTCCTGTTGCATCTCTTTGCTGGAGCATGATCTTTTCCGAAACCGGCTCCCCCTTTTCGGGATCATGGTTCTTATGCATGTCGTTATCCCAAAACGACCGCGCGTTTTTGGGCGGCATACATCAGCCGGCCTGTGCCTTCTGCTCATAGCACAGGAAGACGTTGCCATTGCCGAAGGCCTGCGACCGCGCCAGCTTCACGTCGAGCCGGTTGCCGATGCCTTCGAACATCGTCCTGCCGGCGCCGGGACGATGACGAACTGGTATTCGTCGATCAAGTCCTCCTCGGCCAACTGAGCGACGAGATTGCCGCTTCCCAGGATTGTCATGTGATTGCCCGGTTGCTGCTTCAGTTCGCGCAGCTTCGCGGCCGGTCCGCTTTTGACCAACTCGGTGTTGTTCCAACTTGCCGTGTCGAGCGTGCGGGAAAACACGATCTTCGGCATGGCGTTCATGCGTTCGGCCACCACCGGTGCGATCTGGGCGGCCATCGGCGTCGGCCAGAACTGGATCATCAGGTCGTAGGTAAGGCGGCCCAACACCAGCATGCCACCGCCCTTGGCATTGTCGGCGACGAAAGCGTTCCATTCCGGATCCTGGCTGTGCGCCCAGTCCATGGCGCCGTGTCCATCGGTGAAATAGCCGTTGAGCGATATGCTGTTGAATACGATCAGCTTGCGCATAAGTCGGTCCTATTTTGAGACATGAAGACTAGTTTCTGCTCTTGTTACTGGCGTTGGCACGCGGCAGCGGACGACCATTCCGGGGATGTTTTGCCTACAACTCCATGAACGGCTTGAAGCCGCCGAAGATCATGCGCTTGCCGTCGAACGGCATGGTCGCCCAGTCGGGCTTGAGGCGCATGTCGGCCATAACCTTGCCCATCACCGCATCGCGGCTCTCGCGCGATTCATAGACAACCCATGAGAAGACGACGAGCTCGTCTTCCCTGGCCTGAACGGCGCGCGGGAACGAGGTGACCTCGCCATAGGGGACGTCGTCGCCGACGCATTCGACATAGGCGAGCGCGCCATGCTCCATCCATACCGCACCGGCCATCCTCGCCAGCCTCTTGTAATCATCGATATTTGCCTTGGGCACGGCAAGCACGAAGCCATCGACATAGGACATTCTGGGTCTCCCTGGTTGGTGGAGGTTTTCCCTTCCCCCATGCGGGAGAAGGTGGCCGAGCGAAGCTCGGTCGGATGAGGGGTGTTCCAGCTTGGCGCCGACTTACCCGTCATCCGAATTGCAACGAGCAATTCGGGCCAATCCGACCTCTCCCACAGAGGGGAGAGGTGAACAGCCTCAGCCTTATTTCACCGGTGCGTTCATGGCCCAGGTCACGCCGAAAGGATCGCGCATCTGGCCCCAGCGGTCGCCCCAGAACATCACCTGGAGCGGCACCACTTCCTCGCAGCCGGCGGCGATGGCGCGCTTCCACCAGGTTTCGATGGTGTCGTCCTGCAGATGCAACTGCATGGTGTAGCCCTGCGGATTTTGATGCGGGTGGCCGTGCTCCGGATAGGCATCTCCCAGCATCAGCGTCGAGCCATTGATGTGGAGGTGGATGTGCATGGTGCGGCCCTTTTCGTCCGGCGGATAGGCAAACACCTGCTCGGCGCCGAAAGCCTTGCCGTAGAATTCGGCTGCCTTGAAGGCGCCATCCACCTGCAGATAGGGGTTCAATCCGCCGAGAACTTCTGCCCTGGGCTGAACGGGGGTCTGGTCAGTCATGTCTTGCTCCTCTTTGCGTTTGGCTTGGCCTTGCGAGCCATAGGACGAGCGAGGTAGCGGCGATCCTACATGCCGAGAGATTTTTTTAAGCGCCGGGCCACACGCCCACCGGTAGAGGTCGATGTGGCTCGCAAGCCCATCCATTGGTGCCTGCCGCAACGAGTCGATTGGCCGGCTTCATTTCAGCTCCGTGCGAGCGGTCCGGCGACCGTGGTGCTGATCGAGGGTTTCGGGCCAGCTAGAGCAGAATCTGATCATTCCGGCTCATATCCTGTTGCGGCGAAGTAGTTGGCGCACTCGGTTGGTGTGAAGCAAGGCAGTGCGGCGCTGATGGTATCCCACAATTCCGCGACGGTTCGTGCGGCGGCTTTGCGTAGAATCGATTTCAGCTTGGAAAAGGCGTTCTCGATCGGGTTGAAGTCGGGGGAATAGGGCGGGAGGAACATCATCCTTGCGCCGGTTGCTTCGATCGCCACACGGGCGGCTGCGCTTTTGTGCGCCGGCAGGTTGTCGAGGATCACGACATCGTCGGGCCGCAGCGTCGGCACGAGAACCTGCTCGACATAGGCGACAAACCATTCGCCAGTCATCGGGCCGTCCAGGACCATTGGCGCGGTCATGCCAGTGAGGCGCAGGGCGCCGGTGAACGTCGTCGTCTTCCAATGGCCATGCGGGATTGGCGATCGGCACCGCATCCCGCGCTTCGTGCGCCCCCGCAGTCGAGCCATCTTTGTCGAGGCTCCGGTCTCGTCGATGAAGACCAGATGCTCGGGATCAAGATCGGGCTGGGCGTCGAACCAGGCGTTTCGTCGCGCCGCCACGTCTGGCCGCTCCTGCTCGCTGGCGTGCGCCGTTTTTTTTGAAGGTCATGGAGTGACGATCGAGAAACCGCCAGATCGTGCTCGTCGCAAACGACGCGCCATGCTCCTGTCGCAGCAACTCGGCGAGTTCGACCAGCGTGATGTCCACCCGCCTCTCGATCGCCGCCAGGATGATGTCGCGATACGCTTCAACGCGGTGGGACCGCCTGTCGCCGCCCTGCGGCTTTGCGCAGGTGGCTCCGGTCTCGCGCCATTCCCGGACCCAACGCACCGAGCTTGCCGCCGCCACGCCAAATCGCGCCGCTGCCGCCCGTCGCGACAGGCCGCCATCAACCGCTGCGACCACCCGAGCCCGCAAATCTTCCGATAAGGATTTCGCCATGCCATGCCGGCCTCCGAATCCAGCAGATATGCTGAATCAGATTTCCAATCCCAACGAAACCCCTATCGATTCTATCCGCTCGGATTTTGCTCTAGTGTCCTTGCGCAGTTCTGGCGGCAGCGAAAGCAGGGTCCTCTCACTGCGATAGCGGGCACGAGCCGCCGAGTACTGGGCGGCGATGCGAACGATTGATGGGATCAACATGGTGCATTCTCCTTGT
This sequence comes from Mesorhizobium sp. PAMC28654, assembly GCF_020616515.1. Classification (GTDB taxonomy): domain Bacteria; phylum Pseudomonadota; class Alphaproteobacteria; order Rhizobiales; family Rhizobiaceae; genus Mesorhizobium. The sequence continues at coordinate 5,554,481 of NZ_CP085135.1, forward strand.
GTAACGCCGGCATCATCGTGTCGGCATCTCAAGGACGTGGCGCCCGGCATTGATCCGACAGATTGCCGGAATTTTACGGCACTGTTGGCGGATCGAAGCGGGAATCTGCAACCCCGTTAGCTCAAGCAGCAGTTTGCAAGCTTTCGATCGTTTCGAGATCGGCCTTCTTGACCTCTCCTTCGACGGCAAGATCATAGCTCGCCTGCATGTTCATCCAGAACTGCGGCGTGGTTCCAAAAAACTTGGCAAGGCGCAGCGCGGTGTCGGGCGTTACCGCTGTCGTCTCACTGGCCAGGCGTTCGATGCGCGTGCGCGGTACATGCAGCTTCTTGGCCAGCGTGTAAGGCTTCAGGCCAAGCGGTATAAGATATTCCTCGCGGAGAATTTCTCCGGGATGGATAAGCGGGTTGATGTTCAGCATTTGAAACCTGTCTTTCAATGATAGTCGGTGATCTCAACATCCTCGGCTTGCCCGTCGACCCAGCGAAAGCAAATGCGAAATTGATCGTTGATACGGATCGAATGCTGACCGGCACGGTTGCCTTTCAGTGGTTCAAGCCTGTTGCCGGGAGGCGTCTTCAGGTCTGATAGTTCGGCCGCATTGTCGATCATGAACAGCTTCCGCTGGGCTGAGCGGACAAGGTCCGAGGGGAAGCCCTTTGGAGCCTTGCCGTTCGAAACGGCCTCGCTGGTCTTGTCCTTGAACGAACGTATCATAAGCCGTTTCCAAGCGACGTACCTTCGCATGATACGTCCCAGAAGTCAAGAAAACGTATCATAAAATGATACGAGACTCCGATCTGTCAACAACAGGTCAGGACTTGATGTCGATGGCATCTGTCCTGCCCCCAAACCTCTCACCCGCCTGCTTCGGCCACCGAGCGGAAGAAATCCTCCGGATCCTCAACCTCCGTCAGCTTCCGCTTCTCGATCAGCCAGAAGCGGTTTGGACTTGCCCCGAAAAAGTGGAGAGTTTCCTTCTGATGAAAGGCGACCTCGATGACGAAACAGAGACAGTTTACGGATGCGTTCAAGGCGGAGGCGGTTGGCCTTGTGCGAACGAGCGGTCGGACGAAGCGGCAGATCGCGGAGGATCTTGGTGTTGGTTTCTCGACGCTGACGCGATGGATGGGTCGGCAGCTGGATCGTGAGATGGGCGATCCTGGGCGTCCGCCTGATGCTGATGTCGCCGCTGAATTGAAACGGCTGCGGCGGGAGAATGAAATCCTTCGGCAGGAGCGGGATATCTTGAAACGGGCGACGGCTTTTTTCGTCAAGGAGGGAAGTCGGTGAGGTTCGCGCTCATCGACCAGGCGAAGAAGGATTTCCCTGTGGACCGTTTGTGCGCGACGCTGGGTGTCAGCCCGAGCGGCTACTTTGCCTGGGGGCGCCGGCCGGCGTGCCGCCGGCAGCGCGACGACATGATAATGCTGGCGCATGTGCGATCGTCGTTCGCGCTGTCGAACGGAACCTATGGTAGCCCGCGCATGACGCGGGAACTGCAAGACAATGGCTTTGCCATTGGCCGGCGACGAACGGCGCGTCTGATGCGGGAGAATGGCCTCCAGGCAAGACAGAAGCGGCGGTTCAAGCGCACGACGGACAGCGAACACGCCTTTCCGGTTGCCCCCAATGTCATCGACCAGGATTTTGCCGCCACTGGTCCCAACCAGAAATGGGGTGCCGACATCTCCTACATCTGGACGCGGGAGGGCTGGTTGTACCTTGCTGTCGTCATCGATCTGTTTGCCCGCAAGGTCGTTGGCTGGGCTGCTGGCAACCGGCTACACCGCAGCCTGGCTCTGGCAGCGCTCAACAAGGCGTTCGTCATGCGGCAGCCGGAACCCGGCCTCATTCACCACTCCGACCGCGGCAGCCAATATTGTTCTATCGACTACCAAGCCGAATTGCGTGCCGCCGGCGTCATCATCTCAATGTCAGGCAAGGGCAATTGCTTTGATAACGCCATGGTCGAAACATTCTTCAAGACGCTGAAAACTGAACTGATCTGGCGCACCTCTTTCCTTACCCGCGCCGATGCCCAAGCCGCCATTGCCCGATATATCGACGGCTTCTACAATCCCATCCGGCGGCATTCCGCGCTCGACTACATCAGCCCGATGCAGTTCGAGCGAAACGCCGCCGAATGAGCAACCCGCTCTCCACTTTACCGAAGCAAGTCCAGTTGCCGATTGTGCGGATGAAGGAGCGGTCGTGCGAGGCGAGCACGCAGCTTGCCTGGTGCTTCAGCAACTCGTCCTCCAGCGCTTCCTGCCCATCGATGTCGAGATGGTTGGTCGGCTCGTCGAGCAGATAGAAGTTCGGGTTGGCGAGCCTCAGCGCCAGCATCATCAGCCGCGCCTTCTGGCCGCCGGACAGCACGCCGATCTTGCGCTCCTGCATGTCGATGCTGACGCCGGCGCCGGCGAGCAGCGAGCGGGCGCGCTGTTCGCCGACATCATGGCGGCGCGAGACCATCGCCAGCGGCGTGTCACCGCTGATGCCTGACAGCGCCTGGTCACTGTAGCCGAGCACCGTCGACGGCGTCACCTTCACGCTCACAACCGTTTCCGGCTCGAGAATGGCGTTGCGGATCAGGGTGACGAAGCGAGACTTGCCGACGCCGTTGCGGCCGAGCAGGACGATGCGGTCGCCCTGGCAGATGTGCCGCTTGCCGGTCCTGAACAGCAGCGTGCCATCCGGCGTTTCCACGGCCGCGTCGTCGAGCGTGACCAGCACCTTGGCATGGGTACCGCGATTGGCCAGCCTGATTGCGCCCGCCGACTTCTCGCGATGCGCCGGGGCGGCCGCCTCTTCCAGTCTTTCCGCCCGCTGGTTGAGCTGCTTGGTCTTGATCGTCAGCAGGTCGCTGCCCGAATTGATGCCGATATTGTTGAGCTTGGCCGCCTGCCGGCGCAGTTGCTGCGCCACCTTCATGTCGCGCTCGAACTTGCGCTCTGTCGACGCGTCGACCTCGTCGAGCGCCTGCCTCGCCCGCGAATAGGGCAAGGCAAACACGGGCGACTGTTCCGGGCGCAGGAACAACGTCCGGTTGGTGCTCGCGTCGAGAAAGGCGCGGTCGTGGCTGGCGATGACGACGGGCACTTCGCGCGGCAACGCATTCAGCCAGGTTTCCAACTGGCTGATGCGGGCAAGGTCAAGATGGTTGGTCGGCTCGTCGAGCAGTAGCACGTCGGGATCAGTGACCCAGACGCGCGCGATCAGCGCCAGCCTCTGCCAGCCGCCGCTCAGTGCCCGCATTTCCCGCTCGCGCATCGGTTCGGGCACGTCGAGTGAATCCAAGACCACGTCAACGCGCCACATCTCGCTGTCGGCCTGCTCCGGTGGTAAGGCATCGGCCACCGCCTGATAAAAGGTGCGGCCGAGCAAGGCAGGGGCAACGGACTGCTCGACATGGCCGACGCGAAGGCCGCGCGTGCGCGTGATGTCGCCCGAGGTCGGTTCCATCTCGCCGGTCAGGCATTTGAGCAAGGTCGACTTGCCACGGCCGTTGGCGGCGACGATGCCGAGCCGGTCGCCGGTGCCGATGGTGAGGTCGAGGTTGGCGAAAAGCGGCGCACTCATGGTGACGCCGAGGGATTTGAGGCTGATCAGGGCCATTTGATTTCTCTGGTCTTGCCGGAGACAACTCCGGATGCACTTTGACGGTGCGTGCTTGCCATCAGGCTCGGCGTTGCGCACCACGAAGGGCAGACCAAAAAATCGAAGCGGGAAAAAACCCGGACCGTCCCTGGTCAGCCCTGCAAGCTAGCTCGCAGGGCAGAAATCGGGCCACGCTGACGATGGTGACGAAAAAACGTAAACACGTGAGCCCTCCTTTCAAGACGTTCGAGTTCGGAAACTGACTACACCAAGGACAGGATGGACGGCAAGTGGCTTTCCGCCGGCAGACCTTAGTCTGGCGGGTGGAATACCCAGTCACCTTTGTTTCGCTCGATCTCCTGCGGCGTCAGGAAGTGAAGCTCCATCAGGATTGGTTCTTCAGGCCCCTTGAAGAAATGAAGTTCGGCGTGAGGAAGTACCAGCCGACGGACAGTTTCAAACGCGCTGTCCACCGTATATTCCTCGCCCTGCAATCCGAGACTTGCAACGCGTGTTCTCGCGGCCGAAAGCGTCATTGCCGGGCCAAAGCCGTCGAGATCGATTTGGCTGTTGCCACTCCATTTCAAAGGCAGAGGCTTTGGGACATCAGGCATCTGCCAAAGTTTGATGCTGATGCGATTGACGCGCGCTCGATTGCGGCTGGTCAGAATGTCGATTTCCAGATCACCATAGCCTAGCAGAAAGGCGCATGGCTGATCCTGATAGACATATAGCCATTTAGGAAAGCCAAGGTGTTTCTGGACTGGACCAAGATCGGCGCCTACCCGCAGGGGTGTGTCTTTCCTGCCTAAAATCAGAGGTAGAATATGGAGTTTACCGCGCTGCCGCATCGATCAAACCCTTAGTTGACCGCAGATGGCAAGGGTGCCGCTTTCACACGGCGCGGGAACGGGTCCAGCACCAATATGCAACCGCCGATGATCGCCACCGCGCCGAAGGCCTGGATGACGGTCAGTGACTCGCCAAGCAGGATCGTTCCGGTCAGCACCGCGATCGTGGTCACGGCGAATTCGACGCTGATCGTCCTGGTGGCGCCGATGCTGGCCACCAGCTGGAAATAGACGACATAGGTCAGCGCGCTCATCACGCAGGCGAGAAGGACGAGATAGAGGAAGTCGATGGCGCTCGGCATGGCGGGCACCGGCACGGCGAAAAGCAGCGGCAGCGTCATCAGCCCGCCGAACAGGAAGGCGGCGCTGGTGAGTTCCCACGAGCCAGCGGAGCGCAGATGGCGGTTGGCGTAATTGCTGCCGAACGCAGCCGAGAAGGAGCTGAGCAGGGAAGCGGCGCAGCCGAGGGCAAAGGTGCCCGTGATCGGCACGGCGGGGAAGCCAACCAGGACGATGATGCCGGCGGCGCCGAGCAGCAGCCCGGCCAGACCGCGAGCGGTGATGCGTTCCAGTCCCCACAACTGGCCGAGGATCATCGAGAACAGCGGGATCGCGGCAACAAGGATGGCGGCCATCGCCGTGCCGATGCGCGGCGTGGCGTAGGACAGGCCGATCAGCTGCGCGGCAACCGTCGTCGCGCCGACCACCGCGAAGGGCCGCCAGCCGGCACTGAAATCGAGCCGGCGCCGGGTTACCGCAGCCAGCAGCAAGAGCGTGACGCCCGCGATCAGCGAACGCAGGGTTACTGCACCGATCCAGCCGAAGGCATGCACCACCTTGAGAAGAACAAGAAACGACAGGCCCCAGGTGACGGCCAGGAAGATGTAGGCGGCGATGTCCCTGGGTTTCATGGGGTGGAGGCCGGTGGGGGAGTTTGTTGCGGATTGCTGCGGCCTATCGTTTCCGCCGGAAGGTGGCAAGCGCGAGCTCATGGTCCAGCCGACGGCACGACGAGCCGAGCTGTCGGCGTTTGCGCTGCCCCTCATCTCCCTGCCGGGCACTTCTCCCCGTATAGTGACGGGGAGAGGACGCTGCCATCTTCTGTTTTCGCCAATCGCCAGCGTTGCAAGACGGGCGCCGAGGTTGCTGCCAGCAGGCGGATGAGGGGCAGCGCAGCGCTCGTTTTCGGAGGCCACGCGCCTGAACTCCTTCTACCTACTTTCCCGGCCTACCCGTCTTGCCCGGCCTGCGCTTTTCGCGGCGGGCGTCGCCTGGATCTTCATAGGAGCCAATGCCAGTTCGCTGGCGAACAACTGGTTTGGCGGAATCGTCGCGTTCCTTCGCGCCCCCCTCTGTCCCGCCGGACCCCACAACGGGGGAGATCGACTGGGGCTTCGCTGGCACCTTTCCCTCGACCGGTTTTTCCGTCCGCCGCACGGTCATCTCATCCAGCGAGTTCTTCTTGAACAACGTTTTGACCGGCTCGCCCGGAATGCCGAAGTCAGAACCGTGCGCCTCGGACGCCGACTGTTTCTTGAACAGCGAGCGCGACACGGCGCCTGCTGGCGTCGTCATGTCGGTGCCAGGCCCCATGTCGTCAATCGACGGCTTGGCGAACAGCGGCTTCTTCACCGGCACGGCGCCGTCGGCGCCCATCTCGTCGAGCGCCGGCTTGCGGAAGAGGTTGGTCCGGGCAGCCTTGGCCGCCTCTTCGGCGGCACGTGCTTCGTCGAACTTGCGGAAACGCTCCTGTTCCTCGACCGTACGATGTTTGGCCACGCCCTTGTTGTGCTTGCCCTTTTCGCGGCCTGAGGCAGGGCTTTCCATGTCGGCGTATTTGGCCAGCGGGTCTTCGGAGATGGACAGTTCCATCTCGCGCAGCCGCTTGATCTCGTCGCGGATGCGGGCTGCCTTCTCGAAGTCGAGATTGGCGGCGGCGTCGCGCATCTGTTTCTCCATCGCGTCGAGATGGGCTTTCAGGTTGTTGCCCATCATGGCGCCGGCGCTGTCGGTGAACTGCGAGATGTCGGCGCGGACATGGTCCTTCTCGTAGACCGAATCGAGAATATCGGAGATGCGCGACTTCACCGATTCCGGTGTGATACCGTTGGCCTCGTTCCACTCCATCTGCTTCTCGCGGCGGCGGCTGGTCTCGGCCATCGCCCGCTCCATCGAGCCGGTGACCTGGTCGGCGTAAAGGATGACCTTGCCGTCGACGTTTCTGGCGGCGCGGCCGATGGTCTGGATCAGCGACGTCTCGGAGCGCAGGAAACCCTCCTTGTCGGCGTCGAGAATGGCGACGAAGCCGCATTCGGGAATGTCGAGGCCTTCGCGCAAAAGGTTGATGCCGACCAGCACGTCGAAGGCGCCAAGGCGCAGGTCGCGCAGGATCTCGATGCGCTCCAGCGTGTCGATGTCGGAGTGCATATAGCGAACGCGCACGCCCTGTTCGTGCAGATACTCGGTCAGGTCCTCGGCCATGCGCTTGGTCAGAACGGTGACCAGGGTGCGATAGCCGGCCTTGGTGGTGTCGCGAATCTCGCCGACGACATCGTCGACCTGGCTCTTGGCTGGACGCACCTCGACCGGCGGGTCGATCAGGCCGGTCGGGCGGATGACCTGCTCGGCGAAGACGCCGCCGGCCGCTTCCATCTCCCAGTTGCCGGGCGTCGCCGAGACGGCGACGGAAAGCGGGCGCATGGCGTCCCATTCCTCGAAGCGCAGCGGCCGGTTGTCCATGCAGGACGGCAAGCGGAACCCATATTCCGCCAGCGTCGCCTTGCGCCGAAAGTCGCCGCGATACATGCCGCCGATCTGCGGAATGGTGACGTGACTCTCATCGATGAAGACAAGTGCATTGTCGGGAATGTATTCGAACAGCGTCGGCGGCGGATCGCCCGGCTGGCGACCGGTGAGATAACGCGAATAGTTCTCGATGCCGGCGCAGGAGCCGGTGGCTTCCAGCATCTCGAGATCGAAGCGGCAGCGCTGTTCCAGCCGTTGCGCCTCCAGCAGGCGGCCGGCGCGTTCCAATTCCACCAGCCGGTGCTTGAGCTCTTCCTTGATCGACTTGATGGCCTGGTTGAGGGTCGGACGCGGCGTCACATAGTGCGAATTGGCGTAGATCTTGACGCTTTTCAGCTCGCCGGTCTTCTGTCCGGTCAGCGGGTCGAACTCGGTGATCTGCTCGATCTCGTCGCCGAACATGGAGATGCGCCAGGCGCGGTCTTCCAAGTGGGCCGGGAAGATCTCGATCGTGTCGCCGCGCACGCGGAACGAGCCGCGCACGAAGTTGATGTCCTGGCGCTTATACTGCTGGGCGACGAGGTCGGCGAGCAGGGAGCGCTGGTCGAGCCGGTCGCCGATCTGCATCTGGAATGTCATCGCGGTATAGGTTTCGACCGAGCCGATACCGTAGATGCAGGACACCGAGGCGACGATGATGACGTCATCGCGTTCGAGCAGCGAGCGCGTCGCCGAGTGGCGCATGCGGTCGATCTGCTCGTTGATCGAGGATTCCTTCTCGATGAAGGTGTCGGTGCGCGGGACGTAGGCTTCCGGCTGGTAATAGTCGTAGTAGGAGACGAAATACTCCACCGCGTTGTCCGGGAAAAACTTCTTGAACTCGGAATAGAGCTGTGCGGCCAGCGTCTTGTTGGGCGCCAGGATCAGGGCCGGGCGCTGCGTCTCCTCGATCACCTTGGCCATGGTGAAAGTCTTGCCCGAGCCGGTGACACCGAGCAGCACCTGGGTGCGGTCGCTGTTGTCGACGCCTTCGACAAGGTCCTTGATGGCGGTCGGCTGGTCGCCGGCCGGCTCGAAGTCGGACACCATCTTGATGGCGATGCCGCCTTCGGACTTTTCCGGACGGGCAGGGCGGTGTGGCGTCCACAGCACGCCGTCCTTGTGCAGCGGATTGCCGGATTCGATCAGCGCCGATAGCGCGGCCACAGTGGCGGTGACGCTGCTCGAGGCCATGGTCTCGGCGTCTTCAAGGGAGATGTCGAGACCGGCGACCGGGTTGAGGCCTGCCGCCGTGCGCTCCCTGGCTGATGCCGCGCCACCCATCGAGGTGCCGCGCGAACTGCGGCCGGGAGCTGCGGAACGTTCGGGGATCTTCTTGCCGGCCTTGGGTGATTTCCCGCTATCGCCCTTGCCGGCGAGGCGCCCTTCCTTCTCGGCTTCCTGCTCGATCTGGTCGGCCCAGTCGGCGATCGAACCGGTCAGCGGCGTGCCCGACAGTTCGGGCTGCGGCATCTCGGCGAAGCCGCCTCTGTGCAGCGGCTCCGAGGCATCCATGAAATCGGTCAGCGGGCTGCGCCGCTTCGGCGCTGCGCGGTCGTCACTCGCCGTCTTCGGCGTCTTCTTGTCGGGGGATCTGGCCATGTCCGGAATATGGGAGGAGTCCGGCGAAATGGAAAGAGCGGGATGACAAGAGGCTGCCAGCGTCACGCGCCTCCTGACAGGAGGCTGTCAGGAGGCGCTACGCCGGGAACCTTTCGGCATCACGTGCGTTATTGCGTGGAACCCTTAGGCGCCGCGCGCCATGGATGCTACCTGGGTCAGCGATCCATTCAGGCGCGGGACGACGACCAGACGCGTGACATTGCCCTTTTTGAAGGCAGCGAGGAAGCGCCCGTAGTCCTTGAAGACAACGCAGCCGTTCGATTCAGCGCGGCCGCCGCTAAGCATATACGTATGCGCGAGCAGACCAACGCGGTTGTATTTGGCCCTGCCGCCAACCGGGGTCAGGCGGATGGCCTCGACCCCATGGAAGCGCGTTTCGCGTAGCGTCAGGTCATAGGTGTTAGGCGGCGTCGGCCCCCGGTCCTTCTGGTCGACGTAGCGTGGCTGGTCGACCATGACGCCGAGACCCGAATGCGCCTCGAGACGCTGGCCGTCCGGAAGATAGACGGTCTTGGCCGAAATGTCGTAGACGGCGACGCCGTTGCCCGCGCCGCCGATGCCGCCGCGCGGGCCGCTGAACAGATTCTTGAATGCCTGGCCGAGGCCGCCGGAGGGCGTGTCGGGACGGGCATAGGCCAGCACATCGCCACTGCCCGGCTTGCCCTGCCGCGTCTGCGGAGCCGGCTTTGCCGCCAGTTGCATGGGCTTGGTTTGTGGAACGGCCTTTGGCTGTTCCACAACCTTTGGTGGCTGCTGGACGGATTTGGGCGCCGGGGCATTGTCCAGTTGCGGACGCTGCGTCGGCAGCGGCACGTCATCGGACAGCGCATCCGGCAAAGACGCGACATCACCGGGCTTCTGCGGCAGCGTTTGGCTGGTTGACACCGCGACATCGGCCGAGGATTCCTCGATCGGCAGCGGCGAGGCGAACGCCTCGTCGTCGACAGGCATCGACTTGACCAGCGCCAGCGCCAGCTGCGAGGGGTCTGGCGTATCGGTGGCTGCCGGCGCGCCGAAGCGCATGGGCTGCGGGGCGGTCTGGACAACGACGAAGTCGGAATCAACCCGGGCAAAGCGCTCTGCGGCAGGGGCTACGGCGGCCGAAGGCAGGCTTGCGGTTTCGTAAGACTGGTCGCCCGTATCATCCGACAGGCTGGCAACCACTGTATTGGCCAACACTTTGTTGGAAGGCGTCAGCGAAGCCTCGACGACCGGCGCGACGGTGGAAATGACAGGCTGCACGGCTGCATTCGTCGCCCGCGGCTTGGCCGTGCCGGCAAAGGCGGCGGCAATCCGGGACGGCGACAATGCCGCTTCCATCCGTTCGAAACGGTCTTTCGTCGGGGTGACAATCGTATTGCCGGCGGTGACGACCGGCTGAGCGGGAGCGGCAACGAGGCGCGACGATTTTTCCGCATGGGTTTCCACGGAGGCGAGCTTGAAGCAGCTGTCGCCACATTCGGGGCTGTGGTCGTGCAGGGCCTGCTCGGCGCCATGGACGTTGGCGAGCACGAATGGCGCTGTCGATGTCTTGAAATGCTGCTTGAGCGGATTGGCCTGGGTCAGCGAACCGGGCATCAGCAAGGTCTGCTGCAGGCTGCCTGTTGTCGGTAGCGAAGCACCGACAGAACTGAGGCCGGCCATTGTGCCTACCAGCCAAAGGCCGATCGCGGTGCCAACACTGGGCACGGCGACCCAGCGGATGATTGATCCGGGGTTGATGCGCTTTGAACGACGGGCACCGGCGTCTTCGCCATGCCAGTTTTCGTCCGCTCCAACTTTATTCTTACGCAAAACAGTCACCAATCTTGTTCAAATCAGCTCCCTCGCCCGCAGCCCTTAGAGCCGCGACGACCATTCTGTGATATGATCCCAGGTGGTCCCCGACGCGTTGTCCGCGCCTGTCGTTGGTTGCCGATTGCCTCAAAATATGGACAAAGTTGGTTAACCAATCCCTCTCTTCTAATATGTCGCACCCCGATTGGACGCGAAAAGGATGCCGCATCAGGTTTTTGATCCACGCATGGCTCGCCGAAAGTCGTTTTCGGCGTCAATGCGTCGGGCGTCGCCTTCTCGCTGAGAAGGCACGTCCAGAATCATCAAAATGGTGTTTCACCCGTTTCGAACTTGGTTTGCTGCCTGCTTTTCCGACCTGAGTCAAGCAATTGAGGCCTCAGGAGGCCCATATTGCGGCGGCAGGGACCAATTCTTCCGGCTGATGTTGTGTGAATGCATCAGTCATTGCTCATATATTACTGTGGCATACTTGCCACAATTTCTTTGGCCTCGCGGCCTTGGGGCTGCGGCTATTGAGCGGCCATTGACTCGTTTTGGGTGCCGGTGCATCGGATCAATCAAGGGATTTTTGGCGGCTTAGGCCACTCCTGGGGGACTTTTGATGAAGCGTCGAGACTTTTTGACGCTGTCGGCGGGCGCGGCGGCGTTTTCCATTCTTCCAAGCGTCGCCAGGGCGAATGTGCCGGTGCCGTTCGACCGCAACGCCGATGTGCCGATGGGCGACAAGAAGGCGTTCATCGACTGGATGGTGGCCAATCGCGGCGAGGATCCGAAATACCTGGCCTCCCGCTTCGACCGTTTCCAGATCATGGTCTACAACAAGGACGTGCTGGACGACCGCAACAAGCGTGCCTTCCTGTTCACGCCGCGCGAGGAATTCGTGCTGCCGCAGAATCTGGGCCGCGCCTATGACCATGCCTTTCTCGACATTGGCTATGGCGTGACCATTTCCGGTCCGCACCTGGTCGGCCGCATGACGACGGCCATTGATGTGCGGTTCGGCGAATCCGTGCTCGAGATCGGCACCGGCTCCGGTTACCAGTCGGCCTATCTGTCGAACCTTACCGACAAGGTGCATACGGTCGAGATCATCGATCCGCTGGCGACCCGCACCCGGGGCATCTATGATGGGCTGGTCGGGCGCGGTTATAGCGAGCTCAGCGCCATCGCCAGCAAGAGCGCCGACGGCTATTATGGCTGGGACGGCGTCGGCGATTTCGACAAGATCATAGTCACCTGCGGTATCGACCATATTCCGCCCTCGCTGCTGCAACAGCTCAAGCCCGACGGCGTCATGGTCATTCCGGTCGGGCCGCCCGGTGCGCAGCACGTGCTCAAGGTGGTCAAGCAGAAGCTCCCGGACGGCACGTTCAACATCGTCCGCTCCGACATCTACAATGGCAAGGTGGTGCCCTTCGTGCCCTTCACCAAGCTGGAAGGCGAACAGATCGTCGGCACGCATAACGGCTGATTGGCCGCGCCGCGCGGTGATGGCCTTTGTTTGTCGCAGGTTCCTATCGCAAAACCGTGGGACACTTTCGCGGAACCTGCTGAGCTGAACCGTCGCACCAAGGGGCCTGAATGGCAGCCGTAGCGTCAATCTCTCGCCTGACCATCCCTTCGCTGGAGGCGCCACGGCTGCCGCATTTTCTCGCGATCGGGCTGATCGCCGGCGCCATCATCGCGCTGCAGATCGCCGTCATGCGCGTCTTTGCCGTCGGCAGCTGGTCGCATTTCGGCTCGCTGGTGGTCAGCCTCGCCATGCTGGGCTTTTCGCTGTCCAGCGTCGTCATCTTCGCCGGCAAGGACTGGTTCGACCGGCACTGGCAGGGCGCCGCCACGACGGCGCTGCTGCTGTTCGGCCCGCTCGCCGTCGCTTCCAACCTCTTCGCCCAGACGGTGCCGTTCAACGCCATCTTCCTGGTTTCGGACCCCACGCAGAAATGGCGTCTGCTGGCCAATTTCCTGCTTTATCTGCTGCCGTTCCTGGCCGGTGCGTTCTTCCTCGGCATCGTCTTCCTGAAAAGCCGCACCGCCTTCGGCCGCGTCTATTTCGCCGATCTCACCGGTTCGGGGCTCGCTGGCCTGGTCGTGCTGGTCTCTATGTATCTGTTCGCGCCGGAAACGATCATCGTTGTGCCGCTGCTTTTGTGGGCCATCGGCTCGATCCTGTGGTTCGCCGCATTTGGCGCCTGGAAGAGCGTCGTGGCCGGCGTGGTCGTGGCGGCACTGTCGATCACTGGTTACCTGGCGCTGCCCGGCCTGCTCGGCATACCCGACATTGCCGTCTCGCAGTACAAGGGCGTCGCCTATGCCCGCAATTTCCCCGACGGCAAGCGCATCTACCGCAGCGTCTCGCCATTCGGCGACCTGCAGGTCTATGCCAGTTCCTATATGCATTTCGCGCCGGGCCTCAGCGACAATGCCGCCTTCGGCATGCCTGAAGTCCCGGCCAACACCTATGTCGGCATGTATCGCGACGGCGACGGGCCGGAAGGCATCATGCGCAACCTGGCGCCGGCCGAGCAGGTCTATTTCCGCTATCTGCCGATGCACTATCCCTATGTCATCAAGAGCAACCCTAGAACCTTCGTGGTGCAGTTCGGCGGCGGCATCTCCACGCAAACAGCGCTGAATGCCGGCTCGACCTCGGTCACCGTCGCCGAGAGCAATCCGATGGTGCTCAAGGCGTTCCATGATCCGGCCCTCAAGGATGTCACCGGGGATATCCTCGCCGATCCGCGCATCAAGATCATCGACTATGACGGGCGCCTCTATCTCGCCAACACGGCTGAGCGCTACGACGTCGTCGATCTCAGCCTCGCCGACAGTGTCGGCCTGTCCAACCCGGGTGGCTTCGCCATCTCGGAGAAATACGCCTACACGCGTGAGGCAATGCTGAGCTACTTCAGGGCGCTGGCCGATGGCGGCATGCTGTCGGTGACCTTGTGGAACAAGGAAGAGCCACCGAAATCGGTGCTGAAACTCTATTCGACCATCGCCGAGGCGGCCAAGGCGTTCGATCCGGCCGGCGCCCAGAATGATATCTTCGCCGTGTCGAGCTATCTCTCGACGACGACGGTGCTGTTCAAGCGCGGTGGCTTCAGCGCGGAAGAGATCACCAGGCTGCGCGACTACACCAGGTCGATGTCGTGGGAAGAGCTTTACTATCCTGGCATGGCGTTCGACGGCTCGAAAAGCCAGAAGCTGCTTGACGACTATCGGGCCTCGATCTTCGGCAGCGGACAGGATGCGACGCTGGCTGGACCCGCAGCCGACCCGACCGCGCCTCCGGCAAACGCGGATTGCGATCCGACGGCGCCGGCCGATCCGACGCTGGATGCCTGCGCCAATGCGGGCGCCGCGCCCGGACCCGACGTGCTACCGGCAACGGCGCTGGAGCGGCTGACCTGGCATTCCCTGCTGACCGGCGGCTGGGAAAAGGTCGCCAGCGATTACGTTTTCGATACGCGTTCGCTGAGCAACGACCAGCCCTATTTCGCCGCCTATGTGAAGACCGCCGATCTGCCGAAGACGCTCGACCGGCTTGATCTCTTCCAGGACGACTGGGGCTATCTCTTGCTGTGGGCGACGCTGGGCATTGCCTGCATCACCGCCGCATCGCTGGTGCTGTTGCCGATGATCTTCGGCTGGCGGATCGTGTTTTCGCGCTCGCGCGGCAAGCTCGGTACCATCCTCTATTTCGCCTGCCTTGGGGTCGGCTACATCATGGTCGAGGTCGGGCTGATCAGCCGTTTCACCGTGGCGTTGGCCAATCCGACGGTTTCGGCCTCGGTGCTGATTTCGTCCATGCTGGTGTTTTCCGGCCTTGGCAGCCTGTTTGCCGAGCGCATCTTCGACCGCGCCAATGTGCTGCTGCCGGCGGTGTTGGCGTCGATCGGCCTGCTGCTCCTGGTCTACGGCCTCTCTCTATCGCCGGTGCTCGACTGGATCGGCTCCTATCCCTATTCCGTGCGCCTGCTGTTCTGCTTCCTGCTGGTGTCGCCGCCGGCCTTCCTGATGGGCATGCCGATGGCCACCGCCATGACCTGGCTGGCGCGGCTTGAAAAGCAGCATCTGTTCGTCTGGGCCTGGGGCATCAATGGCTGCTTCTCGGTCATCGGCTCGGCCGCCGTGCCGATCGTCGCCACCAGTTTCGGCCTCAGCGCCGTGCTGCAATGGGCGGCCATCGCCTATGTCGTCGCCATACCCGCCTTCTTCGCCGTGCTGATGCCACCCAGGGCGCAGCCGGCCCGGCTCGTGGCCGCCTGATGCCAAGCCGGCGCGCCATCGTCTCGGGATTGCTGGCCACGGCAGCGTTTCCGGCGACGAGCCAGGGGGCCCGGTTGCGCAAGTCCATATCGACAATCGTGCCGTTCAAGACCTCGCCCTTTCCGTACCGGGGCAAGCTGCCGGACGGCTCCGGCCCGTTTCTCGACGCGACCAGGGATGGCCGGCGCGGCCACACCTCACCGCGCGGCGGCATCTATTGGGAAGACGAGACCTATTTTGACCGCAGCACGCTGCTGGCGGTGCCCAGGGGATTCGACCCAACCAGACCGGCGGTGATCGTGGTGTTCTTCCATGGCAATGGCGCTACCCTGCAACGCGATGTGGTCGTGCGCCAGCGGGTCTTTGCGCAGGTCGAAGCGTCCGGCCTCAACGTCGTGCTGGTGGCGCCGCAATTCGCTGTCAACGCGCTCGATTCCAGTGCCGGCAATTTCTGGACGCCCGGCGCCTTCGCGCGCTTCATGGCGGAGGCAGGGCAGGGGCTTGCGAAACTCACCAGCGCCAAGGCGGCGCGGTTCGACGCCATGCCGATCGTGCTGGCCGCCTATAGCGGCGGCTACAATCCCGCGGCCGCCGTGCTGAAGAATGGCGACGCCGGTGGCCGCCTGCTTGGCGTGATCCTGCTCGACGCCGTCTTTGACGAAAGCGACATCTTTGCCGGCTGGATCGCCGGCCACGTGGAAAACCGCTTCTTCGTCAGCGCGTATGGCGAATCCTCGGCCTCCGGCAACGCTGAGATCATCCGCCTGCTCGGTAGTCACGGCGTTCGGGTCAGCACGGACCCGCCGCATCGGCTCTCGGCCGGCACCGTCGCCTTCATTGCGTCGCACGGCGCCCACGACACGTTCGTCACCCGCGCCTTCGTCGACAATCCGCTGCAATGGCTGCTTGGGCGCGTGCACGGGTTTCCGCGTTAGATCCACGCGGGCTCATTGCGGCAGGGCGCCATCAACTCCGATATCGGCAATCGCGGCCAGATGGGCGGCGACCGCCGTGGCGCGGCGCGCCTTCGGGCCATGCAAGGGCCAGACAAGGCGGCGCCTGATCGTCAGCGCCGGCACATCGCGGGCGATTTCGACGAGATGGCCGGGGTCGAGATGCCGCCGCAGGACGACCTCGCTGGCCAGCAGCGCGCCCATGCCGGCAATCGCCGCCTGCGCTGCCACGATCGTCAGCCCGAAACGCGGTCCCTGGTCTATTCCCTTCGGCCGCCGGCCGGCTGCCGCGAACCAGTCCCGCCATGCCGGATAGACATCGTCGCCCATCATCGGATCGATGTGCAGAAGCGGCATCCTGTCGAGGACATCCGCTGAATCCGGCCGGTCGTGGCCCTGGATCAGCGATGGCGCGCAGGCTGGGATCACCCGTTCGGCGAACAGATCGACTGACGCGATGTTCTCAGTGGTGTTCTTGCGGTAGCTGATGGCAAGGTCGACGCCTTCCTCCAGCATCGCGTCGAGCGGGATCGAGGCGACGACGCGGACTTCGAGCCCGGCCAGTGCCGCGCGCACCCTGTCGAGGCGGGGCGCAAGCCACAGCGAGGCAAAGGACGGGTCGGCTGATATGGTGAAGGTTTCGGCCTGTCGTTCGAAGCGCAGCCGCCGCAGACCGGAAGACAGCGCGTCGAAGCCGCGATCGATGTCGGGCAGGGCGGCCTCGGCGGCGCGGGTCAGCACGATGCCATTGCCGGCGCGGCGGACCAGCTTGACGCCAAGCCTGTCCTCAAGCTGCCTGATCTGGTGGCTGACAGCGCCCGGTGTTACGCCGAGTTCATCGGCCGCGCGCGTCAGGCTACCGGTTCTCGCCGCCGCCGCGAGCGCCCGCAGGGCAGATAGAGGGAGGTCACGCAGCGTCGTCATGAATTGAGATTACCTCAAAACATGTCGAAGGGAACTCGTTTGATCGCGCGGCTATCGAGCCGTAGCCTCCTTGAAGGAAAATCAATCGCAAAGGAGAGGCAACCGTGCTGGTTACACCGAGGCATTCAAGCACGAACGAGTGGCCGGTCCGCGCCATCCGCAACGAAGGCGATCGCATCGCTGTTGACCTCGACAACGGCAGTCAGGGGCGGCTTTCCACTCGCTGGCTGCGTCTGGCCTGCGAATGCGATGTGTGCGGCGACACTGCCTCCGGCAAGAGATGGTTGACGCCCGCCGGTGTTCCAGCCCGAGTTCAGGCCACTGCGCTCGACGTTTCGGCAGCCGAGGTGAGCGTCTTCTGGGATGACGGCCATGTCTCGCGTTACGGTTCGGATTTCCTGGCAGGCCATGCCGGCGGCGGTTCAGGCCCGGCGCGTTTCCGGCCGCAACTGTGGAGCAGTGATCTCGGCGGGAAACTCGGCCGTTTCGCCTTCGATGCGGTGGTCGAGGAAGACAAGGCGCTGTTCGGCTCACTGCGGGCGCTGCGCGACCATGGCATCGCCATGCTGACCGGGGTTCCGGCTGATCCGGAAGCAACAGTGCGGGTTGCCGGGCGCTACGGACCGATCCGCGAGACCAGCTACGGCAAGGTGTTCGACCTGATTTCGCGCCCGGACGCGCGAGTGGCCGGAGAGACGGCGCGAGCGCAGATACCTCATACGGACGAGCCGTTCCGCTATTCGCCGCCGGGTTTCATCTTCTTTCACGCCATCCGCACGGGGGCTGGCTCGGGCGGCACATCGCTGATGGTCGACGGGTTCCATGTCGCAGAAACGATGCGGACGAGCACGCCGGAGCTGTTCGATCTGCTGACGCGGCACGGTGTCACCTTCCAGCGGGAGCACGCGGGCGAGGTGTTCTTCAGCGCCGAGGCGCATGTCATCAGCCTCGATGCTTCCGGTGCGGTCACCGGTATCCGCTACAATGACCGCTGCCTTGCGCCGCAGACCGCGCCCCTGGATCGTATCGATGGCCTGATCGAGGCGCTGGCCGAGCTGACGCGGCTGATCCGCGATCCGCAAAACCAGTTCCAGCATCAACTGCAGCCGGGCGAGGTACTGGTGTTCGACAACCAGCGCGTCATGCATGGCCGCAGCGCCTTCGATCCGACGCTGGCGGTGCGGCATCTCAGAAGCTGCAACATCGACCGCGACGGCGTCCACAGTGTGTTCCGCACGCTGGCTCGACGCTTCGCGCCGCAAGAGGCGGAGGCGGTGTTTTATCAGGGCGCGATTTTCTAGAGGCACGCGCGCATGCTTCTCGCCATGTCAAACAGCATCGCGCCTCGTCCCGAAGGAAACGGGACGGGGCTCCATCCCGTCTGTTTGAGCATGATTTTCGAAAGCCGGATTCCACCTTTCAGGATCATGCTTTAAGGAGAGAAAACGAAGCTGGGCATCGCGTGTCGAACTATCCGCTCTCCTACAAGCTGTCGTGGCTGCCGCGCTTCCTGAAGCCCTCGCTTGGCGGCGACGCGGGTGTTTTCGCGCCAATCGCCGCAACCCTGATGGATCCGCCACCGGCGAGCATGGTTCGGCTGGCTTTTGTCGGCGATATCTCGGCCATCGCCAATCGCAGTGCACCGCAATGCGATCCGGCGATCGCGGAACTGCTTTGCTCCGCCGATCTGGTTGTAGGCAATTGCGAAAGCCCGATCGTGGAGCGGCCAAGCGCCGCGCTGGGCACGATGCTTGGCACACACCATGCGATGACCGAGCGGTTTCTCGCCGAGGCGTTGGGGGCGGTCGGCATTAGCAGTGAAAAACTCGTGCTGTCGCTGGCCAACAACCATGTGCTGGACCAGGGCATCGCCGGTTTCGACGAAACGGTGGCGGCGCTGAAGCGACTGGGCATCCGCACCATCGGCACGATCGAGGGCGGCCCGGTCGCACGGCTTGCCGTCGGGCCGCTCAGCATCGGCCTTGCCGCCTTCACGCTGTGGCGCAACGCCGATGCGGACCTGTTTGCTGGTCGGGTGTCGATGGACAGCGATCCGGATTGGGCGCGCTATACCGGCGGTGTCGATTTGCTTTGCGCGGTGCCGCATTGGGACTGGGAGTTCCGGCATTTTCCGCGCGACGAGACGCGAGCGCTGGCGCGGCGGCTGGCCGCGCAGGGCGTCGGGCTGATCGCCGGGCACCATGCCCATGTCGTGCAGCCGGTGGAGCGGATCGGCGGGACGGTCGTCGCCTACGGGTTGGGTGATTTCTTCGGCACCGCCTTTGCCCGCCAGCCCTGGCCTGGCCGCATCGGCGGCATCATGATTGTCGATGTCAGTGCTGATGCGGGCACGCCGGGCGCGATTGCGGCCTACCGGCTGCACCCGTTCGTGCGGCTGCGCGTTGGTGACCATGAGCGGCTGGTGGAGGTGGAGGAGTTGCAGGGGGCGTTGAGGCAAAAGGTAGTGGGCCGCCTTGATGCGGTGTTTGGCCGTCGTTGATTGCCATTGCACTGACTCTCCCGCAAAACCCGCTATCATGCGACGGCGGAAAGCAAACGTTCTGCTTCGGGGGATGGTGATGGAAACAGCCGGATTCATGCCGAGCGAAGCTGACATCGCCGGCATCAAGAGCAACCTCGCCGCCTATGAGGCGACAAGGGCGGCCATCTCCTGGCGGGTGCGCTGGCGGGCGCCGCTGTTCGTGGTCCTGGTGCTGATCTTCGTGGTTGTCGTGGGCTGGGTGTTCAACAAGGTCGCCGACCCTCGCGAGCAATGGCTGTCGACGCCGCATGTGCTTCTCTACGTCGTTGGCCTGGCGGCAGCGGTGTTTCTCTATTTCCGGGAGACAAGGCCGGCGCGTGTGCTCCAGCGATCATACCGCGACACGCTGCTGCCGATCATCTTCGGCTTCATCGAGGATATCAGCTACCAGCATGGCGTGACGCCAAATTCCTTCGACCGGCTGCCGCGCGAGACGGTCGGCTCGTTCAACCGGCAGGCTTTCGACGACATTGTGTCCGGCCGCTACGAGGACTTTCCGTTCGAGCTTTACGAGGCAAATCTGAGGGAAGGGTCGGGCAAGGGCGCAACAACGATTTTCAATGGCGTTGTCGTGGCGTTCGAGGCCATCGTGCCGTTTCCCGGAATACTGGTGGCGTCGCGGCGCGCCCACCGGGAAGTCGGCTTCTTCCGCGGCATCTTCACAGCCAGGATGCAGCAGCTTTTGTCCGGCGTGCCCGAACTCGATGCGGCCTATGAATTCCGCACCGACAATGTCGAGGCGGCGCGACCGCTGGTAACCGGCAGGCTGGCGCAGGCGCTGACATGGCTCGGCGAAACCTGGCCTGACGATCCAGCGCGTATCGCGCTCAGTGGTGGCGACTGTTTCCTGCTGCTCCCACAGACCAGGAACTTCTTCGAACTGCCGGATATCTCGGTGCGGCTCGACTACCAGGCCCATGTCGCGCCGATGATCGCCGACATGGGCGCGATGCTGGCGACGGCGGCGCTTGTGCGCAAGGTCGGCGCGAGAGACGATTGACCGGGGGCTTTGTCAGCAGTCGAAGCCGTATTCATCACGCATGGTGTCCACCTCTTCTTTCGACATCCTCTTGAACATCACACAGACGGTGAAGCTGCCGACCTGACGCCCGTCGAGCGTGTATCCCCAGTCGGAAATATCGTCCCGGTCGAACTTGATGTCCTGGCCGAGGACAACGTTGTGCACTTCGGCGGGCTGGTTTGCCAAAATGCCGACAAACCCGGTCTCGGTGCGACGGAACGGTATGACCCAGAAGTGTTCGGTGACGTTTCCGTCCCGCACCTTGACCTTCAATTTGAACCTGTCCGTGCCGGAAGGAGGCGCTTCGGCTAGAGCCAGGAACTCATCCAAGCTGGCAAGCGCCTTCGCAGTCGCTACCGCCATCTCGGGATCGTCCGTGGCAAACATAACCGTCTTGTCGTCGCTCGAATCCGTGGCTTGTGCGCCAGCCAATCCCGGAGCAAGCGCCAGCATCAGGCATAGCACGGTGCGTATTACTGACTTCATGGAATGGTGGCCCCCCGACCCATCTTCTATAGTGGCGGGCACTATGGTGCATCGGTTTCAAAATTGCAACCATTGCGCGAGTTCACCTCTGCTGAAATCGCTGAGGTCGCCTGATCCATGAAACAAAATGTGTCTCGATGATTATTCCTCAGCCCGTTTCGTGATGTCGTCGGGCGGGCAATGCGGCGAGCATGTGATCGTCACATACCGGCAGCCGCTGGGATAACAGACTCTTTTCATAGGGAAAGCGTTGCAGCAAACGGCCTTCCGATTAGAGGGAAGGGCTGCCTTGTCGCTAATGCGGCAGAATTAAGCCTATGATTCCATTTGCGAAAAGTCACTCAACGTGATTTGCGGAGGCGAGGGCATTCGTACCAGTTTCAGGCCGTCCGGCGCCGTCGTCCCCCAAGGTGGCGTCCGGAAAACCGAAACAGCACGGAGTGCTACAGATGAAGAAGACCCTCGCAACCACCGCCGCTCTGCTCGCCTTCCTTGGCACTGCCTATGCCGCGACCGTTCAGGGCACCATCCAGGCCGTCGACCCGACCACCAAGTCGATCACGCTCGATGACGGCAAGATCTACCAGCTGTCGCCGGACACGGCGGTCGGGAAACTCAAGGTCGGCGCCAAGGTCGCGGTCACCGTCGATGACAAGACGGGCATTGTGACGTCGATCAAGAAAGCTTCGTAAGTCGCTATCTGCTGATCATATTTTCCATACCCTGTTCCAAGCTTGGCCGGTCCCCCGTGGGCCGGCCATTTTTCTGGCGCTGTCCGAGGCGGTGCGCGTTACCCACCGCCAAACGGCAATGTGACCCCACGGAACCGTTTTCCTCGACGTTCTATCGTGCCATCAAGGCCTCGAGCGGGATGGCATAGAACGTGACAGGAGACTTCATGCGGATGAGAACAGCGGTGGCAACACTGGCTTTCATCGCGCTTTGCGCATCGGCCCGGGCGGAGGACCTGAAGGCCTTCAGGCTGACCATTGACGGCGTGGCCGTCGATATCGATGCCGGCGAAAGCGTTGATATCACACTGCCGGACGGCAAGCAGACCAAAGCCACGCTTGAGCGCAACGACTTCGCCACCTTTTCAGGCGACAGCTTCTCCTTCGTGCATCCGAGCAACATTTCGGTCACCAAGACCAACCTCGGCGACAACATCAACCAGTATCTGATGGCGTCGGCGCTTGGAACGATCGTGCTGCTGCAGGAATATTCGGCGATGAACCCGGTGTCGCTGAACCAGCTGATGCTGCAGGAGATGACCAAGGAATCGGTGCAGGCGGGCGCGACGCTGACGCAGGAGCCGACGACGCGAAAGCTGGCCGACGGCAAGGAACTGACCGGCATCCACGCTGTCGTCAAGACGCGCACCGAGAGCGCGGACTTCGAGGTGCTGAGCTATGGCATTGCCGACCAGGGGATCATCATGGTCACGCGCATCGACCACAAGAACGACAGCACCGAAGCGCCGCTGCTCGACAAATTCTGGGAAAGCCTGAAGGTCAAGCTGTCGGGCTGACGAAGGCACCGTTGCGGCCGCCAATCGCGGACGTTGGCGATTGGCTGCCGGAAACGAGCGAGACTGACCGAGGGACCTACAGTCCCCTCGGCACCAGGCCGGCCAGCCAGTTCACGGAGCGTTTCGCCGCATCGGCGGTCGCCGAGGCGGCTCGGCCGAGATCGGTCTTGACCACGGCGTAACCGTTCTTCGTGCGGTAGAGCACACCGGTGCCGCCATCGACCACTTGCTCATAGGCGACGGGCCGGACGGCGGCCGCTTCCATGGCCGTCGTCGGCGCGCCGACGGGAACGTTCGGGCGGTGGCTCAGTTCCGGCGGCAAAGGGGTTTCGGGTTCGACAGCCCGGCTGGCAGGCTTCAGTTCCGGGCCGGACGCGGTCGCGGCCAGTTGCGAAGAGGAAGACGAGCCCTTCGTGCGGCAGATGCCGGACACCAGCGGGTAGTTGAAATTGTGCTGGTGCAACATCTGGCTTTTCATCGCGGCTTCGCAATCGGCGACGGTTGCCCATTTGGCGGGCGTCTCGCCGATATACTCGCAAAGCTTGGCGTCGCAGTCGCAGCCGACGATGGTCATGGCGACAAGGGCGGTCTTGATCACGGTCTTGTCCCTTCCAATTCCCCCAACTCACCCATCGCTGCCGAACAAGGCGGGATTTGGATGCGATTGTGAAATGAGCGTGGCGAGGGTGCCAAAGGGCCGCTTTGACGCCAGGCGTGGCCGAAAGGCATCAGTAGACATGCTCCAACTCACGCCCGCTTTCACCAGCGCCGGCGGCACGAGATGCAGCTTGCGCACGGCCATGCCGGTGCGCGCATCGCCCTTGGCCCAGGAGCCCAAAAGACAGTCGGCGCCGGGATTTCTCCCAGCGCCTCCCTGTCAGATCAGGACACGGGTCGAGGCAGCAACTTCCGTAAAGTCGTCGCGCCATGCCGGCCTTGATTTTGACGGTCCTGCCAGTCGTTGCCCGAGGCAGCGTCCGTTCCAGACCACGCCGGTCTCCGCCCTTGCGGGCTTTGCCCTGCGCGCCATCGAAGGTTTTCGCCGTCCTTCATGGCAGCATCGGTCCGCCGTTGGCGTTCGCACGCTTTCCGCGGCCCCGTAGGTCTCGGCTTCCGTCCCTCAAACAGGCAAGCCTGCTTTCGCTTGGAGCCGTACGGGCCTCAGGAAATCAGCCTTTGCGCTTTGCCTTTCGGCTGGGCGATTGGTAGCCGCCTGAGATGGGTTTAACGTATGCCGGGCAAGGGCTTTGCGATACGGTGCGCAGCCTGTGGATTGCGGGATTATCGGGGATCGAGACGCGGCTGCCGGTGAAAGCAGGGACTGCGCGTTTCGCCCCTTGCTCCGCCTGCAGGCGCGGGCTTCAATGCCGGCAAAGGATCGGGCACGACATGCCCGGCGCCGGGGAGGGTGCGTATTGAAAGTCGGGGTGGTTCTCAATCCGGTTGCTGGCGGCGGCAGGCTGAAACGGCATTGGCCGGCGGTCGCCGCGTCGCTGAAAAGGCATTTTGGCGATTTCGAGTTGCGCGAGACTCAAGCGGCGGGTGATGCTGAAAGACTGGCAATCGATCTGGCCGCCAGCGGCTTTGACCTGGTGATCGCGGCGGGCGGTGACGGCACGGCCAGCGAAGTGGCTGATGGCCTGCTGCAGGCCTCGCGGGAAACCGGCCGCACGACCGAACTCGGGCTTCTGCCTTGCGGCACCGGCATCGATTTCGCGCGTGGGCTTGGCCTTCCAAAGGAGGTGGACGCGACACTGAAGCGGCTGGCCGAAGCCAGGGGTCGCAAGGTCGATGCCGGGCGCATCTGCTATATCGACGACCATGGCGCGCTGGCCAGTCGCCACTTCATCAACATCGCCAGCCTCGGCCTGTCCGGCGCGACCGACCGCGCCGTCAATGCCGACAAGCGCAAGGGCAGGGTATCGGCCAAGGCGCTGTTCTTCTGGCGCACCGTGGTGGAGTTTATACGCTACCGGTTCCAGGACGTCAGGATCACCGTGGATGACGGCGCACCGGTCGAGGCGCGCATGGCGCTGGTGGCGGTGGCCAACGGAAAGTTCTTCGGCGGCGGCATGATGATCGCGCCCGATGCCGAACTGACCGACGGGCAGTTCGACATCGTCATCCTGCGCGCTGTCCGTCGTCAGATCATTTGGCTCAGATTGGATCGCAGATTAGCGGAGTGTCGGCCTCATCTTGGGGTTGATGTTAAGCGGCGATCTTGCGGTGCTGCAAGCGCCGATGTTGGATGGTTTGGCGTTTGATCCTTTCTCGCTGTTTGATAATGGCTGCGGCCCTGCCGAAGTAGGCGTCGGCTGGCGTTACGTTGGCCAGGCTCTCGTGGTAGCGTCGATGGTTGTAATGTTCGACGAAGGCTGCGATCTGGGCCTCAAGGTCGCCGGGCAGAAAGTAGTTCTCCAAGAGGATTCGGTTTTTGAGGGTCTGGTGCCAGCGCTCGATCTTGCCTTGGGTCTGGGGATGCATTGGAGCGCCCCGGACATGGCTCATGCGTTGGTCCTGGATATAGTCCGCCAGTTCGCCGGCGATGTAGCTGGGGCCATTATCGCTGAGCAGCCGAGGCTTGTGGTGCACATGGGCCTGGTCGCACCCTGAGGCAGTAAGTGCCATGTCCAGCGTGTCGGTGACGTCCTCGGCCCGCATGGTGCTGCACAGTTTCCAGGCGATGATGTAGCGGGAGTAATCGTCGAGCACGGTCGACAGGTACATCCAGCCCCAGCCGATGATCTTGAAGTAGGTGAAGTCCGTCTGCCACATCTCGTTGGGTCGCGTCGTCTTGGTGTGGAACTCGTTCGCCGCCTTGATCACCACATAGGCCGGGCTGGTGATCAGATCGTAGGCCTTGAGGAGCCGGTAAACGCTGGCTTCTGACACGAAGTAGCGCGTCTCGTCGGTGAACCGTACTGCCAGTTCGCGCGGGGAGAGCTCGGACTGCTCCAGCGCCAGTTCGATGATCTGGTCATGGATGGCAGGCGGGATGCGGTTCCACACCCGGCTCGGCGCCGAGGGCCGATCCTGCAGCGCCTCAGGCCCGCCCTCGACATAACGGTCATACCAGCGATAGAAGGTCCGGCGCGGGATGCCCAGTCGGTCCAGCGTTTTGCGGGTTGGCAGGTGTGACTGCTCGACGATCCTGATGATCTCGAGCTTTTCGGATGCGGGATATCTCATTCTTGCTCGTCCCCATCCGCGATCATGCTTTTTTTGAGCAGACGGTTTTCCAGTGTCAGATCAGCGACGCATTCCTTCAGCGCGCCGGCCTCCCGGCGCAAATCCTTGACCTCGTCGCTGGTGGCAGCACGAGCGGTATCACCCGCCAATCGGCGCTTGCCGGCCTCCATGAACTCCTTGGACCAGGTGTAATACAGGCTCTGCGCGATCCCTTCCTTGCGGCACAGCTCGGCGATGCTGTCTTCGCCGCGCAGCCCGTCCAGCACGATCCGGATCTTGTCTTCCGCTGAAAAATGCCGCCGGGTCGCCCGGCGAATGTCCTTTACCACCTGCTCGGCAGGCTTCTTGGCACTTGAGGATTTAGGGCTCATCTTGGTTCCTTCGTCGTGACGACGAGATCAAAACCCTCCTTAATTCACAACCTCAAATCTGGGACACAGGTGCTGACGGGGAACACCTGCGCGCGGCGGGCAAGCTGAAGCTGATCTGGGACATACGCCTGCTCTATGGCGGGCGGCATCGCGACCATCCGGCGATCACCATCCTGCGTGGCCGGAAAGTGATGGTCGAACCGCTCGGCGATGTCGAGAAGAACGGCGCGCTGGTCGACATAGACGGCGAGTCACCCGGGCGTATTCCCGCGACCTTCGAGATCCTCCCGGGGGCGCTGACGCTCAGATACTGAGGCTCTGGTCGATACCAGCTCAAGCCGGCTTAAAGAGCGTTGCGGCGAGGTAGAGCGCCAGCACCACGAAGATGAACAGGTCCGAGATCATGGCGATGTTCTCATTGGTGTTGCGGTCGCCTTTGCGCAGATGCAGGGCACCCGCCAGTCCGTAGAACAGGCCACCGGCGATCGCCGCCGGCACCACCCATTCGCGGTTCAGCAGCGACAGGCCGCCCAGCACGCCGATGGCGAAATTGGCGAAGCCAAGCTCGCGGACAATGATCTGCGCCGCCTTGTCCTTGATGCCGAAGATGGTGTCGGCGGTGAAGGCGGGGTTGGCCATCTGCCTGACGCCGGCAAGCAGCAGCCGCATGCCGACCGCCCAGAAGACGAACCATTTGCCGATGAGAAATACGAGGCTGGCGTCGCTGTGGAATGCGGATTCGATAAGGATCGAGAGGATGGGGAAGACCCCCATCAAGAGCACAACGACCGCCAGATACATGAACCGCCTCCAAGGCCGCCCCGCTTTCGCGGCATGGGATTATCTGAGCGGAACCGACCATCTGAATCAAGCGGCTACGAGATTGATTCAGCTCGTTTCGACCGAGAGTCCGTAAATCCCTCCAGCAGGCTGAAATTGTTCGATATTTCCGGAGTTTCAGGTTTCCAGTCTTGCCGGAAAGCCGGGTGCGCGCAGGTCGGCACCTACGGTATCCTCGAGCAATTTGACGATCTGGGTCGACCAGGCGCCGCCACCATATTCCTGCTTGCCCTGTTCGAAAATCGCGTTGACGCGTGATGCGAGATCGAGCGGCACGCCGAAATCCTTGCCCATGCCCAATGCAAAGCCGAGGTCCTTCAGCGCCAGGTCCATGGTGAAGCCGATGTCGTAGGAGCCGTTGAGCACCAGCTGGCTTTCGGTCTCGTGGACGAAGCTGTTGCCGGAAGAGGCGACGATCGCGTGGTAGGATTGGGCGAGGTCTAGGCCACCCTGCTTGGCCAGCATCAGTGCCTCGCCGGCGGCGACGAGATGGATGAAGGCCAGCATGTTGGTGATCACCTTGATCACCGCCGCCGAGCCGATCGGGCCCATCAGGAACGATTTTGCGCACATCGCTTCGATGGCCGCGCGGTGACGTTCGTAGAGCGCAGCATCGCCGCCGACCAGCGCGGTGATTTTTCCCACCGCCGCCAGGTGCACGCCACCGGTGACCGGGCATTCCAATGTGTCGACACCCCTAGCCGAAGCGAGGGCCGCGAGGCGCACGATCTCGTCGCGGCCATTGGTCGACATCTCGATCCAGGTGCCGCCCGTGGGCAACCCCTCGAGCAATCCGCCGGGACCAGCCAGCACCGCTTCGCTGACCTTCGGGGAGGGCAGGCAGGTGATGGCGTTGCCGGCGCGGGCGGCCGCGTCGGCGGGGCTGTTCGCGGCGGTGGCGCCGAGCGCAACGAGGCGCTCGACGGCGTCGGGGTCGCGGTCAAAGACCGTGACCCCAAAACCGTTGCGGATGAGGCTGGCGGCTAGGTTGCCGCCGAGATGGCCAAGGCCGATGAAGGCGTAGCTTTCACTCACGGCATCAACGGCGTTTGCATCATCTGCAGGTGCAATTCCTTGCCGGTGTAGGGATGCGCGTCGCAGACCGCCTCGTTGAGTTCGACGCCGAGGCCGGGCTCCTTCGACGGGATGACATTGCCATCCTGCCATTCGATCTTCTTCTTCAGCAGCGTGGCGTGGAAGCCGTCCCACTGCTTCAGGGATTCGAGGATGAGGAAGTTGGGCAGCGTCACCGCCAGCTGGATGTTGGCGGCACCGACGATCGGACCGCAATAGCAATGCGGCGCGATCTGGATGTGATAGGCCTCGGCCATGGCGGCGATCTTCTTGGTTTCGAGAATACCGCCCGAGCGGCCAAGGTCCGGCTGCAGGATGGTCGCCGCGCGGTTCTCGATGACGCGGGCGAATTCGAACTTCGTCGTCAGCCGCTCACCGGTGGCGATCGGGATCGAAGTGCCTCGCGCCACCTGCGCCATCACTTCGGGCATGTCCGGCGGCACCGGTTCCTCGAACCACAGCGGGTCATAAGGCTCGATGGCACGCGCCATGCGCAGCGCGCCTGACGCGGTGAACTGGCCATGCGTGCCAAACAGGATGTCGGCGCGATTGCCCACGGCCTCGCGGATCGCCTTGACCATGCGGGTGGCGACGTCGATGTCGAGCAGGCGCGGCTGGTGGCCGTCGAAGGCGGTGTAGGGGCCGGCCGGGTCGAGTTTGACGGCATTGAAACCCTGCTCGACATATTCGAGCGCGCAAGCGGCCGCCATGTCAGGGTCGTTGTAGACGTTCCTGCCGTCCGGTGCGTCCTCGGAGTGGACGCTGCCGGTGTGCGGATAGAGATAGGTGTAGGAGCGCAGCGTTTCGTGCACCTGGCCGCCGAGCAGCTTGTAGACCGGCTTGTTGGCCTCCTTGCCGATAATGTCCCAGCAGGCCATTTCGAGCGCCGAGAAGCAGCCCATGCCGGTCACGTCCGGGCGCTGGGTGAAGCCAGACGAATAGGCACGGCGGAAGAAGGTTTCGATGTCGTGCGGATCGTGGCCGATGAGATAGCGCTCGGCCATGTCCTCGACCAGCTTTGCCGTGACATGGGCCGAGAAGGTGGCGTTGTAGGCCTCGCCATAACCGACGACGCCGCCATCGGTGGTGAGCTTGACGAAGATGAAATACTTGCCGCCGATGCCGGGCGGCGGGTTGCCGACAACCCAGGTCTTGACGTCGGTGATCTTCATTTTTGGTCCTCCAGAACCAGTTCGGCACCCTTCCATCCAGTCATGACGGAGGCGGCGTTGGTATTGCCGGTGATGTTGTCGGGAAAGATCGAGGCGTCGATGACGCGCAGGCCTTCAAGGCCATGCACTTTCAAACGCGGATCGACGACGGCATGCGCGGGATCAGGCCCCATGCGGCAGGTCGAAACGGGATGATAGACGGTGCCGGAACGCTTCCTGAAATCCGTGATCAGGTCGGCATCGGATTTGATCGACGGCCCGGGCAGGACCTCCTCCTCGATGATCTCGGCCATTGCCGGCATCGAGGCGATCTTGCGCACGAACTTCACCGCCGCCAGCATCTCGTCGACATCGGCATTGGTGGAATAGGCGTTGGCGACGATCTTGGGATACTCGCGCGGGTTGCTGGAGCGGATCATGATTTCGCCGCGGCTCGATGGGCGGCAGTTGGACAGGCCGATGGAGAAGCCTGGCCATGGGTCGGGGGTCAGGATCGGGCGCTCGCCGCTCTTCGGGATGACCGTCGAGAACGCCTGGAAATAGAGCTGCATGTTTGGCCGGGTCGCCGACGGATCGGTGCGGAAGAAGCCGCCGGCATTGTTCATCGACAGCGACAGTGGGCCCGAACGCGTCAGGATGTACTGCATGCCGACCATTAGCTTGCCCCACCAGGGTCGCAGGATCTGGTTCAGCGTCGGCACACGGCCCTTGAAGGTGTAGTTGATGCCGACATGGTCCTGCAGGTGCGCGCCAACATTTTCATTGGCGTGGACGACCGGAATGCCCAACCCCTTGAGCAGTGCCGCCGGGCCGACGCCGGACAGCTGCAGGAGCTGCGGCGAATTGATCGAACCTGCTGAAAGGATGACCTCGCGGCCGGCGCGGGCCGTCTTCGTCTCGCCATTGTGCAGATACTCGATGCCAGCCGCACGCTTGCCCTCGAACAGGATTTTCGTCGCCAGCGCATTCGTCTCGACGCGGACGTTGCCCCGCTTCATCGCCGGGCGCAGGAAGGCGCGGGCCGCCGACATGCGGCGGCCGTTCCTGGTCGAGATCTGGTAGATACCGACGCCTTCCTGGGCGGCGCCGTTGAAATCGGGGTTGAGCGGCAGGCCGGCCTGCTGGCCGGCGGCGAGATAGCGCCGGGTTAGCGGGTGGACGGCGTTCGAACTGTCGGTGATGTGCAGCGGACCGCCGGTGCCGCGCCATTTGTCGGCGCCGGCCTGGTTGTCCTCCAGCGCCTTGAAGGCCGGCAACAGGTCGTCATAGCCCCAGCCGGGGTTACCGGCGGTCGCCCAGGCGTCGAAATCCTCGCGCGCGCCCCTGATCCAGACCATGGCGTTGATCGAGCTTGAACCTCCGAGCAGCTTGCCGCGCGGCCAATGATCGACATTGCCGCCGAGGCCGGGGTCCGGCTCGGCCTTGTAGTTCCAGTTCACCGCTGGGTCGAAGAAGGTCTTGCCGTAGCCGAGCGGCATCTGCACGTAGAAGCGCCGATCGGTGCCGCCGGCTTCGAGCACCAGCACTGAAAAGCGGCCCGATGCCGACAGTTTGTCGGCGAGCACCGAGCCGGCCGAGCCGGAGCCCACGATGATGAAATCATAAGTCTGCATGATGGGTCTGGATGGCTCCGGAATTCGCGCTGCAGCCTAGACGCGACGGGCGCGCAAAGTCGCCGGACGTTCCGGCATGCGTTGTGAAAAAAGCGACTGGCGCGGCTCCGTTCCGAGGCGCAATCGCGGTAGCCATGTCGCTTTGTGGAAAGGCGTCTCGAAACGGATCCGGGCAACCGCGACGGGCCGGCTGCGTTGACGCATCACCGTCATGACGGTACGGGATCGAGGACAGTCGACCTCAAGAGGATTTCTCGCATGGTGAAATACGCTGAAGGACGGCCGATCGGCGATTTGACGCTGCGGACGCTGGCCATGCCTTCGGACGCCAATGCGGCCGGTGATATTTTTGGCGGCTGGGTGATGGCGCAGATGGATCTGGCCTGCGGCATCCGCGCCGCAGAGCGCGCCCGGGGCCGCGTGGTGACGGCGGCGGTGAAGGAAATGTCCTTCGCCAAGCCGATGAAGATCGGCGACACGCTGTGCATCTACACCCATGTCGAGCGCGTCGGCCGCACCTCGATGACGCTCAAGGTCGAGGCCTGGGCGCAGCGCTATCTTTCCGACCTGATGGAAAAGGTCACCCATGCCGACTTCGTCATGGTGGCGCTGGACGGCGAGGGCAAGCCGAAGGCGGTTCCGGCGGAAAGCTGATCGGCTCGATCTAGTCAGCCTGGAATCAGACAGCAAGGCCGCTGCCCGCCTCCCGCGAGGGGGCAAGACGGCGATGCTGTGTGATGTTTTTCATATTCGCGTTCGCACGTTTCGATGACGGTGTCCCAGCGGGCCTGGGAGAGAGACAATGCGTCAACGATTGCTGAACGGCGCATTGGCAGGGGCGCTTGCAGGCCTGTTCTGCCTGCTGGCCGCAACCGCCTACACCGAGGTCAGGCAGGACGATACCGAGGCAAATTGCGCCTCCGGAAACCACGCCCTCAAGTCGCAAGCGGCCGGATGCAAAACCTGCGTTGCGATGCCATGCGACACAAGCGCGATGGCCATGAAAAATTGCGATAGAGCGGCGGCTTGCACAATCGACGGCAAGCTGATCGATCGGGACCCGAAATCGTACCGGAGCGAAAGTCGGCTGTGGGCTGGAATGCAGATGCAGCCGTAGCGTTTGTCTACGCTGGATGCCGCATCAAAACCCTTTCGGCACAAGGGTTTCAGGCATGAATTTCGTCGAATTTGGCGCGCGCGACCCTGACACGCTGGGTATTGATGCGCGCCCATTCGCCGAGTGCGCTGACGGGCACCAGCAGTTCGTGGCCCAACTCGGTCAGCTCGTAGTCGACGCGCGGCGGAATGGTCGGAAACACAGTTCGGGTGACAAAGCCATCGCGCTCCAACCCGCGCAAGGTGGTGGTCAGCATCTTCTGCGAGATGCCGCCGACGGCGGCGCGTAATTCATTGAAGCGCAGCGGCCCGTCGCCCAGCTTGCCAACGACCAGAACGGTCCATTTGTCGCCGACACGCTGCAGGATTTCCGAAACAGCGCGGCAGTCTTCGGTGCGGTGTGGGTGCCTCGGTATCAAAAAAGTGCCTCCTTGCGGATTGTTTTGGCAGTATCTCATATAGCTCCGGTATCCAAATGATACCAGCTATTTGCTTGCAAGGAGAGCCCCCATGTCAAAGCCAAGGATCGCCATCGTGATCGGTTCAACGCGCGCCGCGCGCTTCGCCGATGTGCCCACGCAATGGATCGCCAAGATCGCCAAGTCGCATGCCGACATTGATGTCGAGATCGTCGATTTGCGCGACTTCCCACTGCCGTTCTTCGATGAGGTCGCATCCTCCGCCTGGGTGCCGTCAACGAATGAAGTGGCGCAGCGTTGGCAGAAGAAGGTCGCCGAATTCGACGGCTTCATCTTCACCGCGGCCGAATACAATCACGGCCCGACGGCCGTGCTGAAGAACGCCATCGATTACGCAGCCAATGAATGGAACAAGAAGCCGGCCGGCTTTGTCGGCTACGGCTCCGTTGGTGGCGCGCGCGCCGTCGAGCAGCTCCGGCTGCATGCCGTCGAGCTGCAGATGGCGCCGGTTAAGTCCGCCGTCCATATCGCCTGGGGCGATTTTCTCGCCGTCCGCCAGGGTGAGAAGAAGCTCGAGGAGCTGGAGCATCTGAACCAGGCTGCCACGGCGCTGGTCAACGATGTCGCCTGGTGGGCCAAGGCGCTGAAGAAGGCACGCGATGCCAACGTGATCGACGAGGAAATCAAGGCGGCCTGATCCGCCTGTCGAAATAATCCTCCCAAGGATACGGGGCGGCGCTTGCGTCGCCCTTTTCAATTCCGGGAAGTCGCGTCCTCCTCCCGCGCCAGCCTTGGCCTGATAAGGCAATCGGCGAGGCGATCCATCCGGGCTGTCCCTCATCCCCAAGCGATTTCGGGCTCCACTATAGTGGCTCAAACCGAAAGCTGCCACTGGATCGGACGACGCGGCCTACGCCGGGCGAGTCCAGATGAGCGCCTGCAGCGAAATGATTGTCGTCAGCTGCAAGCGCCAGCAGCCGCAACCGGCTCTCACGCGCCTGTTCTTGATCCGTATCGAATTCCCACGTCACTTCCGGCCGATCGAACTGAAGCGATGGAACGTGAACGGTGTCGCCCCAGATCAAGATGCGCTCGCCGCCGCTCGAAACGCGAAAGCAGCTGTGCCCCACTTCATGGCCATGAGCGCCGATGATGTCGACATGTGCCCCGAGACGGTCTCCCGCTTCGAATGGTTCGGCCATGTCGTGAAATCGTTCAAGCCGCGCTTCGGCGCGAAACAGGCCGAGTTCCTCCCGGGGAATGAGCAGGCGCGTCAGGCGCGGGAAAGCGTCCCCGCCATCAGCAAGCACAAGACCATGGATATGGTCGAGATGCGTATGGGTGAAGCAGACGGTGCGGACACGTCCGACATCAATGCCGGCTTCGTCCAGCGCCTGGGGAAGCCGGCCCATGGTCGGGTGCCAGGCATTTGAGCGCCAGTATCGATCAAGATGATCTCATTTCCATCGTCAATCGCGAAGGCATTGACGGAGAGTCTGAGCTGACCGCCAACCAATGGGACTTGTTCCGGCAATTCGTCGCCAAATGGCTTGTCGTCGCGTTGGCGAAGCCGTCCGATCGGCATGTCGACATAGCCATCGCGCAAGGAAGTGATGCGCAGGTCACCAAGAGTGTAGGTCGAATGAAGTCCGCCCGATGCTGTGCGGTGCATTTTTGCCGATCCGTTCTGAAGACAATCGTGAGTCTGCGGTAGGCAGCCGGCGTCGGCAACCCGCCATGTCAATTCGATTTAGGCCATGCGCGCGTGCGTCGCCTGCCGTGGCCGGATGATGCAGTCGGCGAGGCGGTGCATCTCGTTGAGTTCATCCGCATGATGCTGGCCCCACTGGCAGAGCGCCAGCAGGATCGGCTCGAGGCTGAAGCCGAGCGGCGTTGCCGAATATTCGACGCGCGAGGGGATCTCGGCAAAGATCTCGCGGCTGACGAGGCCGTGTTCCTCCATTTCCCGCAACTGCTGGATCAGTACTTTCTGGGTGATGTCTGGCACCTTCGCCTTTAGCGCCGTCAGACGCCGGGGACCGTCGAAGAGATGATAGAGGATGACCGCCTTCCAGCGGCCGGAGATCACTTTCAGCGCGCGTTCCGCCGGCAGCATCGGCAGTCGCTTGATCGGCATTTTCCTGGCTGGACTGGCCATGGTCACCTCCTGGTCAGCAGGGGACGAAAGAGTGTGTAGTCGATGCCTCGCAGATAGTGGCAAACCGCAGCCGATGCCAGTGCGATCGGAGTTTGCCATGAGAGCCATTCAAGTGAACCGTTTCGGCGGCCCGGACGTGCTTGAGGTCGTCGAGTTGCCGACGCCTGAGCCGCGGCCCGGTGAGGTCCTGATCCGCGTTCATGCGGCGGGGATAAATTTCTTCGAGGTGCTGATGCGCGGGGATCGTTATGCGGTGACGCCGCAATTGCCGATGATCCCGGGCGTCGAGGCCGCGGGGACGGTGGAAGCGCTCGGCCAGGGCGTGGATGCGCGGCTGCTGGGCACACGCGTCGCGGCGCCCTTGTTCGTCTCAAAACGTGCCTTCGGTGGATACGCCGATCATGTGACGATCGACGCTGATCTCGCCGTGCCACTGCCGGATGCCCTTCCATTCGAGGACGCCACGGCATTGATGGTGCAGGGCCTGACGGCCCTTCACCTGCTGCGGCAAGGCCCGCCAGACGGCAAATCCGTGCTGGTGCCGGCGGCGGCGGGCGGGGTCGGTTCGCTCCTTATCCAACTCGCAAGGCTGAAGGGCGCAAGCCAGGTGATCGCTGCCGCCGGCGGCAAGGCCAAGCTCGATTTTGCCCTGTTTCTCGGCGCGGATGCGGCCATCGACTACAGCCAGCCGGATTGGCCAGCGCATGTTCGCGATATCACCGGCGGTGAGGGCGTCGACATCATCTACGACACCGTTGGTGGCGCGCTGACGGCCGCGTCCCTGCAGGCGGTGGCGCCCGGCGGGGAACTGGTGTTCGCGGCGCTCGGCAGGTTCGCGCTCGCGGCCTCCGATCTGGAAGAGATGATCGGTCGCAACCAATCGCTGAGAGGGTTTGCGTTGCTGCCGCTCTTGTCCGGGGACGCATTGAGGGCCGGCCTGTCGGAACTGTTCGCGCTGGCGACGAACGGTCGGCTACGGGTTGCGATCGGCTGCCGCTTCCCGCTCGACCGGGCCGGCGAAGCGCACCGCCTGATGGACGAGCGCCGCTCTACCGGGAAGGTGGTGCTGATGCCCGCGGTCGATTAATCGCCCACGACCCAATCTGACGGCATGACGCCGCTTGGCGGGAGCGTCCACGGCACAAAACAGAGGGAAAGGGGAGAGCGCTGCTCTCCGTACCATACATACGGCGCGCAAGGGACTTGCGGCAAGACCCCACTCCCACATTAAAACCCGCCACCTTAGCCAAGGAAACGGGAGTCACGAAATGCGGGTATTGCTGTCGACATACGGGTCACGCGGGGATGTCGAGCCAATGGCGGGGCTTGGGGTGCAACTGCAGGGCCTCGGCGCCGAGGTCGTGGTGTGCGCGCCGCCGGATGAAGACTTCGCGGTGTTGCTGGCGCGTGCCGGCGTGAAGCTGGCGCCGGCCTTCTCATCGGTGCGCCAATGGATGACCGAGGCGTTGGCGAACCGGGCGGCGGTGGACCTGCCGGGGCTAGCGGCCAAGGTGCTCGCCGGGCAGCTCGACGCGATCGCAAAGGCCGCCGAGGGGTGCGACGTGATCCTGGCGGCCGGCCTGTTCCCGTCCACGGCCGCCGCGCGGTCGGTGGCCGAGCAGATGGGCCTACGCTACGTCTATGCGACCTTCTGTCCGACCTGGCTGCCATCGACGCATCACCGGCCGCATGTCTATCCAGGCCATCCCCTTCCACCGGACGTGACGGACAACCGCGTGCTGTGGGATCTGAACGTCCAGGCCATGAACGCGGTGTTCGGCGAGGCGTTCAACACGCACCGCGCCTCGATCGGGCTGCCGCCGGTGGACAATATCCGCGACCATGTCTTCACCGCCCAGCCGTGGCTCGCATCGGACCCGACCTTGAGCTCATGGCGGCCGACCGATCTTCGCGACGTCGTGCAGACCGGAGCGTGGATCCTGCCGGACGAACGTCCGCTTCCGGCCAATCTGCTGGCGTTCCTGGATGCCGGCACGCCGCCGGTCTATGTCGGCTTCGGCAGCATGCCCATGAGTGCCGTGAACGAAGCCGGCCGTGTGGCCATCGAGGCGATCCGCGCCCAAGGACATCGCGCAATCCTGCTGCACGGCTGGGCCGACCTCGCCTTGATCGACGACCGCGACGATTGCTTCATCGTCGGCGACGTCAACCAGCAGGCCCTGTTCCGCCGTGTGGCGGCCGTCGTGCACCATGGCGGCGCGGGCACGACGACAACGGCCGCTCGGGCAGGCGCCCCCCAGGTGGTCGTGCCCCAGATCGCGGACCAGCCCTATTGGGCCGGCCGGGTGGCTGGGCTCGGCATCGGCGCGGCGCATGACGGTCCTGTGCCGACCGTCGAGTCCTTTTCGGCAGCGCTGAGCATCGCCCTGGCACCCGAGACCTCCGCACGCACGACCGCCGTGGCCGGCACGATCCGTACCGACGGAGCGGTGGTGGCGGCAAAACTGCTGCTTGACGCGGTGAGGCGATAGCGGCGTCAACCGCCTAACAGAGGCCGGACCGGACCATTGCGCCGATCCGGCCGATGACGGGCTGCGGTATGATTTGGGAAAGCCGCATTGGACCGAGACATGGACTGGGCTGCCATCTGGCCCTGCCGCCTGGTCCGATATATCCGGCTGCGATGCGCAGCATGAGCAAACCCGTGAAGTCACCCAGCCTGGCAGGCGTCGTTTCCCCGATGATCCCGGTGCTTGTATGCGCGCTCGCGATCTTCCTTCTATCCGCTATGGATGCGGCGATGAAGGTTCTGGTCATCGCCGTGGGCGTTTACAACACCGTGCTGTGGCGCAGCATGCTCGCGACCGTCGTCGCGGGCGTGGGCTGGTCGGCAGGGCCGCGCTCGCTTCCTGCCCCTTCCGTGCTGAGGCTGCATGTGCTGCGTGCCGTGGTTGTCGGCATTGTCTTGCTGTCCTTCTTCTGGGGGCTTGCCAGGCTGCCGCTGGCGGAGGCGATCGGGCTCAGTTTCGTCGCGCCCCTGTTTGCTCTCTTGCTCGCCGCGCTGCTGCTTGGCGAACGCATACAGCGTCAGGCGATCTGGGCCTCACTGGCCGGCATCGCCGGCGTCGCAATCATTGTGGCCGGGCAGTTTGGGCACGCAAGCTATGCCGGGGATGCCTTGCTTGGCACGGTGGCGGTGCTCGCATCGACGGTCTTCTACGCCTATAATCTGATCCTGGCGCGGCAACAGGCGCTGGTGGCCAAGCCAATCGAGATCATGCTGTTCCAGAACCTTTCCGTTGCGGTCATCCTCGGTCTCGCGGCACCCTGGCTCGCCATCGCCCTGCCGGGCGATCTTTGGCTTCCCCTGGCCGGGGTGACGGCGCTGTCGCTCGCCGGTCAATTCCTGATGAGCTGGGCCTACGCCCGCGCCGAGGCGCAATATCTGATCCCGACGGAATACTCGGCCTTCATCTGGGCGGTCGCGATCGGCTGGCTCTTCTTCGACGAGGCGGCGACCTGGACCACGCTGGCGGGGGCGGGCCTTATCGTGGGCAGTTGCCTGATCGCGGCGCGCTCGAATCCGAAACTTGCAGAACCAATCGAAGCCGCTGTTTAAGGGTGCGAAGTCCGCGCGATAGGCGCGTTCCGAACGCGCCATTTGTGATGCTGTAGGCGGCCGCCTTGACCTTCGCGGGCCCTGATCAGCTCGAACGCATGATCCCTGTCGTCAGCGCACCGGTTCGCGATGGGCGCCGGGCAGGCGGGTGGCGATGAGCTTGTCGATGCGGCGGCCGTCGAGGTCGACGACCTCGAAGCGCCAGCCTTGCGCGTCGACGCATTCGCCGGTCGCCGGCAGATGATGCATGTGCGAGAGCACGTAACCGGCGACGGTCTCGTAGTCGCGGTTTTCGGGCAGGTCGATGCCGAGAAGCTCGGCCATCTCGTCGGCCTGCATGTAGCCAGCAAGCAGCCAAGAGCCGTCATCGCGCTTGACCGCGTTTTCCTCGTCGCCGGCATCGACATCCGAGCGGAACACGCCGGTGATGGCTTCGAGAATGTCGGCCGGGCTGACGATGCCTTCGAAGTGGCCGTATTCGTCATGGACCAGCGCCATCGGCACGTCGGATTCCTTGAGTTTCTGCAGCACATCCAGCGCGTCGGCCTGGTCATAGACGATGGGCGCGGCGCGCACATGCTTGCGTGGATCAAGCGTGCGGCCGGCAAGGATCGCTGCCAGCACGTCTCGCGTCTGGACGACACCGACCATGACGTCGACGCCGCCGTCTCCGGCCGGCAGGCGGGAATGCTGCGTCTCCATCAGCAGTTTGCGGATGGTTGTTTCGTCGGACTGCAGGTTGATCCAGTCGACCTCGGTGCGCGGCGTCATCACGGCGCGCACGGCGCGGTCGCCAAGCCGCATGACGCCGGCGATCATGCGGCGTTCGTCGGATTCGATGGTGCCGTGATGCTCGGCCTCGGCGACCAGCATCTTGATCTCCTCGTCGGTGACCTTCTCCTCGCTTTCGCCGCGCTGCCCGAGCAGCCACAGGATGGCGCGGCCGGAAATATCGAGAAGGAAGACCAGGGGGGCCGAGATGGTGGCGAGGATGGTCATTGCCGGGGCTGCCCGCGCGGCAACGCGCTCGGGATCGCGCAGCGCGATCTGCTTGGGCACCAGTTCGCCGACGATCAGCGAGAAATAGGTGATGATGGCGACGACGATGCCGACGCCGAGCGGGTCGGCTACGGTTTCGCGGATGCCGGTCGAAGCCAGGTAAACGGCCAGCCGGTCGCCGAGCGTGGCGCCGGAGAAGGCGCCAGAGAGGACGCCGACCAGGGTGATGCCGATCTGCACCGAGGACAGGAACTTGCCGGGATTCGAGCCAAGCTCCAGTGCACGGCCGGCGCCGTTGATGCCGCGGTCCACCATCGTCTTGAGCCGGGCCGGCCGTGACGAGACGATGGCAAGCTCGGACATCGATAAAAGGCCGTTCACGCAGATGAGGACGACCACGATGGCAATTTCGACGTACAGCATGCGGGGTCAATAGCATTGCCGCATAGTCTTCGAAAATAGTCCGCCGCCATTTTTACAAGATGATCTGCATTGCTGTTTCAGGCCGCATCCCAAGGTGGTGCCGAAAAGTGTTCGATGAGGGCATCGACGACGACGCGAACCTTCGGCGTCATGGCGCGCGTCACCGGCCAGACGGCATGCACGACGATGTCTTCGACCAGGCAGTCCGAAAGCACCGTCTCTAGTTCGCCGCGCCGCAGGCTGTCAGCCAACAGCCAGGTCGGCAGGAAGACGATGCCGCAGCCGGCAAGGGCTGCATCCAGCATCGGTTCGCCGTGACCGAGGACCAGCCGGGCGCGAGGCACGAACTTTCCAAGATGGCCATCGGCATGCCGCACGGTCCAGGGCCGGACGCCGCCGTCGCGGCCATAGCCGATGACGCTGTGATAGGCGAGGTCCTCGATTAACTGTGGTCTGCCGTGTTTTTCAAGGTAGGCGGGGGAGGCGCAGATGGCCGAACGCTGGGCATAGATGCGCCGGGCCGCGAGCGAGAGGCTGTCGTCGAGATCGCCCATGCGGATGGCGAGGTCGATGCCTTCCTCGATCAGGTCGACGCGCCGGTCGTTGAATGAGATTTCTATCGTCAGGTCCGGGAACTTTTTGGAAATGTCGAACAGCACGGGCGCGACGCAGCGGCGGCCAAATGCCAGTGGGACATCTACGCGTAGCCTGCCGGATGGAACCAGCCGCCGCGAGGCGAGCTGGACTTGCCCCGAAAAAGTGGAGAGTTTCCTTCTGATGAAAGGCGACCTCGATGACGAAACAGAGACAGTTTACGGATGCGTTCAAGGCGGAGGCGGTTGGCCTTGTGCGAACGAGCGGTCGGACGAAGCGGCAGATCGCGGAGGATCTTGGTGTTGGTTTCTCGACGCTGACGCGATGGATGGGTCGGCAGCTGGATCGTGAGATGGGCGATCCTGGGCGTCCGCCTGATGCTGATGTCGCCGCTGAATTGAAACGGCTGCGGCGGGAGAATGAAATCCTTCGGCAGGAGCGGGATATCTTGAAACGGGCGACGGCTTTTTTCGTCAAGGAGGGAAGTCGGTGAGGTTCGCGCTCATCGACCAGGCGAAGAAGGATTTCCCTGTGGACCGTTTGTGCGCGACGCTGGGTGTCAGCCCGAGCGGCTACTTTGCCTGGGGGCGCCGGCCGGCGTGCCGCCGGCAGCGCGACGACATGATAATGCTGGCGCATGTGCGATCGTCGTTCGCGCTGTCGAACGGAACCTATGGTAGCCCGCGCATGACGCGGGAACTGCAAGACAATGGCTTTGCCATTGGCCGGCGACGAACGGCGCGTCTGATGCGGGAGAATGGCCTCCAGGCAAGACAGAAGCGGCGGTTCAAGCGCACGACGGACAGCGAACACGCCTTTCCGGTTGCCCCCAATGTCATCGACCAGGATTTTGCCGCCACTGGTCCCAACCAGAAATGGGGTGCCGACATCTCCTACATCTGGACGCGGGAGGGCTGGTTGTACCTTGCTGTCGTCATCGATCTGTTTGCCCGCAAGGTCGTTGGCTGGGCTGCTGGCAACCGGCTACACCGCAGCCTGGCTCTGGCAGCGCTCAACAAGGCGTTCGTCATGCGGCAGCCGGAACCCGGCCTCATTCACCACTCCGACCGCGGCAGCCAATATTGTTCTATCGACT
This sequence comes from Mesorhizobium sp. PAMC28654, assembly GCF_020616515.1. Lineage (GTDB taxonomy): Bacteria > Pseudomonadota > Alphaproteobacteria > Rhizobiales > Rhizobiaceae > Mesorhizobium. The sequence goes on from NZ_CP085135.1 coordinate 5,595,509, forward strand.
ACCAAGCCGAATTGCGTGCCGCCGGCGTCATCATCTCAATGTCAGGCAAGGGCAATTGCTTTGATAACGCCATGGTCGAAACATTCTTCAAGACGCTGAAAACTGAACTGATCTGGCGCACCTCTTTCCTTACCCGCGCCGATGCCCAAGCCGCCATTGCCCGATATATCGACGGCTTCTACAATCCCATCCGGCGGCATTCCGCGCTCGACTACATCAGCCCGATGCAGTTCGAGCGAAACGCCGCCGAATGAGCAACCCGCTCTCCACTTTACCGAAGCAAGTCCAAGCAGCGACTGGGCGGTGTCGATTTCGGCCAGCGCCCTGACACATGCTTCGTAGTAGCTCAAGCCTTCGCTGGTCGGGGTCAGGCTGCGGGTCGTACGGTTGAGCAAGCGGACGCCCAGGCGTTGTTCGAGTTGCGCGACCGACTTGCCGACCGCCGATTTCGTCACATGCAGCCGCTTGCCGGCGCCGGTGAAACTACCGGCTTCCACCGTCTGAACGAATGCGAGAATACCTTGCAGGCTCGCCGCTTCCATTGATGGTTTCCTATTGTGGAATTTTGATCTTCAATCAGTCGCCGAATATGCCGCACTGAAGCGCTTTTCTCCATAGTGAAATGGCATAAATGTCTCGCGCGGCAATCAATCACGGAGCGCGGACGACATGAGCACTGACATCAACAGATCCTGGCAACTGAGCGGCTTCGGCCTTTCCAGGCTGAAGCCGGCGGAAGGCGGGGTTCCCGAGCCCGGGCCGCATGACCTTCTGGTGCGGACCACAGCTGTATCGCTCAACTACAAGGACAAGATGATCGTCGAGGGCACCCTGATCCCCGACCTTGCCTTCCCCCACGTGCCCGCATCGGACGCGGTGGGCGAGGTGGTGGGCATCGGCAGTGCGGTCAGCCGGTTCAAGGTCGGGCAACGCGTGCTTGGTCAGGTGATCGCCGACTGGCCGGATGGCGATGCGCCACCCGTGCTGCACAAGCACACGCTCGGCTCGTCGCTGCCGGGCACGCTTTCGGAGTACGTGCCGTTTGGCGAAGATGCCGCCGTGCTGGCGCCGCCATCGTTGAGCGATGTTGAAGCCGCCACGTTGCCGATCGCGGCGCTGACGGCGTGGTTCGCACTGGCCGAGGCGACCAAGCCGATTGCGGGCCAGACCGTTCTCATCCAGGGCACCGGTGGCGTGTCGTTGTTCGCGCTGCAGTTCGCGGCCGCCTTTGGCCTTCGCGCCATCGTCACGTCAAGCAGCGACGACAAGCTCAGGCGGGCAAGGGAAATGGGCGCCTGGCAGGTCATCAACTATCGCACCCAGCCGGCATGGGATGAGGCGGCGCGCGACCTGACGGAGGGGATGGGCGTCAACCATGTGCTGGAAATGGTCGGTGGCGACAATGCGCGGCGCTCGATCAACGCGCTGGGCGCCGACGGCCGGCTGTCGGTCATCGGCCTTCTGGGCGGCATGGAGCTGAATTTCCCCATCATACCGTTCATGCGCAACCGGATCATCGTGCAGGGCCTGTCGATCGGCCACCGCCGCGCCTTCGAGCGGATGAACCAGGCGATCGAGGCGCTTGCAATCAAGCCGGTGATCGACAAGGTCTATGGTTTCGACCAGGTGCCGCAGGCGTTTGAACATCTGGAGAAGGGGCCGTTCGGCAAGATAGTGATCGCTACGTCCTGACGTTAGAGTTCTCTGTTTTGACACAATCCAGGACGCAAAGCCGCTTCGCACTTTTCCTGGAATTGCCCTAGGGCTGCAGCAGCACGCCGATAACGGCCTTGCCGTCGGTGAAATACGGATCGCCGCCGCCATTGTGCCCGGTGCGCGTCGCGCCGATGCCGGCGATGTCGCTGGTCGAGGTCAGAACGCCGGCGGCGGACAGGTCGCCGATCAGGAAGTCACGTTCGGCATCGAGGTCGGGGCCGATGTGATGGGTGATGGCGGCGGTGTTGTGGCTGAGGCCGACGCCGCGATCGAAGCTGGCCGAGCCCAGCCATAGCGTGCGCCCATCATCGCCGATCGCATCGGTGCGCCAGAAGCGGACATGATGACGCCGGTCAGCGCTGCCGCCGACCGGCTTTTCAAAGGCGAGGTCCTGCGCGCGGCCGTCGAACAGCAGACGGCTGACCGGCGCGTCGGGGTAGGGGTGGCTGAACAGGACGCTTTCGCCGATCCGGATCGCGGTCTTCAGTGTCGTGGCGTCGGCTGTGTCCCAGCCGGCGATGGCGAAGGCGTGGACCAGTTCCTTCTCGCTGCCGACAATGCCGACATTGATCGGGTCGCCAGGAATGCCTTGCGGCGTATGCGTCACCATCTGGAAGCTCTGCGTGCGAAAGCCGCGGTCGCGAAACGACCAGAATTCCGGCGCGGCAAGGTAGGCCAGCGCAAGATAGCCCGCGCAGAACGTCAACACCCAGGTCGTCGCGCGTCGCCGAAGGCTTGGTTGAATCATGACCCCGCTCGAGCCTTGCAGCATCTGTCGCCCGCCCCATCCGGGAAATCAATGGAGGCATGCAGCCGATTTGTGGTCAAATTCGGTTGAGCCGGCGGGACGGGAGCCGATGGATATTGCCGCGTGTCACGAAGGGGTCCTTGACGGCCGTCGCGCGCCGATCTCGGTTCCAGCATTGGCTGGCGCTTCAAAGCCGACCCGGCCGGGCCGCCTGAAGCAGGGCGCGTTATCAGCGGCAGGCTCGATAGCCGTTCTTGCGGTTCTTGATGTCGAAATGGAAGTGGTTGCGGTGGTCGTAATTGTAGCCGGGCCCGAGCACGGTGGTGAAATACTGGCAGCCGTCGGCGCGCACATTGTTGAGGAAGCCGCGTGTGCGGAAGGCGAACAGGCCGGGCTTGCGCACGTCGATGTCGTCGCCATTGTTGAGCTCGATGCTCATCACGTCGAGTGCATTGCCCTTGCCGTGCTCGGACAGCACGCCTTCGCCGGCAATGTTGCGGCAGGAATAGCTGGAGCCCTGGTGGATGGTCTTGACGCCGGAGAAATAGCGCCAGCGGGCCGATGGAACCAGTTCGTTCTTCGTCCAGGCGGCGAAGGTGGCGGCCATGTCGCAGGTCAGCGTCGCCGCCGGCTTCATCTCGACGCTGCCGATTGCCGAGACCTTGACCGGGTAGTCGATGCCGCACTGGCCTTCGTGGATCGGCGCAAGGTCTGTGTAGACCACACTCAGCCGCTTCAACTGCTGGCGGCAGTCGGTTTCGCTGGCCGGCATCTGCTCCACCGGCGACATTGGCTCGTCCATGCGCGGATAGGCGGCCTGCGTCATATACGGGTTTGAGGGAACAAGCCGCTGCATGCCGGTATATTGCGGTACTGACGATGTCTGTGCGCCTACGTCGACGGCCGGCTGCAGAGACAGCACGCTGCCGGTATTGCAGGCCGAGACAGCCGCGAGCGTAAGGCCGGCGGCCAGCAGCGCTGCACGTTTCGATTGGCGCCCGATCGTTAGAAACACGGCGCGGAATTTGCCGGCCATTGGCGGAGTCCTGATTCTGGATATCCGGCATTTTAACGATCAAGTGTAAAGGAAAACTCAGCGCCCGCGTTCACGCCTGCGGCTGAAATGCGGCACGCGGGCTCAGGGGGGAACCTGTTCACTGGCAGAACGTGCCGCCATGGCGGCGCGGTTCGAGGTCGAGGTGGAAATGCAGCGAGTGGTCGGCATCGCTGGCGGGGCCAAGCACGGTCTTGAACGGTCCGCAGGCTGCCTTGCGCACCGCATTGAGGAATTTCGCATCCTTCTCCGGTGGCGACGGGCTGATCTCGATCTTCTTGCCGTCGGACAAAGTGAAGCTGGCGATGTCGAGTGCGTTGCCGAAGGCATGCTCAGACAGTTTCCTGGTGCCATGGCGGCCGGCAGACAAAGGCGGATGCCTGGCTGATCGACTTCAGGTCCGCACCAAATTCGGCCTTCGCCGCCGGCTGGATGACGTCAGCGGCAAAGCGTGCCGCCGCCTCGGCCATCGGGCAGTTGAGCTCGGTGCCAGGAGCAATGGCGACCGACTTGCCAAGGCTCTTCAGCACGATCGGGTAGGGGATGGAGCATCCGATTTCTGGATTGCTTTCCGCCTTGTGCTCCTCGAAGTCGACGCCGAGCGTCTTCAGCCGCTCGCGGCAGGCGACTTCCTCAGCGGGCATTTTTTCGTCGGGCAGATCGGCCGAGCGCGGATCGGGAAGCATCGTCTTTTCGCCTGCATCCGCCGGCTTTGGCGGTGGTTGCGGGGCGACAGGCGGGGGCTGGGCCTCGGGCTCGGCGGTATCGGGCTTTGGTGTCGGGATCGGCACCACGGCTGGCGGCTCAGGCTCACTTTCCGTGTCGGCCGACGGCTTTGGTGCTGACGGCTCGGGACGTACCTGCTCACCCTGACGAGACTTCTCTTCATTGAGCCGGTCTTGATTGGGCTGGTTGGGAGCACCGGTGGTCTTTGGACCCTCTGGCTTTTGCTTTTCCGCCGCTGCGGCGTCGGGCTTCTGCTCGTCCGCGGGACGCGACTCAGGTACCGGCACACCGGCAGGCGATGGCTGCTGACCCTGCGTCTCCTGCTGTGCCTGGTTCGGCTTGATATGCCGGGTACCCCGCGTTTTCAGGCGCTGCTTGCTCCTCGACCGCAGCGGCTGGTCGACCCGCGGTGTCAGCGGCTGCTCCACCCGGGGCGTCAGCGGCTTGTGATGCCTGCGGTGCTTGGCGTCGGCCGGCACCACCAACAGAGCCGTCACGGCGATGACCAGTGCAATCGTATATGTTCGGGAAAAGACAGACGATGCCATCGCCGTCAACGGCGCGGCGGCCCTGAGGTTGCCTGCGCTCCATCACGAACGGTGACCGCGCTGTTACGCGCCGATCGCTTCCAGGCCTTCCTCCAGCCAGTCGGCCAGCAGCGGCATGCCGAGCAGATATTTCGCGGTGCGCTTGTTGGTGCGTTCGCGCGCCGCCGTCAGCGCCTCCGCCCATTCCGAGGCGTCATAGTCGCCACGGCCAACCCAGGCGAGCGCCACGAGTTCGGCGGCCTCGTCGACATTGAGATCGCTAATCAGCTCGCGCAGCTCTTCCGCGGTGAGGTTTTCGGAGCTTTCCTCGGCGAGACCATCATGGTGGTGATTGACATGCGACTGGCCGTCGAGCTCGACCTCATGTTCGGCGCCATCCTCGTAATCCTCGTTGACGGCGGCGCTGAGTGCCTTGGCCTTGAGGATGAACAGGCGCACGGTTTCGGGGCCGATCGAAAGTTCCCATTCCTTCTCCAGTCGCTGCTGCACCGGCCGTCTCCTTTCCGATCGTGCGATGATAGCGGATTTGCGGCGTCCGTCACGTCACGATCGCCGCCACAGCATCGGACGCATCCCAAAGATTCTTTTCCGGGATGAAACTCGGGGCGACCCGCGTTAGTGTTGCATTATCATCCTCAAGGAGGCTTCGATGCATAAAAGAATGCTGATCCAGGCGGCGACTGCCCTTGTCGCGCTGCAGTTCTTCGCCGTCCCGGTGTTCGCGGCCGGCGGAGACAGTTCGGGTAGTAGTGGCGGTGGCCAGACCGTCAGCCAGTGCAAGAAGGGCGAGGTCTGGGACAAGAAGAAGAAGAAATGCGTCGCGCCGCAGGAGGGCATGCTGGACGACGACAGCATCTATGAGGCCGGTCACGACCTGGCAATGGCAGGGCGCTATGACGAGGCGATCTCGGTGCTCACCCTTGCCGCCAACAAGCAGGACCCGCGCATCCTCAACTATCTCGGCTATTCGCACCGCCATTCCGGCCGCGTAACCGTCGGCCTCGGCTATTACCAGGAAGCGCTGCGCATCGACCCGAACTATACGCTGGTGCGCGAATATCTCGGCGAGGCGCATCTGCAGATCGGCGACCTGGCCGGCGCCCAGCAACAGCTGACGGAAATCGAAAAGCGCACCGGCAAGGGTTCGCGCGAATACGGCATGCTGTCGGAACAGATCGAGCACTACATGCGGAGCTGATTCGGCTCCGGCATTTCCTCAACAACGGCTGCGAGCAATCGCGGCCGTTGTCGCCGGCCATCCCGCCGCCGTCGCTGCCGCCACGGCAATTGCAAAAGTAGCGGATGATTTTGCCAAACCGCATTTTGAGCGTGAAAAACCCGCAAAGATTGCTATATTCAGGGAAATTGTGGTGAGACGGTTCCGTTAGCCCGAGGCTGCCGGACCGTTTTCTTTTTGTACCATCGACAAGGCTTTCCCCGAAACGCGGGGGTGGCGGCAGGAAAGGTCAGGCATCATGAACAAGGTCCCGATGACAGGCGGCGGGTTCGCGTCATTGAAGGAAGAACTGCGTTGGCGTCAGCAGGAAGAGCGGCCTCGCATCATCGAGGCGATCTCGGAAGCGCGCTCGCATGGCGACCTCTCCGAAAATGCGGAGTACCACGCCGCCAAGGAGTCGCAGAGCCTCAATGAGGGCCGCGTCAACGAGCTTGAGGATTACATCGCCCGGGCCGAGGTTATCGACGTCAGCAAGCTGAGCGGCGACAAGGTCAAGTTTGGCGCCACCGTCGTGCTGGTCGATGAGGACACCGAGGAGAAGAAGACCTACCAGATCGTTGGCGACCAGGAAGCCGACGTGAAGTCCGGCCGCATCTCGATCTCGTCCCCGATCGCGCGCGCGCTGATCGGCAAGGCCGTCGGCGATGCCATCGAGGTCAACGCGCCAGGTGGTGCAAGGGGTTACGAGATCGTCAAGTTGCAGTTTATCTAGGGGTTTCGAGGGGCGTCGCTTTCAAGCCAAGGCTTGCGCCCCCCCTCATCTGGCTGCCGCCATCTTCTCCCCGTGAACGGGGAGAAGGACGCTTTCGTCGACGATTTCGCCAATTTTCAGCATTGCAAAGAAGGTGCCGGCGTTGCGATCAGCTTCTTTCTCCCCGTTTACGGGGAGAAATGCCCGGCAGGGCAATGAGGGGCAGCGCTAGCCTTTCCAATTGAATTGATTGAATAAATCAATTCTTGCGGGCGCTGATCCGCCCAAGCGCCCGGCGCTCCATCAGCTTCTCCGCTTCCGCCATCACCTCCACCGGCGTCACACGCCCACCGGGCGCGGCCAGAAGTGTCGATGCGTAGGGCCCGCGCGGGCCGGTCAAACCCGGCTCCGTCGCCAGGAACACCGCGACCGTCGGCAGGCCGAAGGCGCTGGCGAGATGGGTCAGGCCGGTGTCGGCTCCAACAACCAGCGTCGAGCGGCCGATGATCGCGGCGAGCCCTGAAAGCGATGATTTTGGCACCAGAACCGCCTGCGGAACCGCCCCAGCAATCGCTTCGGCCACCGCCTTCTCGCGCTCGTTCGACCAGGTGGTGACCGGAATCATTCCTCTTTCGACCAGCAGGCGAGCGGTTGCGATCCAGTCTTCGGCCGGCCATTTCTTGTCCTCGCGGCTGGTGCCGTGCAGCAGGAAGGCGGTCTTGCCATCGATTTCCGCGACATGGCCCGTTGGCGCGACGATGCCGGAATCCAGCTTCGAAAGATCAGGCTCGTAGCCGAGCGCCAGCCCGAACAGCCGCCGCGTGCGCTCGATGGCGTGCAGGTCGCGCGGCACGCCGTAGCGGTGGTCGTAGAACAGCGCGGCCTTCGGTTCACGCGCGCTCCACTGGTCGAAGCCGGCGATCGGTGCCGCCGCCTGCTTCGCCACCACGGCGGACTTCAGCAAGCCCTGCGCATCGATGACCAGATCGTAATGGCAGTCGCGCAGGGCATGGCGCAAGTGAGCCGCCTGGCGCCATGTGCTTCGATCGAACAGGTTCTTGCGCCAACGCCTGATGGCGACCGTGTGGATGGCGCCGATCGCCGGATGCAGCGCCACGATGCCGGCGAAAGCCTCTTCCACGCACCAGTCGAAGAACACGTCCGGCCGCTTGTGGCTGGCATCCTCCACCGCTGGAAACGTGTGGATGACATCGCCCATCGAGGATGTCTTGACGATGAGGACCTTCATGCCGCTGCCGGGACTTCCAGCAATCGGTCGGCGGCCGCGACGACTTGCGCGACATCGAGCGTTTTCAGGCAGTTGAGGTGGCCGAGCGGGCAGACTTTCTTGTGGCAGGGCGAGCAGGAGAGGCCGAGCCAGACCAGTTCGCGCTGTTCCGCCAGCGGCGGCGTATTCTGCGGCGAGGTCGAGCCGTAGACGGCGACGATCGGTGTGCCGACGGCGGCGGCGACATGCATCAGCCCGCTGTCGTTGGACACGGCCAGCCTTGCGGCTCCAATCAGGTCGATGGCGTCCTCCAGCCTCGTCTGGCCGGCGAGGTCGACGACGCCCGGTGCCAGCGCTGCGATCTCCGCCGTCACGTCGCGGTCGTTCTTCGACCCGAACAGCGCGACCTTGAATCCCCTGCTCATGAAATCGCGGGCAAGCCCGGCATAGCTTTCGCTCGGCCAGCGCTTGGCCGGGCCGAACTCGGCGCCGGGCATGAGCGCCACGAATTTGCCCGCCTGCAGTCCGAATCGGCCGAGCAGCGCCGCCTGTTTTTCGGTATCGATGGAAAGCCTGGGCGCGCGGAACGTGCCGCCCCGGGCGAGGCCGAAATAAGCCTGCGCCGTGCGCCGCTTCACAGCATCGGGCAGCGGCACGATGTCGGTCAAAAGGCCGTAGCGCATTTCCCTGAGATTGCCGACGCGGGTGGGAATGCGGGCAAAGAACGGGATCAGCGCCGACTTCCAGCTTCCCGGCAGGATATAGGCCATGTCGTAGCGGCCACGCAGCAGGCGTCCGAAGCGGCGGCGATGGGTGAATTCGAGCGCGCCGGGTTTCAGCGGAAAGTCGATCTGCTGGCGTATCTCGGGCATGCGCTTGACCAGCGGCGCCGCCCAGGCCGGCGCCAGCACATCGATCGCGGCATTGGGATGCAGTTGCTTCAGCGCCGAGAACAGGCACTGCGCCATCACCATGTCGCCCACCCAGCGTGGGCCGATCACGAGGATCGTGGGGCTCTCAGCCATTCGACATAGTCTCTGACACCGGTTTCGACCGTCCGGAATTGGCCATTATAGCCGGCTGCGCGCAACCGGGACATATCAGCTTGCGTGAAACTCTGGTAGCTGCCCTTGAGGTGGTCGGGGAATTCAATGAACTCGATCTCGCCCTTGCCCAGCGTGTCGATCACCGTTTCGGCGATGGCGCGGAACGGCTGGGCGCGGCCGGTGCCGCAGTTGAAGATGCCGCTCGAGTCACGCTTCCACAGCCACAGATTGACGTCGGCGACATCGCCGACATGGATGAAGTCGCGGCTTTGTTCGCCCGGCCCGAAACCATCGTAAGCGCCGAACAGTTTCGGATTCTCGCCCCGTTCGACCTGGTTGAACAGATGGAAGGCGACGGAGGCCATGGCGCCCTTGTGCGCCTCGCGCGGTCCGTAAACGTTGAAGTAGCGCAGACCCGCCACCGGTGAATGATCGGTGTCGAAAACGGTGCGGCGGACATAGTCGTCGAACAGCTTCTTGGAATAGGCGTAGACATTGAGCGGGCGCTCGAGCGCCGGTTCCTCGCGGAATTCGGAACCGCCGCCGTAGACGGAGGCGGAGGAGGCGTAGAGGAAGGGCACGCGCAACTTGAGGCACTCATGCAGCAGCCGCTTCGAATAGGTGTAGTTCACCTCCATCATGAACTTGCCGTTCCACTCCGTCGTGGTCGAGCAGGCGCCCTGGTGGAAGACAGCCTCGATGCGGCCGAGGCCGCCGGCCTCGAGGGTGGCCAGGAAATCATCCTTGTCGAGATAATCGGCGATCCTGAGATCCGCGAGGTTGGCTGTTTTGTGGCCGTCGGTGAGGTCGTCGACGACGAGGATGTCATCACGGCCTTCGGCGTTGAGCGCGGCGACGATGTTGGAGCCGATCATGCCGGCGCCGCCCGTGACGATGATCATGTTGCTGGCCCTGATGCTCGTTTCGCTTGCCGATTCCGGCCCTTATAAGGGAGCTACACAGGGCTGTCGACAAAACAGCTTGTCGAGAGCGGTGCGGGCCAGCCACAGTGGCGCCGCAAAGCTCTCGTTTCAGTCGGTTCGCGCCGCTTGGCGCATGGGGGGACAAAGAAATGCCGTCGACCGAACTGCTCATCGCGTTTTTCGCCACCACGGCGATCTTCGCCTATATTCCGGGTCCCGCCATGCTCTATGCCGCCGCGCAGACGATGGCGCGTGGCCGCTGGTCCGGCCTGACGGCGGCACTTGGCATTCATCTGGGTGGCTATGTGCATGTCTTTGCCGCCGCAGCCGGCCTGTCGGTGCTGTTCCACGCCGTGCCGACGCTCTACATGGCGGTCAAGCTTATGGGTGCTCTCTATCTGATCTGGCTCGGCGTTGCCCTGTTCCGCAAGCGCGTGGAGGGGGATATGACGCTGCCTTTGATCGAACGCAAATCGGCGCGCCGCGCCTTTTTGGAGAGCATCGCCGTCGAGGTGCTCAATCCGAAGACGGCGATCTTCTTCATGGCGTTCCTGCCGCAGTTCATCGATGCTTCGGCGGCGTTTCCGGTCTGGCTGCAGTTCGTCGTGCTGGGAACCATCGTCAACCTGATGTTCTCCTCGGCCGACATCGTCTGCGTGTTCCTGGCCGGTGCCGTGATTGGCCGGCTGCGGCGTTCGAGCAGCGCGCAGCGTCTGCTGCAGCGCGGGCGGGGCCGTGCTGGTCGGGTTGGGCGTCCACGTCGCCCTGCAGAAGAGCTGACCGTCCGGGCCGGGGTCATGTGCTGGCGTTGCGCTGCGTGGATTTGCGGTATATCGGCTTCGCCATGAACGATCCGGCCCCCGACAATCCGGCCAGTCGACAATGATGACCTATATGAATGAGATCGGCCTTATCAGCGCGTTGCCAGTGACATGATCAAGCACAATCCACCTTCTCCCGAACCCTTGCACCGCGCCATCGCGCGGTTCGGCCAGGCCACCGTGCTGGTGGTCGGCGACTTCATCCTCGACCGCTTCGTCAACGGCGTCATCGAGCGGATCTCGCCGGAAGCGCCGATCCCCGTGCTGCACGGGCGCGGCGAAATGTCGGCCATGGGTGGCGCCGGAAATGTGGTCTGCAACATCGTCTCGCTGGGGGCCAGGGCCATTCCGGTGTCGGCGATCGGCGCCGATCACGCCGGCGACAATCTGATGCGCATGCTCGGCGAGCTTGGCGTCGACACGGCCGGCCTCTCGCAGGATCGCGGCCGCATGACCTCGTCGAAGAGCCGCTTCAGCGCGCTCAACCAGCAGGTGCTGCGTTTCGACGAGGAAGAGATCAAGCCGCTGGGCGCCACCGAGCGGGCGGCGCTGATTGGGCATTTCCGTGATGCGTTGGGGCGTGCCGACATTGTCATCCTGTCCGACTACGGCAAGGGCATATTGCTCGACGGCGTCGCCGCCGAACTGATCGCGATCTGCCGCGAGGCGGGCAAGCCGGTGCTGGTCGACCCGAAGGGCCGCGACTACGGGCGCTATGCCGGCGCCACCGCTATCACCCCCAACCGAAAGGAACTCGGCGAGGCTGTCGGCCGCGCGGTGTTTTCCGATGACGAGATCGTGGCGGCCGCGCGCGCGTTGATCGCGGCGCACGGTTTCGAGTTCGTGGTCGCGACGCGCAGCGAAAAGGGCATGAGCGTCGTCGGTGCGGATGATGCCCGCCATATCGCCACGCAGGCACGCGAAGTGTTCGACGTTTCGGGCGCCGGCGATACGGTGATCGCGAGTTTCGCGCTGGCGCTGGCAGCGGGCGCCGACCGGGTCGCTGCCGCGTCCATCGCCAATGCCGCCGGTGGCGTGGTCGTTGGCAAGCGGGGCACCGCGCGGCTGACCGTCGAGGAACTGACCGGCGCGCTGTTTCGCTCGCACGGACCGACGGTCCACAAGGATGCCATCCTCGATGCCACCGCCGCCGCGCGGATGGTCGCGGCGTGGAAGGAGGAGGGCCTGAGCGTCGGCTTTACCAATGGCTGTTTCGACATCCTGCATGCCGGCCATGTCAGCCTGTTGCACGCGGCGCGCAGCCAGTGCGACCGGCTGGTGCTCGGCCTCAACAGCGATTCTTCGGTGCGCCGGCTCAAAGGGCCCAGCCGTCCGGTCAACGACCAGCATGACCGCGCCTGCGTACTCGCGGCCCTTGCCTCGGTCGACGCGGTGGTGGTTTTCGAGGAGGACACGCCGCTGGCGCTGATCGAGGCCCTGCTGCCCGACATACTGGTCAAGGGCGCCGACTATACGATCGATACGGTTGTCGGTGCCGATGTGGTGCAGAAAGCCGGCGGGCGCGTCGTGCTCGTCGATCTCGTCGCCGGCAAGAGCACGACCGGCACCATCGGCAAATTGCGCGCCACCGGAAGCAATTGAGGATTTCATGTCTGAACTGAATGACTATCTGATCCGCTCGGCGGCAGCTATCACAGCCACGGTCGAGCGCGACCTGACCAGCGAGATGGAGCGCGCGGCGGACGCCGTCGTGACGGCTCTTTCGCAAGGCAAGGCCTTCCTGATCGCCGGCAATGGTGGTTCGGCCAGCGACGCCATCCACATCGCCGGTGAACTGGTCGGCCGCTTCCTCAAGGAGCGCAAGGCCTACAATGTCATCGCGCTGCCGGCCAATGCGGCGGTGCTGACCGCCTGGGGCAATGATTACGGCTTCGACACGGTGTTTTCGCGCCAGGTCGAGGCGCATGGCTCGGCCGGTGCTGTGCTGCTGGCGATCTCGACCAGCGGCAATTCGCCGAGCATCCTCGCCGCCGCCGAGCAGGCTAGGATGATGGACATGACGGTGATCGGCCTGACCGGCGACACCGGCGGCAAGCTGAAGCCGCTGTCGGATATCCTGCTCAACGTGCCTTCGACCTCGACGCCGATCATCCAGCAGGTGCATCTGTGCCTCTATCACTATCTGTGCGAAGTGGTCGAAGCGCGCCTGCACAATGGCTGACAGGGACGCCCCGCTGAACCCGTATCCGCTGGCGGAGCCGGGCCTATGGGTCGAGCGGGTCGGCGAGCGCACTTTCGCCGCCGGAACACCGGCGCTGTTCCTCGATCGCGACGGCACCATCAACGTCGATACGGGCTATCCCGACGACCCCGCCAAGATGGTTCTGCTGGGTGGCATCGTGCCGGTCATCGCGGCGGCCAACCGGCGAGGCATTCCCGTCGTCATCGTCACCAACCAGTCGGGCATAGCGCGCGGCTATTTCGGCTGGGGCGATTTCGCTGCCGTCAACGGCCGTGTGCTCGACCTGCTGCGCGCCGACAATGCATCCGTGGATATGGTTGTCGCCTGCGCCTATCACGACGCGGGTGAGGGGCCGCTGGCGATCGCCGATCATCCGATGCGCAAGCCCAATCCGGGCATGCTGCTGGAGGCGGCGAAGCGTCTCGGGCTCGACCTCAAGCGCTCGCTGATCGTCGGCGACAAGCCGGCGGACATGGAAGCGGGCCGGCGTGCGGGGCTGTCGCGTGGCTGGCTGGTCGATGGCGACGCGACCGGCGAAGCCGGGTTCGAGGTTCTGCCGTTGCGCGACCGCGATGATCTGGAAGGGCTGCTGGCGGCGGTCGAGGCGCTTTGAGCGGGCCCCAACAGATTCACGGGACGGCTCTATCCATCTGGTTTTCATAGGTTTTCAGCAGGTTTGCTGCTTCAACCAGAATATCAGGCCTTGAACGCCACCAGCCCCTCGTCCTTGACGCGGCGGATGGTCAGCGCGGTGCGCACCGTGTCGACATTGGGCGTCGAGGTCAGCTCCTCGATGACGAAGGTCTGGAAGGCGCCGAGGTCGCTTGCCACGCAATGCAGCAGGAAGTCGGATTCGCCCGACACCATCCAGGCGTCGCGCACGATCGGCCATCCGCGCGTGCGTTCGGCGAAGGTGCGCAGCTCCGCGTCCGCCTGGTGATGCAGCCCGACCAGGCAGAAGGCGACGACATCGAGACCCAGCGCCGGTGCGTCGAGCAAGGCGCGGTAGCCGCGGATGATGCCGCTTTCCTCCAGGCGCTTGACCCGGCGCAGGCATGGCGGCGCCGAAATGCCAACGCGGCTCGACAGTTCGACATTGGTCATACGCCCGTCGCCCTGAAGCTCGCGCAGGATCTTCCAGTCGATGGCGTCGAGGTCGGCTTTGAGCGGCATGGGCGGCTTTCAGGCTGCGCGAAAGAATCTTTCGTGATTTTGTAATTAAACGACTTTTGTGGCGACGCCAGCCCTCACCACGGCGATTTTGCGACGGTAGCGAAAGCGGTTTGTCCCGCGAGCAGGCAAATGGACCGAAGCTTTCCGGGGACGACGGTCCGATCGTCTTGCTGGCGTTGCCGGCAGCACTTACATTGTCAGCGATATCAGACGAGATTTTTCCGCCACGCTTCACTGGCTGCTCTCCGCAGAGGCTCTAGATGACCACCAAGCACGCTCCCGTTCTCATCATCGGCTCCGGCCCCGCCGGCTACACGGCGGCTGTATACGCGGCACGCGCCATGCTGAAGCCGATGCTGGTCGCCGGCCTGCAGCAGGGCGGTCAGCTGATGATCACCACCGATGTCGAGAACTATCCCGGCTTCGCCGATCCGATCCAGGGTCCGTGGCTGATGGAGCAGATGCTGAAGCAGGCCGAGCATGTCGGCACCGACATCATCAACGACATCATCACCGAGGTCGACCTCAACGTGCGGCCATTCCGCGCCAAGGGCGATTCCGGCACCACTTACACGGCGGACGCGCTCATCATCGCCACCGGCGCGCAGGCGAAATGGCTGGGCATTCCGACCGAACAGCACTTCATGGGTTTTGGCGTGTCGGCCTGCGCCACCTGCGACGGCTTCTTCTATCGCGGCAAGGATGTCGCGGTGATCGGCGGCGGCAATTCGGCGGTGGAGGAGGCGCTTTATCTGTCCAACCTCGCCAAGAGCGTGACGGTCATCCATCGGCGCGGCGACTTCCGCGCCGAGCGTATCCTGCGCGAGCGGCTGCTCAAGAAGGACAATGTCCGCGTCATCTGGGATACGGTCATCGACGAGATCACCGGCCGGCCCGGCAAGACGCCGCTGCCACCATCGGTCGAAGGGCTGAAGCTCAAGCATGTGGTGACCGGCGCCGAGACGCACCTCAAGGTCGACGGAGTGTTCGTGGCGATCGGCCACGCTCCGGCGGTCGATCTGTTCGTCGGCAAGCTCAAGCAGAAGCCTAACGGTTACCTGTGGACGGCACCGGATTCGACCCGCACCGACGTACCCGGCGTGTTCGCCGCCGGTGACGTGACCGATGATATCTACCGCCAGGCGGTGACGGCGGCGGGGCTCGGCTGCATGGCCGCGCTGGAGGCGGAAAAGTATCTGGCTGGCATCGAGGTTCACCGCGAGGCGGCTGAGTAAATTTGTTCAAAAAACGGCTTAGCAACGCCGTGTAAAAGCCTGATTTTTCATTCAGACGCCAAAAGCAGAACGAGGGTATCATGGCGTTGGACTGGGACAAGCTACGCGTGTTTCACGCTGCGGCGGAGGCGGGGTCATTTACCCATGCCGCGGAGACATTGCATCTATCGCAATCGGCAATTTCGCGGCAGGTCAGCGCGCTTGAACATGATGTCGGCGTACCGCTGTTCAACCGCCATGCGCGCGGCCTCGTGCTGACCGAGCAGGGCGAGATGCTGTTTCGCACGGCGCATGACGTGTTGATGAAGCTTGAGACGATCAAGTCGCGGCTGACCGAAACCAAGGACCGTCCGTCGGGCGTGCTGCGGGTGACGACGACCGTGGGCCTCGGCGCCGGCTGGCTGACCGAGCGCGTGCAGGAATTCATCGAGCTCTATCCGGAAATCAGCCTGCAGCTGATCCTGGCCAATGAGGAACTCGACCTCACCATGCGCCAGGCCGATTGCGCCATCCGCCTACGGCAGCCGCAACAGCCCGACCTGATCCAGCGCCGCCTGTTCACCGTGCATTTCCATCTCTACGCGGCTCCTTCATACGTCGCCAAGCACGGCAAGCCGGCGTCGGTGGCCGAGTTGAAGAGCCATCGCATCGTCACCTTCGGTGTGCCTGTGCCCTCGCATCTGTCGGAACTGAACTGGCTGGAGACGGTCGGCGATTTCGACGGCGGACAGCGCGTGCCAACGCTGCAGATCAACGATATATTGTCGATCAAGCGCGCGGTGCAGGGCGGAGCGGGCATCGCCATGCTGCCCGACTATGTGATCAGCAAGGATTCAGGCCTGGTGCAGTTGCTGCCGGAGACCGAAGTGCCGTCCTTCGACACCTATTTCGCCTATCCGGACGCGATGAAGAACCAGGCGAAGCTGCATGTCTTTCGCGATTTTATCATTGCCAAGGCGCGCAGCTGGTCGTTCTGAGCCACACTGGTTGGGATCAGCGGGCCTGCTGTTAAGCAAAGGCCCGATAGCCTTCTTCAAATTGGACTGGTCGGTATCGGACCGCTCTCGTTGCGCGGTACCGTGTTGCCCGCCGAGACCATCCAATACGGTTTGATGCGTTGTCTGGCGGCACCGATGGGGCTCCAGAACGCAACCGCGCACCAACCGGCTCTTGGCTGCTGCCGATGAGCAATGTCGCTGTCGTGCCCTCCGCGATTTTGGCATTCTCGTGCTAATGTGCGCCGGGATGTTGCGAACGCGGCATCCCATCGCATCCTGGACCTGATGAACCAACACCAATAAATCATCGGAGAGTGCCATGACCTGGGGAATTCCAACGGCCGCATTCGTCACGATCCACGTCGTTCTCAGCCTGATTGGCATCGCGGCAGGTTTCGCTGTGCTCGCCGGGTTGTTGAAAGGAAAAGCGTTCGGCAGCTGGACGACCCTGTTTCTTGCCACGACCATCCTGACCAGCGTCACGGGGTTTCCATTGCCGCCCCTGGGGATCGATCCGCCCCGCATCGTCGGGGTGATTTCGCTGGTATTGCTCGCTCTCGCCGTAATCGCGCTGTACATCTTCAGGCTAGCTGGGGCCTGGCGTTGGATCTACACGAGCTGCGCGATTGCAGCCCTTTACCTGAACGTTTTTGTCGGCGTGGTGCAGGCATTTCAGAAGTTGCCGTTTCTCCATCCGCTGGCGCCGACACAATCAGAGCCGCCATTTCTGGTCACACAGTTGGTCGTGCTCTTGATCTTCGTCGGTCTGGGTATCCGAACCGCGATGGTGTTTCATCCGGAGCTGGGTGCAAGAAGGACTGACGCGACGATGTAAAGTCGCGATGCCAGGTTCGACGATGCGACCGTGGCGCCGCCTTCGTTGTGATCATGGCATTAATTGCCACCCCACCAGGGCGTCAGGCGCGGCAGCCAGCCGGGCACGTTGCGGCGGTAAGTCTCGTACTCGGCGCCGTAGCGGCGGGCCAGTGTCGGCTCCTCATGGAGCCGGACGAAGGACACCATGGCCATGGCGACGCTCACGCAATAGGCTGCGAGCGTCCAGCTTGAAAACAGCAACGCCTGGCCAAGGATGATTGACAGCACGGCCACATACATCGGGTTGCGAATGTGGCGGTAGATGCCGCCGACAACCAGCCTTTCAGTCGGCGCCACAGGTGCCGGAGTACCCCGGCCTTCGAGCGCAAAGCGTGCGAAGGCATGCAGTAGGATGGCGACGGACACGGCGATCAGGATCGCGCTGGCGGCCACGAGGCCGGTCAGTGTCGACCACGGCAAGCGATAGTTGTCTGTCAGCAAGCACGGCACCAGGCCGGCGACCACGCCGGGCGCCACGATGAAGAAGGCCGCAGTGCCAGCGATCGCCGAAAATGGCCGCATCGGGTGTTTCCCTGGGATTGCCGCAGAAATGATCGCCTTCTGCCCGTTTGCACGCCATTGCTGATTTTTCCGCATTTTTGAGCGGATGCGGGCCGTGATCGACGATTCTTCGAAAGAATTGCCCCGCGCACGCCTCATTTCTCCGTTTTTGCTGGTCCTATTGGCCCGGCGGACGGGTTGGACCACAGCCTATGTCTTTTTGCATGCGTGTGTTGCAAAATAGATGCTTGTTTCTTGGGCATGTTGAGCAGATATATAGATCATCTCCTGGGCGCGTTCTCCTCCCATTAGCGCCCTAGAGTGTTCCCCTCTGGAGGTTAGCCTTAATCGGCACTTCCAATCAAACTCAGCCGGATCTTCATTGATCCGGCTTTTTTGTTATCTGGACCTGCAACACCCACAAAGATCCACCCGCTTTTGCCGCGTAACAGTGACATGTAACATCGGGTAACATGCCGCGGACGTTCACGGCTTGCTAAGCAGATCATAGGACGCGGTTTTGGTTCGTTCGAGGGATGGGGGCATCACTCGGGCGGTCCGGGCTCAGGCAGCTACCGCGTCCGAACCAATTCTGCCGAGCCATCAGGCATCGGTGGCAAACATGCGGCGGACCTACCGTTTCACCTCCCAGGAAAACGGTCCGCGAACAGAACGGCGTCCGGAACACCCGGGCGCCGTTTTTCATGTCCGCGGATGTTGCAACAGCCGGGGCGGCGGCGGGCTGTCCCGCCACCGCCGGCAAGCCTCAAGCGGCCTTGCCGTTGGCGTTCATCGCCTCGTCGGCAAGACGCCCGGTGAGCTCGGCCATATGGTCGAAGGTGGCGCGGTAGCTGGCGACGCCGGCGGTCGCCGAGCGCAGTTCGATGATCAGGTCACCGATCTCGGCCTGCGGCATGGTCGCCTCGACGACATCCCATCCCGGCCAGTCGGGCCGCGCGTCATAGCCGAGGATCTGGCCGCGCCGCTGCGGGATCAGCGCGATGATCTTCGACGTCGCATCCGACGGCGTGACAATCTCCACCTTCATCACTGGTTCCAGAAGCACCGGCGAGCAGGCGGCCATGCCTTCCTTCATCGCCAGCTTCGCCGCCATCTGGAAGGCCATGTCGGAGGAATCGACCGCGTGATATGAGCCGTCCGACAGGTTGACGGCGACATCGACGACGGGGAACCCGAGCGGACCCGACTTCAGATAGTCACGCACCCCGGTCTCGACCGATTGGATGTAGGTCTTCGGCACGACGCCGCCGGTGATGGTGTCGGTGAACTGGAAGCCGGAGCCGCGCGGCAGCGGCTTGATCTCGATCACCACATCGCCGAACTGGCCATGGCCGCCCGACTGCTTCTTGTGGCGGCCGCGCTGCTGCACCGGTTTGCGGATCGTCTCGCGGTAGGGCACGGCGGGCGCATGGCCTTCGACCGGGATCTGGTTCTTGCCTTCCAGCCGTTCGCGCACGACGCGCAGATGCATCTCGCCATGGCCCGACAGTACCGTCTCGGCCGTGTCCTGGTTGTGGCGCAGGCTGAGCGAGGGGTCCTCCTCGGCCAGGCGCTGGATGGCCGCTGACATCTTGACCTCGTCCTTGCGTTCCTTTGGCCGCAGCGCGAAGGCGAAGACCGACTGGGGCGGCGACAGCGTGACCAGCGGCTTGATGCCGCCCTTGGCCGAACTCAGCGTCTGGCCGGTCGTGACGCCGTCCAGCTTGCCGAGCGCCACCGTGTCGCCAGCCTTGGCGGAGCCGACCTTCACCTGGTCCTTGCCGAGCATCCTGTAGATGCCGGAGACTTTTGCCGTCTCGCCGGTGGACAGATAGAGTTCGGAGGCATCGCCGACCTGGCCGGAGAGGATGCGCGAGACCGACAGCTTGCCGCCATGCGGCGTGTGGATGGTCTTCATCACCTGGACAACGGTGGCATTGCCATCGGCGAGGCCAAGTCGCTTGCGGGTCGCCTCGATGTCGGGGGCATCGTGGCGGATCGCCTTGAGCAGACGCAGCACGCCATTGCCTTTCTCGGCGGTGCCGATGAGCACCGGCGTAACGGAGCCGCCCCGCAGGTCGGCGGCAAGGTCGTCGAAGACCGCGTCCTTCGGCGGCTCGATCTCCTCGCAGCTGTTCCATAAGCTGGTCGTCATGGTCGGCCAAGGTCTCAAGCATGGAGAAGCGTGCCTCAAGCTCGCGCGCCTTGTCGTCGCCGGGTATCTGGGCGACTTCGCTCTCGGCATATTCGCGGTAGATGTAGGCGCGCTCAAGTGCCAGATCGATCGAGCCGATGACGAGGCCGTCCTTGCGCAGCGGAATCTGGCGCAGCAGGAGCGGCACGGAACTCGCCGGCTGCAGCATCTTCAGCGTGTCGCGCACGCCGGCGATCGACTTGTCTACCTTGTTGAGGAACAGGATGCGCGGCACGCCGAGATCGTCGAGCTTGCGCATGATCAGTTGCAGCGCGGGGATCTTCTTCTCGTCGGCTTCAGCGACGACCACGGCCAAGTCGCAGGCGGCCAGAACCGGCTCGGCCTCGAAGGAGAATTCGATGGAGCCGGGACAATCGATGAAGGTGAGTTGCTCGCCCATGAAATCGGTGGTGGCGACGGTCGCCTCGACGCTCATGGCGTGGGCGCGCGCCTCGGGCGAATGATCGGAAACGGTGCTTCCCGATGAAACGGGATTTTGTCGGGGAATGGCGCCCGTACGGGCCAATATGGCTTCGAGTAAAGTCGTCTTACCGCTTGCGAAGGGACCGACTATGGCAATGCATTTCGGTCCCGTGCGTCGTCCTCCGGCGCGAGTACCCATGGCTGACCTCCACTCAGGCGTTTCCCGTAGGACCGACTGGCATTGATGGTTCAGGCGTGGTCAATCGGTCCTGAGCGGCGGCCGGCCTGTTCGACCGTCGCGGGCGGGGTTCTTTTTCAATGGCCACCTGCCCGAAACCATCGTCCCACTTGTTTGCCGGCAGGGCAAGAAAAATAGGAAATTGGGCGCCTTCCCGGCCGTCTCAGGCGATCAGGGCAAGCGGCGGGGCATTGGCTTGGATGGGGTCGATCTTGTCGCGCGGCACCGGCCGGCCGAAGAAATAGCCCTGGAAGCGGTTGCAGCCGGCGGCCTTGGCCAGAGCGAACTCCTCCTGCGTCTCCACGCCTTCGGCAACGATGGTGACGTCCTGGATGCGCGCGATCTGCGCCAGAGCCGAGACGAAGATCTGCGCGACCTGGTCATAGGCAAGGCTGCGGATATAGGAGCGGTCGATCTTGATGCTGTCGATGGGCAGGGTCTTCAGATAGTTGAAGCCGCAATGGCCGGTGCCGAAATCGTCGAGCGCGATGTGGAAGCCGAGGCCGCGCAGCGCTTCGAGGCGCCGCAGGATCTCGGGCGTGGCGGCGGTCGCCACCGTCTCGGTGATCTCGATGACGAATTGCGTCGCGGACCGGCCGGTTTCCTTCAGCACGCGGTCGCACATCGTGACGATCTCGTCGCGCTTGAGCTGCTCGCCGGAAACGTTGATCGAGATGCGGCGGCCCTGGAAATGGCCGATATCGGCGCAGGCCCGCTTGAACACCCACTCGCCGAGCATGTCGATCAGGGTCGAGCGCTCGGCGATGGGGATGAATTCGGCCGGCGATATAAGCCCGCGCACCGGATGACGCCAGCGGATCAACCCTTCCAGCGCGTAGGGCGAGCTGTCCGGGTTGACGATCGGCTGGTAATGCAGTTCGAGCTCGCCGAGATAGATGGCTGCGCGCAATTCGCGCTCGACCAGGCGGCGATAGCGCTTGTCGGAGAGCATTTCCTCGTCGAACACGGTGACGCGCCCGCGACCCGCCGCCTTGCTCTCGTAGAGCGCCAGATCGGCGAGCAGCATGAGTTCGGTCGAATTCGACGCATGCGACGGCGCAAGCGCCACGCCGACCGAAATGGAGAGCGGGATGATCTTGCCCTCATGCGATTTTCCAGCCCGCATGGCGTCCAGCAGGCGCCGCACGTCCTTGTTGATGGTGGTGAGGTCGCTATGCGCGACGATGACGCCGAACTCGTCGCCGCCAAGCCGCCCGACCATACCGCCGGCAAAGATGCGCTCGGCTGTCCTAACCACATGCGCCAGGGTGAGGTCGCCGAACTGATGCCCGAACGTATCGTTGAGCTGCTTGAAATGATCGAGGTCGATCAGGAGCAGGGTCGCCTCGCGCCTGTCTCGCATGGTGCCGAGGCTGTCGCGCAGCGCTTCGAGGAAGTAACGGCGGGTCATCGCCCCGGTCATGGCGTCCTTGGTCAGGAAATGATGTTTTTCCGCCTCCGCGGCCGCCGCCGACTGCAGGCGATGGACGACGCTGCTGCGCATATACATCAGCGCCAGCAAGGCGAGCGCGGTGGCGGCGATCGATATGCCGAAGGCGGTGCCGGAAGGCAGGTTCCGCGAGACGTCGAAGGCGCCGAGCGCGGCCGCGCCGATGCTCAGCACCAGAAGGACCTGGATACCGCGATAGACCCTGCCGCTATGGTCCCTGATCGTCGCCAGTATGCTCATCTCATCGCCCCCTGAAATGTAGGGCTACGGCTAGGCCCCAGCTGTTAAAAAGCCATTGAAGCAGCCGCCGCCGGCCGGCAATTCGGCCACTGAAGCCGGCGATCAGGCGTTCATGGTTAAAAAGCTTGGTGCAGATGCCGGTTGGGCGGTGGCTGTTGCGCGGCGTCCCATATGGGAGGAAAGTACCGCCCACAATGAATGGCTCGGGCGCGCGGCGGCCTGATGCCCGGTTCGCCCGAAAATCGAGGATCACCGACCATGAAGATCATTGCCTGCGGCAGCGTGCCGACCATCATCGCGCCGGAAAAGTATTTTACAGGCCGGGTGCTGCAGACGCCGGTCATCGAGAAGGAAGCGCCGGCGCGGCTCAGGGCCACGATGGTCAGTTTCGAGCCCGGCGCGCGCACCCACTGGCACACGCATCCTCTTGGCCAGACGCTCTATGTCACATCGGGCGCCGGCCGCGCGCAGACATGGGGCGGGCCGATCCAGGAGATCAAGGCCGGAGACGTCATCTCGTTCGAGCCGGGTGAAAAGCATTGGCATGGCGCCGGTCTGAAATCGACGATGGCACATATGGCCATGCAGGAAGCGCTCGACGGCGTCCATGCCGACTGGCTGGAGAAGGTGAGTGACGAGCAATATGGCGGCTGAACCGAGCCGCGACCAGCGATACTAGCTGCTCCAGCATTTTTTAGATGAACGATATTTTGGAGCCGCCATGTCGGGCCGTCGTTTCTATCTTGTTGCCGCCGTCTATCTCGGCACGTTCGTGGCGCTGCTCGACGTCAGCATCGTCAATGTCGCGCTGCCGACGATCCAGCAGGCGCTGAACACCGATTTTGGCGGCCTGCAATGGGTTGTCGATTCCTACACGCTGTGCCTGTCGGCCTTCATGCTGTCGGCGGGGCTGATCGGCGACCGCTATGGGCGCAAGCGCTCCTGGCTGGCGGGCGTCGGCATTTTCGTGGTTGGTTCCGCCATCTGCGCGTTCGCGCCCAATTTGACGGTGCTGCTGACTGGGCGGGTGGTGCAGGGCGTTGCCGGGGCATTGCTCATTCCCGGCGCGCTGTCGATCCTGACACAGGCATTTCCCGATGCCCGCGAGCGCGCCGGCGTCATCGGCGGCTGGTCGTCCTTCGCCGCCGTTTCGCTGCTGGTCGGCCCCATCCTCGGCGGCGTCCTGGTTGAAACCGCCGGATGGCAGAGCATTTTCCTCATCAACCTGCCGGTCGGCCTGTTCACGATCGTGCTGGGTGCTCTCTCGATCAAGGAGACGGCGCATCCAGAACATGCCCATCTTGACCTCATCGGCCTGGCGCTCAGCATCGTCTGGCTGGGCGCGCTGACCTTCGGCCTGATATCGGCCGGCGAGAACGGATGGGGCGACCAGCGGACGGTCATTGCGCTTGCCGTCGCCCTCGTCGGTCTGGTGCTCTTCGTCGGCTTCGAGGCGCGCACGCCGCGTCCCATGCTGCCGCTCGGCCTGTTCCGCGACATTCGCTTCTCCGTCGCCAATGTCGCGTCCTTCGCGCTCGGCCTGACCTCCTACACCAGCGTCTTCCTCTATTCGATGTTCCTGCAGCAAGTGCAGGGCTGGTCGCCGACGCAGACCGGTCTGCGCATGGCGCCTATCTTCCTTGTCCAGATGCTCGTCTCGCCGGCGATCGGCAGGCTCAGCCATCGCTACGGGCATTCCGTGTTGATGACGTCGGGCTATTTCCTGATCGGCGTCTCGATGCTCGGCATGTGCTGGGCCGGGCCCGCGACGCCCTATGCGGCGATCGGCCTGTTGTTTGCGATCGGTGGTCTCGGCAATTCGCTGGCGATCCCCACCAGCAATGCCGCTGCCATGTCCTACGCGCCACGTGAACGCTCCGGGATGGTGTCGGCGGTCATCAACGCCACCCGCCAGACCGGCCTTGCCATCGGCATCGCACTGCTTGGCGCCCTGATGAGCATGCGGGCGACAAGCCTGCTGACGGCAAATCTCGAAACAGCCGGTGTCGCCGATGCCGAAGCGGTGGCCCGCGCCGCCGTTTCGCGACACGACTTCGTAACCGACGCCACCATGGGTGAGAGCGGTCTGCGCGACCTGTTCGCGGCCGCCTATGCCGGAGGTTTCCACGCGGCGATGCTGACGGCGGCGATTGTTGCGTTCCTCACGGCGGCGCTGCTGCTGACCGTGTTGGCGCCAGCCGAGGCGCGTTCGGCCAGAACGGCCAAGCAGGAGGGGTGAGGCGCGGCCTTGTCGCCCATAAAAAAACCCGGCCTGAGCCGGGTTTTTCATGGCAACGATGGCGTGTTTGATCAGGTCAGCGACGCGGTAAAGCGCTGGATGCGTGTGCAGGCTTCCTCCAGCAGCGTCTCCGAGGTGGCGTAGGAGATGCGGAAGTTCGGGCCGAGGCCGAAGGCCGAGCCGAACACCACCGCGACGCCCTCGGCCTCGAGCAGTTCCGAGCAGAAGGTCTCGTCGGTGTCGATGACCTTGCCGGCCTTGGTCTTCTTGCCGATCAGCTGCGCGCAGGACGGGTAGACGTAGAAGGCGCCTTCCGGCGACGGGCAGGTAATGCCGCGCGCCTGGTTGAGCATCGAGACGACGAGGTCGCGCCTCCCTTGAAAGATCGCCTTGTTCTTGGCGATGAAATCCTGCGGGCCGTTCAGTGCCTCGACCGACGCCCATTGCGCGATGGTGCAGGCGCCGGAGGTCTGCTGGCCCTGGATCATGTCCATTGCCTTGATCAGCTGCACGGGACCGGCGGCATAGCCGATGCGCCAGCCGGTCATGGCATAGGCTTTCGAGACGCCGTTCATGGTCAGCGTGCGCTCGTAGAGTTTCGGCTCGACCTCGGCGATGGTCTTGAAGACGAAGTCGCCATAGGTCAGGTGCTCGTACATGTCGTCGGTCAGCGTCCAGACATGTGGATGCTTGAGCAGCACATCAGCCAATGCGCGCAATTCCGCCTCGGTGTAGGCGGCGCCCGACGGGTTCGACGGCGAGTTCATCAGCAGCCATTTGGTCTTCGGCGTGATCGCCTTTTCCAGCACCGCCGCCGTCAGCTTGAAGCCGTTGTCGATGGAGGTGTCGGCAAACACAGATGTGCCGCCGCAGATCGCCACCATCTCGGGATAGCTGACCCAGTAGGGGCGGGGGATGATCACCTCGTCGCCGGGGTTCAGCGTCGCCATGAAGGCGTTGAACAGGATCTGCTTGCCGCCGGTGCCGACAATGGTCTGCTCCGGCTTGTAGTCAAGATTGTTCTCGCGCTTGAATTTTTTGGCGATCGCCTCGCGCAGCGGCACGATGCCGGAGACTGGCGGATACTTCGTCTCGCCACGGCGGATGGCTTCGATCGCCGCATTCTTGATGTTGTCGGGCGTGTCGAAATCCGGCTCGCCGGCCCCCAGCCCGATAATGTCGCGGCCGGCGTTTTTCAGCTCGCGCGCTTTCTGCGTCACCGCGATGGTCGCGGAAGGCTTCACGCGGGAAAGGGCATCGGCAAGAAAGGCCATGACGAATTATCTCCAGAGAGGGTCCTTGCGGCCAAGGACGGCCGCGGCGCTTCTCATGTCGCATGATCTTGCCGAGTGCAAGCATTGTCGGCTGAGCCAGCGCTCAATGACCTGTGATCGGGGACCCGTGATCGACAATAATAAATTCATTAACGGCCGGTAGACCCTTGCATGGCAGGATCAATCCATTCCGCCAGTCTTGCGGAGCGAGGAACCCTTGTCGCGCAGCATCGGGCTTGCCCACATCATTCGCCAAATGGACGGCACCTCGACCGGTGTCTGGGGCATCTACACGCTGCAAAGCGCCTTCCAGCCGATCTTCGCCTTCAAGGAGGGCAAGCTTTCGCTTGCGGCGTTCGAAGGGCTGATCCGGCCATTCCGTGACGGCGAGCCGCAGTCGCCGATGAGTTTCTTCTCGACCTGCCCGGCGGCCGATCGTTTGCATATCGAGGCGCTGACGCGAACGCTGCATCTTCTGAATGCCGGAGCCTGTCTGCCACGGGAAGCATCGATCTTCATCAATTTCGATCCGTCGGTGTTCACCGAACGCACGATCGCCGACAACGCGCTGCGGGAGATGCGGCTGGTGCTGCACGAGGCTGGAATCGATCCGCGCCGCGTCGTCTGCGAGGTGACCGAGCAGAGATCGGCGTCGCAGGAAACGCTGTTCAGTTTCGTCGCGGCGCTCCGGGGCAACGGCTTTCGCATCGCGGTCGACGATTACGGCGCCGATGATTCCGACATCAACCGCATCAAGGAACTGAAGCCCGACATCGTCAAGTTCGACGCCTTGTGGATCACGCAGCTGATGGAATCGGGCGCCGGTTTCGCGCTGCTGACGGCGATGGTGAAAAGCTTCGAGGACCAGGGCATCCGCACCGTCTTCGAAGGCATCGAGGAAAGCTGGCAACTCGAACTGGCCGAGAAATCGGGCGCCTCGATGGTGCAGGGCTTCGTGCTGGCCCGGCCGGAACTGGCGCCAACCAGTTTCCGCGTCTTCGAAAAGGAAAGGCCTGCGCCCGCGATACCGTCCGACGCTGGCAGGGAGCCTTTGACTTCGGCCCCTTCGACGCGACGTGCGAAGGCCTTTGGGCGAAGGGTCGTGCGATGATGTCCGGGTTCGACAGGCGACGCAACGTCGCCGATGAGATCTTTGCCGACGAGGTCGGCATTGAATACGGGATCTACGGAGAGTTCCGGCTGCGAAGCGTCTACCAGCCGATCTTCGCGCCGCGCGGCGCGGCCCTGACGGCCGTCGCGGTCGAGGCCCTGGTCGAGCCGCATCTGGCAGGCCGACCGAGCTCGGCCCAGGCCTTCTTCGATCAGATTCCGGCGGAGGATCGCCTGTTTGTCGAGGCCATGTGCCGGGCCCTCCACCTGCGAAACTACAGCAACATCGGTGTCGAAGGGCTCGACTTGTTCTTCAACTTCAACCCCTTGGTCAACGACCATCCCGGGCGGGCCCTGGCCGAGATCAGGCTGATGGGCAGGCACCTCGCCGATTTCGGGCTGCATGCGGGCATGCTGGTCTGCGAGGTCACCGAACAGGCGGCCGATGACGCGCTGCTGTTGCTGCTGGTGCGGGAGATGCGGCGCGACGGCATGCGCATCGCCATCGACGATTTCGGTGCCGGCCATTCGACGGAAGAGCGGGTGAGCCTTCTCAGCCCCGACATCATCAAGATCGATGGTGCGTGGTTTTCCGAACTCTGTCGCCATGCGGCGGCAGAAAAATTCTTCCGGCCGCTGGTTTCAACGCTGCATGAGCGCGGCGCCAAGGTTCTGGTCGAGGGCATCGAGCAGGCCGTGCATCTGCGCGTCGCGCTGGAGGGCGGCGTCGACCTTCTGCAGGGGTTCCTTCTTGCCCGGCCGAAGTTGGCCGGCACGATTTTCAACGAGAATCCCCTGGCCATCGATGCGCTGCTCGAACCCGAGAGCAAGGTGGTCCAGCTGCATCAGCGCCGCTGATCGACCCGCCAAAACAAATCACTGGATGATGCCGCTGGCCCTGCGATAATCGCGCCGTGCGTGATGCCCCGGGAGCGGAAATGATACTCTACAGCATGATCGACAGCGGCAATTGCTACAAGCCGCGCCTGCTGATGGCCAAGCTCGGGCTGAGCTTCACCACCATCGAGGTCAGCTCGCACACCGGCGAGACGCGAAAAGCCGATTATGTCGCCAAGAATCCCAACGCCATGGTGCCGCTGCTCGAACTCGACGACGGCCGGCGGTTGGCCGAATCCAACGCCATCCTGCTCTATCTCGCGGAGGGCACGCGCTTCCTGCCGGCGGACAAATATGAGCGCGGGCTGGCCTATCAATGGCTGTTCTTCGAACAATACAGCCATGAGCCCTATATTGCCGTGCGCAAGGCGCTGCTGACCTTTCCCGAACGGGCGGGGGATGCGACGCCGGAGCGGCTGGCGGCCACGCTGGAGCGCGGCAACAAGGCGCTCGGCGTGATGAACAAACATCTGGAAAACAACGCCTTTTTCGCCGGCGGTGCCTTCAGCGTCGCCGACATCGCGCTCTATGCCTATACGCATACGGCGGAGCAAGGCGGCTTTCAGCTCGACGCCTACCCGGCGGTCGCCGCGTGGCTGAAGAGGGTGGAGGCGGATCCGGGGCATGTGCCGATGGAGTGGGTGGGGTAGTCAACGTCGGCGATTGGCGAAAGCGGCAGCCAGATGAGGGGCGGCGCCAGCCTTTCTCAGTAAATCTCAAAAAGGGCAGTTCTACAGCGTCGGCGCTGCCCCTCATCGCCCTGCCGGGCACTTCTCCCCGTATAGTGACGGGGAGAAGGACGCTACTTTGCCGGTTTCGCCAATCGCCTGAAATCCAGACAACAAAAAGGCGGGATAAATCCCGCCTTCCCATTCTTGGTAGCCTGATGGGAGCGTCAGGTCCGGGCTGGCAGCTATCTGCTGATCCAGCTTGTCGGGTCTTTCCGCTCCGGCGCGCTTCTCGCGCGACTGTCAGTACATCCGTGACTTGCCGTGCGCCCCGGACCTTCGCCCGGCGCGCGCCATTCGCAAAATCAGGCTGCCTTGCTCAGAGAACCAGCGGACGACTTGCCAGTGCGGCGGTCCTGCTCGATCTCGAAGTTGATCTTCTGGCCTTCGACCAGGGTCGACAGGCCAGCGCGCTCAACAGCGGAGATGTGGACGAAAACGTCCGCGCCGCCGTTGTCAGGCTGGATGAAGCCGAAACCCTTGGTGGAGTTAAACCACTTGACCGTTCCAGTTGCCATAAAAATAGTCCTTCGCATTTGCTTTGGTTTGACCAGACCGAAGTCCAGCCGGTGGGCATCGAGATTTTGGAGATAGACGTCAGCAAACGCGAATATCGCGAGGCCCGGATCGATCGGCCGAAATATCAATGGGGCTGATATAGTCTGCTTTTGCACCGAAAACAAGATGGGGTGAAAAAAGGCACGGTGGCGGTGCCGCCCAATGGCCGCCCCAATCGCATGAAACCGTTGCGGCAGTGCCTCTGCTTTCGGGGGCAGGGACTGGTTCTGGAGAGGGTTATGAAGGCTGTTCCGCTTGCCATCTGCCTGACATTGGTGGCCGCCCAGGCGCAGGCGATCTCGCGCTACGATCCCACCCACATGAGTTGCAACAAGATACAGTCGACGATCGCCCGCGAGGGCGCGGTCATCCTGCGCTACCAGTCGTCGCGCGTGCCGGGCCTGCCGCTCTACGACCGCTATGTGCAAAGCGAACGGTTCTGCAACATGGGCGAGGTCCGCACGCGCGCTTCGGTGCCCAGCGCCGATACGAGCTTCTGCGCCGTCTACATCTGCAAGCGGCCCGATGTGGACCGGCGGTTCCACCGGCGGTTCTTCCACAATTAGGAAAGCCCGCTTTGCTCGGCGATGGAGCAGTCGTCAGAACCCGAACGACACCTGCGCCGGTGGCGGCGGGCCGACGCGCACGCCTTCCATGGCCAGCATCTTTTCCTTGGTGACCGAGCCGCCGGGCGCCGAAAAACCGCCGATCTTGCCGCCCGCGGCGAGGATGCGGTGGCAGGGGATGACCAGCGGCACCGGGTTGGCGCCAAGGGCCGCGCCGGTTTCGCGGGCGAGCCCGGCATGGCCGGCGCGTTTGGCCAGTTCACCATAGGTGGTGGTTTCGCCGAAGCTGAGCTTTCGTGCCTCGTCGTAGATGGCCAGGCGGAAATCATCGATGCCGGCCAGGTCGACCGGCACGCCGGTGAAATCGACATCCTCGCCGGCGGCATAAGCCTTGATCGAGGCGATCAGCTCGACGACCCATTTCGGCTGCTCGGTCGAGGTGGAAACACCGCCACGGCGAAGCAGCCGGCGCTCCACCGCCTCACGGCTGCGCTCGGGCAGGCAGAGCCGGATCAGGCCCGTTTCGCTCCATGCGATGCCCATGAAACCGATCACTGTTTCTAACACTGTGTGGCCGGCTGTGATCGTGGAGGTGTTTTCCATGACGTGCTCCTTTCCGCAAAACGGCGAAAAACGGCTGTTGGTACGAGTACAGATAGGGAACAATATCGCACTTTGCCCTGAGTCCCGCCACCCGAAAACCATCAAGTGGCCCCGATTGCCCGACGAGAATCGCTGGTGTAAGTGATTTCTTAACATCCGACGAACCGGACCCGAACGCGGCTTGCCAGCAAAACTCAATCTTATCGCGATCGGTGTGATCCTTGCCGCTGCAAGCGTCAGTGGCTGCACCTCGACGTCGCAGATGAAGCCCGCGCCCGCCTTCGCCGAGACGGCGACGGCCGCGGGAGCCGATGCGGGCTTCACGATACCGCTGCCCGAGACGGTTTCGGTGCTGCCGGAATCGTCGGGCATCGCGCCGGTCCAGACGGCGGAACTGACACCGGGCCAGGCCGCGCTGCCTGTGGAACCAGCGGTCGCCTTTGCTGGCCCGACGCCGCTGGCGGCACCCGCGGCGGCAGCCATGATCGCGGCCAATACGGCGCCCGCCGCATTCAGGACCAACGCCACGGCCGAGTCCGCCTACTCGATCGCAGGCCTCGCCACGCCAGCCGCCCTGAGGTCGGTCGCGGGCAAGCGCACAATCGCCCCCATCGCCGGCGGCACGGTCGTCCAAGGAACCGTGATGCCAGGCGTCCAGCAGGTCGCCTATGTGGTGCCGCAGAATCCGGCAGCACTCATCCAGACCCCGATGGCGCCGGCCGAAGAACACTCGACGGGTACGCGCGGCGATGTCGAGCGGCTGATCGCCAAATATGCAGCCCTTTACGAGGTGCCGATCGACTTGGTGCGCCATGTCGTCAACCGCGAGAGCACCTTCAATCCCAAGGCCTACAACAACGGCCATTGGGGGCTGATGCAGATCAAGCACGCGACGGCGCGCGGCATGGGCTACGAAGGCTCGCCCAAGGGCCTGTTCGATGCCGAGACCAATCTGAAATACGCGGTCAAATATCTGCGCGGCGCCTGGCTGGTGGCCGGCGGCAACGCCAAGCGCGCCGACCTGCTTTACCAGACCGGCTACTATTTCGAAGCCAAGCGCAAGGGCCTGCTCGAGGCGACCGGCCTTGGCCGCGACAGCTTGCGCCACCGGCTCCAGCCGGATGCCTGAACGTGATGTTTGAGCCAGGTTCGCCTGCGCCAAACGACGTCCGGCTGCGCAAGATCCTCGACGACACGCTTACCGCGCCGCGCTGGCCTGACGGCTTCCTCATGCGGACCTTCGAGCATACCGACGCGCCTGCCTTGCACGCGCTGCTGACCGAGGTGTTCGACGACGGCAAGGATGGGCTGTTCGACGAATGGTGGCCGAGCATTTCCGGCGATGCCGAGTTCGATCCCGCACTGTGTTTCCTCGTCATCGACGCCAAGGGCCTGCTGGCGGCGGCTGCCCTGTGCTGGACCTCGGCCTTCGTGAAGGATCTTGTCGTTCACCCTGAGGCGCGGGAGCGGGGCATTGGCGAGGCCCTGATGCGGCACGCCTTTGCCACCTTTGCCGCTCGCGGCGCAGGCCATGTCGATCTCAAGACCAATACGGTAGAGAGCGCCGCCGCCGTCCGTCTCTACGAGCGGCTGGGGATGAAGCCTGTCGCCTGGCAGGGTTAATGCTTGTCGCCCAAAAAGCGCGCAGCGTATCGGGACAACGACATGCATAAAGCGCGTCGCGCTTTATGGCCCTGTTCCAGCCCGAAGGTATCAGCCTGGCCTCTGTGAACCGCTTCACATAGCCCGCCGTGGGCAAATGCTAACCCTGCGTCATCACGTCATTCAGCTGGTCGGGGATCGTCGATCGGCTGGGCACAGGAGGAGGTTGCACCGGCATGTGCCAGCCCCTCCAACGGCGGGTCCCGGGGCGCGGGTTTCCGGGACCCTCCTGCTCGTGAGCCTGCCCTTCTAGATGTCCGGCGCGTTGCCGATCTTCTGCTTGAGATCGAGCGCCCAGGCGCGGCCCTCGTCGCCGCCCCATAGCAGCCAGGCGATGTAGCCGGCCGAGGGGTTTGCCTCGTTGCCGTAATTCCTGCCACGCTTGTCGACCTCGTGGCGGGCAAAATAGCTGACCATGCGCCGGATGGTGGAGGGCGCGAGCTTCTCGCGATTTTTCAATTCCGTTGCTCGCGCGACGCCGATCTCGGTGCCGCCACGGCCGAACTCCGTGCGCAAGCGCAGGCCCTTGGCGGCATTGTCGGCGACCACTTGCGGGCAGCGCAGGTCGATCTCGTCGGCTTCGTGCATTTTTCTCCCCAATCCGCCAGGCTCTAGCCGACAGGAAGAATGCGGGGAAGGGGAACCGGTTCCGCTCGGGGTTGCATGGTGTTGCCGCCTCGCCGAGAATGCCAGGGGATGGGCAATCAGGAGTTCGCCATGGCGCAATTCACCGTCAATCCGCAGCGTTTCGACCCCTACAAGAACTACCGCTTCCGACTGAAATGGGATGGCCGCTATGTCGCCGGCATCTCGAAGATCAGCGCGCTGAAGCGCACCACGTCGGTGGTGGAGCACCGCGACGGCGGCGAGGCCGGCACAACGCGCAAATCGCCGGGCCTGACCCGCTTCGAGCCGGTGACCATCGAGCGCGGCGTGACCCACGATCTCGAATTCGAGCAATGGGCGAACAAGGTGTGGGACCTCAACGCCGGTCCGGGCGCGGAAGTGTCGCTCAAGGATTTCCGCAAGGACATCATCCTCGAATTCCATAACGAGGCCGGCCAGCTGGCGCTTGCCTACAGGATCTATCGCTGCTGGCCCTCGGAAGTGCAGATGCTGCCCGAACTCGACGCCAACGCCAACGCCGTGGCGATCCAGAGCATGAGGCTGGAGAATGAAGGCTGGGAGCGCGACACCAGCGTCGTCGAACCGGCGGAGCCAAGCTTCACCGATCCGCCGTGAGAGCGCTCCGGGATTGAAACCCGCTGGGAAAGAAACTGTCCACCAAGGCGGCAGGCCACGTCTTGCCGCCATTTGCCCGGCGGGTAATCTGCGGCGATGTGGTGTTCTCACCGCTGGATGGTTGACCAAACGGAGGAACATGATGCGGCTTTTGCTGACCGGCCTTGCGACCTTGATCCTCACCGCTCCGCTGCTGGCGGGCGTGGCGCGGGCCGACGATTGCGCCGAAAACCAGATGACCCTGAATGAGTGCGCCGGGAAGGCGTTCGATGTGGCCGACAAGGCGCTGAACGACGCCTACAAGCAGATCAATGCCCGTCTCAAGGATGATGCGGCAACGAAGAAGCTGCTGGTCGACGCGCAGAAATCCTGGGTCGCCTTTCGCGATTCGGAATGCACCTTCCAGTCATCGGCCAGCGCCACGGGCAGCATCTATCCGATGCTCGTCGTCGGCTGCCGGACAGGCCTGACCAATGACCGCGTCAAGCAGCTGAAAGCCTATCTGGACTGCCAGGAAGGCGATATGAGCTGTCCGGTCCCGGCGCGATAGTTTTCGTCCGCGCATCTTGCCGGAAAGGCTGGGCGCTTATTGCCCGGGCGCCATGGCAAGAATGTCGGAACCGATCGTGGCGCAACGTCCTTCGTCTGTAGAGCCGCGCTTCAAGCGCGCAGATGGAGATGATCATGATCACGTTCCCCAACGAATCCGCGAAGTACCGCACCGCGCGCGAGAAACTGCTGCTGAAGGAAATCCAGTTGCGCCGCGCCATGGAGGATGTGGCGGTGGCACGGCGCGCGCTGCCGCCGGGCGGGCTGGTGCCGCGGGATTATGTGTTCGACCGACTGGGGCCGGACGGCAAGCCGGCGCGGATAAAGCTGTCGGAGCTGTTCGCGCCGGGCAAGGGCTCGCTGATCCTCTACAACATGATGTTTCCGCGCCATCCCCAGGACACGCGCGCTGTGGCGGCGGCCGGCGGCACGGCGAAGCTGGCAAGGCTGGACCAGCCATGTCCATCCTGCGTGGCGCTGCTCGACCAGTTCGACGGCGCTGTCGGCCATCTAGAAGCCGCCGACTTCAATTTCGTGGTGGTGGCCAAGACGTCGCTCGAAAACCTGATCACGCTTGGCCGTGATCGCGGCTGGCTGAACATGCGGCTCTTGTCGTCGGCCGGCAACAGCTTCAAGCGCGACTACAATGCGGAGGACGCCGATGGCGCGCAGCTGCCGTTGCTGTCGGTGTTCAACCGCGACGGTGACGGCATCCGCCACTTCTGGTCGTCGGAACTGGGTTTCGTGCCGCCCGAGCCCGGCCAGGACCCGCGCGCCATCGGCACCTGCGAGATCCTGTGGAACCTAATGGATTTCACCCCGGAGGGCAGGCCGAGCTGGGACGAGCAGCTGCAGTATGGCGACAGCTGCTGCCATTGAAGCAGAGCTGGCTTTCCCTTCAGAAGGGAAGTGGAGAAACCAAAGCCCAACTCGGACGTTGCCCAAGCCAACCCCTCGCACAGGAGCAGGCCATGACCGAGAAAAGCCTTTCAGAAATCGCCGAGAAAATGCGCGACATCGATGTCGCCATGCTGTCCACCCATACGCAAGGCGGCGCCATCGCCGGCCGGCCTATGAGCAACAACCAGCAGGTCGAGTATGACGGCGATTCCTACTATTTCACCTGGGAGAAGTCGCAGGTGGTGGAGGACATCGAACGCGATGCCAATGTGTCGCTGGCGTTCAAGGGCGGTGACGGCTTCTGGGTCGCTGTCGAAGGCAAGGCCGAGATCATCCGTGACAAGGCGGCTTTCGAGGAACATTGGAATGAGGACATCGACGAGTGGTTCGAGCAGGGCACCGATACGCCGGGCCTCGCCATGATCAGGGTCAAGGCCGACCGTGCCCATTACTGGGACGGCAAGGACGAGGGCGAGGTGTCGTTGCACGCCTGACAGGCGTTGCCTTCTCCCCCTCGCACGCCGCGAGGGGAGAAAAGGCGCAACCTCGCCGCTTGTGCCGCGTTGGACTTTCGAGGACACCAACACGGAGAGTTTCGATGAGACACTATCTCGCCATCGCCACGCTGGCGCTGCTGGCCGGTTCGCCCGCATTGGCCCAGTCGGTGGCGCCCAGCGGTGTGGCGCCTGTTTCGGAAAACAAGGTCGATACCGACACCTTCACGAAAACGCTTGTCAGCGCCAACCGTTTCGAAATCGACAGCAGCAAGCTGGCTTTGAAGAGGGGCGTGGCGGCCGATGTGAAGGATTTTGCCGAGCTGATGGTCAAGGATCACACAAAGGCCGGCTTGGACTTCAAGATGGCCTTGGAACAGAGCCAGACCACGGGGTCGACCACGCCCGACGGGCCGCCGCTGCTGCCCAAGGACCAGGCGATGCTGGACCAGTTGAAGTCTCTCGACGGCGAGGCCTTCCAGGCGAAGTACATCACCTTGCAGACCGAGGCGCACAAGCAGGCGGTGGCGATGTTTTCCACCTACGCGCAATCGGGCGACGATCCGGCGCTGAAGGAGTTCGCCAAGAAGACGCTGGCGACGCTGAAGATGCATGAAATGCATCTGAAGGACGTGGCGGCGGTGCATTAGGGTTTGGATCAGGGCGGTTGAAAGTTGGCTCTCCACGGCGCCCCCCTCTGTCCTGCCGGACATCTCCCCCTCAAGGGGGGAGATCGGCAGCCCTCGCCGACTGCACTCTCTTTGTGACGAAGAAGATTTGCTTTGTGACGGTGGAGATTTGTGCAAGCGAAGGCGACAGGGGGAGATGTCCGGCAGGACAGAGGGGGGGCGCCGTAGAGCGCCAGGGTGCCCCTTGGCAAACCGAGTGCCACAAGTTGGCTCTGTGCCTGCGCCAGTCGCGAATTACACTGTGCCACCAATCCATGGAGGCACCCATGCCCAAGATCGACATGTCCGCCGTTCCTGTCCGCCAAGGCTCCGGCTATCCCGCGCCTTTCGACCAGCCTTGCGCGACCCGCACACGCCGCCGCCTGGGCAATGCCGGCGGCCTCACCGATTTCGGCGTCAACCTGATGACCTTGCCGCCCGGCGGCTGGTCCAGCCAGCGCCACTGGCACAGCCATGAGGACGAGTTCGTCTATATGTTGGAAGGCGAACTGACGCTGGTCGAGGACGGTGCCGAGACGCTGCTGCACGCCGGCGACTGCGCGACGTTTGCGAAGAACAGCGGCAATGGCCATCACATGATCAACCGGTCTTCCACGACTGCCCTCTATCTGGAAGTCGGCTCGCGCAATCGCGACGATGTCATCACCTGCTCCGACATCGACATGATGAGCCCGAACTCCGACGGGCGGTTTCTGCACAAGGATGGCACGCCCTATCCGGGGCAGGGGTGAGCTGGACCGTGGATGAGCGCTCGCGTTCGCGCGCCTTTCCTTCTCCCACAGGGGGAGAAGGTGGCCTCGCAAAGCGAGGTCGGATGAGGGGTACTCCAGTTTGGCGATACGGTCATTCATCACGGGCGAAAGCAAAGAGAATGAGCAACGCCTCATTTCTTCCAACACCCCTCATCCGACCCGGCGCTAACGCGCCGTGCCACCTTCTCCCACAGGGGGGAGAAGGGAAGAACGGCGCTGGCGTTCGGCCGGTGGCGCGATAAGCTCCCTGCAAACCCAGGGAGGATCGCCATGAAGAAGGAAGTAATCGAAGTACCGGTGCTGTCGGCGGCCGTGCGCGCGATGGGCGTGCCGCTGTCGCTGGTAACCAAGGCTGCCGGGCTGGTCTTCGTGTCCGGCACGCCGCCACTCGATATCTGGACCGGCAAGCTGGTCAAGGGCGACATCGAAACCCAGACCGAAGCATCGCTGAAGGCGCTGAAACATTGCCTGGAGGCGGCTGATACCTCTCTGGAAAACGTGGTGATGGTGCGCATCTACGCCGTCAATTCCGGTTTCTACAATGCCATCAACCGCGTCTATGCCCGGCATTTTCCCGAAAATCCGCCGTCCCGGACCTTCGTGCCGGTGGCGTCATGGCCGATGGAGTTCGATATCGAGATCGAGTGCGTGGCGTGAACCGGGCGGCGCTGGATTATGGCCCGGCGCTGGGCGTTCGGCCGGTAGCGCTATAAGCTCCCTCCAACCAAAGGGAGCATCATCATGAAGAAAGAAGTCATCGAAGTGCCCGTCATGTCGGACAAGGTGCGGGCGCTCGGCTTGCCCTGTTCGACGGCGGTGAAGGCCAACGGCTTCGTGTTCATCTCGGCGACGCCGCCGGTGGACATGGTGACCGGCGAGATGGTGCGCGGCGACATCGAGATGCAGACCGAGGCATCGCTGAAGGCGCTGAAACACTGCCTGGAAGCGGCCGGCACCTCGCTGGAAAACGTGGTGATGGTGCGCATATACGCCGTCAATTCCGGCTTCTACAACGCCATCAACAGGGTCTATGCGCGGTATTTTACGACGAACCCGCCGGCCCGGAGTTTCGTGCCGGTGGCGTCATGGCCGATGGAGTTTGATATCGAGATTGA
Organism: Mesorhizobium sp. PAMC28654; assembly: GCF_020616515.1. Lineage (GTDB taxonomy): Bacteria > Pseudomonadota > Alphaproteobacteria > Rhizobiales > Rhizobiaceae > Mesorhizobium. Next base: position 5,633,156 of record NZ_CP085135.1, read on the forward strand.
GTGTGTGGCGGTGGCGTGAGGGGGGCTTGATTATCGCCGCATTAGTGGAAATTGAGGAATAACACAGATGAACTGGAATATTGATCGACCCACTGGCGTGCTTATTATGAAAAGCCCAAAAAATTCATTGGCTTATTCCACAGTTTCTAGGTCCGTAGACGAAATTACAAATGGCACATCTCCAGGCGACAACGCCCATCGATATGCTGGATGAATTTCCCAATGAAATCCGAAGTCACCGGACGAACTGATAATATGAGGGCTGTCATCAAAATGAAGCCTTATTATTTTATTGCCAAGTGTCTCGTCCCGCCGCGCTGTAATAAAGTCTATCTTATACATAAATTCGATGACGTCTATGGCCGAAAAATAAGGCTTCCCGCTCAACGAGAAATTATTTTGTTTTAGCATCTTGCCGATCTTCACAGATAATTCATCTCGAGAAAATTGAAATCCAGATGGAGATCCTCTTTCTCTCTTGTTCGGACGCATTCCGTATAGCAGGTCCTTTAAGCCTGTAAATTCGAATTTAAATTCATTTATAATATCTTGTAGTCTTTCATTAGAATAATTTTAAAACGTATTTCTTAAGTCTTGAGTGGTGATTTTTTGGTTGCTGTTTCTATAAGCTTCCTTGGCGCCGCCATAGAATATCTTAACCAAGTCTCTGGGCCGCCTTCGCGTCAGCGAGAGAAGAATGCGATGTATAGGTGCGTTTTCCCACTTCCCGACATGATGGAATCTTTCATCGATAACGGGAAACAGAAATTTTGAAATATCTAATTGACTCCAGTTCTCTACGTTGTCAGGAAATTTATTATCTAGGTACGTAGCTACACGTTTCGCCATCAAGATAAGAATCTCGTGGTTGTCCCATTTAAGTGGGACAATATTTCTTTCAATTTTGTCAGTTGATTCGTCCGACGTCCGCAGTAACCTGTAAACGTCAGTTCTGAGCGCGATCTTGAATTGAACTTTCTTTTGGTCTCCGCACAGGTCCCGTATGGCGTTTAGCATCGCGGACAAATTTCTTATATCGCTTGGTCGGGCCTCCCATCCTCGATCCAAGTCATCCATATAGACTTTTATTGTTCCTGTTGATATATATGAAGAGATGAGGGCATTTACCGTAGCGTCTACAATGGCTCCTCCTTTATCTTTTATAACAGAACTTACTGCCTCAAGAAGTCCGCTGATGCTTTTAGAAAATAACGTACCGGAGCTGCCATCTTCTTTAACACCAAGACGCTCAATGACTTTTCCTTGAATTATTCTAAGTAATCCTATCTTCCATTTTTCGATCAGCTCGTTCAGATTCGATTCCTGCGTGTCCCAAATCCCCCTGACGTCATTCGGCTTGACAAAGATCGCGACTATCTTGGACTCGTCATCTTCAATACCAGCCATTTTAAGAAGTGCGCTCTTCCCAACTCCCTGATGGCCTACGAGAACTCGTAACGAGAGATTTGCTTTCAAGCTTTCAAAGGCTTTATTGCGGAAGAAGTATTCTTTCAGTCGTCCCCGTTCCTCATTTTCGGCATCTTCGGCGCCAAAAATCTTTTCGATGTTCTCGTCTGTGAAAATCACCCTTAGACCCCGTTCAAAGCCGGAAATTAGGCGTGCAGTTAACGTCATATCTTGGCGCGAGAGTAGTCCGATTTCGAAAATTCACGAAATAAAAATACCTCGGCTGCACTTCCATCTTGAGCCAACCAATCGGTGGTCGAACTTGGTTCATGGGCGATTGAGGCGCTCCACCATATTTTACATCTATAATCTGGGAACATGAGAAATAACGCTGAATTCATACAAACGAGCGGGAATAATCCTTAGAAATTCCGTCGCCTGAAAAAGGCAACTACAATTATCGGGCTGTCGTTCTAAATATAGAATATGATTCAATACAAAGTTTTATGCCGTGAGAGAGCCAAAAGGATAGTATAAATTCACTCGCGGGAGACGTTTCCTGGGTTTACGCGTTCCCTGTCGCAATCTGAAGTTGGACGAGGGAAAAGGAGTGGTTGGGGAGGACGCTGCCCCTCATCTGCCTGCCGGCATCTTCTCCCCGTATAGTGACGGGGAGAAGAGAGCTAATCGCTCAAGCAAAATACTCCTGCAGCGGCCTGACCTCCAGGCTCCCCGCCTTCAGCGCCGCGATCGCTTCCGCCACAGCGGCAGCACCCGACAGCGTCGTGTAATACGGCACCTTCTGCATCAGCGTCGCACGGCGCAGCGACTTGGAGTCCGACACCGCCTTCTGGCCGTCCGTGGTGTTGAAGACGATCTGCACCTGGCGGTTGCGGATGGCGTCCTCGATGTGGGGGCGGCCTTCCAGCACCTTGTTGATCTTCTGCGCGTCGACACCGTTTTCGGCGAGGAAGCGCTGCGTGCCGGATGTCGCCAGCACCTTGAAGCCGAGGCCGGCCAGGCGCTTCACCGCCGGCAATATGCCGGCCTTGTCCTCGTCGCGCACCGAGACGAACAGCGTGCCGGAGCGCGGCAGGTCGACGCCGGCGCCGAGCTGGCTCTTGGCGAAGGCCAGCGCGAAGTCGCGGTCGAGGCCCATGACCTCGCCGGTCGAGCGCATTTCCGGGCCGAGCAGGATGTCGACGCCGGGGAAGCGGGCGAAGGGGAACACGGCTTCCTTGACCGCGATGTGGCCGGGGTTGCGGGGGTCTGGCATGGCGCCGTAATGGGCGAAGGCGTCTTCCAGTCTCTCGCCGGCCATGATGCGGGCAGCGATCTTGGCGATGGGCCGGCCGATGGTCTTGGCGACGAAGGGCACGGTGCGGGACGCGCGCGGGTTGACCTCCAGCACATAGACCGTGCCGTCCTTGATCGCATACTGCACGTTCATCAGCCCGCCGACATTGAGCGCGCGGGCGAGTGCCGCCGTCTGGCGCTCCAACTCGTCGACCAGTTCGGAAGGCAGCGAGTGCACCGGCAGCGAGCAGGCCGAGTCGCCCGAATGGATGCCGGCCTCCTCGATGTGTTCGAGAATGCCGGAAACAAAAGTGTCCTTGCCGTCGCACAGGCAGTCGACATCCACCTCGATGGCGCCCGACAGATAGGTGTCGAACAGCAGCGGGTTCTTGCCCAGCAGCGTGTTGATCTGGCCGGTCTTGTCGTTGGGGTATTTCTGCTTGATGTCCTCCGGCACCAGGCCGGGCACGGTGTCGAGCAGGTAGGATTGCAGCATGCCTTCGCTGTGGATGATCTGCATGGCGCGGCCGCCGAGAACATAGGAGGGGCGCACCACCAGCGGGAAGCCGAGCTCGCCGGCGACGAGGCGGGCCTGCTCGACCGAATAGGCGATGCCGTTCTTCGGCTGGGTCAGGCCGAGCTTGTGCAGCAGCTTCTGGAAGCGGTCGCGATCCTCTGCGAGATCGATCATGTCGGGCGAGGTGCCGAGGATCGGAATGCCGGCCTTCTCCAGCGCGTCGGCGAGCTTCAGCGGCGTCTGGCCGCCGAACTGGACGATGACGCCGACCAGTTCCCCCGATGTCTGTTCGACGCGCAGGATCTCCAGCACGTCTTCCGCCGTCAGCGACTCGAAATAGAGCCGGTCGGAGGTGTCGTAGTCGGTCGAGACCGTCTCCGGATTGCAGTTGATCATGATGGCTTCGAATCCGGCGTCGCGTAGCGCGAAGGCTGCGTGGCAGCAGCAATAGTCGAACTCGATGCCCTGGCCGATGCGGTTGGGGCCGCCGCCGAGGATGACAACCTTCTTCCGCGAGGACACGTGCGCTTCGTCGGCCAGCGCGCCGGCGAACGGCACCTCATAGGTCGAGTACATGTAGGCGGTGGGCGAGGCGAATTCGGCGGCGCAGGTGTCGATGCGCTTGTAGACCGGATGAACGTCGAGCTTTTCGCGAATCCTGGCAATCACTTCGGCATCGGTCTTCGTCAGCGACGCGAGGCGGGCGTCGGAGAAGCCCATCGCCTTCAGCATGCGCAGGTTGACGGCATCGGCGGGGATGCCGTGCTCGCGGATGCGCGCTTCCATGGCGACGATGCCGGCGATCTGTTCGAGGAACCACGGGTCGATCTTGCACATGGCGTGCACGTCTTCCAGCGAGGTGCCCATGCGGATCGCCTGGGCGACCATGCGCAGCCGGTCGGGCGTCGGGGTGCCAAGTGCTGCGCGGATGGCGTTGCGGTCATCGGCGTGGTTGGCGGTCGCGGCGCCGTAGCCGAGGCCGGGAATCTCGATCTCGTCGAGGCCGGTGAGGCCGGTTTCCAGTCCACGCAAAGCCTTCTGCAGTGATTCCTGGAAGGTGCGGCCGATGGCCATGACTTCGCCGACCGACTTCATGGCGGTGGTCAGCACCGGCTCGGCGCCGGGGAATTTCTCGAAGGCGAAACGCGGGATTTTCGTCACCACGTAATCGATCGACGGCTCGAAGGAGGCGGGCGTGGCGCCGCCGGTGATGTCGTTCTCCAGCTCGTCCAGCGTGTAGCCGACGGCGAGCTTGGCGGCGATCTTGGCGATCGGGAAGCCGGTTGCCTTCGAAGCCAAGGCGGAAGAGCGCGAGACGCGCGGGTTCATCTCGATGACGACGAGGCGGCCGTCGGCGGGGTTGACGGCGAACTGGACGTTGGAGCCGCCGGTCTCGACGCCGATCTCGCGCAGCACCGCGATCGAGGCGTTGCGCATCATCTGGTATTCCTTGTCGGTCAGCGTCAGCGCCGGCGCGACGGTGATGGAATCGCCGGTGTGCACGCCCATCGGGTCGATGTTCTCGATCGAGCAGACGATGATGCAATTGTCCGCCTTGTCGCGGACGACCTCCATCTCATACTCTTTCCAGCCGAGCACGCTCTCCTCGATCAGCACTTCGGTGGTCGGCGAGGCGTCGAGGCCGGACTGGACGATGTCGTAGAATTCGGCGCGGTTGTAGGCGATGCCGCCGCCGGTGCCGCCCATGGTGAAGGACGGGCGGATGATGGCGGGCAGGCCGACATGGTCGAGTGCCTGGGCCGCGATCGCCATGCCGTGGCTGATGTAGCGCTGCTTGCGGTCGCCTTCGCCGAGGTTCCAGCGGGTTTCCAGCGCGTCGAGCGCTGCATCGAGATCAGCCGGGGCTTCGGCCTTGACGGCGGCGCGCTCGGCTTCGTGCATCTTGCGGTCGGTGTTCTTCACGTCGGTGGCGTTGGCCAGCATCGACTTCGGCGTTTCCAGGCCGATCTTGTGCATCGCCTCGCGAAACAGCGCGCGGTCCTCGGCCTTGTCGATGGCCGTGGCGTCGGCGCCGATCATCTCGACATTATAGCGGTCGAGCACGCCCATGCGGCGCAGCGACAAAGCGGTGTTGAGCGCGGTCTGGCCGCCCATGGTCGGCAGCAGCGCGTCGGGGCGCTCCTTGGCGATGATCTTGGCGACGACTTCAGGCGTGATCGGCTCGATGTAGGTGGCGTCAGCCAGTTCCGGGTCGGTCATGATGGTGGCCGGGTTGGAATTGACCAGGATGACGCGGAAACCCTCTTCCTTCAGCGCCTTGCAGGCCTGGGTGCCGGAATAATCGAACTCGCAGGCCTGGCCTATGACAATGGGGCCGGCCCCGATGATCAGGATCGACTTGATGTCAGTGCGTCTTGGCATGGCGAAGTTCCGTTTAGCGGGCGGCTTGCACAAAAAACCGGGACGGGAAGACCCGGCCGGTTGTGCTCGCGATTCTGGTATCAGGCTAGGTGGGCCTTATAGGGAAGAGTTTTGCCCGATGTAACCCCGAAAATGCGGGATTAGGCAGTAGGGCAGTAGGGCAGTAGGGCGGTCTTATGTAGCAAAAGCACCAAATTCCCGCACGACCTAAAGGGTGGGTTTCCATAAAATCCGGGGATGGGACAGCCACTCGTCATCTATGCATTGGTCGCCAAGCGGGCGGAACTGTCGGGCCAGGTTCTCGACTTGGAACGCCAGAAAGCCGACTTGGAAGATCAGCTATCGCATATCGACCACGCGCTGGCGATCTTCGGCTATGCCAAGCCGCCGCGCGACATCAAGCCCAAGGTGACGGCTGTTCGCCTATTCAAGCGCAACGAACTGGCGCGGCTGTTGCGCAGGGATAGCGGTGAAGGGACGAACCGTGAGATCGCCCTTCGGATTATGATCGCGAAGGGCTTGGATGCCGCCGATGGCGCTCTAGTCGCCAAGGTAACGGAGAGCGTCAAGGGCGCGAAGAATTGGCGAAGGCAGCGTCAAATCACCGCCGCCGCATCCTCATCGCTGAGAGGCTGAAGAGTGTAGACGCCCTTCTTCCCTTGAACGGCATGTATGGCCTCTTTCTGTACCATCCGGTAAAGCCGGTTGTTCATAACTGGTCGCTTCAAAACCTCGCCGGTGCGCTTGTAGTATTCCATTATGATGCGATCCAATGAGGCTACGCCGCCTGCATCCTCTATGATCGCGATAATGGTGAACTCCAAGCGATCCGAGTCAGACACACTTAGTTCAGCCAATAGTTCTTCGGGCAGATCCTTAACCTCCTCCCACGTGAGATTCAGCCTCCTCCGCTCACCTGCGGGCTTTTTGTCGGGGAAGTCCATAAGTTGAAGCTCTTGAAGAACCGACGCCAAATCCCCAAGTTTGGATGAGGTACGAAGGTGTGCCTCCTTACGTCGCGGGTTGTCGGCGAACTTATCTGCTTGTCGCATGTGGAACGCCTCTTGTTCCTTGACAAACTCAATATGAGCGCGTAGCTTTTCCAACGTCGTTCCTTCCTTTCGCAATGGCGGAAGTGGCAGGATTCGAACCTGCGGTACACGTGCGCTAACACGGTACGCCGGGATGACAGCCCGGAGTCTTCGACCGCTCGACCACACTTCCATACTTGGCCCCCCATAGGGCCGACCCCAGGGGAAATAATTCGGATTTCAGGACGGCCTCGAAAGCGATTCGGGGCCGTTTTCCGTTCGGCATCGCTAATGTAGCTCAAGAGCGCTTGCAGAGCAAGCGCAGAGCATCTGCATTTTGCAAAGAGAATGCAGAGTTTTTCGAAAGTGAGTTCCGCTTTCATTCCGCCTTCTGCCAATATCCGGCCCAAATCCGCGACACCGGGTGATTGAGCGCGCCACCAAGCAGGGCATAAGCGTTGCCGCCATTTGACCGGCGACGATGATCTTCAAGCCATGCGGCATGGTTGGCGTACTGATAGAGGTAGCGGTGCGAAACGTGGTGGTGCTGGCCGGCGACCATGCGGCGAAGGCGGCTGAAATAGCTTTCCACCATGTTGGTGTGCTTGCCGTGGCCGTCGCTGTAGCTTTCCGAATGGTTGATGCGGGTCGAAGCGTAATCGGCCTCCAGCGCGTCCCAATGGTTGGCTTCGTCCGCGAACAGCTTGGAGCCGGCCAGCATGCGAGCGCGGGCGATATCCACGCCTTCCGCTTCACGATGACGGATGAACGTCAGGGTGCGGCCAGCGCGCTCCCGCAGGGCGATCACAACACGGCGGCGGTCTGACTGGTTCTCCTTCATGCGACGGTCCTTGCGGTCCTCTACGCGGTTCGTAGGGCGCACCACGCCGCCGAAGTACGCGCCGTCAATCTCGACCTCGCCTTCGAGCATTTCGTTCTTGGTTTCAGCCGACAGGGCTTCGCGCAGCTTGTGCGACAGCACGAAGGCGGTCTTGTACTGGACGTCCAGATCGCGGGAGAACTGGACCGATGACATGCCCTTGGAGCCGTTGACGAACAGGCAGATCGCCGCGAGCAAATCGGTGAACGACAGCTTGCGCGAAGCGAAGATCGAACCGGACGTGACGGAGAACTGCGCACCGCAAGCGGCGCACTTGAACTTGCGACGGGTCGGAATGTCGTAGTGGTCCAGGCATCCGCATTTCGGGCAAACAGGCTCGCCTTGCGTCGAAGCCCAGCGAAGGCGCTTGAACGTGTCGTAAGCCTTTTCCTCGCCGCCCTTGTAAATCTCTTTGAGAGAGAGGGTGCGGCTTTCGGCGGAAAGGAGGAAATGTTGTGCCATGACGTATCAAATCCGTTACTTATGTAATGGATATAGTACGTTGACGTACTGGACACAAGGGCTTATGTCATCGTTTGCGATACATTTTGCGCAAAGGCGACACGATGGCGGAAAAGACCGACTACGAAATGCTCGCAGCCAACCTTCTGAAAGCCGAGTTGAAACGAAAAGGCGTCACCTACGCCCAGCTCGTGGAAAGGCTGAATGCGATAGGCGTTGACGAGAAAGAGGTAAACGTGCGGAATAAGCTCTCTAGGGGCAAATTCACGGCGGCTTTTCTACTTCAATGTCTAACCGCAATCGGTTCGCAGACGCTGCACTTGGCGTAGTTTTTGGCGTCGGGATCGCGCTATTATTTCTGGTTTGGACGGTTCCGGGGTTTCGTGATCCAGCCGATCCCGAAGTACGAAAGCAATACAACGCCAACGTACAAGGCGGGAATAACGATCCAGTCAAGCCGGAAGGCTTTTGGAAAACTTACACTACGCCTTCTGATACGTACGCACAGTGGGTCGCAGCCATTTCTGCCGCTCTCGGCTTGGGCGTCAGCATCTGGGCTGTCAGACTGGTACGCGATACGCTTGATTTGAATCGGGCTTCCACGAAGGCCGCTCAAGATGCCGTATCCATTACCGGCACCATCGGCGAACGGCAGCTTCGCGCCTACCTCAGCATCGACAAAATGGAGGTCGTCTTTGTGGTCGGCGAGGTGGTAACTGTCAAAGTCAGTTTGATCAACGCCGGCCAAACGCCAGCGCGGCATGTCAGAGTGCTTTACAGTGGCATAAAATCGGAAGATCCCAATACCTCCAAGTTCTTCTTTGGTGCGCAGCCGATCCGGTCCAAACTCGATGTTGGCCCGGGTAGGCCGATGCTTTTCAACATCACTGGGAACGAACCACTTTCCGACGAAACCTATACGGCAGTGAAAAAGAAAACCGCATATATCGTGGTCGCTGGAATTGTGACCTATCGAGATATTTTCGGGAAAAGCAGGCGGGTGATTTTCAAGGGCTATGTCAATGCTAGAGCAAAATCCGAGCGGATAGAATCGATAGGGGTTTCGTTGGGATTGGAAATCTGATTCAGCATATCTGCTGGATTCGGAGGCCGGCATGGCATGGCGAAATCCTTATCGGAAGATTTGCGGGCTCGGGTGGTCGCAGCGGTTGATGGCGGCCTGTCGCGACGGGCGGCAGCGGCGCGATTTGGCGTGGCGGCGGCAAGCTCGGTGCGTTGGGTCCGGGAATGGCGCGAGACCGGAGCCACCTGCGCAAAGCCGCAGGGCGGCGACAGGCGGTCCCACCGCGTTGAAGCGTATCGCGACATCATCCTGGCGGCGATCGAGAGGCGGGTGGACATCACGCTGGTCGAACTCGCCGAGTTGCTGCGACAGGAGCATGGCGCGTCGTTTGCGACGAGCACGATCTGGCGGTTTCTCGATCGTCACTCCATGACCTTCAAAAAAAACGGCGCACGCCAGCGAGCAGGAGCGGCCAGACGTGGCGGCGCGACGAAACGCCTGGTTCGACGCCCAGCCCGATCTTGATCCCGAGCATCTGGTCTTCATCGACGAGACCGGAGCCTCGACAAAGATGGCTCGACTGCGGGGGCGCACGAAGCGCGGGATGCGGTGCCGATCGCCAATCCCGCATGGCCATTGGAAGACGACGACGTTCACCGGCGCCCTGCGCCTCACTGGCATGACCGCGCCAATGGTCCTGGACGGCCCGATGACTGGCGAATGGTTTGTCGCCTATGTCGAGCAGGTTCTCGTGCCGACGCTGCGGCCCGACGATGTCGTGATCCTCGACAACCTGCCGGCGCACAAAAGCGCAGCCGCCCGTGTGGCGATCGAAGCAACCGGCGCAAGGATGATGTTCCTCCCGCCCTATTCCCCCGACTTCAACCCGATCGAGAACGCCTTTTCCAAGCTGAAATCGATTCTACGCAAAGCCGCCGCACGAACCGTCGCGGAATTGTGGGATACCATCAGCGCCGCACTGCCTTGCTTCACACCAACCGAGTGCGCCAACTACTTCGCCGCAACAGGATATGAGCCGGAATGATCAGATTCTGCTCTAGTGGGGACACCCCCGCTATAACCAGTTGTGCAAAAAACAATCGCAGCAGTTAGCCAGACGCGGGCCGCCATCAAACGGCACTTTTGGAATTTGGTGCTTTTGCTACATAAGACCGCAGTAGGGCAGTAGGGGTAGCCCCCCAGGCACACTTCACATACTGCCTTACTGCCCTACTGCCTTATTCCCCTAAATCCTCAATCGCCGAACGCCAGCGTATCCGTGATCTCGAAGCGCTCGGACACGCCGACGCGGATCATGCTCAGGCTGCCTTCGCGGGTGAAGCGGAAATCGCTGCGCGCGTTCGAACCGGCTGGCTGGCCGGCGTAGAAGGAGATGACGCGCGTGCCGCCATCGGGCCAGGTCACGGTTACGTCGGCCTTGTCGCCGCCATTGCGCAAGACGCTGACCTCGCAGCGCGTCATCGGCTGGCCGACATAGCGGGCGCAAGGAATCTCGCCGGTGGCATCGGGAGCGCGAGCCAGCGCCGTCGGTGGTTCGACACGCGCGACGGTCCGCGGGTCGATGGCCTGGGTGTCCGTGGTTTTCGGGTTTGTCGCTTGTGCCGCGCCAGCCTGTTCGGGTCGCGGCGTGGGCACCGGAATTGCCCCGGTTACAGGCGCGGCGGTATCATCGGCGGTGTCGTTTACCGCCGCGGCGGTTGGCGTCGCATCGGCTGTCTGAGTGTCGGTTGCCTGGGTGTCGGCTGCCGGGGCGTCGGGTTTGTGGCCGTCGGCTGTCTGGGCGGGGCCTTGCGCCTGGGCGGGCTGCTGCCCGGCCGGGTCCGGCGGGATCTCGGCTGCCGCCTGGTTGTCCTTCGCCGCGAACGCCAGGCCGTAGGCATCCTGCATGGCGGCGCGGCCGATCGCGGCGGCGGAATTCACAGCGGTTTCGGCCGCGTGGTCGGCGCTGCCAAGCCGCGCCGCCAGATCGGGTGGCGGGGCAGGCGACGGCTGTTGCGGAGCGGCCGACGGAGCCGCGCCGTCGCTGGCCGTTGCAACGGTTTGCGGCGCGCTGGCAGCAGGCTCGGCCGGCTTGTTGGCGGCGACAGCGGGCGCCACGACAGGATCCGTCAGAGGCGTGGCATCGGCGACAGGCGCGGGATTGGTCGGGATCAGGTAGCGGGCAGGGGCCCATCCGCTCACCTTCGGGTTATCGACGTCCTCGACCTTGCACCATTGATGGCCGTTGACGTCGTTGCAGCCGAGGTTCTTCACGCTCGAACCGTTGGGCAGCCGCATCTGAAGCCTGCCGATCGGTGATGCCGTGGCGCGGACATTCAGCATGTCGTCGGGTGCAAGACCGCTGACAATCGATATGACAAGCGGCGATTCCTCGGCCACGGCCGGCAGCGCCGTGAACAACACCGGAGCGGCAAGCAGCGCGTGCAACGTCGTACGGAGCGTAACTGTGCGCCTCATCACCTGGCCGTGGGCGATAGATTTTCATCGAAGGCGCGGTCAGGCACCAAGGCGCCACCGCATGCCACGGCGGGTTTATAGGGGACTAGGCGGCGACATGTCACCCCGAAAATGCTTTGCCGGGGGCTGAGAGCTCCGCTGCGGTTCAACGGGGCATGAAGCCTGTGCGCAGCGCATGGGCCCATTCCGGCCGTCCCGCCTGCTCGGCCTGGTGCGCCGCCGCCTCGTGGTCGTAGTCGACGGCAATAGCCTCGAAACGATCGGGATTGCCCGTTTCGCCTAGCGTGACGATGCCGTAGCGCGCATGCGGAGAGCCTTGTTCGGATACATGCGCCGGCGGCGTTTCATCGTCATAAGCGGGACAGCCGATGCTGCCCGGATTGAAGATGACGGGTCCGTCGGGCAAGCGGATCAATTCGCCGCGATGGCTGTGGCCGCACAGCACGATGCGGTACGCAGGGTCGAGATTTCTGAGCCGCCGCTGGATGGCGGCAATGGGCGCTCGCACCAACTGGCCATCGACAACCGTGTCGGCCAGGTATTTCTCATCGTGGTCGGGACGGGCGTGGAAGGCGATGACGCCAGGCGCGATCTCCAGCGTCAGCGGTTGCGCGAATAGCGCATCGCGCTGCGCCACGGTCAGCCGCTCCTGCGCGTAGGCGTCGGAAGCCCACATCTCGTCATTGGCGGGGTCGACGGCGACGCGGCGGTCGTGATTGCCGCGCACCGTCGGCAGGGCGAGCGCTTCCAGTCGTTCCATGGTTTCGCGTGGCCAGAGCGGTCCGGAGACGCTGTCGCCGAGATTGACGGTCAGCTCGGCGCCGCCACGCTGCTTCAGGTCGTGGAGCACCGCTTCCAGCGCCAGCACATTGCCGTGGATGTCGGTGAGAACGGCAATGCGCATGGAAGGCTCCTGGTCTTGAATGGCGAAGTCTCGAACAGCCAAGTCCGAACTGCGAAATGGCCGGCTTTGCCCCCTCTTTCGTAGCAAGGCCTTGAGATTTGTCGAGGGCGGGTATAGATAGGATATAATTAATTAGCATACTATCTATTATGTTGCTACCGATGACCGACACCGCACAACGATTCGAGATCCTTGAGGAGACAGCGCGCGTCAGCCGCAAGATCCGCACACTGTTCGACGCCAGGGTGCGCGAGCGCGGCCTGACGCTGGCGCGGGCCCGCACGCTGCTACGCGTCGCGCGCTGCGAGGCCGCCAACCAGAAGGAACTCGCGGACGAACTCGAGATCGAGACGGCAACGCTGGTGCGCATCATCGACGGGCTGGAAACACAGGGCCTGATCGAGCGGCACGAGGTCGAGGGCGACCGCCGCGCCAAGCAGGTCGTGCTGACCAGCGAAGGCGAGGCACTGGCTGATGTCGTCGACCTGATGGCGGTGCAGGTCGGCAAGGAAGTGCTGGCGGGTATCCCCAGGCACGAGCTTCGGTCGGCGCACGGCATCCTGCGCAAGATGGCTGAAAACATCGAGAGCGCGGCCGGCCGTTTCGCCGAACTCGAGCCGGTGACTGGAAAACAGCCGTGACCACCTTCGACACATCCGATCCCAAGTCGACGCGGCGCCATCGCGCCGCCAAGCGGGTGGCCAAAGGGGCGACAGGCGATAATGACAATCGCGATGCGCCGGCCATCATGGAAGAGCCGGAGGCCACCGTAGCGGAGACGGGCGACGCCCTTCAACCAGCCCGCCAGCGCAAGCGCCGGCCATGGCAGACGCCGGCCGAGCCGCCGGCCTCGCTGCCGGCACCGGCGCCCTATGTGCCCCGGCATCCGTTCGTGGCGCTCTGTTATGCCGCGACCTCGGTGATGATCGCCATCACCTATGGTCTGGGGCTGAATCTCGTCAACGCCAACCTTCTCCAGGTGTCCGGCGAATTCTCCGCCACCACCAATGAAACAGTGTGGCTGACCGCGGCCTATATGGCACCCAATGTCAGCCTGTCGCTGCTGCTGGTGAAGATCCGGGCGCAGTATGGCCTGAGGCAGTTCGCCGAACTCGCCATCGTCGTCTTCATCGTCGTCAACGGGCTGCACCTGTTCACCCATGACCTCGGCACCGCGATCGTCGCCCGCTTCTTCGCCGGCGTCGCGGCGGCGCCGATGTCGACGCTGAGCCTCCTCTATATCCTCGAGTGTTTTCCGCCGGAGCGGAAGATGACGATCGGCATGCCGATGGCCATGATCAATATCGGGCTGGGCTCGCCGATCGCCCGGCTGATCTCGCCGGCACTGCTCGATCTCGGCGGCTGGCAGCCGATCTACCTGCTGGAGGTCGGCCTGGCGCTGATCAGCCTGGCGCTGATCTACACGCTGCCGCTGACCTCGCCGCCCAAGGTCAAGGTGCTCGGCTTCATGGATGTCGTCAGTTATCTGTTCCTCGCCGTCGGCTTCGGCACGCTGGCCATCGTCCTGTCCGTCGGCCGCTACTATTGGTGGCTGGAGGCGCTGTGGCTGGGCTGGCTGCTGGTTGCCTCCATCGTCTGCCTCGCCGCCGTCGCGATGATAGAGCTCAACCGAAAGTATCCGCTGCTCGACATCAAGTGGCTGCTGTCGCCGGAGATCCTGCATTTCGCCGGCGTGCTGCTGATGTTCCGGGTGCTGATGACCGAGCAGTCGAGCGGCATCAGCGGTTTCTTCCAGCAAGCCGGCCTGCTCAACGACCAGCAGACGACGCTCTATGCGATCATCCTCGGCGCCACCATCGCCGGCGGCATTGCCTGCGCGGCGGTGCTGAAGCCGGGGCGTGAGCCTGCGATCCATGTCGTCGCGCTGTGCCTGATGGCGATCGGCGCCTTCATGGATTCGCGGCTGACCAGCATGACGCGGCCCGAGCAGATGTATGTCAGCCAGGCGCTGATCGCGGTGGCGAGCTCGCTGTTCCTGGCGCCGGCCCTGGCGATGGGTTTCGTCAACGCGCTGAAGAAGGGCATGAACTACATGCTGAGCTTCGTCGTCGTCTTCCTGTTCACCCAGAGCATTGGCGGCCTGATCGGCTCGGCGATCTTCGGCACGCTCGTCATCCTGCGCGAGAAATTCCATTCGGCTGGCATCGTCGAGCATCTGGCGATGACCAATCCGCTCGTCGCCCAGCGGATTTCGCAACTCGGCGGCGCCTATTCGCATGTGCTCACCGACCCGGTGCTGCGGCAGGCGGAAGGGGTGGCGCTGCTTGCCCAGCAGGCGACGCAGGAAGCCTATGCGCGCGCCTATGGCGACGTGTTCCTCTTGATCGCCATCGCGTCGGCCTTCGCCGTCGCGGTGCTCGTGCTGGGGATGGCATGGCGCCAGTTCGGCACTCTCTTGCGTCCCGCTGCAGCCGCGGCGTGACCAGAAAATCGGTGTAAAGTCAGATGTCCAAGATACTCAGATCCCTCTCCACCTATCTCGCCCTTGCCGCGGGCATCGCGGGCGTGCTCGTGGTCCTCTATGCGTGGCAGCTGCCGCCTTTCGAGAGCACCGTCGAGCAGACCGACAACGCCTATGTGCGCGGCAACGTCACCATGCTCAGTCCGCAGGTGGCCGGCTACGTGGCCGAGGTGCCGGTGACCGATTATGCTGATGTGAAGAAGGGCGACCTGATCGTGCGCATCGACGACAGGCCCTATGCGCAGAAGCTGGAACAGGCGCGCGCCACGCTGGCCAGCAAGAATGCGGCCCTGTCGGCCTCCGACCAGGCCGAGGCGACCAGCCGGGCGCAAATCACGCTGGCCGAGGCGGGCATCGCCAGCGCCAAGGCTGCCGACGACCTGGCGCGGGCCAATCTGAAGCGCAGCAAGCAGCTGATCGCCAAGGGATTTTCGACGCAAAGCGATGTCGACGTGGCGCGCAATGCCGTCAGCCAGTCGGACGCGGCGATGCGCGAGGCCGATGCCAGGCTTGAAGTCGCCAGGCAGGCGCTTGCCCAGACGCTGGTCAGCCGCCAATCCCTGCATGCCGATGTCGACCAGGCGCAGGCCGCGATGCGGCTGGCCGAGATCGATCTGGCCAACACGCGCATCGTCGCGCCGGAAGACGGCACGCTGGGCATCGTCGGCGCCTCGTTCGGCGCCTATGTCACGGCCGGCTCGCAACTCACCAGCCTGGTGCCGGAGCGCAAATGGGTGATCGCCAATTTCAAGGAAACGCAGGTCGCGCTGCTCAAGGTCGGCCAGCCTGCCAGCTTTCGCGTCGATGCGCTGAACCGCGCCGAGATGCGCGGCCATATCACCCGCTTCTCGCCGGCGGCCGGGTCCGAATTCGCCGTCATCAAGGCCGACAATTCGAGCGGCAACTTCACCAAGGTGGCGCAGCGCATCCCTGTGCGCATCGAAATCGACGAAGGCCAGGATCTCGCCGAGATGCTGGCGCCTGGCATGTCGGTGATCGTCAGCGTCGACACGGACGCCGTGCCGAGCCGGCTATAGCGCACGGTCAAGGCAAGCTTCTTCGGTTCCGAAGAGGCGGGAATTCAGGCAGGGATTTCGATGTCGTGGCCGCCGACCGCCGGCAGTGCCGGATCATCGCCGGCCGCCGCTATGACGCTGTCGAGCAGGCCCGGAAAGCGGGCGTCGAGATCGGCACGGCGCAGCGTAATCATCCGGTTGGTGCCGACTACTTCGGCACGGGTGACGCCGGCCTCGCGCAATTTTGCCAGGTGGTAGCTCAGATTGGTCTTGGAACCCAGATCGAGGAACTGGCTGCAGTTCAGCGGTACGCCTTCCTTGCTGGCGAGATAGCGCACGATGGCGAGCCGCGTCGGGTCGCCGAGCACGCCGAGCACGATCGGCAGGCTGATCTGGTCGATATTGGGGTGAGGCAAGGTCATGCCTGAAAACTAAGCACAGTTCGGGCCGATTTCAACGCGTCTGTCCCGCTCGGCAATTGCACACTGTTTCTCCGTTTCGCGATCCTGCGGGCTGGCCATGCTGAACCACCGTGCTGACACAGGGCTGTCAGGAGGGTTCAGCTATTTTCCCCTGGCTTCATTGACATCATGCCCTGCTATGTCCAATTGTTCAATAACTTTTGAACTAAGGACACCCGCAATGGACAAGCGCCTCTTCTGGCTTGCGCTCGGATCGTTCACGATCTCGACCGAAGGCTTCGTCATTTCCAGCCTGCTGCCCGACATCGCCCGGGATGCCGGCATCTCCATTCCGCTGGCCGGCACGCTGATCACCGCTTTCGCGCTCGCCTATGCCGTGGGTACGCCGATACTGGCGACGCTGACCGGGGAGTGGGACCGGCGGCGCGTCATCCTGTGGACGCTGGTGTTCTTCGTTGTCGGCAACATCGTCGCCGCCATGAGTTCTTCCTTCGAAGTGCTGTTGATCGCGCGCATCATCATGGCGCTGTCATCCGGCCTGTTCGCGGCGACCGCGCAAGGCACGGCGGTGGCGCTTGTCGATGATCATCACCGCGCCCGCGCTATTGCCGTCGTTGTCGGCGGCACCACGGTGGCCGTGGCCGTTGGCGCGCCGATCGGCGCGCTCGTCGCGGCCTTTGCTGGTTGGCGCGGCACCTTCTATGCCATTGCTGGCCTCGGCGCGCTGGCTGGCGCTATCCTCTGGTACCGGCTGCCGCGTGGCATTGTCGTCACCAAACTGCCCCTGAAGCGCAGGCTGGCGGCTGCCATGCGTCCGGGCGTGATGCCGATCCTTTTCACGACATTGCTGGCGCTGACCGGCGCCTTCACCGTCTTTGCCTATGTCGCGCCGCTGGCCATCGAGAGTGGCGGGCTGAGCGAGATCGCGCTGCCCGGCATGTTGCTTGCCTTCGGCGCCGGCGCCGTCATCGGCAATATTGCCGGCGGACAGGCCGCCGATCGCTTCGGCGCGACCCGCACCGTCGGCTGGTCGCTGGCGTTGAGCGCGGCCATGCTGGTAATGCTGTCGGTCATCCCGACATTCCTGCCGCAGCACATCGCCGGCCCGGCGCTGATGGCTATGATGGTGCCGTGGGGCATCGTCGGCTGGGCCTTCCCGCCGGCGCAGGCCAGCCGCATCATCAAGCTGGCGCCCGACGCGGCCCCGATCGTGCTGTCGCTCAACGGTTCGGCGCTCTATCTCGGCGTGGCGCTGGGCGCCGTGGTCGGTGGCGGCGTGCTGCGCTACGGCATACCGGCCGATCTCGGCCTGGTAGCGGCTGCGTTCCCGTTGATCGGTCTCGGCATTGTGCTGGCAGGCCGGATGCTGGCCCGGCCGGTCGCCATGCCAGCGGAATAATCTCTTTGAAAGCCGTCGGCTGGTTCAGCTGGCCGGCGGCAGATCAAAGTCCAGCGCGGTGATGTCATCCAGCACCGCGCGTAGCCTTGCCGCCTGCTCCTTGCCCACCACGTCCTCGAAACGCTGCTGGGCGACGTGCCACAGCTTCATCACCTCATCGAGCTTGACCAGGCCCTGCTGCGTCAGCCGCACCCGCTTGATACGGCGGTCGGCCGGATCGGCGAAGGTCTCGACATAGCCGTCACGGATCAGCGGCTTCAGCGTATGGCCGAGCGCCGACAGGTCCATGACGAGGGAAGCCGCGATGGCGCCCATCGCCGGCTCGTTGCCGATATGGATCTGGTAGAGCAGGCCCTGCTGCGTGGCTTTCAGGCCGGAGGGCGCCAGCACATCATCATAGTACTGGCCAATCTTGCGCGTTGCGCGACGCAGCATGGCGTTGTTGCAGAGCGTGAGGCCGGGCAGGGCGTCTTTCGGCATGGTCGATCCCTAGCGATGGCGACATGATGTCCGATCGCTGCCTGACAAATAATCCCCGGTCCGATCATTGACAAGATAGTGGCATATGCCCACTTCGTTAATAGTGGTATATGCCACTAATTGAGATCAGGCGGCTTGGCGGCAAGGCCAGGGTGGTTGCCCAGGAGTGGTTGCCCAGGAGTGGTTGCCCAGGACGCCGGCGGCCAAGGCCGAAGCGAAACAGATCAGTCGAAGAAGGAACAGGACAATGAGTGAACAGGGCAACAAGGGCACGGCGGTCGTCACCGGCGCTTCATCGGGCATAGGTGCCGTCTATGCGGACCGGCTGGCAGGGCAGGGCCATGACCTCGTGCTGGTGGCACGGCGTGCCGACCGGCTGGAGGAACTCGCCGAGAAGCTGCGCTATGCCTACGGCCACAAGGTGAGCGTGATCGGCGCCGACCTGTCTGACGACAACGATGTGCGCCGCGTTGAGCAGGCGATATCAGCCGACGACAGCGTGACGCTGCTGGTCAACAATGCCGGCCTGGGTGGTGCCCAAGTGGTAGCGACGGCAGACGCCGATGTGGCTGAGCGCATGATCAAGGTCAATGTCATCGCCTTGACCCGCCTGACACGCGCCGTGCTGCCGGGGTTTTTGGCGCGCAACCGTGGCGCCATCGTCAATATCGCCTCGGTGCTGGCCTTCGATACCTCGTTCGGCGGCATCTACAGCGGCACCAAGGCCTATGTCGTCAACTTCACCGAGGCGCTGCAGCGCGAGGTCGCGGGCACTGAAGTGAAGGTCCAGGTGGTGCTGCCGGGCGCGACCCGAACCGATTTCTGGGAGCTCGCCGGCAGCGATATCGACAGCCTGCCGAAGGAGATCATCATGACCGCCGACGATATGGTCGATGCAGCACTTGTCGGCTTGGCCAGGGGCGAAACCGTTACCGTGCCCGCACTCGCCGATGCGGCCAAGCTGGACACGTTCCTCGGCGCCCGGCAAGCCTTCTACGGCAGCCTGCACGCCAATAAGCCGGCGGCACGCTACGGGGTTTGAAGCCATCTCTGGCGCTACGCTATGCACATATCTTCCGTGACTGGCGTGACTGGCGTGACTGATCGGCCCGAGGCTTGATTGCCACGTGGTTCCCCCAATCCGTCGCTGCTACGCAGCGCCACCTTTCCCCCCTCCGGAGGGAAAGGAAGGAAGCTTTGCTGGACGAGTATTGACGGCAAAAAGCTTGGCGCCTTTCCTCTACCCCGTCGATCGGGGGAGAGGTGGCTCGGCGAAGCCGAGACGGAGTGGGGGTCGACCAGCGCCGCATAAGACAATGCATGCGCCAAGCTGCCATGCACGCTATCGCCAAAAACCGCTTGGAAATGTGTGCATGCCGTAGCGCTATGGCGGGGCGAGGAACCCAGGTTCTGCGAGGTTGCTCTCTACATCGTCCGCCACATCGGAATGATCGAGGCGGCCAGCACCAGCGCCAGCACCACGTTGAGCACGCGCCATTGCCACTCGGCCTTGAGCAACCGTGCCAGCACCATGCCGGCGACGCACCAGATGGACAGCGAGATGGCGGCGGTGAGGCCGAAGGTCGAGCCGAGCAGCAAAGCGAGTTGGCCCGGGCCGTCGGCGAGTGCCGCGAAGGAGGCGGCAGCGCCCAGTCCCATCGCCCAGCCCTTGGGATTCATCCACTGGATGCCGGCGCCGCCGAAGAAACTGTTGGGCTTGGCCATCGTCACATCGAGATTGGGCGGCCCAGCGCGGCCGATCTTCAGCGCCAGCCAGAGCAGATAGAGCGAGCCGGCGATCTTCATGGCAAGCTGTAGCGAAGGCATGGCTAGAAGCAGCCCGGCGAGCCCGGCGGCGGCCGCTGCGGTCACCGTGGCGAGGCCCGCGGCGCTGCCGATCATCAGCGGAACGGAACGGCGAAAGCCGAACCGCGCGCCCGAAGCGGTGGACAAGGTCGTGGCGATGCCCGGCGTGGCGGTGGCCACGAAGGCAAACAGGATGAGCGGCAGGATAGGCTGGAGCATGGGGTGTCCTTCGTCGAAGGCCACATGGTAAACTCAGGCTATCATCCGTAAATGCAATGTTTGCGATGGTTAGCATTAGCGTTTATAATGTAAGCCATGATCCGAAATCTCGACATCGCGCTGATCCGAACCTTCGTGGCGGTCGCCGACAGGGCCAGCATGACGGCGGCCGCCAACGCGCTGCATCTGACGCAAGGCGCGGTCAGCCAGCAGGTCAAGCGGCTGGAGGAGGCGCTTGGCTCCAACCTGTTCGAGCGCGACCGGCGGGGCCTGCGGTTGACGCGGGCCGGCGAGCAACTGTTCGGCAGGGCCAAGCGCCTGCTTGGCCTCAATGACGAGATCTGGGCGGAGATGGCGGGCAACGTGGTGGCGGGGCGAGTGCGGCTCGGCGTGCCCTACGATCTTGTCGGCACAGTGCTGGCGCCGGTGCTGAAGGCCTATTCCAATGCCTATCCACAGGTCGAGATATCGCTGGTCTGCGCCTCGTCGCCGGAACTGGCCGCGGCATTGGCGGCCGGCACGATTGATCTGGCCGTGATCGAGGAGCGGGTCGGTCCATCCACTGGCGAATGCCTGGCCGTCGACCGGCTGGTCTGGGTCGGCGCCAAGGGCGGTGTCGCCCGTATTAAGCGTCCCTTGCCGGTGTCGATGGTGGCGGACACCTGCGCCTTCCGCCCGGCGGTGCTGTCGGCGCTCAACGAACACGGGCTGGAATGGCGCACCGTGTTCGAGAACGGCAACATCGACGCGACGACGGCGACGGTGCGGTCAGACCTTGCCGTCACCACCTGGTTGGCGTCGACCGTGCCGGTTGATCTCGACATTCTCTCCGATCCGGCCCTGCCGGCCCTGCCGAATTTTGCGATCAACCTGCATCTGCCGGGGCATGGCGTTGGGCCAGCGGCGCAGGAGTTCGCGCGGTATATTCGAGATGGGTTGGCGCGGCGGGCGCGGGCTGCTTGAGCGGTCGCATCTCGATGGAGCACCCCTCATCCGTCTCGGCGCTGCGCGCCGATCCACCTTCTCCCACAAGGGGAGAAGGCAAGATCGCGTGGACGTTGTTGCCAATCTTCGGCGTCGGAAACTGGCGGTGCCGTGTAAGCCAGGCTCCGCCTTCTCCCCTTGTGGGAGAAGGTGGCCGAGCAAAGCTCGGTCGGATGAGGGGTGCTCCAGTTTGGCGCAGGGTTCGACAATTCTACTTCAAATCCTTTCGCCGCTCGACCTCCGCATCCGACGGCTGTTCCTGGGCAAACGACCCCGTCTTGATCTCCCCTGATCGCTCATAGCTCGCCATGATGACGCCGGTGCTCGACGTCTGCGAGCGAGTGAGCTTGAAAGCGGCCGGCATTGTTCCCTCGCCGAACAGCCGCTTGCCCTTGCCCAGCACCAGCGGGAAGATCAGCAGGCTGATCTCGTCGATCAGGTCGTGGGCGAGCAAGGTCTGGATCAGGTCGCTCGATCCCTGGAGGAGCAGGTCCGGGCCGTCCTCTGTTTTCAGCTTGCGCAGTGTCGCCACGACATCGGGGCCAAGCGGCTGGCTGTTCTGCCAGGACAGTGAATCGGGCCGGTGCGTCGCCACATATTTGGTCACGGCGTTGAAGCTTTCGGCGATCGGATCGTCTTTCTGATGCGGCCAGTGGGCGGCGAAGATGTCGTAGGTCTTGCGGCCGAGCAGCAGCGCGTAGGGTTTCGAGAAGGTCTCGCCCATCACGGCGCCCATGGCATCGTCCCAATAGTGGAACGTCCAGCCGCCGAACTTGAAGCCGCCGGCCGGATCCTCTTCCGGCCCGCCCGGCGCCTGCATGACGCCGTCGAGGCTGACGAAGGTGGCAGCGATGATCTTTCTCATGGGATGCTCCCTGTTTCCTATCCGCACCGTCAGGGCCGGACTTCAGCCCAAGGACGGGCTGCCAGTCCGACACGGGCCGCGAAATTCTTGGCAATCTTCTCGCTGGCCTGCCGTGCCGCGTCAGGCCTTGATCTCGCGCGACGAGAACCAGATATCGTCGAAAATGGCGGTGGCGGTGCGGTCGGGCGCCCTGTCGGCGATCAGCTGGAGCGAGCGGCTGCGCGCAGCCTGCTGGCGGCTGGGGATCTTCGCCGTCGGGCCTGCCACGGACGCGCCGCTGCACGGAATGAACCAAGAGCCCATGAACGGATCGCAGGCAAAACCGTTCGCGGTGCGGGTCACCAGCACGGCGAAGGCGACGCGTTCGGCCGGACGCCACGGGAAGACCAGGCGTCCACCCGGGTTCAGCGCCTTCAGCCATTGCGCCGGTGGCACCGCGACGCCGGCATTGACGTAGATGATGTCGGATGGCGGCAGGCTCGCGGTGACGGCATCGCCGTGGATGACCGTCACGTTGCCGTAGGCTTCCAGGTTCTTGCGCGCGAGTGTGGCAAGGCTGGCTTCGAGTTCGAAGGCGGTGACCGGGCCCGGCGAAACCAGCCGTGCCAGCAGCGCGGTGTAATAGCCCGTGCCGGCGCCGATGTGCGTAACGGCCTCGCCGGGCCTGGGCGCCAGCTTGCCGATCCACATGGCGTGAAGGAACGGCTCGCCATTGTTGATGCCCTTGTCGGCATCGAGTGCCACCAGCACGTTCTGGTAGACATGGACGGGATCGGCGCTGGGCGTGGTGATCTTGCCCTTGCCGGCGATGACCGTCCACGGTCCGGGGCCAAGGAAGGCTTCGCGCGGCACCTCGGCGAAAATCGCCTCCAGGCGCGGATCGGCCGAGCCGGCATTGGCGGCCATCAGCCGCGCATAGAATTTCCGGGCATCCTCGATCTTGCTCATGGCGAGAGAAGATAGCGCAAATCGTAACGTTGGCGATCGGCATTTCCTCTCCCCTTCTGGTAGGGAGAGGCGGGAGAAAGCGTCGCCGAAACGCCTCAACCGATCCCGAACAGAGTGTCGTAGAGCAGCTTGAAATTGAGGATCAGGATGACGGCGGCGACAATCCAGGCCAGCGCGGCAACGCTGCGCGGGATGGCGAAGGTGCCCATCTTCTTCTTGTCCGATACGAACTGCACCAACGGGATCACGGCGAAGGGCAACTGCATGGACAGCACCACCTGACTGAAGATCAGAAGCTGACCGGTTCCCTTCTCGCCATAGAGGGCGGTGACGACGACCACCGGTATGATGGCGATGCCGCGTGTCAGAAGGCGGCGGGCCCAGTTGGGAATGCGCAGGCGCAGGAAGCCTTCCATGATGATCTGGCCGGCGAGCGTCGCCGTCACCGTCGAGTTCAGGCCGGACGCGAGCAGTGCCACGGCGAACAGGATCGAGGCGATGCCGAGGCCGAGCAGCGGCGACAGGAGCTTGAAGGCGTCTTCAATCTCGGCGACGTCCTGATGGCCGGTGTTGTGGAAGGCCACCGCCGACACGATCAGGATGGCGGCATTGACGAACAGGGCCAGCATCAGGGCGATGGTCGAGTCGGCCGTCGCCCATTTGATGGCGTCGCGTTTGCCGGCGTCGGTGCGTTCATAGGCGCGGGTCTGCACGATGGAGGAGTGCAGATAGAGATTGTGCGGCATCACCGTGGCGCCGATGATGCCGATGGCGATGTAGAGCATCGCCGGATTGGTGACGATCTCGGACGACGGCACGAACATGGCGTGCAGGATGGTGCCGGCCGGAGGTGCCGCGACGAAGATCTGGATGGCGAAGCAGCCGAAGATGATGATCAGCAGCGCGACGACGAAGGCTTCGAGATAACGAAAACCCTTGTTCATCAACAGGAGCACCAGGAAGGCATCGAGCGCCGTCAGCATGGCGCCGCCGACCAGTGGAATGCCGAGCAGGAGCTGTAGCGCGATTGCCGTGCCGATGACCTCGGCAAGGTCGCAGGCGATGATGGCCAGTTCGCAGGCGATCCACAGCACGAAGTTGACGGGGCGGGGATAGTAGGCGCGGCAGGCCTGGGCAAGGTCACGGCCGGTGGCGATGCCGAGCCTGGCCGAGAGCGCCTGCAGCAGGATCGCCATCAGGTTTGACAGCATGATGATGAACAGCAGCGTGTAGCCGAACTGGGCGCCGCCGGCGAGGTCGGTCGCCCAGTTGCCGGGGTCCATGTAGCCGACCGAGACCAGGTAGCCTGGCCCCATGAAGGCGAACAGGCGGCGAAACCACGCGCCGGACGTCGGCACCGCGATCGACGCGTTGACCTCGCGCAGGCTGGGCTGGTCGTCCTCCTCGGGCCGGGCAAACCGCCATGCGGGCCGGGGGGCGGTGGTGGCTTCCGTCTCTGACATGAAAAATGCTTTCCGCGCGATTGGTCGATGCTCCCCTCAACCTATGTCGCGGCTCAACATTATGCAATATGCTATATTTCATTGTCTGTGCTTTTTTGGTTGACGGTGTGGGCACTGCCGCCGGGGCAATCGAAGCGCCGGTTGCGCCTGTCGCCGAATGCAAATAAACGGCCTGAACAAGTTAGAGTGCGTGCCCGCCGCCCGTGCTATGAATGCACCATCGATTTGAATCCGAGAAAGCCCTGGGGAGGAGCGCGTATTGGCGCTGAAGAACAGACCAGTCCCGCGCGAGCCGCTACCTGACGCTGACGTCCATTCGGAGGGATTCCGGCAGACGCGCGAAGCGCGCCGCAGTGCGCTTGTCGAGGACTATGTCGAGCTGATCGCTGATCTGATCGAGGACGGCAACGAGGCGCGCCAGGTCGATATCGCCGCAAGGCTCGGCGTCGCCCAGCCCACGGTCGCCAAGATGCTGACGCGGCTGTGCGCCGACGGACTGGTGTCCAGAAAACCCTATCGCGGCGTGTTCCTGACCGAAGCCGGCCGCAAGGTGGCGGAGGAAAGCCGCATCCGCCACCAGACGGTGGAAGCCTTCCTGCGTTCGCTCGGCGTCAGCGTTGAGACAGCGCGCATCGACGCCGAGGGCATCGAACACCATGTCAGCGCCGAGACGCTGGAAGCGTTTCGCAAGGCGATGACGGCGCGCTGAGGATATTCGATCCGGCCGTGGTGTCGAGCCGGGTCAGGGTTTGGGCTTCGGCTTCGGCTTCGGCTTCGGCTTCGGTTAAGTGAAGGGCCGTCCAAGGGTGGCGGTTACAATCGACCCGCCGACTATGAGAGAGTTTGGGCGCGGTAGGCACACCGCCGACCTAGTGCTTGGGCCTCCGTGAGTTTGGTCTTGAATGGTGTCAAAAATCAGAGTTTAACGCATTCCTATATTAGGTAAATATTGGACAATCATATTGTCAGCTTTGAGCGTATTGATAAGACGGTTGGGTTTGCGGCGGGGGCCGCGTAAGCTGAGTGACATGCCGGGTGTGACCGTCGGGAGACACACCAACGTTCCGGCTTCGGTAGTGCTGTTCCCGGCCGTCGAGGCTCCGGTTGTTTTTGGATCGTTCATTTCCATCGGTCCCGATGCCAAGATCTTTGCGCTCTCAGAGCACAGGCAATGCGTCACAACCTACCATATGAATGATGTCTTTTTTCACAACCGTGACGACGTCCCAATTGAGAAGAGCGCGAAGGGTACGACAGTCATCGGCAACGATGTCTGGATCGGCTACGCGGCGACGGTGCTATCCGGCGTCAAGGTTAGTGACGGCGCGATCATCGGGGCCGGCGCCGTGGTGACGAAGGACGTTCCTCCGTATGCCATCGTCGGGGGAAATCCCGCCAAGGTCATTCGATATCGTCACCCGCCGGCCATCGTTGAGGCAATGCTGTCGATCGGTTGGTGGGATTGGAGTGACGAGAAAATCTTCGCCGAGCAAGACAGTTTCATGGGATCCGTTGAGGACTTCGTGGCTCGGCACGCCGAACAACGCTAACCTCCTCCGATGAAACATATCCTCGCCGCCGTTGCCACCTCGGCGACGGCGGAAGAGATGACGCTGACTTCCGGCGAAGGCGGCGACGTCGGTTATTCGGATGAACGGGTTCAACTGCCCCGTTGCGAAATCGGCCTGGAAGAAGGGGCCGGGAGCCCGAGGCGATGTCATCGAGGTGCATTGTAGCCCCCGGAACCGCCGTACCGCCCGCGCGTTGGACCTCGTGCCGCGCGATCCCGCGAGGCCGAGGAGGATATCATGGGCGTTGAACAAGCACCGACCGCCAAGGGCAAACAGGCTGCCAAAGGGCTAAAGCAGGCTGCGGCAAAGGACGAGCGCAAGACCGAGGCCGAGACAGGGCATCCACTTAAGAAGGGTGCTGACCGTTTCGAGGAGCGTTCGAAAAGCTCCGACGGCAAGAGCGCCGGCGCCAAACAGAAGGGCTGAGCGTCGTCAGCGGCTCTCGGCGTATGCCACCTGCCGGGTTGACATCACCGTGCGCTCGCTCAGCGACGACACCAGCACATCGCGGCTGCCGTGGCCGGGCACCAGCCGCACCACCTTGTAGCCCCTGGCCTTCAGGTCGGCCAGCAGTTGCGGCAGCATCTGCGCGGTGCGTGGGTGGATGTCGTGCATCAGGATGATGCCGGAGCCGCGCTGTTCGATGCGCTTCAAGGTGCGCTGGCGAACCTGCTCGGGTGTCGACTGGAAATAATCCTTGGAATCGATGTCGGCGTCGATGACGACGATGCCGCGCGACGCGAGTTGGTGGCGCAGGGTGGCGGTGGACGCCAGATAGGGGAAGCGGAAGAAGGGGGCCGGGCGCGACATCGAGGGCACGAGCGCCGCCGAGACGCTCTTGATGCCGTCGTCGATCTGGGCGTCGGCCGCGGCGACGCTCAACTGTGCCAGGTTGGCGTGGCTTTGCGTGTGCGTGCCGATGGTGTGGCCGTGGGCGGCTACTTCGCGCACGATGGCCGGATGGGCGCGCGCCATGCTTCCGACCATCATGAAGGTTGCCTTGACGCCGGCATTGTCGAGCGCGCGCAGGATGTTTTCGGTGCGGCCGGGCATCGGGCCGTCATCGAAGGTCAGCACCACTTCGTGGCTGCGCAGCTTGAGGTCGGCGATGCTGTTGACGGTGACGGTGCGACCGGCAAGGCCACTGAGGCTGTGCGGGGTAAAGAGCCCGCCCGTGGCTGGCT
Source organism: Mesorhizobium sp. PAMC28654 (assembly GCF_020616515.1). Classification (GTDB taxonomy): domain Bacteria; phylum Pseudomonadota; class Alphaproteobacteria; order Rhizobiales; family Rhizobiaceae; genus Mesorhizobium. The sequence continues at coordinate 5,660,376 of NZ_CP085135.1, forward strand.
TGTCGGGCTCCCCCGCATAGGCGAGCTTGGTTCCGTCGGAGGCGGTTGCCGATTTCGTCGTCGCGCAGCCGGAGGCCAGTGCGCCCAGAGCAACAACACCCAACACCTGCGCCAGCAGGCGCCCGGACACAAAAGCCATAGCGGAAACATCCCCTTGAATCGCCTACGCTTTTATTCCGGGTATGGTTAACGAAAGTTTACCTGCCGCTGTGACGGCATGGCCCGGCAGGAACTTGGCCGATCCTCCGCAAACGTCCGGATGTTGGCGTATCCAGCTGAGCTGCCGACGTGGCCGCGACAGCGAAAAATGCTGTGACTCGGCGCAACCATTGGGATAATTATCTGTTGGGTCGGATCGGCGCTTATGTGCCGGATCGCCCGGGAAATTCGCATCGCGAGGAGTTGCCATGCTCTGGAGAGGCCGTCGTCAGAGTGACAATGTCGAGGACGACCGCAGCGATAGCGGTGGTGGGTCGGGCGGCCCCGGCTTCCAACTTCCGATCGGCGGCAGCGCCGGTGGTGGCGGGATGTCTCTCTCCAGGATCATCGTCCTGGCGGTTATCGCGCTGATCGCCTGGGGCGTTTTCGGCATCAATCCGTTGCAGCTTCTGAACGGCGGCGACATCAGCGGCGGCGGCGGTGGGCAGGTAACCAGCAACAGCCCGCAGAGCAGCGGCGTGGGCGCGCCGGCCTCCGACGAGATGAAGCAGTTCGTCTCAACGGTGTTGGCCGATACCGAGGATACCTGGACGGGCATCTTCAAGTCGCAGGGCCTGACCTATGAGGACCCGAAGCTGGTGCTGTTCAGCGGGCAGATCCGCTCGGCCTGCGGGTCCGCCAGTTCGGCGGCCGGGCCGTTCTATTGCCCCAACGATCGCAAGGTTTATCTCGATATGACCTTCTTCCAGCAACTGGACCAGCAGTTCGGCGCGTCCGGTGAATTCGCCAGGGCCTATGTCATCGCGCATGAGGTCGGCCATCACGTGCAGAACCTGACGGGCATCCTGCCCAAGTTCAACAAGATGCGGCAGGGGATGAGCGAAGCCGATTCCAACCAGATGTCGGTGCGGATCGAGCTTCAGGCCGACTGTTTCGCCGGTATCTGGGCGCATTTCACCGCGCAGAAGGGCATCCTCGAACAGGGCGACATGGAAAGCGCGCTGAACGCGGCCAAGCAGATCGGCGACGACACGCTGCAGAAGCGTGCGCAGGGCTATGTCGTGCCGGAAAGCTTCAACCACGGCACTTCGGCGCAGCGGCAGAGCTGGCTGGCCCGTGGCTACAAGAGCGGCAAGCTCACGGATTGCGATACGTTCAACAATCCGATCTGAGCATTCGGCAGGCATCACCGAACGGCAGGCAATGCCTGCCGTCAGTGGCTGTCAGGATGAAGTTATCCAGCACGTTCCCTTATTGTTCTGGAAAGCAAGCTCGCCTATAAGTTGCCTCCCGCTGTGCGAGGCGACTTTGAGGAGCCGACGCCGTCATGATCGATCCCAAGACCGCCAGGCGGGGCCTTGCGCTCGTCTTCACCACGCTGCTGCTGGATATCATCGGCTTCGGCATGATCATGCCGGTGCTGCCGGCCTATCTGCAGGAGTTGAGCGGCGTCGGCATCAGCGGCGCGGCGATCGAAGGCGGCTGGTTGCTCTTTGTCTATGCGGCAATGCAGTTCTTCTTCGCACCCATCATGGGCGGCTTGAGTGACCGGTTCGGACGGCGGCCGATCCTGCTCGCCTCGGTGCTGACTTTCTCCATCGACAATCTGATCTGCGCCGTCGCCTGGTCCTATCCGATGCTGTTCATCGGGCGTGTGCTGGCCGGTATTTCCGGCGCCAGCTATTCGACGACATCCGCCTTCATCGCCGACATTTCGAACGATGAGAACCGGGCGAAGAATTTCGGCCTGCTCGGCATCGCCTTCGGCGTCGGCGTCGGCTTCGTCATCGGACCGGTGCTGGGCGGGCTGCTCGGGCACGTTCGGGCCGCGCGTTCCCTTCTATTTCGCCGCCGGGCTTGCCTTCGTGAATTTCCTGATCGCGCTGTTCCTGTTGCCGGAAACGCTCGATGAAAAGCATCGCCGCCGCTTCGAGTGGAAGCGCGCCAACCCGGTCGGAACGCTGCTCCAGATGCGCCAGTATGAGGGCATCGGCTGGATCGGGCTTGTCTTCTTCCTGATGACGCTTGGGCACATGATGTATCCGGCGGTGTGGTCGTTCGTCGCCAATTACCGCTATGGCTGGAGCCAGCAGCAGATCGGCTTTTCGCTTGGCGCCTTCGGCCTGTGCGGAGCCATCGTCATGGGCACGGTGCTGCCGCGCGTGATCCCCAGGCTTGGCGAGTGGAAGACGGCCGCAATCGGGCTGGCCTTCACGGCGGCCAGCGCCTTCGGCTATGCCTTCGCCGTGCAAGGCTGGATGGTCTACGCCGTAATCGTCGTCGGCTGCCTGGAAGCGCTCGCCGACCCGCCGCTCAGGAGCCTTGCCGCCGCCAAGGTGCCGCCTTCGGCGCAGGGCGAACTCCAGGGCGCGATGACCTCGATCTTCTCGATCACCTCGATCATCACGCCGCTGCTCTATACGGCGATCTTTTCCTGGTTCACCGGACCGAAGGCGCCGATGACCTTCGGCGGTGCGCCCTATCTGGTTGGCGCGTTTTTCCTAGAGCAGAATCTGATCATTCCGGCTCATATCCTGTTGCGGCGAAGTAGTTGGCGCACTCGGTTGGTGTGAAGCAAGGCAGTGCGGCGCTGATGGTATCCCACAATTCCGCGACGGTTCGTGCGGCGGCTTTGCGTAGAATCGATTTCAGCTTGGAAAAGGCGTTCTCGATCGGGTTGAAGTCGGGGGAATAGGGCGGGAGGAACATCATCCTTGCGCCGGTTGCTTCGATCGCCACACGGGCGGCTGCGCTTTTGTGCGCCGGCAGGTTGTCGAGGATCACGACATCGTCGGGCCGCAGCGTCGGCACGAGAACCTGCTCGACATAGGCGACAAACCATTCGCCAGTCATCGGGCCGTCCAGGACCATTGGCGCGGTCATGCCAGTGAGGCGCAGGGCGCCGGTGAACGTCGTCGTCTTCCAATGGCCATGCGGGATTGGCGATCGGCACCGCATCCCGCGCTTCGTGCGCCCCCGCAGTCGAGCCATCTTTGTCGAGGCTCCGGTCTCGTCGATGAAGACCAGATGCTCGGGATCAAGATCGGGCTGGGCGTCGAACCAGGGCGTTTCGTCGCGCCGCCACGTCTGGCCGCTCCTGCTCGCTGGCGTGCGCCGTTTTTTTTTTTGAAGGTCATGGAGTGACGATCGAGAAACCGCCAGATCGTGCTCGTCGCAAACGACGCGCCATGCTCCTGTCGCAGCAACTCGGCGAGTTCGACCAGCGTGATGTCCACCCGCCTCTCGATCGCCGCCAGGATGATGTCGCGATACGCTTCAACGCGGTGGGACCGCCTGTCGCCGCCCTGCGGCTTTGCGCAGGTGGCTCCGGTCTCGCGCCATTCCCGGACCCAACGCACCGAGCTTGCCGCCGCCACGCCAAATCGCGCCGCTGCCGCCCGTCGCGACAGGCCGCCATCAACCGCTGCGACCACCCGAGCCCGCAAATCTTCCGATAAGGATTTCGCCATGCCATGCCGGCCTCCGAATCCAGCAGATATGCTGAATCAGATTTCCAATCCCAACGAAACCCCTATCGATTCTATCCGCTCGGATTTTGCTCTAGTACTGGCGCTCATTGTCTTCGTCACGAAAGTGGCCAGGCCGGCGACGCTTGGAAACGCCGCGACCGGCGTTGCGGAAGATGGGGTAAAGATATGACCTATGACAGCCGAATTGCGCTGACCGAGGACGGGCTGTCGCTGTCGCGACTGGTGTTTGGCGCCTGGCGCCTGCTCGATGGCGGCATGCACCCGGATGCCGATGCGGTCGCGCGACTGATCGGCATTGCGGTTGATCTCGGCCTGACCAGTTTCGATCACGCCGATATCTATGGAAACTACGAGGTGGAGGCAGCCTTCGGCGCCGGGCTGGCGCGTTGGACAGGCAAGCGCGAGGACATCGAGCTGATCTCGAAATGCGACATCATGCTGGAGTCGCCCAACAGGCCCGGCAACCGGCTGAAGCACTATGACACCAGTGCCGGCCATATCGCGGCCTCGGTGGAGCGTTCGCTGGCCAATCTGCATACCGACTATCTCGACCTGCTCCTGCTACACCGGCCGGATCCGCTGATGGATGCCGACGAGACGGCGGCGGCACTTGCCGGACTGGTCAAGACTGGCAAGGTGAGGGCGGTCGGCGTCTCCAATTTCACGCCGTCGCAGTTCGATCTGCTGGCGTCGCGGCTACCGTTTTCACTCGCGACCAACCAGATCGAAATGTCGGTGCTGAAAACGACGGCATTGACCGACGGCAGCCTCGACCACGCGCAGCGCCTGTCCTATGCGCCGATGATCTGGTCGCCGCTCGGCGGCGGCTCGCTGTTCACCGGCCAGCAGGGCCGAGAGGCGCGGGTGCGGGCAGCGCTTGCGGCGGTGGCTGCCGAAATCGGCGCCAGCGATCTCGCCAGTGTCGCCATCGCCTGGCTGCTGCGTCATCCGGCGCAACTGGTGCCGGTGCTGGGTTCGATGAAGCCGGAGCGGCTGGCGGCCATGGCTGGGGCGTTGGACGTTCGCCTCGATCGTCAGCAGTGGTTCGCCATCCTGGAGGCGAGCGAGGGGCGGCCGGTGGCTTAGGTCGAGGGATTTGCGGTGAGCATTCTTATCGTGTGAGACGCTTGCGCTGCCCTTCATCCGCCTGCCGGCACCTTCTCCCCGTATAGTGACGGGGAGAAGGGTGTGGACGCGCCCTCGACGCCCTTCCTGCAACGTTGACCATTGGCGGAAGCGTCGGCGAGAGCGTCTTTCTCCCCGTCACCATAGGGGGAGAAATGCCCGGCAGGGCCAATGAGGGGCAGCGCTAACGGATCGAGATCAAGCCCGCTCCGCCAGCAATTCCTCGCCGCGCTTCTCGCGGATGAGGTTGACGAAGCGGCGGAACAGGTAGTGTGAATCCTGCGGACCGGGGGAGGCCTCGGGGTGATGCTGGACCGAGAACACCGGGCGGCCGGTCAGCGTGATGCCGCAGTTCGAGCCGTCGAACAGCGAGACGTGGGTTTCCTCGACGCCGGCGGGCAGCGAGTCGGCATCAACCGCAAAGCCGTGGTTCATCGAGACGATCTCGACCTTGCCGGTGGTGTGGTCCTTGACCGGATGATTGGCACCGTGATGGCCCTGGTGCATCTTGGCGGTCCTGCCGCCCAGTGCCAGCGCCAGCATCTGGTGGCCAAGGCAGATGCCGAACACCGGAATGTCTGATTTCAACAGGTCCTTGATGACCGGCACGGCATATTCGCCGGTGGCTTCCGGGTCGCCGGGGCCGTTGGAGAGGAAGATGCCATCGGGTTGCATGGCCAGGATCTCCTCGGCGCCGGTCTTGGCCGGCACCACGGTGACCTTGGCGCCGAGACCGGCAAGCAGGCGCAATATGTTGCGCTTGACGCCATAGTCGATGGCGACGACATGCAGGGTCGGGTCGTCCTGTTCGCCAAAACCCTCGTTCCAGACCCAGGGCGTTTCGCGCCAGACCGAGGACTGGCCGGAGGTGACTTCCTTGGCGAGGTCGAGGCCGATCAGGCCGGACCATGCGGCGGCGCGCTGCTTCAGGTCGTCGAGGTCGAACACGCCGTCCGGCGCGTGCGCGATGACGGCGTTGGGCATGCCTTTCTCGCGGATCAGAGCGGTCAGCGCGCGGGTGTCGATGCCCGACAGCGCGACGATGCCGCGCTTCTTCAGCCACTGGTCGAGCCCTCCCGCGGCGCGGTAGTTGGACGGGTTGGTGACGTCGGCCTTGATCACGGCGCCGACAGCGCCGGCGCGGGCAGCTGGGTTGAGGTCCTCGATGTCCTCGTCATTGGTGCCGATGTTGCCGATGTGCGGAAAGGTGAAGGTGACGATCTGGCCTGCATAGGACGGGTCGGTGAGGATTTCCTGGTAGCCGGTCAGCGCGGTGTTGAAGCAGACTTCGGCAACGGCGGAGCCGGTGGCGCCGAGGCCGCGCCCCTCGATGATCGTGCCGTCGGCCAGCACCAGAAGGGCGGTCGGCTTTTCAGTGGCCCAGGCGGGGGTCGACGCGGCGGTCATCTCGGTCATGGCGGCGCTCCTAAAAGGCTGCGCGCTTCGACTGGCCCGGTGGACCATCTGCGCAGCAAGCCGCGCCAAGCAGCGATTTCGCAGCTTCCGCGCAGCCAAAACTCGGTTCATGCAAGGCTGAGTACATAGGGGAAGGCACCGGGCCGGTCAATGAAAAGGCCGGACGCGGTGTTGATTTATTTCGTCGAACAATATCAGGGGTTTGCCGGATGGTATCAGGGTTTGCCTTGCGCTTTCAGTGGGACTATTGTCCGCGCCGATCGAAGGAGAAAGCATCATGCGCGCGAAAATCGCCGAATCCCTGAAGACCGCGATGAAGGCGCAGGACAAGCACCGGCTGCCGACGCTGCGGCTGATCCAGGCCGCCATCCACGACCGCGACATCGCCAATCGCGGTTCGGCCAAGGAGCCGGCCAGCAATGACGAGATCCTGCAGATCATGGCCAAGATGGTGAAGCAGCGCGAGGAGTCGGCCAAGGCATTCGACGACGGCAAGCGGCCGGAACTCGCGGCCAAGGAGCGCGAGGAGATGGCCATCATCCGCGGTTTCCTGCCGACGCAGCTGGACGATGCCGCGGTGACGGCAGCGGCACGCGAGGCCATCGCCGAGACCAGTGCCACCAGCCAGAAGGACATGGGCAAGGTGATCGCCGTGCTGAAGGCGAAATATGCCGGCCAAATGGACTTCGCCAAGGCAAGCGGCATCGTCAAGGGCCTGCTGCAGTAAGGCATTTGTCCCGTCATCAGAGCAGCGATGCTTGGGAGGCGAGGGTGGAAACCAAGCCAAAGGTGAATCCGGTTCTTGCCAGTCGCGTCGGGCACTACGCTGAAGCGGCGCCGACGCCCGCGCTTCGCGAGCACTTTCTGTGCGTGTGGAAGCACGTCATTCCGGATGATCATGCCGGAAGCATCACCGTTGTCCCCGACGGCTGCGTCGATCTTCTCTGGAGTGACAGGCTTGTCGTGGTCGGCCCGGACATCACGGCCGCCAATCCCGACTTGGCGTCGGGCGCGACCGTGCTTGGCATGCGCTTCCGGCCAGGTGCCGCCGCGCCCTGGCTGGGCTTGCCGATGACGGAGATTGTTGGCAGCCAGATCGACATGCTGGATATCTGGGGCGAGAAGGCCCGCGACTTCACCGGGAGACTGCAGGACGCCAGGGGCATGCGCGAACAAGCCGGATTGTTGCAGCAATTGCTTGGCCGGATGGCCGTGTCGGTCGAGGCTCCCTGCCGTGACGGGGCATTGATGTTCGAGCTGCTGCAAAACGATGCCGGCAGTGAGGGCGAGGTTGTATCGCGCCTGACACGCCGGCTCAATGTCAGCGAACGGACGCTGCGGCGCAGGAGCCATCACCTGTTCGGCTATGGCCCTAAAACCCTTGACCGCATCCTGCGCTTTCAGAGGTTCCAGGCCTTGGCGCGGCAAGGAGGACAGGCCGGATTGGCTGACATGGCCTATGCGACGGGATATGCCGACCAGGCGCATCTCAGCCGCGAAATCCAGTCGCTCAGCGGCATGACCGCACGCGCGTTCGTCCGCCAGCTTGCGGCGTGATTGGCCGTTTTCTTCAAGACCACGGGTGCCTCTCGCGGCATGTTCCGTCAATCAATCCAACCATGGAAAGGATGCGTCATGGGCGCGACAGGCAATGACCGGCGGATCGACAACATCGAATTCAACGTCAGCGATATCGCGCGTTCGCGCGACTTCTACGGCAAGGCATTCGGCTGGAGTTTCACCGAATACGGGCCAACCTATTGCGAGTTCACGGACGGACGCCTGACGGGCGGACTGACCACGGGCGGACCGATCAAGCCTGGCGGACCGCTGGTCATTCTCTATGCCGACGATCTCGCGGCAACGCAGAAGCGGATCGAGCAGGCCGGCGCGAGGATCGTCAAACCGGTGTTCGAATTCCCCGGCGGCCGCCGCTTTCATTTCGAGGATCCGGACGGATACGAACTCGCCGTGTGGTCGGCGAACTGAGAACGCCTTGGTCGCCCTAGTTCACACGCTTGGCTTTGTGCTGCTCGGTGGCGTTTTCGTCTGGGCCGGGGCCGAGCATTTCCTGAAATTCACGACGATTGTCGCGCAACTGGCCGAGCGGCAATTCCCCGCGCCGAGCCTCCTGCTTGCCGCAGGGTCGACCGTGGAGACCGTCGCCGGCCTCTGCCTTGCAACCGGTGTCGCCCGGCCATACGCGGCGCCGGCGCTCATCGCTTTCACGGTTGCCGCCAGCCTGATGGCTCTCAACTTCTGGCGCTATTCCGGCCCGGAAAGACAGGGACTTCGTTCCGCCTTCACCATCAACATTGCCGTTCTCGGCGGGCTGATCCTCGCGGCGACAGCCGATCCGCATTGAACGTCCTTCCATAATGGAAGTCCGTTGCCGGTGGAAACGCGTGCCGTCGCGCAGCGTCCAATTCACTACCTTGTATAAACAGGTAGCGTGTTATATACAGGCCTTGAATTCGAGACCTGCCATGACCGAGTCCATCCTTGTTCAGTTGCGAAAAGGCGCGCTTGATCTGTGCGTCCTGGCCGTGCTGTCGCGGGGCGAGAGTTATGGCTACGAAATCGCCAGCACGCTGGTTGCCGCGGTGAGCATGGGGGAGGGCACGATCTATCCCCTGATGCGCCGGATGCAGAATGACGGCCTTGTCGCCACCCGCATCGTCGAGTCCAGCAGCGGGCCGCCGCGCAAATATTACCGGCTCACGCCGCTCGGCCAGAAGGCCTTCGAAGCTCATCGCCGCGACTGGCGCTCCTTCGCGGGCGCCGTCGATAAACTTCTTGAGGATCTGCCATGACAAGGGATGCCTTCCTGCGCACGTTGAGAGCGGGACTTGCCGACCTGCCGCAGCAGGAGATCGAGGATATTGTTGGCGACTATGCCGCCCATTTCGCCGATGCCTCGGGCCGCACCGAAGCGGAAGTCGCGGCGGCCTTGGGCGACCCGACCAGGATCGGCCGCGAGTTGCGGGCCGAGGCTGGTCTGCGCCGTTTTGAAGCCCATTGGAGCGTGTCGAACATGTTGGCGGCGACGTTCGCCCTGGCCGGCCTTGTCTTCGTCGACATCGTCTTCCTGCTGCCGCTGGTCATCACCGCAGTCGTCCTGGCGCTCGGCCTTGGCATCACGCTCGTCGCCATCGGCGCGCTTGGCATCAAGATCATCCTCACCACATTGCTGTTCGATCCTGGCGGCACGTTCACGCTTACGCTGGGCCGCCTCCTCATAGGCGCCGGACTGGTGAGCGGCTTCATTGGCGGCGGCGCCTTGCTGTTGCTGGGCTCGGGCGCGGGCATACGCGTTGTCGGGCGCTATGCCCGGCTGCATTCCCGTATCACCCAGCCGGACCGCAATTCCGTTTGAGCGTTGTCATGCTCGTGCAATTTGTCATCACGTTGAAGGAAACGGACAATGACTGGAAAACTGGCATTCGCCGCCATGGCGGGACTAACCGGCGCCGCCCTCTTTCTGGCTTTGGGCATTGGGCTTGCCGGGCCGGATTGGGTTAATGCCGGGGGTTCGTGGATAGGCGGGCAATCCACCTGCGGAGCGGTCACATCCACCAGAAAAGAGGTCACGCTGTCGTTCAGTGCCAACGACAGCTTCACGATAGCCTTGCCGGCTTCAGTCCGGTATCAGCCGGGAGACAAGGCTGAGGCTGTCATCAGCGGCGATTCAACCTTGATCGACCATGTGCGGATTGAAGGCAGCAGGCTCGGCCTGGATTGCGAGCCCGGCTGGTTTCCGTCCCGGTTCGATGTCAGCCTGTCGGGGCCGGCGATTTCAGACTGGAAATTGCTTGGCAGCGGGGACCTTACCCTGTCGGGGATCAACCAGCCCGAATTGCGGCTGAGCATCCGGGGAAGCGGCAGCGTGGCCGCCACCGGAACCGCTGGGACGGTCGGCCTGGAAATCTCGGGTTCGGGCTCGGCGCGGCTCAAGAACCTGATCGCCCAGTCCGCCCAGGTCGATATCCGTGGCAGCGGCGACGCGGAGATTACCGCACAGGCGGACGCCGATGTCTCGATATCCGGCAGCGGCGACGTCGACGTCTACGGGCACCCGACCATGCGGCGTTCGCAGGTCAGAGGCAGCGGCAGCATCACACAGCGACCGTAGGCTCGAACCTGGAGCCGGCGCGGTTCTTCCGCTCCGATTTGGTTGCCGGCAATTGCCGGAATCTTGCGGGAAGGCCGATCCTCAGGACCCTGCCTTGCCGTGGGACTGGTCACCAACACCTGCAGGACCTGGTCGCCGACCCCCGTCGACCCATCCGCAACGGCCGGTTGAAATGTCTGTTTGCCTGGGCGCGTCAGGCGCCCAGGCTCTCCATCGAGGGTGATGCCGGTTTAGTTCTTGCCGGCGGCGGCCTGCTTGATGAGGCTGGCGACGGCCGCGGGATCGGAGACGTAGACAGCGTGGCTGCCTGGTACTTCGACCGTCGTCGCTCCGGCCCGGTTGGCCATCTGGCGTTGCGCCGGCGGCGGGATCATCTTGTCGTCGGTGGCGACGAGATACCAGCTCGGCTTCACCCTCCAGGCCGGCTTGGTAACCTTGCCTTCGAGCGCGGCCACGCCCCACGGCACCTGCGAGTCCGCCATGAAGGCGGCGAGCGAGGGACGGACGTCGGCGGCGAACGAGGCGGCGAACTTGGCCTTGTCGAGCATCAGGAAGCCGTCGACGGGCGGCAGGATCGGTGGCACCGCCGCGCCGGGAGGCGGGTTGGCGATCAGGGTCGAGACGGACTCGCCGGCATCCGCCGCGAAGGCCGCGATATAGACGACACCCGCCACCTTCGGATCGGTACCGGCTTCGGACACCACGACGCCGCCATAGGAGTGGCCGACCAGGATGACCTTGCCGGGAGCGTTGGCTATGGCGCGCTTGGTGACGGCGACATCATCGGGGAGCGAGGTCGTCGGGTTCTGGACGATGGTGACGTCATAGCCGTCCTTCTTGAGGATCTGGTAGACACCGTCCCAGCCGGAGCCATCGACGAAGCCGCCGTGGACGAGGACAACGGAATTTGCTGCAGTGTTCGACATTTGAGTTCTCCTTTTCAAAGCGTTGTTTGCGTTTGGTTGCAGGAGGACTATGCGGCAGAGCTGGAGGGAGCGCTTTGAGGCGACTTTCAGGAGCCCTTGATTTTACATTCAGGCCGCTTTGATTTTGTGTCCACGACGCGGCTACAGTGTCGGGAGCAGCTATTCGTCGCGGTCTGGAGCCAGAAAATTGCCGTATCTCTTCGAGGACTTCGCCCTGGATGGCGATCGGCGCGAGCTGCGTCGCGGCAACGACCTGATCCCTGTCGAGCCGCAGGTGTTCGACCTCTTGCAATATCTGATCCGCAATCGCGAGCGGGTGGTCAGCAGGGACGATCTGGTCGATGCGGTCTGGAAAGGGCGCATCGTCTCGGACGCGACGCTGGCCAGCCGCATCAACGCTGCCCGCAATGCGCTCCGCGACAGCGGCGAGCAGCAGCGCCTGATCCGCACCATCCTGCGCCGGGGCCTTCGCTTCGTCGGCACCGTTCGCGAGGAGGCTGAGACGACAGTGGCAGAGGCGGCGGCTCCCATGGAGCGATCGAGGCCTGATGCGGGCGTTCCCGCCCGTCCCTCCATTGCCGTGTTGCCCTTCGTGAACATGAGCGGCGATCCGGATCAGGACTATTTTGCCGACGGCATGGTCGAGGACATCATCACCGGCCTGTCACGCATAAGGTGGCTGTTCGTCATCGCGCGAAATTCCTCCTTCGCCTACAAGGGCCGCGCAGTGGATGTGAAGCAGGTCGGTCACGAGCTCGGCGTGCGCTATGTGTTGGAAGGCAGCGTGCGCAAGGTGGGAAGCCGCGTGCGCATCACCGGCCAGCTCATCGACACGGAGGATGGCGGCCATCTCTGGGCCGAGCGCTACGACCGCGAACTGACCGATGTGTTCGCGCTGCAGGACGAGATCACCATCAGCGTGGTCGCGGCAATTGAGCCCAATCTGCGCTGGGCCGAGATCGAGCGCGTCCGCCGCAAGCGGCCGGACAGTCTCGACGCCTACGATCTGCTGCTGCGCGCGCTGCCCGATGTTTACACCTTCATGCCGCAGGGGGCCGGCAAGGCGCTACCGCCGCTTGACCAGGCCTTGGCCATTGAGCCGAACTATGCGCTTGCCCATGGCTTCGCCGCCTGGGCGCATCAGTCGCTTTTTGTGCGCGGCGGCATGCAGCCGGAGAACCGCGAAAAATCGATCCGCCACGCCCATGCGGCGATCGAGCACGGCTCGGGCGACGCGATGGCGCTGGCTCTGGCCGGGTTCACCATTGGCATCGTGGAGCATGACCGCGGGCTGGCCGACGAGGCGTTTGCACAGGCTTTGGCGCTCAGCGCGTCCTGCGCCTTCGTCTACGCCTTCGGCTGCGTGTCGGTGGCCTATGGAGGCGACGCGGCGCGGGCGATCGACTGGGGCGAGCAGGCGCTACGGCTTAACCCCCTCGATGCCATGAGTTGCGTGCCGCAGGGCATCATCGGCTTCGGCAACTTTCTGTCCGGCCGACACGAGCAGGCCGTCATAGCCGGCCGGCGGGCGGTGGAGATGAACCCGGGCTTCAGCATGCTGCACGGATGGCTGGCCGCACCGCTGGTCAGGCTAGGTCGGTTCGACGAGGCAAGGGCGGCGGCGACACGGCTGATGTCGCTCGACCCGCACTTCACCATCGGCCGCTGGTCTGCCGCCGTAGGACTTGCGCCTGATATCGTCGACGACGTCACCGCCGCCCTGCGGACGGCAGGCCTGCCCGCATAGGCGGCGAGAGGATAGGGGCGCCGCAACAGTCGCCAGAAACTCTGACGACCGCTAGATCAGGCGCTGGCCGCCGTCGATGTGGACTGTTTCGCCGGTCATGAATTCGCTTTGCATGAGATAGAGATAGGCTGGCGCAATGTCGGCTGGTGTCGCTATCCTCTTCACCGGCAAGCGGGCGGCCATGTCCGCGAAGAAACCGGATTTGGCGTCGCCGACAATGTCGTCCCACATCTGCGTGTCGACCCAGCCGGGGGACACGATGTTGACGCGCGTCGGCGCGAGTTCCAGCGCCAGCGCGCGGGCGAAATAGGTGAACGAGCCGGCGATCGCGGAGACGACCGAGCCTCCGGGTATCGGCGGCCGGTCCTTGTTGATGCCAGAGGTGAAGGTCATGGACCCGCCGGCCTTCAAGGTGCGCACTGCATGTTTGGCCAGTATGACGGCGCCGATCAGCTTGTTGTCGATGAAACCCCGCACGACATCCATGTCAGCACCCCCAATAGGGTAGTTCGGCGGTGGCGTTCCTGCCGTCGAGACGAGGTGGTCGAACGCGCCGATCTCGTCGAACATCCCGGCGATGTCCGCCTCTTTCGTCATGTCAGCGACAAGGCCTTTCACGCGATCGCCGCCAGCCAGCGTTCGTTCGGCTGCCTTCAGCTTCTCGGCCGAGCGGCCGACAATCACCACCTCCGCGCCGCTTTCGAGCGCGGCCCTCGCCACGCCGAGGCCGATGCCGGAACTGCCGCCGACGACAACAATCTTCTTTCCCTTGAGCGTAGCCATGGGTTCCTCCTGTTTAAGGGAATGCAGTGTTGATTTGCGTAGCCGCCCATCAGTGCGGCCACTCGCTAGTGGCCGGCGTAGGCAGCTTCCAGGTCGGCGACGATGAGCTTCTTCATCGTGTACATGGCCTGCCGTGCCCGGTGCGCCTTCTCGCGGTCGGGGTCGGCCATAAGCCGTATCGCGATCTCGGGAATGACCTGCCAGTAGACGCCGTACTTGTCCTTCAGCCAGCCGCAAGGCTGCTCGGAGCCGCCGTCTGCCGTGAGCGCGTTCCAGTAATAGTCGGTCTCGGCCTGGTCCTTCGTTTCGATGTAGAGCGAGATCCTTTCGTTGAAAGGAGGCATCTGGCCGGCGTTGAGCGCCGTGAGGCGAAGCCCTTCGAGTTCGAAATCGAAAATGGCATGCGGGACCGTCCTGTTCGTCCCGCCAACGAAGTCCGTGAAGGTCACGGCTTCCAGCGCCCGGCCGTTCCTGAACACCGACAGGTAGAAGTCGCGTGCCTCCTCGGCATTGGTGTGGAACCAGAGAAATGGGTGGATGGTAGCCATGCTGCCCTCGTGAGGTTTGATCACAAATCCTGCAGCATTTTTGCTCAGCAAACGCTCGACAGACAAACCATTCTTTGGCAATGATTAGTGATCAACACTCACAAATCTCCATGCGCCGCAAACTTCCGCCACTCAATGCATTGCCGGCCTTCGAGGCAGCGGCCCGGCATTTGAATTTCTCCCGGGCGGCCGACGAGCTCAACGTCACGCATGGCGCCATCAGCCGGGCGATCAAGAACCTTGAGGATCAGCTCGGCGTGCTCTTGTTCGAGCGCGCGACGCGTTCGGTGCGCCTCACTGCCGTCGGCGAACCCTATGCGCTGGCGGTTCGCGCCGCGCTCGACCAACTGGCGGTGGCCACCGCTTCGGCAACAGTGCGCCATTCGGGCTCGACATTGAACGTCAGCACCTCCGACGGTTTTGCGGGAAAATGGCTGGTGCCGCGCCTCTACCGCTTTCACCGCGCACATGGCGACATCGATGTGCGGGTTTCGACGACCGGCAGGCTGACCAACTTCCTCGGCGACGGCATCGACATCGCCATCCGCTACGGAGCCGGAAACTATCCGGGGCTGACGTCGGAATTCCTCACCGGCGAGGAGGTGTTTCCCGTCTGCAGCCCGAGGCTGCTCGAGGGGCCGCATCCGCTGCGCACACCAGAAGACCTCAAACATCACACGCTGATCCGTGACGGTTATCGGCTCGATTGGGCGGCTTGGCTCCACAGCGCCGGGGTCGAAGGTGTCGACCCCCATGGCGGGCTGACCTTCGATTCCGCGACCTTCGCGGTCGAGTCGGCGGTGCAGGGCGAAGGGGTGGTGCTTGGCCGCACCATGCTGGTTGCGGCTGATCTCGCCACAGGCAGGCTGGTTCGGCCCTTCGACCACGCGCTGAAAGCCGTCTCCAGCTTCTACGTGGTCTATCCGCCGGATGCCATCCGCCAGCGCAAGGTGATGGCCTTTCGGGATTGGCTGTTTTCGGAGGTTACGCCACTGCGGGACTGACGCCGAGGTCGCTTTCGAGCCTTTGCGAACGTTCCCTCGGTCGCCAATCGAACGAATGATCATCACCGATGCTGAAGCTCGACTGTCTGGCGTGGCACCACTCCCCTCGCATATGCTTGCGGCAACACCGCTTCACGTTCAAGTTGATTGGGAATACCGCCTATGGTCGACCATTTTTTCGCCGACCCTTATCTCGCTGCCGTCTACGATGCGTGGCACCCGAGGTCTGTGCGCGACGACTATGATTTCTACCTGCCTCGCATTCTAACAGCAGACGCTGTGCTTGATGTCGGATGCGGAACGGGCACCCTCCTTCACGAGGCCCGCCAGGCCGGACATTCCGGGCGGCTCTGCGGTACCGACCCAGCAGCCGGCGTGTTGAATCGCGCACGAACGCGCACGGATATCGAATGGGTTCTCGGCGATCTCCAGTCGGCCGCCTGGACAGCCGAGTTTGATCTCATCGTGATGACTGGCCACGCATTCCAAGCCCTTGTCAGCGACGAAGAGCTGCGGGATTTCATGGTGGCCGTGCGACGCGCCCTTGTTCCGGGCGGATGCTTCGCTTTCGAAACGCGGAACCCTTCGGTGCGAGCCTGGGAGCACTGGACACCAGAGAATGCTGTCGTCGTTGGGCTGCCTGACGGGTCTTTGGTGCGGATCACAACAGAGGTTGTCGTGCCGTTCGACGGACAGAAGGTGACATTCGCGCATACATTCGGCGGAAAGCATCCGAGCCTTCCGCAGGTTAGCCGGAGCACCTTGCGATTCCTCGACAAGGACACCCTGGTGAGCCTGGTGGAGCGCGCGGGGCTGCGGATCGAACAGCAATTCGGCGACTTTGACGGCAGCCCGCTGGGATCTGCGAGCCCCGAGATCATCACGTTCGCGACGAGGTGAAAAGCAGTGTCCGCTCGCCACGCTTTGTAGTCCTTCGGACGAGCGTGGCGGAGGCAGTAACTTCATTGAGGTCCGTCTTACCCCTTCGCGATTTATCAGGAGACGCTAATATCTGGCGGGTCATTTGGGCTGATGTCATGTCCGCCCGCCGCGCTTCGTTTGCGTTTGGTCGGCGACGTGGCATGCTCCACCCGAAGGTGGAGAGTCATGCGCGCATATATTCTCAAACGCTATGGCGGCCCTGACGGCTCTCTGCTGACGGACGTCCCGGCGCCCGCGCCAGGGCCACGCGACATACTCGTTGACGTACGAGCCTCGGGCCTCAATCCGGTGGATTTCAAATTCCGCGAGGGAAAGCTGCGCACGATCCTGCGGCCAAGGCTTCCCTTGGTGCTGGGCAACGAACTCGCGGGGGAGGTTGTCGCCGTTGGCAGCGCCGTCGAACGGTTCCGGGTGGGTGACCGTGTGTTTGCCCGGGTGGCGAAGGACCGTGCCGGCGCATTCGCCGAGCAGGCATGCGTCGATGAAGACTATGCCGCGCTGATGCCGAAGAATCTGGATTTCACGGCGGCCGCCGCCGTCCCGCTGGCGGGGCTGACCGCTCTGCAGGCGCTGAGGGACATACTCGGCGTCAAGCCGGGGCAGAGCGTGTTCATTTCGGGCGGCGCCGGGGGTGTGGGCACCTTCGCCATTCAGATCGCCAAATGGCTGGGCGCGCATGTGACGACGACAGCCTCGAAGAGAGGTGAAGCACTGGTGCGCTCGCTCGGCTGCGACGAGGTGATCGACTATACGGTCCGGGATGTATCCAGCGTGGAAGGCAGGTTTGACGCAGGATTTGATCTGATCGGCGGCAAGACGCTGGACCAGATGTTCGAGATCATGAAGCCGGGAGCCACGATCGTTTCAGTGGCGGCCATGCCGGAACCGCAAACCGCGCTCAACGACCTGAGGCGTGGCCGGGCGCTCGCCGCCCTGTTTTGGCTGATCAGCCTTGGTGTCCGGTCCCGGGCTCGGCGCGCGGGTGTCAGCTATCGCTATCTCTTCATGCATCCGAGCGGCAGCGACCTGTCGCTGCTTGCGGAACTGATCGAGCAGGGAAAACTGACGGTCATCGTCGACAGGACATATCCATTCGCGGAAATCGCCGAGGCTCTCGACTATGTCGAAGGCGGACGCGCCCAAGGGAAAAGTGGTTGTCACGATGCCATGAGTGACGGCCCGCCCGCGCCGGACATCGGCATTTTCGATGCGCAGAGATTGAGATATCATCTGATTCTGGCGCGGCCCACGCCTCCTCCCTCCACTGGGAAAGCATTGATCATGCGGGGCTATCCGATCACCGAACCGACTGTTCGAGCATCACGCATAAGGAGGGGTTGCGAAAACGGCTCGCACCAGGAGGTTTTTCGATGAAGCTGTCCGCGCCCGTCTACCATCTGAAGCGTCAGGCGAGGTTGCTGTCGCGTGAGGGCAAGATACCGCTCCACGAGGCGCTCGACCGCATTGCGGCACAAGAAGGTTTCGCCAGCTGGAGCCTGCTTGCGAGTAAGGCAGGCGGAATCACTCCCGCCGGCAGATTGTTCGCGCAACTGACGCCCGGCGACCTGGTTCTGGTCGGTGCGCGGCCGGGCCATGGCAAGACGCTGATGAGCCTCGAACTCGCGGTGGAGGCGATGAAATCCGGCAATCGCGGCGTGTTCTTCACGCTGGAGTATACGCAAAGGGACGTCCTCGACTGCTTTCGCGCCATCGGAGCGGATCCGGCGCGGTTCAATGAGCTGTTTGAATTCGACAATTCCGACGCGATAAGCGCCGACTATATCGTGCGGGCATTGGGCTCGGCGCCATCAGGCACGCTGGTGGTCATAGACTATCTGCAACTGCTCGATCAGAAGCGGGAAAACCCGGACCTGATGGCGCAGGTCCGCACGCTGAAAGCCTTCGCTGATGACAGGGGCCTGATCCTGGTCTTCATCTCGCAGATCGACCGATCCTACGACCCGGCAAAGAAGCCGTGCCCGGATATCGGCGATGTCCGCTTGCCGAACCCGCTGGACCTGTCGCTGTTCAACAAGACATGTTTCCTGAACGAGGGCGAAATCCGGTTCCAGGCGGCGGGTTGACGAATTGGCGCCAAGGCAAGCTGCCATGGCCATCGGCATGGGGCGGCGTTCAGGCCGGGAACGTCGTACCGTGCTGGCTGCGCATCGCGTCGGCCGACTGGCGCACGACCTCGGAAATGCCGAGCAACTGCTTGGCTATCGGGCTCGTCTTGCGCCAGATCATGCCGATGGTCCGCGAGGGTTGGGGGCTGTTGAAGCGTGCGATGGAGACCGATGCCGAGCGTGTCTCCACCGCCACAGCCATTTCCGGGATCAAGGTGATGCCGATGCCGGCGCTGACCATCTGCACCAGCGTGGACAATGAGCTGCCATCCAGTAGCTCGCGCGGCCGCACCGAATGCATGTTGCAGAAGGACAGGGCCTGATCGCGGAAGCAATGGCCTTCCTCCAGCAGAAGCAGCCGCATTTCGCGCAGCATTTCGCGGTTGGGCACCGGCTTGCCTTCGTCCTCGCCCGGCCGCACCAGCACGAAAGTCTCGGCAAACAGCATAATTTCCGTCAGCGAAGGCTCGGACACGGGGAGGGCAACGATGGCGGCGTCAAGCCGGCCATCCGCCAGTTCCTGGATCAGCTTCTGCGTCTGTGTCTCGCGCACGTGGATATCGATGCCGTCATGCATGCGCGACAGATTGCCGATGATGGAAGGCAAGAGGTAGGGCGCCACTGTCGGGATCACGCCGATGCGCAGCCGCCCGACCAGCCGGTCGCGCGAGGCGCGCGCGAGATCGCCCAGTTCATCCACCGACCGCAGGATGTCGCGGACGCGCAGCGCGAACTCTTCGCCAAAATTGGTCAGCCGGATCTGCCGCGCGCCTCTTTCAAAGAGCTCGGTGCCCAGTGCTTCCTCCAGTTCCTTGATCTGCACGGAGATGGCCGGCTGGGAGATCGCACACGCGTCCGCGGCGCGCCCGAAATGCTTGTGCCGTGCCAGCGCCTCGAAATAACGAAGCTGTTTCAATGTCATGTTGGTCATAACCGCATCTTATCGCTGCAATCAGGAAATCCAACTTAATTTGATCGAGCGGCTTTGCTACAAGGTTTGAAAGGGAGATGAGAGTAGCCAATGCCGCAACCGCCTGGCGCGCTGCTTTCCAGCGATGCGGATGCGGTTCGCCCGGTTGGCTGGCACCTATCTTTCTGCATTTGGAGCCTTGTCCAGGATGAGCCCGCGGCGGTAGGACATCCCCGTATTCGGCACCGGGGCACAATGCGGGACATGAGGGCGTCTTCAAGGGCGCCCATGGTCCTTGCCAACGATGCAATTCGACCAACGCAGCCACGATTAACGTAAGCCACGATCGGAGAGAACCATGGACGCAAACACAGACGACAACAGCAAGGGCAAATGCCCGATCGTGCACACCGCCGTTGGCAAGGTCAACCGCGACTGGTGGCCGAACCAGTTGAACGTCCAGATCCTGCACCAGCAGTCGCCGCTGTCCGACCCGATGGGTGAGGCGTTCGACTATGCCGAGGAGTTCAAGAGCCTCGACCTGAACGCCGTGATCAAGGACTTGCATGCTTTGATGACGGACTCGCAAGAGTGGTGGCCGGCCGACTTCGGCCATTACGGGCCGCTGTTCGTCCGCATGGCATGGCATAGCGCCGGCACCTATCGCATCGCCGACGGCCGTGGCGGCGCCGGAGCCGGCCAGCAGCGTTTCGCGCCGCTGAACAGCTGGCCGGATAACGTCAACCTCGACAAAGCCCGCCGTCTGCTGTGGCCGATCAAGCAGAAATATGGCCGCAGGATTTCCTGGGCCGACCTTCTGATCCTCACCGGCAACGTCGCGCTGGAATCGATGGGCTTCAAGACCTTCGGTTTCGCCGGTGGCCGCGCCGATGTGTGGGAGCCCGAGCAGGACGTCTATTGGGGTCCGGAAGGCAAGTGGCTGGCCGACGAGCGCTACAGTGGCGACCGCGACCTGCAGAACCCGCTCGGCGCCGTGCAGATGGGCCTGATCTACGTCAACCCGGAAGGCCCGAACGGCAATCCCGATCCGCTCGCTTCGGCACGTGACATCCGTGACACCTTCGCGCGCATGGCCATGAACGACGAGGAGACCGTCGCGCTCATCGCCGGCGGCCACACCTTCGGCAAGACCCATGGCGCGGGCGACGCGGCACTGGTCGGTCCGGAGCCTGAAGCCGCTGATATCGAGCAGCAAGGCCTTGGCTGGGCCAGCAAGTTTGGCACCGGCAAGGGCGGCGACGCGATTGGCAGCGGCCTGGAAGTGACCTGGACCACGACGCCGACGAAGTGGAGCAACGACTTCTTCGACAATCTGTTCGGCTTCGATTGGGAACTGACCAAGAGCCCGGCCGGCGCAAACCAGTGGACGCCGAAGGGCGGCGCTGGTGCGGGCACCGTGCCTGACGCGCACAATTCGGCCAAGCGCCATGCGCCCTCGATGCTGACCAGCGATCTTGCTCTGCGGTTCGATCCTTCCTACGAGACGATCTCGCGACGCTTCCACCAGAACCCGGATCAGTTCGCCGACGCATTCGCACGCGCCTGGTACAAGCTGACGCACCGCGACATGGGCCCGGTCGCCCGCTATCTCGGCCCGCTCGTGCCCAAGGAAGAGCTGCCCTGGCAGGACGTTATCCCGGCGGTCGATCACGTCCTGATCGACGAGCAGGACGTTGCCGCCCTGAAAGCGAAGATCCTTGCTTCCGGCCTCTCGGTGCCGCAGCTGGTATCGACGGCATGGGCGTCGGCTTCGACGTTCCGTGGTTCCGACAAGCGCGGCGGTGCCAATGGCGCGCGCATTCGCCTGTCCCCGCAGAAGGACTGGGAGGTCAACCAGCCGGCCCAACTCGCTAAGGTGCTCGAGAAGCTCGAAGCTATTGCCAAGGAGTTCAACGCTTCGCAGTCCGGCGACAAGAAGGTCTCGCTTGCCGACCTGATCGTCATCGGCGGCAATGCCGCCATCGAGAAGGCCGCTGGTGACGCTGGCAACAACGTGGACGTTCCCTTCTGGCCGGGCCGCATGGACGCCTCGCAGGAGCAGACCGACATCCACTCCTTCGCGCCGCTGGAACCGACCGTTGACGGTTTCCGCAACTATGTTCGCGGCAAGCAGCGCCTGACCGTCGAGGAAGCGCTGGTTGACCGCGCGCAACTGCTGACGCTGACGGCGCCGGAACTGGCGGTTCTCGTCGGCGGCCTGCGCGTTCTCGGCGCCAATGCCGACCAGTCGAAGCATGGCGTCTTCACCAAGAAGCCGGAAACGCTGACCAACGACTTCTTCGTCAACCTGCTCGACATGGGCACGGAGTGGAAGGCGACGTCGGATGCCAAGGACGTGTTCGAAGGCCGCGACCGCAAGACCGGCGAAGTCAAGTGGACCGGCACCCGAGCCGACCTGATCTTCGGTTCGCACTCGCAGCTGCGGGCGCTCGCCGAAGTCTATGGCACGGCCGACGCCAAGGCGAAGTTCGCCAGGGATTTCGTGGTGGCATGGACCAAGGTGATGAACGCCGACCGCTTCGACATCGCCTGAGTCGGGAACAGTCCAGCGCGGCCCTGAAGCAGGAGCCGCGCTGGAGCGCCTGCATTTTGACGAGATGACCTGCCGAACAACGACTTTCGGCACCATCAGAATGCGGCGGATACTACGCCCATTTCGACGGATGGTTGGCGGCCGGTATCGGAGCCGCTCTATCGAACGCCAAGGTCGACGCCCGCTTTAACCGACAGGCGTCCGGTCTGATTTTTCAGCCAGCAATCGTTCTTTTTTCGGGTGTAAGCGAACGCTCGGCACTTCCAATCCTTTTCGCATTCAAGATAGCAGCCGATAAACGAGCTATTGCGAAGTCGCAGATAGTCCCCACCGGCCATGTCGCGGCTGGAAGCGATTGTAAATGTGGAGACCACAGTGCTCCCCATCAGATCAGAAGCCACGTTTGCGTCAGCGTCGTAGTTGCGAACCAAAAGCTTCGCGTCATTCTTCAAGAAGCAAAAGTGCTCCTTCTTGTTGTAGGTCGTTGCGCGGCAAGAAGGGTCCGCCTGACAGGCCGCGCTGCATTGCTCGCTGGAGACAGAACGAAGAGTCGAATAATCAAAGCCGATTACATCGACGTTCGTCAGAGACTGAAAACCCCGGGACATTGGGGGAGAAACGGTCGTTGTCGGCGCAACGGGCGCGGTCGTTGGCGTCTGATTGGCAACCTGAGCCATGGGTTTGCCGTGACAAAGAATCGAAACGGTCGATGGGACGATCTTGTCGGACAGATCAGCAGTGGAAAGAGGAGGCGCCCCGGCCTGTGGCACGCTACTTTCGAACTTGATATCGCGGCTCTGCAAAAACAGTTCGATGACATTTGACCGTATTGCAAAATTCACGTTTTGAGGGGTTATTCCCGTCGCGTCAGCGAATTTCGACCCTAAGACCGATGTTGCCATGCCAACGACGGAGCCCCAGTGATCAACGATTGGGCCGCCTGAGTTGCCTGGTTGTAGCGGCGTCGAAACCTGCATGAAGCGGGTATCGTTCTCCATCCCAACTAGCGAATTGATGTTCCCGGTGGTGACCTTGATTGAGTCGGAGAGAATGCCGTTAAGCGGGAAACCATAAGCCGCGATATCTTCGCCCAGTCTCGGCTGGGTACTACGAAGAGAAATCGATTTTTTGTCCGTCGCGTTGACCTTGAAAACAGCTAGAGCAAAATCCGAGCGGATAGAATCGATAGGGGTTTCGTTGGGATTGGAAATCTGATTCAGCATATCTGCTGGATTCGGAGGCCGGCATGGCATGGCGAAATCCTTATCGGAAGATTTGCGGGCTCGGGTGGTCGCAGCGGTTGATGGCGGCCTGTCGCGACGGGCGGCAGCGGCGCGATTTGGCGTGGCGGCGGCAAGCTCGGTGCGTTGGGTCCGGGAATGGCGCGAGACCGGAGCCACCTGCGCAAAGCCGCAGGGCGGCGACAGGCGGTCCCACCGCGTTGAAGCGTATCGCGACATCATCCTGGCGGCGATCGAGAGGCGGGTGGACATCACGCTGGTCGAACTCGCCGAGTTGCTGCGACAGGAGCATGGCGCGTCGTTTGCGACGAGCACGATCTGGCGGTTTCTCGATCGTCACTCCATGACCTTCAAAAAAAAAAACGGCGCACGCCAGCGAGCAGGAGCGGCCAGACGTGGCGGCGCGACGAAACGCCTGGTTCGACGCCCAGCCCGATCTTGATCCCGAGCATCTGGTCTTCATCGACGAGACCGGAGCCTCGACAAAGATGGCTCGACTGCGGGGGCGCACGAAGCGCGGGATGCGGTGCCGATCGCCAATCCCGCATGGCCATTGGAAGACGACGACGTTCACCGGCGCCCTGCGCCTCACTGGCATGACCGCGCCAATGGTCCTGGACGGCCCGATGACTGGCGAATGGTTTGTCGCCTATGTCGAGCAGGTTCTCGTGCCGACGCTGCGGCCCGACGATGTCGTGATCCTCGACAACCTGCCGGCGCACAAAAGCGCAGCCGCCCGTGTGGCGATCGAAGCAACCGGCGCAAGGATGATGTTCCTCCCGCCCTATTCCCCCGACTTCAACCCGATCGAGAACGCCTTTTCCAAGCTGAAATCGATTCTACGCAAAGCCGCCGCACGAACCGTCGCGGAATTGTGGGATACCATCAGCGCCGCACTGCCTTGCTTCACACCAACCGAGTGCGCCAACTACTTCGCCGCAACAGGATATGAGCCGGAATGATCAGATTCTGCTCTAGGTCGTTTTGTTTGTCTATTTTGATTTCCGCGGCATCACCAAGAGATGGCACGCTGACGCTTTCGCACCCTTCGACAACATGCTGGTTGGTGACAATCCAACCTTGGTCGTTGACGAAGAAGCCTGTCCCCGAACTGATGATATCGGATGATCCCGCGGCCGCACAAAATAGGCTGGATGCGATGACTGCGGACACCGTCAAAAAGAGGCGGAAAGACTTCTTACCCGCAATCATTACGCCACCTACCCAAGCACACCGAAGTCAATAAGCCTCAAAATCGACTAGCCAGCAAGACATTTGGGCGCGGTGTCGCGTCTCTAATTGCTTCGGAGCAAGTCAACTCCGAGGCGTTGATGGCTCGCCGACGGTCCGTGGTGGTCTGCGCGAAGAATGTGACATTGCTTGAGACCAGCAATCTGGCGCGGCTTGAAACTGGCCGCGCCAGATGCCTGCTCCAGAGGCTTACGAATGAGGCCGTGGTTCCAGCGATGGAACGGGCCTTGTCGTAACAGCGTATGCTCTGGTGGTACGTTCCTTCGCTGGCAACGCTGCTATTTTATCGGCATCTCCACGACGCCTGCGGTGCAACATGGTCGAAATCGTCAAACCCGCTTTTGAACACCTGCCGTCCTACAAGGCGGCGCTCGACCGCGGCTGGTCGCCGGACAATGTGCGGCTCGAGGAAGCGACGCGCGAACAGTTGGCCGCCATCGCGGCGGACCCGGTGGCCTTTCTCGCCAGCCTCGATGATCCCGAAGCCAAGGGGCCGCCTCTGACATTGCCGGACGGCCGGAAGGTGTCACGCCTGCCCGGTTTTCGGCGCTGGATATGGGATGGCGAGGCGGCAGGCTCGATCGGCTTTCGCTGGCAGAAGGGCACGGCGGAACTACCGCCGCATGTGCTCGGCCATATCGGCTATGCGGTGGTGCCGTGGAAACGGCGGCGGGGCTACGCGACCGAGGCGCTGCGGCTGATGCTGGACGAGGCGAGGGCGGTCGGCCTGCCCCATGTCGAGATCACCGCCAAGCCGGAAAATCCGGCCTCGCACAAGGTAATCCTGGCCAATGGCGGGAGGCTTGTCGGGAGGTTTTTCGAGGACGCCGCCTATGGTGGCGTGGAGAGCTTGCGGTTCCGGATCGAGTTGTAGGCGCGGCTCAGCCTATCCGGCCCGTGACTGACCATCCAGCCAGTCGGCCAGCGATGTGCGATGCGTGCCACCTCTGCCTGTGAACGCGACAGCGGAAAGCATGGAGTTCAGCACGGCCTCCTGCGTGGCCTCGGCCGCTGCCCGGAAAAGCATGTCGATGCGGGCATCGTTCAAGGTCATCTGGGGGACCAGATCGCGCGGTTCGTCGTGGTCGACCACGTTGCCGGTGCTGAAGGCGATGGCGATGTCGCCGCTGCCATGGCCCCAGAAGGAGCCGAGCCTGGCGATGCCAGCTCCGGCGCGACGCGCCACACGCTCGAGTTGGCGATGTTCAAGCGGCACATCGGTCGCCAGCACGATCATGATCGAGCCGCGTTCGGGCTCCGCCTCCTGCCTCGGATCGGGTCGGCGTCCGTCGGGCAGGATCAGGTCTCCGGCCCGGCCGAAATTCGACAGGACGAGAACGCCAAGGTGATGGTCGCCGCCGCCCAGCTTGAGCTTCCTGGAGGCCGAGCCGATGCCACCCTTGAAGCCGAAGCAGCTCATCCCGGTGCCTGCGCCGACATTGCCCTGTTCCGTCGCGCCTTCATGCGCGTCCGCCAGCGCCGCAAGAGCGTGTTCCTCGCTGATCGCCAGCGCCTGGATGTCGTTCAGCGGGCCGTCATTGCATTCGCCGACCACCGGATTGACGGTGCCGGTCGAGCGGCCGATATCCGGGTTCTGGCGGATGGCGTCGCGGATCAGCGCGGTGGCGCAAGTGCCGACGGAGAGCGTGTTGGTGAGCAGGATCGGCGTCTCGATGGCGCCGAGTTCCCGCACCTGCGTCAGGCCGATCGTCTTGCCGAAGCCGTTGATGACATGGGCCGCCGCCGTCACTTTCCGGCGAAACAGGTTTCCAGCATGCGGCAGGATCGCGGTGACGCCTGTGTTGATGTCGCCCTCGCGCAGCGTGTGGTGGCCGACCCGCACGCCGGGCACGTCGGTGATGGAATTCTTCGCGCCCGCCGGCAAGGTGCCGCAGGTCAGGCCGAAATCACCGACGGTCCTGGTCATTCTTGCTCCTTACAAACGGCCCGCGTCGATGATGCGCTTCAGGAAGGCGCGGGTCCGTTCGCCCTGCGGGTTGCCGAAGATTTGCGAGGGCGGGCCTTCTTCGTAGACCAGCCCTTCCTGCAGGAAACAGACCTTGTCGGCAACCTCGCGCGCAAATCCCATTTCATGCGTTGCCAGCACCATGGTCATGCCCTTGGTGGCGAGATCGCGCACAATGTCCAGCACTTCCGAGACGAGTTCGGGATCGAGCGCCGAGGTGATCTCGTCGAGCAGCAGGAGGGCAGGGTCCATCATCAGCGCGCGCACGATGGCCACGCGCTGCTGCTGGCCGCCGGACAGGCGGTCGGGATATTCCCGCGCCTTGGCGGCGAGGCCGACCCGTTCGAGCAGCGCCATGCCCTTGTCAGTAGCCGCGTTGCGAGGCATGCCCAGCACCTTGACCGGTCCGAGCGTGATGTTCTCGATGACGCTCATATGGGGAAACAGATTGTAGCTCTGGAAGACGATGCCGATCTCGCGCCGAAGCAGGTCGAGGTCGACGCCCGGACCGGTGACGCGGTCGCCATGCAGCCTGATCTCGCCGCCCTGGATGGGCTCCAGGCAGTTGATGCAGCGCAGCAGCGTGGACTTGCCGCAGCCCGAAGGGCCGATCAGGCAGACGACCTGGTGTTCCTCGATGTCCAGCGAAATGCCCTTCAGCACCTCGACCGCGCCGTAGCGCTTGTAGGCCTTGTCGATCTCGACCAATGCCATGTGCTTCACTCCCCGCTCGTCATGTGCCTGAGCGCGTTTTGCGGCGGTCCCGCTCGATCAGCCGGTCGACGAAGCGAGCTTGCGGGATGGTAATCAGGATGAAGATCAGCGCCACCGTCGTCACCGCCGACAGGTTGAAATTGTTGCTGGCGACGATTTTCGACTGGTTGAAGGCGTCGATGGTGCCGATGATGGCGACCAGTGCCGTGTCCTTCTGCAGGCTGATGCAGTTGTTCATCAGCGGCGGAATGATGCCGCGGATAGCCTGCGGAACCACCACGTAGCGCATCGTCCTGAAATAGGAGAGGCCCAGCGAGCGCGCCGCCGCGATCTGGCTCGGATGCACGCTCTCGATACCGGCGCGATAGACCTCGGAAGTATAGGCGCCATAGGTCAGCGTCAGCGCGATGATCGCATAGGCGTTGGAGGACAGGTCCTTGAGGATGGGAAGGCTGGTCAACGGCAGGCCAAAGCCGATGAGATAGATGGTGATGATGGCCGGCAGGCCGCGAAACAGGTCGCCATAGATGATCGCCAGCGTGCGGATCGGCCGGCCTGCCTTGCCGGGCAAGGTGCGGGCGATGGCGACGACCAGCGCCCAGACCAGGATGAGGATCGCGGAAAAGAAGAAGATCGAGATGTTGGTGCCGAACGCCTTGAGGATGGTCCAGGTCGACTTCCAGATCAGGTCGATATCGAAGAACGTCCGGCTGACGGCGGCATCGTTGACCACCAGGAACCAAGCGAAGGCGCAGATGATCAGGAGCGCCACTGAATAGGAGAGGGCGTTCCAGGATACATCCGAGGATATGGACCCAAGTTCGCGGCCGGCATGTACGTCATTCGATGATGCCGCGCGCGCGGACAGCCTGACAGCGCGCCAGGCAACCCCGATGACCCATAGCGGCGGCACGCAGGCGAGTGCCGACACGATCTGGACGGGCACGTTCGGCCAGCCCTGCTGCAGCACATAGGCAGCGATGTGCAGGGACGTGTAGGCAATGGCGAGAAACGTAACGGCGGTGACGCCGAGCGCCACCCAGGCCCGCCTGCCATGCGTGCGGACCTTGCCGCGGGCGCGCCATTGGCTGGCGCGCTCGCTTCCCGTTTCAGCTATCGGTATCGACATGCCTTAGTATTTCCAGACCGGTACGCTGTCGGGGGAGAGGCCACCCCAGGATGGCAGCAGATAGGCGGCTTCCAGCTTCTTCAGCGTGCCGTCATTCGTCAGGTCGGTCATGACCTTGTCGATGACCGCTCCGTTCGGCGAACCCTTCGGATAGATGCCGGCGGTCGGCCGGTCGGTGGTGTATTTGCCGACGACCGCCAGCTTGCCATTGGAATTCGCCACCTGGCCGAGCACGATGCCGAGATCGGTCATCACGGCGTCCACCTTGCCGGCGGCGGCCGCGGTGAACATCGAGGCCGTGTCGTCGAACACATCGACGCTTTTGGCCTTGAGGGTCTCCTGCGCGAACTGCACCAGCGTCGTGCCCGCCTGGACGCCGACACGGCTGGTCTTGATGGTTTCCTCGGTGACGGTGTTGCCGGCCTTCACCGCCACGCCATTGTCCGACTGTATGTAGGGCACCGAGAAATCGACGACCTTCTTGCGCGGCTCCGTGACCGAGATCAGCGCCAGCGCGATGTCATAATCCTTGTTCTGGCCGGCGACGATGGAATCGAAGGAGGCGTTGACCAGCTTCACTGTGTCGAGGCCGAGCCGGTGCGCGATGTTGACCGCCATGCAGAACTCGTAGCCGTCCTTGATCGTGTCGGGCGTGTCGCCATTGAACTGGCCGACCGCCGGCAGGTTGATGATGACGGTGAACTGGCCGGCAACCGCCGGGGTGATCTTGTCGGTGCCGCGCTCGCCCGTCACCTGGCAGTCGCCATAGCCCTGTGTCTCGGCCATGGCCGAGGTCGCACAGGTCAGTGCCAGGACGGAGGCGCACAATGCGTATTTCAAGGACTTCATTTATTCTTCTCCCATTGTTGATTGTCGTTGCTGGACGTTCCTACTGAACCGGGGCAGGGCTCCCCAATGCCAGGTCCAGATAGGTCTTCTGCAGGAGCCGGGTGACCGGGCCGGGCTTGCCGTCGCCGATCATGTGTCCTGCAATTTCGATGACCGGGGTCACCAGGCTTGATGCGCTGGTCAAAAATGCCTCGCGCGCGCTTTTCGCGTCTTCGACGGTGAACCGTGACTGGTCGACCACCAGGTTCAGTCGATCGGCCACCGTGATGACGGCGCGGCGCGTGCAGCCGGGCAGGATGGCGCGCGAGTTGGCGCGCGTGACGATGCGGTTGTCGGCGGTGACGATATAGGCGGTGGAGGAGGCGCCCTCGGTGACGAAGCCGTCCTCGACGAGCCAGGCTTCCTTGCAGCCGCGTTGCGCCGCGACATGCTTGGCCTGGACCTGCGCCAGCAGCATCGTGGTCTTGATGTCGCGTCGCGCCCAGCGCTGGTCGTCGACGATGGCGACGCGGACGCCGTCGCGCACCGCCGCCGCATTGCGCAGGTCCTTGGCCTGGCTGAACGCGAAGAAGGTCGGCTTGATGTCTCCGGCATAGCCGAAGTTGCGGTCGGCGATGCCACGGCTGATCTGCAGGTAGATGACACCTTCCCGCAGCTGGTTGCGGGCGATCAGCTGGGTCTGGACCTCCACGATCGCCTCGGGCGAGAGTGGCATCGGGATTTCGAGTTCGCCGAGCGACCGTTCAAGCCGCGCCAGATGGAGGTCGTTGTCGATCAGGCGTCCGTCGATGACCGCGGTCACCTCATAGATGCTGTCGCCGAACAACAGCCCCCTGTCGAAGACCGAGACTGTCGCCTGGTCCTCGCTGACGAACCTGCCTTCCACATAGACTTCGCGCGCCACGGCCATTCCCGGTTTGATGATGTGGCCGGACGCTAGTGGCATCGAAGAACCATGGCCAATGCCATGTTTCTTCGAGCTTATGCATTTTTTGCATGGGATTTGCGTGGCATGAGGAAACGCCGCTATACGGAGCTGCCGAAGATGCGGGAGGCCGGATTTCATGGAACTCAAATGGCTGGAGGATTTCTGCTGCCTGGCGGGCTGCCTGAGCTTTTCCAGGGCCGCCTATCTGCGCGGCGTGACGCAACCGGCCTTCAGCCGGCGCGTCAAGCAACTCGAAGGCTGGATGGGCGCCACCCTGGTCAACCGGGCAACCTTTCCCGTCACGCTGACGGCGGAGGGTGTGCGCTTCCTGCCGATGGCCGAGGACGCCATACGCACGATGCATCGCAACCGGGATTCGCTGCGCCCGCGCAACGAGGCTGAAAAGCACAGGGTGACGTTCTCGGCGCTGCACACGCTCACCGTCACCTTCCTTCCCGCATGGCTGGACGACATGCGCGCACACCTGCCGCTGTTCAGTTCGCATGTCAGCCCGGACAAGGGCGGCATCGAGGAGAACATCGACACGCTGCTCGACGGCAATTGCGATTTCCTGCTCACCTATTTCCATCCCTCGGTGCCGTTCCTGCTCGACAGTTCGCGCTTCTCTTTCCTCGTGCTGGGCACGGAGAAGGTGAAGCCGGTGGCGGCGCCGCATGCGCAAGGGCCGCTGCTTGACCACGCGCTGAGGGCACACACGCCGCTGCCCTATATCGACTATGGTGACTTCTCGTTTTTCGGCATGGCGCTGAACAAGCTGTTCGCCAAGCGCCCGCCCTTTACGCGCAACACCACGCATGAAAACACCATCTGCATCGGCCACAAGGCGATGGCGCTCGCCGGGTGGGGCGTGTCGTGGCTGCCGGAACGGCTGATCGTCAGCGAAGTGGCCGATGGAGCCCTTGTGCCGGCGTCCGTCGATCCCGACTGGGAGCTGACGACCGAGATCCGCCTCTACCGCCACGCCGATGGCGCGCGCCCGATCGCCAACCGTTTCTGGGAGGCGGCGGGCAATTGGGCCGGGGGCGTTACACCGTGAGGAAGCGCAGCGCGCGCAGCACTTCGAAATAGTTGTCGGAGACGAAGCGCAAGGTGCGCTCGCGCGGGTGCTCCGCTCCCGGATACCAGCTGGCGCGATAGGCATCGGTCGGGTTGTTGAACTCGATCTCCACGTCGAAATGCTTGGGCAGGTCGAGGCGGCACGCCGTCAGGTCGCGCGACAGCGCCTTCTCCACGCCCTCGCGAATCTGGTCCATCGCCCGCGCCGGCGACATGGACAGCGTGGCGCGCCCGAAACCTTCGCTCACCGCAACCGTGCCAATTCCCGGCACGAGCGCGCGGGCATCATCGCATATGCCGCGATCGCCGGACAGGAACACCGGCGCGACGCCGAGGAGTGCCGCCGTAAAGGCGTTGACGGTGAATTCCGAAGCGACCTCGCCATTGATGACCAGCCGCGAAATCCTGTCGTTCATCGTATGGGCGAGCGGATTGGACTCAGTGCCGGCCTTGGCGTGATAGCCGGTGAAAAGAGCGGCATCGAAACTCCTGTCGAGGCCGAACATCATGACATGGGGATGGCCGCTCCAGCCGCGCACGATGCTGGCATAGTCGGGGAGCTTGGAGACGATCAGGTTGCGCGCGCTCTGGTGCGCGTCCTTGATCAGGATCTCTTTTGCGCCGGCGGCCCTGGCGCCCTCGCAGGCGGCGACCACCTCGGCCGTCATCAACTCGCGGAATTCCGAATAATCCCGTCTTTCCTTCAGCGCCTCGTCCCAATCCGCTATGCCGGCGGTGCCCTCTATGTCCGCGCTGATGAACACTTTCATCTGTCTTCCCTGCCTTATCGAAGTTCGATTCTTTTCAGGCGATTACCTCCTTTCCCTGTGAAAATGAATCGCCCTGTCGAATTAAAGTGTCAGGCGTGCTCGTCGGCGCAAAGCGCGTGGTCGGAGAGCGCACGGATGACATAGCAGTCGCCGACCGTCTTGCCGTTGCAGCAGGTGGCGATGCGTTCGAGTTCCGCTTCCAGCCGCTTCAGCTGAGCGATCTTTTCGCGCACCGAGATCAGCTGTTCCTCGGCGATCTTGTCGGCGTGGCCGCAGGGCTGCTCGGGATGGAAGCTGAGCTCGATCAGCGCACGGATGTCCTCGACGGCGAAGCCGAGATCGCGGGCGTGACGGATGAAGGCCAGGCGTTCCAGCTCCTGCCGGCCGTAGCGGCGCTGGTTGCCTTCCGAGCGCTCGGGCGCGGCGACCAGGCCCATCTGCTCGTAGTAGCGGATAGTGGGCACCTTGACCCCGGTACGGCGGGAAAGATCTCCGATCGAAAACATGAATTTTTCCTCTTGAAGCTCTAGTGACTAGAGGAATTACATTGCCTGACATCGGGATTCAAGACCCAAGCGGCGGCACGTCGCGCGGTGAAAAACAGACAGGTGATGTGATGACGGCTCCTCTCAAGCAGACACGGTTCAAGATCGGCGGCATGGACTGTGCGTCCTGCGCGGCCAAGATCGATACGGCGGTGCGCCGTCTCGACGGCGTCGCCGATGTCTCGGTTTCGGTGACCGGCGCCTCGATGACGGTCAGCCATGGCGGCGTGCTGCCCGAGGACAAGGTGCTGCGGCAGGTGGCGCGGCTCGGCTACGGCATCGTCAAGGCCGAAGCCAGGAGCGATGGGCGCGCTGCGGCGGCCAAGGCGCATGACCACGATCATGATCATGACCATGAGGGCCACGATCACGAAGGCCACGATCATGGCGTCAAGCCGGCCGGCCGGCAGGCGGCTGGCTCTACCCATCTTCACAATGATGCCGAACCGGGACAGGCGTGGTGGCGCTCGCGCCGGGCGATGCTGACGCTGGGCTGCGCGGCCGCACTTCTCGCCGCCTATGCAATCGGCCATCTGGTCCCGGCGGCCGAGCGCTGGGCTTTCCTGGCGGCGCTGCTGGTCGGACTGGTGCCGATCGCCCGGCGCGCGCTGATGGCGGCCTTGGCGGGAACGCCATTCTCGATCGAGATGCTGATGACCATTGCCGCCGTTGGCGCCGTGATGATCGGCGCGACGGAAGAAGCCGCAGCCGTGGTGGTGCTGTTTCTCATCGGCGAAATGCTGGAAGGCGTCGCCGCCGGCCGGGCGCGAGCGAGCATCCAGGGGCTTGCCGACCTGGTGCCGAAGACGGCGCTAGTCGAGCGGGCCGGCGGCACCGTCGAGGTTCCCGCCGAACAGCTTGGCGTCGGCGACGTCATCGTGGTGCGGCCAGGCGACCGCATTCCCGCCGATGGCGAGATCATCGAAGGTTCGAGCGACATTGACGAAGCGCCGGTGACCGGCGAGAGCACACCGAAGCGCAAGAGCGTCGGGGAAACCGTCTTCGCCGGCACGATCAGCACCGATGGCGTGCTCAAGGTGCGGGTCACCGCCGCCGCCTCCGACAACACCATCGCCCGCGTCGTTCGGCTGGTGGAGGAAGCGCAGGAGGCCAAGGCGCCGACCGAGCGTTTCATCGACCGCTTCTCACGCATCTACACACCGGCGGTGCTGGTGGTCGGGGCGCTGGTGGCGCTGCTGCCGCCGCTGCTCATGGGCGGCGACTGGAATGAATGGATCTACAAGGGCCTGGCGATCCTGCTGATCGGCTGCCCCTGCGCGCTGGTCATCTCGACGCCGGCGGCAATCGCCGCCGGGCTGGCGACAGGCGCACGGCGCGGCCTGCTGATGAAGGGCGGCTCGGTGCTGGAGGGCTTTTCGAAGATCACGGCGGTGGCCTTCGACAAGACGGGAACGCTGACCGAGGGCAAGCCGGCGGTCACCGATGTGGTGGCCTATGGCCGCGATGAGCGCGACGTGCTGGCACTGGCGGCATCCCTTGAGCAGGGCTCCAGCCATCCGCTGGCGATGGCGATTCTCGGCAAGGCGGAAGCTGAGAGGATCAAGGTGACGCCGGCATTGGCGTCCAAGGCGATCTCGGGCAAGGGCGTCGAAGGCAATGTCGGTGGCGTCGCTGTATTCCTCGGCTCCGGCCAGGCAGCGGCGGAACGTGCTGATATGAGCGAGGCACAGCGCTTTGCCATCGAGAGCCTCAATGGCCAAGGCAAGACTGTCTCCGTGCTGGTGGCCGATGGCATGATGGCCGGGCTCATCGCCATGCGCGACGAGGCGAGGCCGGATGCGGCTGCCGGTATCTCGGCGCTGAAGGCCGAGGGCATCCGTACGGTGATGCTGACCGGTGATAACCGCCGCACCGCCGACGCCATCGCCGCCTCGCTCGGGATCGAGGCACGAGCCGAGCTGTTGCCGCAGGACAAGCAGCGCATCGTCGGTGAACTGCAGCGCGAAGGGCTGAAAGTCGCCAAGGTCGGCGACGGCATCAACGACGCGCCGGCGCTTGCCGCCGCCGACATCGGCATCGCCATGGGTGGCGGCACGGATGTGGCGCTGGAAACGGCGGACGCCGCGATCCTGCATGGCCGGGTCACCGATGTCTGGCGCATGATCAGGCTGTCGCGGTCGGTGATGGCAAACATCCGCCAGAACATCACCGTGGCGCTCGGGCTGAAGGCGGTGTTCCTGGTCACCACTATCGCCGGCATCACCGGCCTGTGGCCCGCGATCCTCGCCGATACCGGCGCCACCGTGCTGGTCACAGCCAACGCCATGCGCCTGTTGCGCTGGCGCGGGTGAGACGGGCAGGGCACGGTTGCCTAGGCGCGTGCTCTCCAATCATCCGGTTGGTGATCTTGGTTAGCAGTTTGCTGACGCGACCCTGAAAACCGGATCGTTTTTCACCACATGCGTGTCATTCATTCGCTTTATGGTTGCGGGTCTGAACCTGCTGTGGAGGCGAGATGAAACTTGGTGTTGTCCTGGGGCTGGCCATGGCCTGCCTGTCCAGCGTGAGCTTTGCCGATGGCAAGGAGGAGCCTTACCCACCGCTTTTCGCGCGAAATCTGCGCGAGGGGCAGACGATGGAGACCTTCCTGCAATCCGTGATGTCGCCGTTCAGAAATGGCGCGGGTCGCGGGGACAAGCTGACACGCGAGATGGTGGACCAACTCGCCCGGCGTAACGAGACATTGATGAAGTCGATGATCGTGTCGCAATTCGCCCTGCTCGACCTCAACCAGGACGGCATCGTCACCCGGGACGAAGCAGAACAAAGCCGTGCCAAACCCGATGGGCGGGTCTCGCCCCAGTTCACCCAGGCGCTGTTCGCGGCGGATGCCGACGGCGATGGTAACATATCCATTTCCGAGGCCTACAAGAACGTCAAGCCAATCAACATGTCAGGTGTTCCTGATGACCGTCTTGCCGCCTATCTGGCGCTGGGCGACGGAAACTCCGTAACGGCTTCGCAGATCATGGAACAGGCGATGGCGGTGTTCCGGTCCGTCGATGCGGACGGCAACACGATCCTGTCGCGGGACGAGGTCATGCGCGTGGCGGCGCGGATTCCGGCTGCCGTCAGGCCGAGCATCGTGTCCGGGCTGCAAGGCGATCCCGCTTCCTGCAATTTGCCACGTCCCTCGGCGGATGCCGAAACCGTGCTTTTGGGCACGTATGACGGGGATGCCATGGCCGATGTCCATGTCGGCAACCCATATGATGAAACCACAACGTCGACCATCGACATCCAGCCCGGCAAGAAGCCTCTACATCGTGGTGACGAGCTACGAAGCACAGATCTGGACAGTGTCCGGCGCGGTTGAGCGCGTCGAGAAATTCGTTGTCGCGGCGCCTCGAAGCGGCGCGCGATCCGGTGTCGTCGGCCTGGCCAGGGATCGGGTGTCCTTAGTTGGCAAGGACGGGCGCGGCTGCATGAACTACTTCTACAAATCCGGAACCGGCGAGACGGCCCAGGCACGAAAGCTGTTTGTGAGCACGGTGGGCAAGGATGCGGATCATGTCGCCGGCATTTACAGCCTCTCCAAGGTTTCCTTGCCGGACATGACATTCGAAAACCTGGCATCGACCGCGCTATCGCGGCAGGTCCCCGACGACTTCGACGCGGAGAGTTGGAAAAACGCATTGCGATTCACGCCGCGCGGGCTGGTGCGCTTCGATCCTGCCAGCGTCGTCGCCGGCGAGCCTGCCAGGCGCTATGACGTGCTGCCGCAGGAATTCGGCCTTTCGCAGTTGGTCCACAGCGGCCATCTGGAGCGGCGCGGCGGACTGTTCAGGATCGTCAAGCCAATACCGCAATTCCCCGCCGGCCTGGCCGGCGCGCATTCGGTGCAGTTCTCGCTCGCCAAGGGCGTTCCCCTGCCGGGCGGAGATGCCGGCCATTCCTGCGTCATGTCCGAAGACGCTGGCGAGGCCGTAGGTCCTTCGGCGACGGCATGCCGCATGATCCAGCCCAAGCTTGATCCGATGGGCAGCTTCAAATGATGTAAAGGGCGGCTCTCTACACCCTCCTGTTACTCGGCCGCCGCCGGTAGCGGTGGCCTGACATCGCTGCGGCGCTCCCAGATGTGCGAGGCAACAGCGACGATGACGGCGACCAGCATGGCAAAGGCGCCGAGCAGTGGCAGGCTGCGATAGCCGTAGCCGCCATTGAGCATGGCGGCGCCCAGCGATGCGGCCAACGCGATGCCGACGTTGAATCCTGACGGGATGAGCGACGAGGCGAGGTTGGAGGCGTCCGCCGTCCAGGACAGGATGCGGGTCTGGATCGGCGTGCCGATGGAGAAGTTGAGACCGCCCCAGATGACGATCGCCACGATCATCGGCACCGGATAGGGGCTGACGGCATAGATGACCGCCAGCGTCACCGCCTGCAGGAACAGCATGGTGATGA
This sequence comes from Mesorhizobium sp. PAMC28654, assembly GCF_020616515.1. Classification (GTDB taxonomy): domain Bacteria; phylum Pseudomonadota; class Alphaproteobacteria; order Rhizobiales; family Rhizobiaceae; genus Mesorhizobium. The sequence continues at coordinate 5,697,134 of NZ_CP085135.1, forward strand.
GCGAGGGCATCAGCTTCCAGTCGGAGAGCTTTCCGCCGAGGAAGACGCCGATCGTGGCGCCGACGCCGTTGAGCAGGAGCACCCAGGGCACAAGGTTTTCATCGAGGCCGGTGACTTCCAGCAGCGTCGGGGTGATGTAGGTGAACAGGCCGAACTGGCCGATCATCAGCATCAGCATCAGGATAAGCGAGGTCCAGACCTGCTGGCGGGCGAGCACGCGAACCTCGCGGGCAAGGCCGACATGTTTCGCGGACGATCCAGTGGTGCGCGGCAGAAGCGCCGCCATGGCGAGCGTTGCCGCGACGCCAAGCCCGCACATCACCCAGAATGTCGCGCGCCAGCCCCAGATGTTGCCGATCGCCGTGCCGGCGGGCACGCCGATGACGTTGGAGACGGTGAGGCCCGACAGGATGACCGCCACGGCCATGCCGCGTTGGTCTTCACGGACAAGGCCGACGGCCACGACCATGGCGACGCCGAAATAGGCGCCGTGCGCCACGGCGACCGCGATACGCAGCAGCAGCATGGAGGTGAAGTCGGGCGCCAGCGCGCAGGCAGCCTGGCCGATGGTGAAAGCGACGGCGAGGCCGAGCAGCAAGGTCTTGCGCGGCAGCCTCTTGGTGGCGAGCGCCAGCAGCGGGCCACCAATGGCGATGCCGCAGGCATAGCCGGAAACGAGATAGCCGGCGGAGGGGACCGAAACGCCAAGCCCTTCCGCCACTTGCGGCAAAACGCCGGCGATTACGAACTCGGTGGTGCCGAAGGCGAAGGCGGCGATGAACAGTGCGAAAAGTGGAAGCGACATGAGGCAGGCATTCCCCGGAGCGAAGCGCCTCAAATCACGGATGGGCGTCGCCGGCAATCCAGAAATTATGGACGACGCTTTAGGTTTTCTTGATAGGCACCGGACGCGATCGACCGCGCCGCCGAGGCAGGCAAGGCTCAGGCCACCGGCAGGCGGTGGCGCGCGATCGCGGCGTGGAAGCGCATCCCGCCCATGAGCGCGGCGTCGTTGAAATCGAAGGTCGGGTTGTGCAGCGGCGCGGAAGCCTCGCCATTGCCGATGAAGGAGAAACAGCCCGGCACATGGTCGAGAAAGCGGGCGAAATCCTCCGACGCGGTGTTCAGGTCGGAGTTGCCGCTGGTCGCATCTTCGCCGAAGACGCCGGCCGCCGCCGCAAGCGCTGCATGGGTGGCCTCGGCATCGTTGATCAGCGGCACGAATTCGCGGGTGTAGATGGTTTCGACGGCGCAGTTGTAGGTCAGCGCAGTACCCTGCGCGATGATGCGCATCTGCCTTTCGATCTCGGTGCTGACCTCGGGCCGAAAGCTGCGCGCGTCGCCGAGGATGCGGGCGAGGCCGGGCAGGGCGTTGCGGGTGCCGTCGGTGATGAGTTCGGTCACCGACACGACGGCGGTGTCGGTCGGGCTCAGCCGTCTCGACACGATGGTCTGCAGATTGGTGACAAGCGCACAGGCGGCGACGAGAACCTCCTGGCCCTGTTGCGGCCGCGACGCATGGCCACCGACGCCGCGCAGCGTGATCTCGAAATTGTCCTCCGCCGACATCAGCGGACCGGCGCGGGTATGGAAGTGCCCGATCGGAATGCCCGGCATATTGTGCAGGCCATAAATCTCGTCGAAGGGGAAGCGCTGCATCAGCCCGTCATCGAGCATGGCGAGCGCGCCCTTGCCCCATTCCTCGGCCGGCTGGAAGATGAAGCGAATGGTGCCGTCGAAACCGCCTTCATCGGCAAGCAGGCGCGCGGCGCCCAAGAGCATGCTGGTGTGGCCGTCATGGCCGCAGGCATGCATCAGGCCCGGCGTGCGCGAGCGATAGGCATGATCGCCTTGCTCGGCGATCTTCAGCGCGTCCATGTCGGCGCGCAACGCGATGGCGCGGTTGCCGGTGCCGCGCCGCAGCGTTGCGACTACGCCGGTACCGCCGACGCCTTCGACCACCTCGTCCAGGCCGAATTCCCGGAGCTTTTGCGCCACGAAGGCACCGGTGCGCCGTTCCCCGAAGCCGAATTCGGGATGGGCGTGCAGATCGTGCCGCCATGCCTTCATGTCACTTTCGAGCGAGTCCAGGCCTGGCATCGGTGCCCCCCAATCTTTGGCCAAGGATACCCTGTCTCAGGGCAGTTTGTCGCCGCTGGGCTGCAGCCTGCGCCCGTAGGGGATTCTCAGCCATGCCCGTTCGTGGAAATAGTAAAGCAGCGACTTGGTGAAGACCTCGGTCACGCCGATGGCCGCCGCGAGCTTGACGCTTCCCGTCACGATCAGGGAAATGATCAGTGTGTCGATGGTTCCGGTGACGCGCCAGGACAGCGCCTTGGCGAAACTGCGCGAATGGGTATCCATCGATTTCCTCCCGGCGGACCTGAACCGTTCCTTAGCCGAGAGACGCGAGCCGGAGCAAAGGTAATTTGCTGACCAAACGCTAATGTGCGAATCGGTCTGTGTGCGCGGTCGGAAAGAGGTTCAGCTGGCCTTGAGCCTCGACCCCGTCAGCAGCCCGCGCTCTTCCAGCACGGGGTAGGCCATCGAGGCCAGCAGCGAGTTGATCTGCTTGAGGTCGCGGATGGTGTCGAGATGGATCGATGATGTCTCGACGCTCTTGGCGGTGCCGTCGCGCAGTCGAACGAAATGGCTGGCGCTGGTTTCCTTCTCGCGGTCGCGCAACTGGTCCTTTTCCAGCACCAGCTGGCGGGCGGTCTCGGGATCGCGCGACACCAGGACGTTGAAGGCGAGCCGCGCATTGGCCAGCACCGAGGCGTGGAAGGCGAATAGTTCGCTCCAGCCTTCTTCCGTGAACTCCAGTCCGCGCTCCATTTTCTTCTTCACATGCACCAGCATGTTGCGCACGATAATGTCGCCGACCTGCTCGAGCTTGACGCAGGCGCCGATCAGTTCCTGGCAGCGCAGCGCCTCGTCCTCGGTCAGCGGGTTCCTGGTGAGTTTGGCCAGATAGAGCTTGATCGCCGCGTGCTTCCTGTCGACGCGGTCGTCGAGGGCGGCCAGCGCCTTGATCTTGTCGGAGTCGGCGCTTTCATAGAGCTCGATGATGCGCTTGAGCATGATCTCGACCGTCTCGCAGACGCGGACCACCTCGCGCGTGGCGTTGGCCAGTGCCTGGCTGGGAACATCGAGCGCGCTTTCGTTGAGCGCGGAAAGCTCGACGACGTCGAGCGTGGCGGCCGGCGCCGGCTTGGTGCCAAGTGCTACGATCTTCTCCGATGCACGGTATACGACCCCGGCCAGCGGCAGGCCGGCCAGCAGGATGATCACGTTGAACAGGATGTGGGCGTTGACGATCTGGTCCGCCGCCGTCGCGCCGAGGAAGGCGACATGTGGCCTGAAGGTCATGAACAGGATCAGCATGATAAGCGAGCCAAGCCCGCGCATCAGCAGATTGCCGATCGGCACGACGCGCACTTCCGGACCCGCCGAGCGGGTCAGCATCGGCGCGATGATCGACGAACCGAGATTGACGCCGAGGATGAGGACGACGCCGAGTTCGGGGGTGATCAGGCCGCGGCCGGCCAGCGTCGCCATCAACAGAACCGCCGCGATGCTCGACTGGAACAGCCAGGTGATCAGCGCCGCCAGCAGATAGGCGGTGATGGAATCGCTGGAGAAGTAGTTGATGATGACGGGCATGAGCTGGCTGTTGCGCAGCGGCTCCGATGCCTGGCCGATCATCTCCAGCGACAGGATCAGCAGGCCGATGCCGACCAGGATGCGGCCCGTCTGGCGCCAGTCGCGCCGCTCGGTGGCCATGAACATCACCGTGCCGGTAATCAGGCACAGCGGCACCAGCAGGGTCAAGTCGAAGGTGAGCAGCTTGACCACCAGCGCCGAGCCGATCTCGGCGCCGCGCACGGCTAGTTGGCCCGCGGCGCCCGACACGATGCCGGAGCCGGCGAAGGAGCCGACCAGCAGCGTGACGGCGGTGGAGCTTTGCAGCGCGATCGCGAGGCCGGTGCCGGTCAGCACCGCCATGATCGGGTTGCGCATGGTGGCGCGCAGTTTGTGGCGCAGCACGTCGCCATAGGCACGCTCGACGCCGGTCTTCACCATACGGGTGGCAAACAGCATCAGCGCCACCGCGCCGGCAAGATGCAGCAGGACGACGGAGCCGCTCATGCCAGCCTCGACAGGCCGACCGGCGCCGACGGCGCCACGGCAAGCGGAACTGGATGCAAGAAGGTGCGAATCGTGAACATGGCGAAGACCGATATCAGGTGGATTTTACTTTAGCCGGATAATAATTCTTGTCCACTGCGACAGATTGTTGGCGGGCGACGGGAGGTGTCGGAACTGGACCTTTTTCGCGGATGATCGCGCGTTTTTTGGCGTGCCGGATTCAGATGCCGCCGGACTGAACGGCCGATGGTCACGACATGTATGGCGGTGGCTTCCGGATGTGTTGAATTAGTGATCCTAAATATTGGAAAACATTACACAATCGTAATGGTGGTGTTCAGTTTCAGTTCATCCACGGGCCGTTATTCCATGGGCATCGACAACCAAGGAGTATCCCTTATGAAACGCATTATCCTTTCCGTGATGGCCATCTCGATACTGGCCGCCAGCGCCCTGCAGGGCCAGGCCGCGCCGATGAATGCGCCGGTCGCGCCGCGGTCGAATTTCACCCAGGTCGACTGGCAGAAGCCCGGCGATCACCGCGACGTGAAGAAGCGCGTCATCAAGAAGGAGACCGTCAAGCGCAGCCATTGGCGCAATGGCCAGAAATATTCGAACTGGAAGCGTCACCAGCCGGTCCGTGACTATCACCGCCATGGCCTGCACCGTCCCGGCCGTGGCCAGGAGTGGATCCGCGTCGGCAACGACTACATACTGGTCAGCGTTGTCTCCGGCATCATCTTCGGCGCGATCGCCGCACGGTAAGTCCCCGGCTTGGCGTTGAACCATGAAAGGAAGGCGGCCCGCAACGGCCGCCTTTTCTTTTGCCCTGTGGAAACCGGGTATGGGCCGCATTAGGGGTCGTCGGACCCCTCCGGCATGATTATATGGAGGGGAACCGAGTTTCCCGATGCGCTTTCCGCCCGCCTTCCTCGACGAGATACGCGACCGCGTGCCGATTTCCCAGGTCATCGGCCAGCGCGTCGCGTGGGACAGGAAGAAGACCAATGCGCCGCGTGGTGACTATTGGGCCTGCTGCCCGTTCCATGGCGAGAAGAGCCCGTCCTTCCATTGCGAGGACAAGAAGGGCCGCTACCACTGTTTCGGCTGTTCGGTGTCGGGCGACCACTTCAAGTTCCTGACCGAGCTCGACGGGATGAGCTTTCCCGAGGCGGTGGAGAAGATCGCCGATATGGCGGGCGTGCGATGCCGGTGCGCGATGCGCAAGAGGAACGGCGCGAAAAGGAACGCGCCAGCCTGACCGATGTCATGGAGATGGCAACCGCCTTCTTCCAGGAGCGGCTGCAAGGGCCGGAAGGGGCGAAAGCCCGCGCCTATCTGCGCGACCGCGGGCTGACCCCGGCGACGCAGCAGTCCTTCCGGCTTGGCTTCGCGCCCGACAGCCGCAACGCGCTGAAGGAACATCTTGCCGCCAAGGGCGTGCCGAAAGCCGATATCGAAGGCTTGTGGGCTGGTGCGCCATGGCGACGACATTCCGGTTTCCTACGACTGGTTCCGCGACCGCATCATGTTCCCGATCCCGGATTCGCGCGGCAAGATCATCGCCTTTGGCGGTCGCGCGCTGGCGCCTGATGCGCTGGCCAAGTACATGAACTCGCCCGACACCGAGCTCTTCCACAAGGGCAATGTGCTCTACAATTTCGCCCGTGCCCGCAAGTCGCTGGCCAAGGGCGGCACGGTCATCGCCGTCGAAGGCTACATGGACGTGATCGCGCTGGCGCAGGCCGGGTTCGAGAACGCCGTGGCGCCGCTCGGCACCGCGCTCACCGAAAACCAGCTCGAGCTGTTGTGGCGCATGTCGGGCGAGCCGATGCTGTGTTTCGACGGCGACCAGGCCGGCCTCAAGGCGGCGTGGCGCGCCGCCGACATGGCACTGCCGGTGGTGCAGGCGGGACGTTCGGTGCGTTTCGCCTTGCTGCCTGAAGGCAAGGACCCCGACGACCTCGTCAAGGCCGATGGGCCGGATGCGTTCCGCACCGTGCTTTCCGACGCGCGGCCGCTGGTCGACCTGTTGTGGATGCGCGAGACGGCGGGCGGTGTCTTCGACACGCCGGAGCGTCGGGCCGAACTGGGAAAGACGCTGCAGGAGCTCGCCAGCCGCATCCGCGACGAAAGCACGCGCTATCACTACCAGCAGGAAATGCGCGAGCGGGTGCTGAATTTCTTCGGCGCACAGCGCAATGCGCGCCAGGGGCAGGGCGCAAGGACAGGAGAACGGGGGCAGAGCAAGACGCCGGCAGCCGGTGGGCAGTTCGCGCGCGCCGGTGCGGCGGGCGGACGCACGGCGATCACCGAAAGCCTCGGCCGCTCGGCGCTGGTCAAGCGCGGCAGCGAGGGGATGTCGGTGCGCGAAGCGACGATCATCGTGGCGCTCGTCAATCATCCGGCGCTGATAGACGAGAATTTCGCCCATATCGAATTTCTCGACCTTGCCAATACGGACCTCACGCGACTGCATGCGGCCATCCTCGATGCGATGGCGCATGACATGGCCGATGACCGCCACGCTGTGATTGCGACAATCGAACGCGCCGGCTGGGGTGAGATATGGGAGCGGGCGGTGGGCCTGATCCGGCGGGCGCGGCAATGGCCTGCGCTGGAAACCGCGGCTCTCGAGGACGCCCGCGACGCCTTCAGCCAGGCGTTGCACTTGCAGCGCAGCGCGCGCACCTTACATAAGGAGCTGAAGCAGGCAGAAGCGGCTATGGATGCAGATCCCACGGATGAGAATTTCCGGCATCTGATCGAAATCCAGACGCAATTTCAGGATGTCCAGGCGACGGAAGCGCTGATCGAAGGATTTGGTGTGTCCTCGGGCAGGGGCGGCCGCGCCTAGAACACGAGAGTAAAGGTGTGAGAGCGTTCCGGTGCAACCAATCGGGTGTGCGGTGCGCTAAGTCGGGTAATTGATTCGCTTTTTTAAGGCGAATCATGCGAGAGGCGCTTGACCTTCTGGCAGAATGGCGGAATCAGGACGATTCGAAACGTTAACCCACCCGCACCGACGGGAATGCAGTGATATGAGGTGCTGGTGACTGGACAGGCAGGAAGCCTGCCACAGGTATCAGGGTTAATCTGGACTTAATGCATGTCGCTCAAAAGTGGAAACCGGTTTTCGGGCAATGACATGCACCAAACAAATGAGTTGATGCAGTTACTGGCCCGGTGAAGTGCGTTTTCGAGCAAGCGCATAGAGTTAGACCGGTCTGGCAGCGTACGCGGCTTCAATGCTGAGCCGCTTGGAGAACATGAAGAATGGCGACAAAGGAAAAGGAAGAGGTCGAAACCGAACGCGAAGGCGCCACAGATGGCCCTCTGCTCGACCTCTCCGATGATGCTGTCAAGAAGATGATCAAGGCCGCCAAGAAGCGCGGCTATGTCACCATGGACGAGCTGAACTCGGTGCTGCCTTCGGAAGAAGTGACCTCGGAGCAGATCGAGGACACGATGGCCATGTTGTCCGACATGGGCATCAATGTCGTCGAGGATGACGAGCAGGGCGAGGAGGCCGAGGCCACTGATACGGCCGCGGACGCCGAGGAAGACGCCAACGAGCTGGCCGAGCAGACCGGTACCGCGGTCGCCGCCACGACGACCAAGAAAGAGCCGACCGATCGCACCGACGATCCGGTTCGCATGTATCTGCGCGAAATGGGCTCGGTCGAGCTTCTGTCGCGCGAGGGCGAAATCGCCATCGCCAAGCGCATCGAGGCCGGCCGCGAGACGATGATCGCGGGCCTGTGCGAAAGCCCGCTGACCTTCCAGGCCATCATCATCTGGCGCGACGAGCTCAACGAATCGAAGATCCTGCTGCGCGAGATCATCGATCTCGAAGCGACCTATGCCGGCCCCGAAGCCAAGCAGGCGCCGGTGGTCGAGCGCATCGAGGAAGCGCCCAAGGCCGAGGAAAAGCCGCGCCGCGGACGCGACGATGAAGAGGACATCACCAATGTCGGCGCCGATACGCGCGGCATGGGCGACGACGACGAGGAAGACGAGGACGAGGCCAGCCTGTCGCTGGCGGCGATGGAAGCCGAACTGCGTCCCCAGGTGATGGAGACGCTCGACGTCATCGCCGACACCTACAAGAAGCTGCGCAAGCTGCAGGACCAGCAGGTCGAGAACCGTCTGGCCGCCGCCGGCACGCTGTCGCCCAGCCAGGACCGCCGGCTGAAGGAACTGAAGGACCAGCTGATCAAGGCGGTGAAGTCGCTGTCGCTGAACACGGCGCGCATCGAGGCGCTGGTCGAGCAGCTCTACGACATCAACAAGCGCCTGGTGCAGAACGAGGGCAAGCTGCTGCGCCTCGCCGAAAGCTATGGCGTGCGCCGCGAGGAGTTCCTGAAGGAGTATCAGGGCTCGGAGCTCGATCCCAACTGGACGCGCGCGATCGGCAATCTGACCTCGCGCGGGTGGAAGGAATTCACCAAGAACGAGCGGGACGCCATTCGCGACCTGCGCGCCGAGATCCAGCATCTGGCCACCGAAACCGCGATCTCGATCCTGGAATTCCGCAAGATCGTCAATCAGGTGCAGAAGGGCGAGCGGGAAGCCGCGATCGCCAAGAAGGAAATGGTCGAGGCAAACCTGCGCCTCGTCATCTCCATCGCCAAGAAGTACACCAATCGCGGCCTGCAGTTCCTCGACCTGATCCAGGAAGGCAATATCGGCCTGATGAAGGCGGTCGACAAATTCGAATACCGCCGCGGTTACAAGTTCTCGACCTACGCGACTTGGTGGATCAGGCAGGCGATCACGCGTTCGATCGCCGACCAGGCCCGCACCATCCGCATCCCCGTGCACATGATCGAAACGATCAACAAGATCGTGCGCACGTCGCGCCAGATGCTGCACGAGATCGGCCGCGAGCCGACGCCGGAAGAACTGGCCGAAAAGCTCGCCATGCCGCTGGAAAAAGTGCGCAAGGTGCTGAAGATCGCCAAGGAGCCGATCTCGCTCGAAACCCCCGTGGGCGACGAGGAGGATTCGCATCTGGGCGATTTCATCGAGGACAAGATGGCGATCCTGCCGATCGACGCGGCGATCCAGGCCAATCTGCGCGAGACCACCACGCGCGTGCTGGCCTCGCTGACGCCGCGCGAGGAGCGCGTGCTCAGAATGCGCTTCGGCATCGGCATGAACACCGACCATACGCTGGAAGAAGTCGGCCAGCAGTTCTCGGTCACACGCGAGCGTATCCGCCAGATCGAAGCCAAGGCGCTGCGCAAGCTCAAGCACCCGAGCCGGAGCCGCAAGCTGCGCAGCTTCCTCGACAGCTGAGTTGAATTTTATCTGTCGCGAAGAGTTGAGGGCGCCGACTGGCGCCCTTTTTCGTTTCAAGCATCAAATCGTATTTGTCTGGAGCGGTTCATCATTGCTCTACAAGGGCACGTTCAGCCGCGCGCCCTTGACGATGATGCCGCCCCGGTCGCCGATCTCTATCGAGCCATAACGCTGCCTGAAGCACTCGGGCAGCGGACGGTCGCCGGGAATGGACAGCCACAGGCGCAGCATATGCCGCCGTTTGTCCGGGGCCGGCCAATCCCGAAAGCCCATGCGGTCGTGAAGCAGCGAGTGGTTGTAGACAAACTGCATGTCGCCCGGCCGAAGCCGCATCGACAGGTTTAATTTCGGGTCATTGGCAAGGCTGTCGAAAAGATCCAGCGCTTCGACATGCGCCGCGCTCAGCCGCATGGCATCGGGGAAGCGCTGCGCACTGTCGATATATTGGCGCTGATAGATGCCGGTCAGCAATCCCGCATGCCAGTTGAGGACCGGGATTTCGAAATAGGGCTTTTCGCCTTCCGGGATCTCGCCGCGCCGGTCGGTGGCAATCGGATCAAACAGCAGGTGGACCAGGTCGGGCCGCCTTTTGCGCATCTCGTTGTAGATCGTCACTGTGCTGACCAACAGGGACTCGCCGCCTTGCATGGCGTCGCGCAGGCAGAGCAGACCGACGACATCGGCGGAGTCGGTGTGAAACGTCTGGCGCTCCGACGTCTGGTAGATGCGTGTCGTGGCGTCCCTGGCGTCGGCGCCTATATCGCGGACATGGCCGAGGATATGGCCCTGGGCATTCTGCGACCGCGCGCTTCCCAGATGCGCGCCAACCCCGCAGAAGATCGTTGCCACCATTTGCGCGGAGTATCTCTCGACCGGGAGACCGCGAAGTACCTCGAATCCTATTCCGGCGATCAGTTTTTCGCGAAGAGCAGCAAGATGGCCGGCAAGCCGGGGCAGGGGGAAATCGGCCTTGGTCAGGGTGCCGATATCCTGCGAGCGGGCGAGAAAGCCGGTTGCCGCCAATTCCAACTCCGCGACGTCCCGCGGGTCCAGTTCGACCAGCCAATGTTCGGGATGCTCCGCCATGTCCTCGCCGATCCACGCGGCGGGGCTTCTGATCCATTCCGGCAGGTCGACGGTCTCACGCATGAAGCTCTCCGGCGGTTGGATCGGTCTGGGAGGTCGGCCGGGGGTATCAACCAGATCGACGGCCACGACGGAGATTGCCTCAACCAGCCGAGTTTTCAAACCGGCTTTCCCTGGTTGACGCCGGCTGGTTCATGGGCGTCGCCTTGATGGCGCTTGGCCGAAGCTCGCTCTCACCCCGCAACAGGCGCGGTAGTCCTTGCGGGATGTTCGCCGCGGGAGGATAATTTCGCGTCGGATGCATTTTCTGGGCGACAACCCTGGAAGCCAGCCCCGGTCGAGGCCGTGCCGAAAATCCATGGCCTTCGTGCCGTGCTCCGTGGCCCCGGAGGGAGGTGTGCCGTGACGACTTACATCGTGCTGATGAACTGGACGGAGCAGGGCGCAAGGAATGTGCGCGACTCGCCGAAGCGGCTCGATGCCGCCAAGAAGCAGCTGGGCGAGATGGGTGGGGCGTTCAAGTCTTTCTTCCTGACCATGGGCGAATTCGACATGGTGGCGGTGGTCGAAGCGCCGGACGATGCGGTGCTTGCCCGTTTCACGCTGATGCTGGGCTCGGGTGGCAGCGTCAGGACGCGGACACTCAAGGCCTTCCCGGAATTTGCTTACCGCGAGATCATCTCCTCGCTCGGATAATGCAAATCGGTGGGTTTCTGGACCGTCGATGATCAGGTGCCGGCTTGACGGCATCTGATCTGGCGATATTGAGGAGAAATGCTCCTCTCGCTCGAGAAGAATTTCATCTTCATCCATATCCCGAAGACCGCCGGGAGCTCCATCACGCATGCGCTGTGGCGGTGGAGCGTGAAGCCGGAGAAGACGCAGTGGCGTCGGCTACTGTCGCATCTGCCGGTTCGCGAAGCGCCGGAGAAGGCCAATTTCAACCAGCACGACAAGGCGGCCTGGCTGAGGCGCAAGCTGCCGGGCCCGCTCTACGACAGCGCCTACAAATTCGCCGTGGTGCGCAATCCCTTCGACCTCGTCGTGTCCAATTATCATCATCTGCGCCGCAAGACGACGCGACGTCGGCATCGCCAGGCGCTGGGCTGGGATTTCAGGACCTTCCTGCGCTATCTAGAACGCAAGAATCGGCTGAGCCGGGTCGACCAGACAAGCTGGATCCTCGGTCGCGACGGCAGCGTCATCATCGACCAGATCCTGCGCTTCGAGGCGCTGGCCGAAGAATTCAATGCCTTGACCGAAAAGCTCGGCCTGCCGAAGGACATCAAGCTTCCCCGGGTGAACGTCAATGAGCCCTTCGACTATCGTGCGCATTACGATGACGAGGCCAAGGCCGTCGTCGAGCGGCTCTACGCCCGCGATTTCGAGCGCTTCGGCTACGCGTTCTGACATATCTGGCGGTTGTCGCACGACAGGATGCTCCGCCGTGCTAGACATGCGGCCAGAAGGGATCGCGCGATGAAGACCATTTCGATACTGGCCATAAGCCTTGCCGCATGGTCGTTGACGCCCATCGACGCCGATGCCGCCCCGCCAAAACAGGTCGGCATGGCCAATCCCGCATCGGTCCATTGCGGCGCCATTGGCGGACGCTTCGTGGTCAGGAAGGACAAGGCCGGCAATGAATATGGGTTTTGCCGCCTGCCCAACGGACGCCTGTGCGAAGAATGGGCACTGTTTCGCGACAACCAATGCGTCGGGCCAAAGGCGGCCATGCGCAAGTGACCACAGCGGAACCAAGCCTGAACTGACCGTCTGGTACAACACGCGCTGTCCGGTCTGCGATGCCGGCATCGGCAGGCAGAAGCGGCGGCTGATCGAGGCGGTCAAGGCCGGGCGGATCGCGTTCCGCGACATCAATCTGGAGCCGCAGGTGCTGGCTGGATATGGTGCTTCGCTGGAGGACATCCGCCGCCGACTGCATGCGACCGACGCTGATGGCCGCTTGCTTGTCGGCGCCGATGTCGCGATCGCGGTCTGGGCGAACGCCGGGCGAAGGCTGGCTGGCGGCGCTGTTCGGAAATCCGATTGTCCTGCCGCTGACACGTCTGGTCTATGATCGCTTCGCCGATCTTCTCTATGCATGGAACCGGCGCAACGGCCGCTGGTAGGGCTCACGATTTGAATCGGGATGCGGCTCCATCATGTTGATTGAACATGAAGTTTTATCAAAGCCGGCTCTCGTTTCTAAGCATGGTGATGCGAATGGGCTCGCAACTGGTCGGGAACCACGCGTGCCGACAGCCCGCCGGCGTCGATCCAGCTTCGCGTCGATTTTTCCGCATCGTCGATCAGGGCGGCGGTGCGGGTGAAATCGTAAGCCGAGCCCGCCAGCGGGCATAGCGACGGGACGATCGCGTAGTCGATGTCGCCCGGCAAGGTGTCGAGTTCGCGCACCAATTGCCGCGCGATCAGCAGCGTCAGCGCATGCAGGCCACTGGCCACGGCCCCTTGCGGCGGTGCGTGCAGATTGCAGGAGAATCCGGTCGGCAGCACGATGAGGCGGCGTGCGCCGAGGCTGACGGCGACGCGGACCGGCGTGTTCGAGGTGACGGCGCCGTCGATCAGGAACCGCCCGCCGATGCGCACCGGCGCGAAGGCCACGGGGATCGCGCTGGAGGCGGCGATCGCGTCGGCCGCATTCCCCTCCGACAGGACCACGGCCTCGCCGGAAAGCAGATCGGTGGCGATGACATGGATGGGGATCGGCGCATCCTCGAGATTGCGATAGGGCAGATGCCGCTCGACCAGATTGCGGATGCCGTGCGAGCCGGAGAGGAAATCGCGCCGCCGTGCGAAGCCCAGCAGTGAGAGCCAGCTGACCGGAAAGACATCGTTGCGGGTGATGCCGCGCCACAGGGTTTCGAGGCGTGCCATGTTCTCGACCGTGGCCCCCGCCGCATAGTAGGCGCCGTTGACGGCGCCAACGCTGGAGCCGACGACGAAGTCGGCGGTGACACCTGAGGCGACAAGCGCCTTCAGCATGCCGACCTGCACTGCTCCGAGGCTGCCGCCGCCCGCCAGCACCAATGCGGTCTTGCTGTTCTTTCCTGACGGCATGACACCACCTCGCTTCCGCTCCGGCTTCGGGTTTCCGGCCTGGACCTTGCTCACAGTTCGCGGCGACGTCGGCGTTTGTTTCGGGAGGCGCCGCACGTGTTCGTGAACCGGTGGTCGATCGGCTGGCGTCCTTCTCAGATACATCTTAAGATATATCTTGACTCGATCAGTTGGCACGCTTAATTAAGATATATCGTAAGATAGAACTCAAGGAGCAATCAATGCACAGGCACAATCATTTCGGCGAACGCGCCGAGCACTTTTTCATGCACATGGCCGGCAAGTTCGGGGGTCGCGGCGGTGGCGGCGGCGGTCCGTTCGGGGGAAGGGGCGGCGGCCGCGGCGGCCCGGGCGACATGTTTCGCGCCGGGCGCATGCTGGCCGACGGCGACCTCAAGCTGATCACGCTTTCGCTGCTGGCCGAGGCGCCCCGCCACGGCTACGACATCATCAAGGCTCTGGAGGAACGCACCAGCGGCATCTACAGCCCGAGCCCGGGCGTGGTTTATCCGACGCTGACCTTCCTGGAAGAGGCCGGCTATGCCGCCTCGGCCGCCGAGGGCAACAAGAAGGTGTTTTCCATCACCGAGGCAGGGCAGGCGCATCTCGCCGACAATCGCGAGATGATCGACGGCGTGCTCGAGCATCTCGAGCGCTTCGGCCGCAAGATGGCCAAGGCGCGCGACTGGTTCGGCGGAAACGACGACGGCGAGGAAGATGGACGACGCGGCGGCCGTGGCCGGCACGACCGTTCGGAAGCGCGCGACGAATTCCGCGCCGTGCGCCACCGGCTGCGCGCAGCCCTTGGCGACATCGTCGACGCCCCTGCCGAGAAGCAGGCCGAGGCGATCAGCATTCTAGAAGCCGCCGCCGAGGCGCTGGAAGCGCTGTCCCACCGCTGAGCGTAGGAACTCAAGGTCTGCAAGGTACAAAAAAGCCCGGATGAACCGGGCTTTTTTCGAGCGGTGAGGCAAATTCATTCCTTGCCGACATACTCGCTGATCAGCTTTTCATTACGCGCCTTTTCGATCTTGGCGGTCATCTCGGCCGAAAGGCGTTCGTCCGTGCGGTACTTGACCAGGTTCACCAGGCTGCCGGTGAGCAGCAGGATGCCCATGGCCCAATAGCCCTTGGTCGCGAGGTCGACCGGCGCCAGCCATAGCGACAGGCCCAGCATGAAATAGGCGGCACCGACCGATGCGGTGTTGAACATGATGTAGGTCTGATTGGCGTTCATTGTGGTTCTCCCTTGATTTGACGATGATTGATGAATTCGGGTTGATGGAAATCAGGTTGGGAATTCAGGTCTTCAGTTGATGGTTTTCAGGCGCTCGAGAACGTCCTTGGCGCGCACCCTCACCGCCGGGCCATGGCCGGCATCGGCGAGGCGGTCGCGGATCGCTTCATGACGCAGTTCGCCGTCGATCTCGTCGAGGATGCCGGCTTCCTCGAAGGGATCGCTGCCTGACTTGATGCGGGCCAGCAGTTCCTCGGCGTCATTGAGGCTCGCCGAGTTGCCGATCGAGCGGTTGAGGCGTGACTGCGCCTTGCGCTCGGCATCGATGGCCCGGGCCGAGATCATGCCCTGGTTGAGATCGATGATGCGGCGATGCGCCCGCTCCACTGAAACGCGCATCCGCAACGTCTTCTCGCCGAGGCTTTGCACGGTGGCGCGGCGGACTTCGCGTTCGTTCTCCAGTTCGGCGACGGCCACCGCGCCACTTTCGGCCAGCGCGTTGTTGTTGGCGGCCAGCGCGCTGAGCGTGCGTGTTTCCAGATCGGCGTGGCGACGGTCGAGATGGTCGAGACTGGCCTGTTCGGCACGCTGGCGCACAATCAGCGTGGCAAGCGTCTGCTTGGCGGCGGCGAGGCCTGTCTCGGCATCGCGGATCCGCTGGGCCAAGAGGTCGATGGCGAAGCGATCCTTCAGGCCGTCCTCGGCCCGCGCGCTGGCGCCGTCGAGCAATGTTCTGATCAGGCTAAGCATGTTCTTCTCCCTTCGAACTGTTTCTCATGAACAATGTTCACGAAGCCAACATAACAGGAAATGAACATCGTTCAAGCGATTTTTGAACACTGTTCACGAATTCCAGCATATGGTAAATGAAAGGAAATCGGGCTCGATACAGCGTGCCACAGCCTGGGGCATGCGGATTCGAAAGGACTGGCATGGCGCTGGACAAGGAAGAGATGAGCGAGCGCGTGCTCGCCATCGCCGAAACGCTGATCGACAGTGGTGGCGCCGAGAACCTAAAGGCGAGGACCATCGCCGAGCAGGCGGGGATCGCTGTCGGGTCCGTCTACAATCTATTCGTCGATCTCGATGAGGTTCACCGCGCCGTCAACATGCGGCTTCTCGATCGGTTGGGTACCGCGGGCGCTTCGGCAATGGCCGAACTCCAGGGCGTCAAGGACACGCGGCAACGCCTGCTGGCGCTGGCGGGCGCCTATGTGCGGTTCGTCGAGGCGCATCCCGGCAGCTGGCCGGCGCTGCTTGCCTTCAACCGTCGGCGCGCCCTGGCGACGGAGCCGGATGCCTACGAGGCGCGGCTCGACCAATTGTTCGAGATCATCGCAAGCGTGCTTGGCGATGGCGGCTTCGATCTCGATGGAGATCGGCTCCGGATAGCTGCCCGGGCCCTGTGGTCAAGCGTGCATGGCATCGTCACCAGCGGCTATGCGGCGAAATCGGCGCGCGGGCAGGCGCACGAGGTCTGGCAACAGATCGAGCTGCTGGTCGCCGTTTTCGTCAGGGGGCTGGAACGGGGCGTGACATTCGACCATGTTTAGGCAACACCGTCATGAATCGTGGCGACGACAATGGCGCTGGCCATTGCAGGGCAAAGTGGAGGTTTGAGCGATGTCTTTTCTGAAGAAGCTTTTTGGTGGCGGTGGCGGTGGCAATGAGGCCGCCGAGCCGAAGAGTGCCGCACCGGCAAAGCAGGTCGAGAACAAGGGTTTTCTGATCAGCGCCACGCCCTACAAGGCCGATGGACAGTACCAGACCTGCGGCATCGTCTCCAAGGAGATCGACGGCGTCATGAAGGAACACAAGTTCATCCGCGCCGACCGTTTTGCAGGCCTTGACGATGCCGTCGACATCTCGATCAAGAAGGGCATGCAGCTGATCGACGAGCAGGGCGAGAGGATGTTCGGGTAGGGGGCATGTGATCAGACTCATCGACGGTTCATCCGCGATAGCTGCCGCTCGCAACTTCGTTCAGCTTGTCTTGGAAGGTATGCCGCCCGCTAATGAAGCTCTGAGTTGCGCGCTTGATCAGCTTGTGAGCGCGTATCACAAAACCCCGCGTGGCAAGCCTGCCGATACCGACTTGACTGGACGGAGCGGCGACAGCTCAACGCTTTACGAAGCTCTTGCCGTGCGGTTTCCTGATTATCGGTTCTATCCTGTGGCGGACCCGCGTGCTGGCGCCGAGGCCAAATCCATGATGGGTGATGCACTCGAAGACATTCGGGACGTCACGCTGGATATGTGGGAGGTCATCTGGAGAGCGGAGCACCTTGGCCTCGACGACGCGCACTGGCATTTCTACCTGCTTTTCTCCGACTGGGGGCGACATATGCGCGAGTTGTCCCTCTACCTCCACGCAAGGCAATTCGGTTGATACCGAGCCAGGGTTGGGCGCGCTCCCTGCCGATGGCTTGTGAGCCTAAAGCGGCAATTCCGACGTGTATTTGATCGTTTGGCTCGGAACATCCGTCTTGACGTTCTGCACGCCCTTGATGCGGCTGAGGTGTTCGGACTGGAAGCGGCGGTAGTCGTCGATGCCGGCGGCCACCACGCGCACCATGGCGTCGCAGTCGCCCAGCATCAGGTAGCATTCCATCACCTGCGGCAGCTTGGCGACCTCGGTGGCGAAGTGCTCGATCGTGTCCTCGTCCTGCGCCTTCAGCCAGATGCGGGTGAAGAAGGTCAGCCCCTTGCCGATGCTGGCGGGGTTGAGCACCGCGACATAGCGGTCGATGACGCCGGCTTCCTCCAGCAGTTTCACGCGCCGCAGGCAGGGTGACGGCGACAGGCCGACCTCGTCGGCCAGGTCGTTGTTGGCCATGCGCCCGTTACGCTGCAGCGCGCGCAGGATGCGCTTGTCGATCTCATCCAGCTTCATTGGCTCTTGATTCCAGCATCTTGGGAATTTATGAAATCAGATGCCAAAATCTGACTGAATGCAACAATCTTCGCAACCAAATTGCTCGCGGGCATCTGTATGTTTACCGCCGACATCACAGATATCCACGCAGACAGGAAGCGGCGGCCGCGAGGCCGGTCGATGGAAGATCATGAGCATTTCACAGGCGGCATTGTCCCGGGAGGCGGGAGAGGGATCCGGCTCGGAATTCCGGCGCGGGATCGTGTCCTGCACGCCGGTTCTGCTGGGAACCATCCCCTATGCGCTCGTGCTTGGCGCGCAGGCCACTCAGAAGGGGCTGCATGTCGTCGAACTGTCGGCGATGACCGGGCTGAACTTCGCCGGCGGATCGGAATTCGCCGCGATCCAGCTGTGGACCTCGCCGCCGCATGTCGCGCTCATCGTCGCTATCACCTTCCTGGTCAACAGCCGCCACCTGTTGATGGGAGCGGCACTGGCGCTGTTCCTGCGCCATCTGCCCCGGCGAAAGGTGTTTCCGGCGCTGTTCCTGATGTGCGACGAGAGCTGGGCGCTCGGCTTGGCCGATGCGCGGCAGCGGGCGGATGCAGGCATCGGTCCGGCCTTCAGCCTGCGCTACTATATGGGCGCGGCACTTGCGATGTATCTCGCCTGGGTGGCCTTCACGACGCTCGGCGCCATGCTTGGCCCGGTGCTAGGCAATGTCGAGCCCTATGGCTTCGACATGGCGTTTCCGGCCGTCTTCCTGGTGCTGATGCGCGGCATGTGGAAGGGCTTTGCCGCCGCGCGGCCCTGGCTGGTCAGCCTCGTTGTGGCGGCGCTCGTCTATCTGTTCGTTCCAGGCGCCTGGTACGTCGCCGCGGGTGCGGTGTCCGGGCTTGTCGCGGCCTATGTGCTGGCAGGTGACGCATGATCGATCCGGCAACCTTTTTCACCATCGTGCTGATGGCCGGCGTCACCTATCTGACGCGCATCGGCGGCTATGTCGTGCTGCGCAACCGCACGCTCAGCGCCCGCGCCACGGCGGTGATGGAAGCCGCGCCCGGCTGCGTGCTGATCTCGGTCATCGCGCCGGACTTCGTGTCGAAGAATCCGGCCGACCTCGCGGCGCTCGCCATCACCGTGCTTGCCGCGACGCGCCTCTCCATGCTGCCGACCGTTCTGATCGGCGTGGGCGCGGCTGGTCTGCTCAGGCATTTCATCGCGTAAAGAAAAAGGCAGGCGCCGAAACGCCTGCCTTTTTCAGTTCGGATTGTTGGTGCTTAGGCAGCCGCTTCGATCTGGCGGCTCGCGGCCACAACAGCGTCGACCTTGGCGGTCGCCTTGGCCAGCGCGGCCGTCACCGCGTCAGCGCCCATGCCGACGCCTTCGATGCGGATGACATCGACATCGGTCATGCCGACGAAGCCGAGCACCGAGCGCAGGTACGGGATGGCATGGTCCATCTGGACCGCCGCACCTTCCGAATAGATGCCGCCGGAGGCCAGCACGATGTAGACCTTCTTGCCGGTGACGAGACCCTTGGGGCCATTCTCGCCATAGGCAAAGGTCTTGCCGGAACGGGCGACGTGATCGACCCAGGACTTCAGCGTCGAGGAGATGTTGAAGTTGATGAAGCCGGTGGCCAGGATGATGGTGTCGGCGGCAAATAGTTCGTCGACGACGTCATCGGAAACGCCGACGACTTCGGCCTGGCGCGGGGTGCGGGCTTCAACCGGCGTGTAGATGCCGCTCGCATAATCCGCATCGATATGCGGCAGTGGGTTGGCGACGAGGTCGCGCACGACAAGCGTGTTCGACGGGTCGGCCGCAAGCAGCTTGTCGGCGAATTCGGTGGCGATGCGGGTCGAGTGCGAGGCGTTGCCGCGCGGGCTGGACGTGATGAGAAGGATGGACATTTGGGGGCTCTCCAGTGGGAATTGAATTGTCCCGCCAGATATGGGCCTATCGACCCATTCGATAAACTGGTATATTTTCTATACGATCCATCTATAGAATAGATACAACGATGCAACCCAATCCGACGCTCGACCAACTTCAGATCCTGGTGACAGTCGCCGACACCGGCAGTTTCTCGGCCGCCGGGCGCAAGCTCAACCGGGCGCAATCCGTCATCAGCTATGGCATCGCCAATCTCGAGGCGCAGCTTGGCCTGAAACTCTTCGAACGCGAGGGCACGCGCGAGCCGCAACTGACCGAGATCGGCCGGGCGATGCTGGAGGATGCGCGGCGCATGGTCGGCATGCTGCAGCGCATCCGCTCGCGGGCTGACGGCCACCATCAGGGACTTGAGGCCGAAGTCGCGCTGTCGGTCGATACGGCACTGCCCTCACCGGTGCTGGTGCGGGTGCTGAAGGCGTTCGAGGCGCGGTTTCCGACGGTTATGCTGCGCCTGCATATCGGCACGCTCGGCCTGATTCCCGATCATGTTGTCAGCGGCCACGCCGATCTCGGAATTGGCGGCTTGTTGGGCGACGTTGACGTGCATCTCGTGCGCATCGGTTTCATGTCGATCGTGCTGGCGGCCGCGCCTAGCCACCCGCTGGCGCTGCTGCCCAAGCCCGTGGCGATCGAGGATGCGCGCGAACACACTCAGCTTGTTGTCACCGACCAGTCCGAGCGCACAAAGGGGCGCGACTACGGTGTCTTCGCCTACCGCACCTGGCGGCTGACGGACATGCGCACCAAACATATGCTGATGCGCGAAGGGCTTGGCTGGGGCGGGCTGCCGCGATGGCTGATCGCCGACGACCTGGCCAGTGGCCGGCTGGTCGAAATCGATCTCGAACCCTTTAGCGAGGTGAACTCGCCGCTGTTTGCCATGCATCGCAACGACACCAGTCCGAAGCCGGCGGCCGCCTGGCTGATTGAGCAATTCAAGCGCCAGCTCGGCTGCTTCAACGAGTTCGAGCCGGGGCAGGTGCCTGAGGACGAGCCGTCGACAACCCATCAATCAGCGCCATGAGAACGGCGCGGTAGTCTTCGCTCGAACCGCCAGCCTCGATGGCGAGCGCCGCCCGGTCGAAGGCCGCGGCGAGCAGTGCGGTCAGCGCTTCCGCCGGCAGCTTTTGCAGGGTGCGCGCGCGCATTGCCGCGACAAGACCCTCGCGCAGCGAACGATTGCCGTTGCGGTTGTCTATGGCATCCATGGCCGCGCGGCCGAGCACGGCTGGCCCATCCAGCAGCAGCAGCCGCGTGCGGCCGGGCGCGCGCATGGCGGCGAGATAGGAGTCCGAACCGGCGATCAGCGCATCGCGGGCATCGAGCGCGGGCGGCGAGGCGCGGTCGATCTCGTCGGCCACGGCCTGCGCCTCCTGTTCGACCACGGCGGCAAACAGCGCCTGCTTATCGGAGAAATGGTGATAGAGCGCGCCGCGCGTCACGCCGGCGGCTGCGACGATCTCCGGTGTGCCGGTCTCCGCGTAGGATTTTTCGGTGAACAGTTTTCGCGCCGCGTCAATGAGGTCGGTGCGCGTCGCTTCGGTGCGATCCCGGTTGGAACGGCGCGCGGATTCCTGTTGCATACATGCAGCCTGTATGTTAATTCGATTTACATGCAGACTGTATGTTAATTGACGGGAGAATGAAAGATGAAGATCACAAGCTATTACCCGGTGCTGATGGCCGGCGACGTCGCCGGTACGGCCGCGTTCTATGTCGAGCATTTCGACTTCAAGCCGCTGTTCGAAAGCGACTGGTACGTGCATCTGCAATCGGTCAACAGCACCAGAGTCAATCTTGGCATCGTGCAAGGCGACCATGAGACGATCCCGCAGGAGGGGCGAGGGCGGACCTCGGGCCTGCTGATCAATTTCGAGGTTGCGGATCCGGATGCCGCCTATGCGCGGGCCGTCGCCGCCGGCCTGCCGATCCTGCGAACGCTGCGCGACGAGCCCTTTGGCCAGCGCCATTTTATCACGAAGGACCCTAATGGCGTGCTGATCGACGTGATCAAGCCGATCCCGCCCAGCGAGGAATTCCTGGCTGACTATGCCCAGGGTGTGGCGGAAAGCTGAACTGCGGCCACCCGGCTGGCGAGTTCGCTGCACGCGATACCCATCTTTTTAGCTAAGTTGCCCGGCGCCAGCCGAAATGTTTGCCTCTGCTCCTCAATGGAGAAAGGGAAATCATGTCGAGAATAATTCCTGTTGCAGCGCTTATCGCGGTCATGGGTTTGTTTGCAGTTGGCGCGGCTGACGCAAAAGGTGGTCATTCGATACGGACCACGCGGTGTGGAACCGACATTCAGCGACTTTGCCTGAACACACCTGCCAATCAGGCGGCGTCTTGCCTGAAGAAGCACATCAGCGAACTGAGCCCCGCCTGCAAGGCAAAGTATAGCAAGTAGCCGCCAGGAGCGGCCGGCTTGCCGGCTGTATCTTGCGGAGCCACGGCACGAGACGCCATCTTTTCAACTGGATTTCTTAGTTGTAGCTAATATAACTAGCTCTCTTCCTTGCTGGAGGGGAAAGTCATGGTCAGAGCCGTTTACATAGCAGTGGTTGCCGTCATCATAACCCTTGGCGCCTCCGGCGTGGCCGACGCCAAGGCTGGCGTACGAACCACCTCGCCGTGCGTACCCGACTACAAGCGGCTTTGCTCAAAGACGCCTGTTGGCGAGGCGGCGTCTTGCCTGAAGAAGCACATGAGCGAGCTGAGCCCTGCCTGCAAGGCGAGATTCAGCAAATAGTTGTTGGGGCGAAGTGGCCGGCTAGCCGGCCACTTCGCTGACCAATGCCGATCACGGCGCGATGAGCCGGATCAGCTTCGCGCCACCGGCGTCACCGTCACCTGGCTGACGCCGGTGCGACGCACGACCGTGCACAGTGTCTCGCGGCCGATGCGCTCGGCGTCGAGCATGCGCACGAGATCGTCGACGCCGGTGACTGGGCGGCCGTCGATGGCTGCGATGATGTCGCCTTCCTTCAGGCCGGCCTTTGCCGCCGGGCCGTCCTTCTCGACGCCGCGCAGGCGCACCGCGGTGCTGGTCGACACCTGCGACAGGAGCGCGGCGCGGCGCGGCAGATTGGTGGTGTCGGCCGACACGCCGATGAAGGCGCGGCGCACGCGGCCGAAGCGGATGATCTCCGAGATGACGAAATTGGCGGTGTTGGAGGCGACCGCGAAGGCGATGCCCTGCGCGCCGTGGATCATGGCGGTGTTGACGCCGATGACCTCGCCCGCCGACGACACCAGCGGCCCGCCGGAATTGCCGGGGTTGAGTGCCGCGTCGGTCTGGATGACGTCGTCGATCAGGCGGCCGGTCGAGGCGCGCATCGAGCGGCCTAGCGCCGAGACGACGCCCGAGGTGACCGTCCATTCGAAGCCAAGGGGATTGCCTATGGCAATGGCGATCTGGCCACGCTGCAGCCGCTTGGAATCTCCGAGCGGCGCCACATCGGCGAAGCTGCCGTCGGCCCGCACCAGGGCGATGTCGGTGTCGGGATCGCGGCCAAGTACCCGGCCTTCGCTGGAGGCGCCATCGGGCATCGAGACGCGCACTGTCTTGGCGTCGCCGACAACATGGAAATTGGTGACGACCAAGCCGTCCGGCGCGATGACGAAGCCGGAGCCATGGCCGCCCTTACCGCCGATGCGTTCGATGCGGCAGACGGCCGGCCCGATGCGGTCGACCGCGTTCGCCACCGTCGTCGAATAGGCGTCGAGCAGTGTGTCGTCGGCCAATGTGTCGGTTTGAAATTTCTGGGCGGCGAGGGCCATGGGTGGGGCTCCGTGGTATCAGGCTTAGGGATGACTATATGTGCGAAGCGGCTAGAACCGCCGCGACCTGACCAGATGGCCAGCCAGACCAGCAACTAGCCGTCAGGCGAGTACCTCCGGGCGCGCTGTCGAGCGATATCTGGGGCATGAAAAAACCCAGGAGATCATCATGAGCGACTTCAATCTGAATGCGTTTTCGCAAGCCATCGCCGACCTCGCCGCCAAGGCGGCGCCGGTAACAGCGAGCTTCGCCACGCATCATCATCGCACGGCCAGCGCCTTCCATTGGAGCGACGGCTATTTCGTCACCGCCGAAGAGGCCGTCGAGGCCGGCGAGGAGATCGAACTGACGCTGGCTTCGGGCGAGACGGTGAAGGCCGAACTGGTCGGACGTGATCCTTCGACCGGTGTCGCCCTGCTGAAGCCGGCGGTTTCAGCCACCGCCGCGACGCTCACCAAGGCCGACGCGGTGCGGCCCGGCAATATCGCCATTGCCATCGGCAACAGCCAGGGTTCGGCATTGGCGGTGTCGGGTTCGGTCGGCGAAGTCGGTCCGGCCTGGCGCTCGATGCGCGGCGGCACCATTGACCGGCGCATCAATCTGGCTGTTGGCGCCGGCGGCCGCTTCGAGGGTGGTCCGGTGCTTGACGCCAAGGGCGCGCTGATCGGCATGCTCTTGTTCGGGCCGCGTGGCCGCGCGCTGGTCATGCCCTACGAGACGATCGAACGCGCCGTGGCGACATTGCGCGAAAAAGGCCATGTCGCGCGCGGCTATCTCGGCGCTGGCCTGCATCCGGTGCGCGACCGCGATGCGCATGGAGCGATGGTGATGAGCCTCGACGAGAACGGTCCCGCCAAGGCCGCCGGCCTCTCTCTTGGCGACATCATCGTCTCGTGGAACGGCGAGGCGGTGCATGGTCCGCGCGACCTGATCCGCAGGCTCGGACCCGACAGCGCCGGGGTTTCTGTAACCTTTGGCGTGGTGCGTGGCGGTGAGCAGCGCGATGTGACATTGACCATCGGCGAAAAGCCGCTGAGCTGAGAGGATTGATGGAAAGCGACACGCTGACAAGACGTGACGTGGTTGAGCCTGACGTGGCGGACGGCGAACGCCAGCTCGTGGTGCTGATCGTGCTGCGCGATGCCGCGCGCGCCGAACGCCTGTCAGCCTCGCTTGCCATGGCGGACGATCTGCTTCCAGTCGTGGCCAGTGGCGGGATAGCCGATGTCGCGGTCATCGATGATGCTGTTGCGAATAGCGCGGCCTGGGTCGATCGAGTGAGGGCAGGCAGTGCCACGGCCCCGCAAGTGTTGCTCTCCGTGCGCGCTATCCGGCCACAAGGCCAGGTGTTCGCGGTGCTGCCGTTGGCTGCGGATGCAACCTTGATCGCGGCCGCCGTCAGGTTGGCGGCGGCCGGCTACCGGGTGTCCGGCGACGGCCGTTCGACGCCGGATCGCCATGACGATTTCGATCGCGGTGATGCGGTCAGCGGGGTTGGAGACCAAGGCGGGCTGTTCGGCGAGGAATCGCTCGACGATGCCGCCACCCCCCGGCCTGCGCTGTCGCCGCGCGAGGCCGAGGTGCTGGCGCTGCTGGCCGAAGGCGCGCCCAACAAGGTCATCGCGCGGCGGCTCAACATTTCCGTGCACACGGCGAAGTTCCACGTCGCCGCCATCCTGATCAAGCTCGGCGCCGCCAACCGCACCGATGCCATCGCCATTGCCATGCGGCAGGGACTGGTGCTGGTTTAGGGAACGACGGCTCAGGCAGATCTATCGATCATCGTCAGAGTCAGTGCTGCCACTCATCCGCCTGCCGGCACCTTCGCCCCGTATAGTGACGGGGAGAAGAGAGATGGCCGCATTCTCAGCGCCCGCCCTGCAACGTTGGCGATTGGCGAAATCCCGGGCGAAGGCGTCTTCCTCCCCGTCACTATACGGGGAGAAATGCCCCGGCAGGGCAATGAGGGGCAGCGCGACGCTTGCCGTTCCAAGTCGTTGGCCGCAATCAGGCCACGGAGACCGTCCGCAGCGTCACCATGTCTCGGCACGGCAAGCTCTTGTATCCCGCTGCGGCGCGCGCAAGGATTGCGCCAAGGAAACAAACGCACGTGGAGGAAAAATGTCGCTCAAGGGAAAGACGCTGTTCATCTCCGGCGGGTCGCGTGGCATCGGGTTGGCGATCGCGCTGCGCGCCGCGCGTGACGGCGCCAATGTGACGATCGCGGCCAAGACCGCCGAGCCCCATCCGAAACTGCCTGGCACGATCTACACGGCGGCTGAGGAAATCGAGCAGGCTGGCGGCAAGGCGCTGCCGATGCTGTGCGACATCCGTGAGGAGGCGCAGGTGGCCGAGGCGGTCGCCAAGACCGTCGAGAAGTTCGGCGGCATCGATATCTGCGTCAACAATGCCAGCGCCATCCAGCTCACCGGCACGCTGGAGACCGACATGAAGCGCTACGACCTGATGCACCAGATCAACACGCGCGGCACGTTCCTGGTGTCCAAAATGTGCATTCCGCATTTGAAGTTGGCTGACAATCCTCACATCCTGAATCTGGCGCCGCCGCTCGACATGAAGGCGAAATGGTTCAAGAACCACGTCGCCTACACGATGGCCAAGTTCGGCATGTCGATGTGCACGCTGGGCATGAGCGCGGAATTGGCCAAGGACGGTATCGCCGTCAATTCGCTGTGGCCGATCTCGACCATCGACACGGCGGCGGTGCGCAACCTACTGGGTGGCGCGACGGTGGCGGCGATGAGCCGTTTGCCCGACATCATGGCCGACGCCGCGCATGCCATCTTCATGCGCCCGTCACGCGAGACGACCGGCAATTTCTACATCGACGAGGAGGTGCTGCGCGCCGAGGGCGTCACGGATTTCTCGGTCTATTCGCCCGGAGCGACCGGGCCGCTGGCCGGCGACTTTTTTGTGCCCGACGAGGTGTTTGCTCGTACGGACAGCAAGATCAGGAGCATCTATTAGAGGCTAGCGGCAGGTCGGCGCCGCGCTTGACCATCCGCCGATCGATGAGTTACGGAAAGCTTTGCCCACACAAGGCGTTAGAACGCCGATCCTGCCGGAATGATTCAATCTCCGGCAGGCGCTAAGCCTCGTCCTTCTTGGCCTTTCCGAGCCCCATCAGCCGGTCGATATAGGCCAGCATGAACGCCGAGACGACGAAGGCGAGGTGGATGATGGTCAGCCACATCAGCTGGTCGGTCGTGTAGGTGGACGAGTTCAGGAACACCTGCAGCAGGTGGATTGACGAGATGGCGACGATGGTCGAGGCGACCTTGACCTTCAGCGAGCCGACATCGATCGTACCAAGCCAGTGGACGCCGCCGCCGTCCTGGTCGTCGAAACGGCTGACGAAATTCTCGTAGCCGGAGATGATCACCATCACCACCAGCGAGGCGACAAGGGCCGCATCGATCAGGCCGAGCATCTTCAGGATGGTGTCGGTGTCGCCCAGCGTGAACGCCGTGGTGGCGAACTCGTAGAGTTTCTTGCCGAAGGACAGCGCGTAGATGGCGAGCGCCACGCCCAGCCCGACATAGAAGACGACCAGCAGCCAGCGCGAGGCGAGGATGATCGATTCAATTGCGAGTTCGAGGCGTTTCATGGGTGGTCCGGCGAAGTCCTTGTGGGGTCGAAGTGGGATCTGATCGTTTTTCGTGCAGGCGGCCGCGGTTTGCAAGGCCTTTTGCCCGAAAACAAAACCCCGCCGGAGAGGGGCCGGCGGGGTTCATGTGTCCCGCTGGAGTCGGGACGGGGCAGGGAAGCCCTGCGCTAGATTTGGGGTGGACAGTGTGGCGAATCAATGATGCGGCACGAATCTTCTTGGGCCGGGGTCACGGCCCGAGAGACTCTCCCACCCCGGCTGGGCCGGGGTGGGTCGCTTCTTATCCTGATTCCGCAAATTAGGTCATGGTTTTGAAATCATGACCTAATTGTTGCTGGCGACAGGCGCCACCAGCGAAGTGATGCGGCGGATGGCGACGCGCCGGTTCTCGCGGTTGGGCGCCGACGTGTTGACCTTCAGATATTCCTCGCCATAGCCCTGTGTGGTCAGGTTCTCGGGCGGGATGCCGAAGGCATTTGTCAGCGCCTCGGCGACCGACTCGGCACGCCGGTCGGACAAAGCGAGGTTCGCCTCCGGTGTGCCGACCGCGTCGGTATGGCCTTCGATCAGGAAGGTCTCGGCCGGGTTCTTCTTCAACAGCTTCTCCATGGCGTCGGCGACGCCTTCGAGTTTCTGCACCTCCGTGTCGGAGATCGAGGACGACCCGAATTCGAAGTTCAGCGTGTCGAGGTCGACACGCCGCGCAATGTCACGCACGCGAGCCGAACGCTTGACCTCGTCGATCGAATAGAGGCGCTGGACCCGCTCCACCGGTGGCTGTTCCAGGAAGGTGTAGTAGTCGTCCGGGCTCTGGACATCCTCGGAATCCAGGATGTAGTCGCGACGCGGGATGTTCAGCCGCATCGGCGGCAGGTCATCGCCGGGATCCCGCCAGTCCTGGTCATCCTGGTAGTGCCGTTCGTCGACATAGCTCAGCACATACTCGCGGCCACCGGGCATGATGCGCGAACGCTGGACGACATCGCCGTAGCGGTTGCGGATGGTGACGATCTGGACGCCATTGTCGCGCTCCACCGTCTCGCGCGTGCGGCCCTGTGGCAGGTCCTCATAGTAGACATCCTTGGCGCCGCGATTCATGCGCGGACCGTCATTGCTCTGCACGATCGTCTGGTTGTTGAGCAGTTGTATGATGACGCGGTCGCCAATTTCCTTGAGCACGTCGACACCCTTGGGGCGTCGGCGGTCGCGGATGTTTTCGTCAGGCGCGCGATCGATCCGCTTGCCCCGCTCCTGCGTCACAGGAACCATCTTTTCGGGCTTGATCTCCTGCTGGGCTGCCTTGTCGTCGGTTGGCGGCGGCCCCTGGTCGACAGGAGCAACCTGAGGCTTCTGCCCCTGGTCGCCATTTTGCTGGCCGTCCTGGTTGCGGTGCTTCTTGCCACCCTGACCCTGGCCACCTTGACCCTGACCTTCCCCATTTTGGCCCTGGCCGCCGGCATTCTGGCCGCCCTGATCCCGGCGCTGGGCATCCTTCTGGCTGTCCAGCAGCGGGGCCTCGCCCTGCACGGGGTTTTCGCCCTGCGCCGGCTTGTTGTTGTTGGCCGGCTGTTCGCCATTCGCGGGCTTCTGGCCCGTTGCAGGCTGCTCGCCATTTGCCGGCTTCTGGCCTGTCACGGGCTGTTCTCCCGTCGCGGGCTGCTCGCCATTGGTAGGCTGCTCACCGGGCTTCTTGCCATGCTTCTTGGTCTTGTCCTGCGGCTGTTCGCCGGTCTGGGGCTGTTCGCCTTGGACGGGCTTCTGCTCGGTGCCGGGAACCGGCAGCGGCTCAAGCTTCGGCGCGGTTTCTCCGGCTGGTGCCTGCTTCTTGGTTGGCTCGGGCGCGGCTTCCGGCGTCACGGCAGGTTGCGTGGCGTCTGTCGGTTTCTTTTGCTTGTCCGGCTTGCGCGCGGGTTCAGCGGCCGGCGTCTGGTCGGCCGGTGCGGCCTCGGCCGGCTGTTGCTGGTCCTGCTTCTTCTTGCGCGGTTTGACCTCTGGCTGGTTGTCGTTCGCGGGTGCTACCTGCTCAGCCGGCTGTTGCGCGGGCGCCTGCTCGGTCTGCTGCTGCTGGTCGCGCTTCTTCTTGCGCGGCTGCTGTTCACCTTGCGCGGGCTGCTCGGCCTGGGCTGGAGCCTGCTCGGTCTGTTGCTGCTGGTCGCGCTTCTTCTTGCGCGGCTGCTGTTCACCTTGCGCGGGCTGCTCGGCCTGGGCTGGAGCCTGCTCGGTCTGCTGCTGCTGGTCGCGCTTCTTCTTGCGCGGCTGCTGTTCGCCTTGCGCGGGCTGCTCGGCCTGGGCTGGAGCCTGCTCGGTCTGCTGTTGCTGGTCACGCTTCTTGCGTGGCTGCTGCTGCTCCTGGCCTTGCGCGGCGGGTGCCTGCTCGCTCTGCTGCTCGTGCTTCTTCTGAGGCTTCTGCTCCTCTTGTTTCTGCTCGGGCTGCGCCTGCTTTTTGGCGCAGGCTTCCGCCGATTCGCCCTCGGCGCAATTCGACTGCGCCAGGAGCAGCGGCATGGTGGTGCCTTGCGAGGGGCCGAACCCGGCGCTGCCCTGCAGCGGGAACGCGCCCAACGGCGCGGATGCCATCAACAGGCCAAGTGCCGTGCCCGCCAGTATCCGTGGTTGGCGTTTCATCTGAAATTCTCCTTGTGGGTCCCATCTGTGCCCCAACCGATGGTAACCGGATTGGTTCCGGTTTGGCAGGACATGGAAGCAGCCATAGAGGTTTGACCGGCGTTTTGAAGGCGGCTTCGTGACATTCATATGGTTCACGCACCATTTCGGGTGTCCATGATGCTTGACCTTGGACCGCCACAGGGCCACATCCGCACGATGGAAGCGCCGTTCTGGAAAACAAAGACGCTGGAGGCGATGAGCCCGGCCGAGTGGGAATCACTCTGCGACGGCTGCGGCAAATGCTGCCTGTCGAAGCTCGAGGACGAGGACACCGGCGAAATCTACTGGACAAGCGTCGGCTGCCGGCTGTTCGATGCGCAGAGTTGCCGCTGTTCGGACTACGCCAACCGTCTCCAGCGCGTTCCCGATTGCATCGGGCTGACGCCACGGAATGTACGCACCATCAGCTGGCTGCCCAGCACTTGCGCCTACCGCCTCGTCGCCGAGGGCGAGGACCTTTACTGGTGGCACAGGCTGGTTTCGGGAAGCGCCGAGACCGTCCATGAGGCCGGCATCTCGATGCGCGGCCGGGTCAGCGCCAGCGAGACCGACATGGCCGATCCGGAAGACTATTTCGACCACATGCTCGACGACGAGCCCTGAGCCCGCGCTTCGCAATCATGGTAAACGCCAGGTAAAGACCGCACCGAAGCC
This sequence comes from Mesorhizobium sp. PAMC28654, assembly GCF_020616515.1. GTDB lineage: Bacteria > Pseudomonadota > Alphaproteobacteria > Rhizobiales > Rhizobiaceae > Mesorhizobium. Next base: position 5,727,555 of record NZ_CP085135.1, read on the forward strand.
GGTGCCGGCATGGGTTTTGCGGCAGGGACGGTCAGGGTGATCCCCGTTTGCCGAAGCTCTTTGCACCCGACGCTGACAGAAAAAGCCGGCGCCTCCTTCTTCCTGCCACATGAACCGAAAATGAACGGCCGGTTCGCGGAGAGTTCAGACAAGCGGGTGCATTCTCCACGCATAGGTTCGAGGACGGGGCGAAAGCCTCAACAAGGAGAGAGACTATGTTCAACACCATCAAGACGGCGACGCTTTCGGCCATGATTGGCCTCGGCACGCTGGCCGCCATGCCGGCGGCTCATGCCGACAGCCTCTATCTAGGCTTCGGCACCAACAGGGATGCCCGCGTCGGCGTCTACCCGGTCGACGACGATGGCTTCTACCGTCGCGACAATCGGCCGGACTGGCGCTCTGACGATCGCGGCCGTCCTGACGACCGCGGCTGGCGCCGGGGCTGCTCGCCAGAGCGGGCTCTCGACAAGGCGGAGCGCATGGGCCTCTACCGCGCCCGCATCGTCGATGTGAGCCGCCGCACGGTGAAGGTCATGGGCCGCCAGCGCGGCGACCGCGTCGTGATCGTGTTCGCCAACGAGCGCGGTTGCCCGATCATCAATCGCTAAAGCGCGTCTTTTTTGATGCATGTCAGGCGACATGCGTCAGGCGTCCGGGGCACTTGCAGCCCTGAGTAGCGAGCCCCCTTCCGCCAGCAACGAAGGGTGCGGCTCGAAAAAAACCCCGGAGGACCTGGTCCTCCGGGGTTTTTCTTTGCCGGGTGTCGAGGATCGCCGCCGGCGATGCGGTCTTTGTTTTGATGCATGTCGTTGCCCCAAAACCGCTGCGCACTTTTGGGCGACATGCATTAACCGCCGGCGGACATCTCCTTCGAGGAGGATTACTTCAATTCGAAGGTGACGGTGACCTGCACATTGTAGGCATTTTCGCCGGCCTGTGTCGGGACGGCGGCGCCGGCGACCGAATCGAACGCCTTGGCGTTGATCGCCATCGGCATCGGCCGGATGTTCTGGTCGTTGATCTCCAGCACCCGTCCGAGGCTGACACCGGCGGCCTCGGCCAGTGTCTTGGCCTTGGCCACGGCGTCGGCCACGGCCTTCTTGCGGGCCTCGGTGACCGTCGCGGCCGGGTTGTCGTTGGTGAAGGAAATACCGCCGCCCTGGTTGACGCCGAGCGACACCGCCTTGTCGAGGATCTCGCCGGTCTTGTCGATGTCGCGCACCCGCACCGCCAGCGTGTTGGTCACCTGGTAGGCGACAAGCTCGGCGTCCTGGCCGCCGTCGGGCTTGTTGGTGTAGTTGTAGCGCGGGTTGATCTGGATACCCGCAGTCTGCAGGTCGCGATCCTTGATGCCGGCCGCCTTCATCGCCGCGATCACGGCGGCCATGGCGTCATTGTTGGCATCGAGCGCGGCGCGCGCCGTCTTGGCCTCGCGCATGACGCTGAGCGACAGCAGCGCCAGGTCCGGCGGCGTGGTGGCCTCGCCTTCACCGGTCACGACGATGCGGGGCGGGGGCAGCGAATCGGCGGCTCCAGCCATCGCCGGAAAAGCGATTGAAGCGGCGAGCGCGAGTGGCAAAAGATGTCTGGTCATGAAAAGCTCCTTGGTCTGCGATAAAGTCGCGACGCTCAACTAGGGCGTGAATATGTGCTGATTTGGGCGATCTCCGAAAGCCCATCGGGAAGGCCTTGTGCCGCGATGCGAAAAACATTAATCCAGCCGGCGTGGGGCCTGTAGCTCAATGGTTAGAGCCGGCGGCTCATAACCGCTTGGTTGGGGGTTCGAGTCCCTCCGGGCCCACCATTAGAATTTTATTCTAGTTTTGTGCCTATTTTTAGAAAATGATCCGCTATATTGATCGTTTTGCGGAACGATATCGCGCATCGAGCGACATATTTGCCATATTTTGGAAGTTTATTCTCCAGTGGGCATGTCAAGGAAGCGCAGCATAAGAGCAAGTGTGGTGTTCTCTGTGGTATCTAACTGGCGGTACCACAATCCTCAAATTGTGCGGTTGTTTAATTTACTGATAACTATGTAACTTATTGTAATCATTGATCTGTCGCGTTGGTGGTTCGAGTCCCTGCCGCGAAACCATACCGCAGTGTCGGACCACCTGAGTGGTTGAATGCACCAATGGCAGGCGGAGATTTCAAGGGGCAACTATCCTAAACCAATCACGCATAGTTTGCCGAATTCGATCCGACTCCTCGGCAGGAATCGTACTCATGTGGCAAATCGTGTTGCGCAAGTGACCGATCAGCCTTGCCTCTTGCACAAGGCTCTTGTCGCGTACAACCTCGTCGAACACCCCCTTCCAATTGTGGTCAATGACCTTCAAAAGTTGGGGCAGGGTCATTAAGGCCGATTTGTCTCGAGACCCGAGCGCCATCCAGCCCTTCATTTCCTCCGTCTCTTCCAGCTTGCTGACCTCCATCTGAATGTCGCCAGGTAGTTTATCCCACCATGTCTCCTTTCCGTCTTTGGAAAGCACCCCGACAATCAACTCGCGTAGATAGCCCTCGAACACGAAAAACAATCGATAAGCCTCTGCGGCTGCCGCTGAACGCCGAACTAGCCCGTCTTATGCACGACGATGGGCCTTTGAGGCTGGCGGATGTAGCTTAAGCGGTTGATTTGGCGTAGGATTCGGTTGCTTAGGCCAACCCTTCCACCGCATCTCGCGAGCCACACCCGCCATGACCGACGATACGTTGCTGCCGCTCTCTTTTCCAGCCGTTGGACGCAAGAAGATCACAGCTGCGTTTGACGGCGGACGCATCACCTCGGATGGTGGCGTCATGCTTTTGGCTGCGGCCGAGCGACGCCTGCAACTGGCCGACAGGCTGGCCGCCGCGATCCCCGATCCGCGCGATCCAGAGCGGGTGACGCACGCCATGGCCGACATTCTGCGCGCCCGCATCTTTGCGATCGCGTGCGGCTACGAGGACGCCAATGATCTCGACCGACTGCGTACCGACCCGGCATTCAAGCTCGCCTGCGGGCGGCTGCCCGACAGCGGGATTGATCTGTGCTCGCAGCCGACCTGCTCGCGGCTGGAGAACCTGCCCGACCTGCGCACCGTCATCAGGCTTAGCTGGGTGCTGGTCGATCTGTGGTTGTCGAGCTATGCCGCGCCGCCGAAAAGCGTCACGCTCGACATCGACGATACGCTGGATGTCGTTCACGGCCATCAGCAGCTCTCGCTCTTCAACGCCCACTACGACGAGCGTTGCTTCCTGCCGATCCATATCTACGACGCCGCGACAGGACGCCCGGTCGCCATGATCCTGCGTCCTGGCAAGACCCCGGCGGGCAAGGAGATCCGCGGCCATCTGCGCCGCCTTGTCCGGCGCATCCGCGCCCGCTGGCCTGCCACCCGCATTCTGATCCGCGGCGATGGCCACTATGGCCGGGCGCAAGTCATGGCCTGGTGCGAGAACAATGCGATCGACTACCTCTTCGGCCTGCCCGGCAACAAGGTACTGCAGCGTCTCGTCGATGAAGCCGCCGACGATATCCGCACCCGCCGTGCGCTCGAGCACAAGCCGGTGCTGCGCGGCTATGCCGAGACCCGATACAAGGCGAAATCCTGGAAGGCCGAACGCCGCACCTGCGCTCGCATCGAAGCGACCACCCTCGGCCTCGACATCCGCTTCGTCGTCACCAATCTCGACAAAGGCTCCGCTGGACTTGCTTCGGTAAAGTGGAGAGCGGGTTGCTCATTCGGCGGCGTTTCGCTCGAACTGCATCGGGCTGATGTAGTCGAGCGCGGAATGCCGCCGGATGGGATTGTAGAAGCCGTCGATATATCGGGCAATGGCGGCTTGGGCATCGGCGCGGGTAAGGAAAGAGGTGCGCCAGATCAGTTCAGTTTTCAGCGTCTTGAAGAATGTTTCGACCATGGCGTTATCAAAGCAATTGCCCTTGCCTGACATTGAGATGATGACGCCGGCGGCACGCAATTCGGCTTGGTAGTCGATAGAACAATATTGGCTGCCGCGGTCGGAGTGGTGAATGAGGCCGGGTTCCGGCTGCCGCATGACGAACGCCTTGTTGAGCGCTGCCAGAGCCAGGCTGCGGTGTAGCCGGTTGCCAGCAGCCCAGCCAACGACCTTGCGGGCAAACAGATCGATGACGACAGCAAGGTACAACCAGCCCTCCCGCGTCCAGATGTAGGAGATGTCGGCACCCCATTTCTGGTTGGGACCAGTGGCGGCAAAATCCTGGTCGATGACATTGGGGGCAACCGGAAAGGCGTGTTCGCTGTCCGTCGTGCGCTTGAACCGCCGCTTCTGTCTTGCCTGGAGGCCATTCTCCCGCATCAGACGCGCCGTTCGTCGCCGGCCAATGGCAAAGCCATTGTCTTGCAGTTCCCGCGTCATGCGCGGGCTACCATAGGTTCCGTTCGACAGCGCGAACGACGATCGCACATGCGCCAGCATTATCATGTCGTCGCGCTGCCGGCGGCACGCCGGCCGGCGCCCCCAGGCAAAGTAGCCGCTCGGGCTGACACCCAGCGTCGCGCACAAACGGTCCACAGGGAAATCCTTCTTCGCCTGGTCGATGAGCGCGAACCTCACCGACTTCCCTCCTTGACGAAAAAAGCCGTCGCCCGTTTCAAGATATCCCGCTCCTGCCGAAGGATTTCATTCTCCCGCCGCAGCCGTTTCAATTCAGCGGCGACATCAGCATCAGGCGGACGCCCAGGATCGCCCATCTCACGATCCAGCTGCCGACCCATCCATCGCGTCAGCGTCGAGAAACCAACACCAAGATCCTCCGCGATCTGCCGCTTCGTCCGACCGCTCGTTCGCACAAGGCCAACCGCCTCCGCCTTGAACGCATCCGTAAACTGTCTCTGTTTCGTCATCGAGGTCGCCTTTCATCAGAAGGAAACTCTCCACTTTTTCGGGGCAAGTCCACGCCGAGCACATCTACGACGTGATCTACTGCGCCCGCGGCCAGGCCGAAAACCTGATCAAGATGCACAAGAGCCAGCTCGCCTCCGACCGCACCTCCTGCCGCTCACCGATTGCCAACCAGGTCCGTCTCGTCCTGCACACCGCCGCATACTGGTTGATGCTCACCCTGCGCGAGGCGGTGCCCACGACCCATCATCTGCGCAACGCCGAGTTCGCTACGCTGCGGCTCAGGCTGCTCAAGCTCGGCGCCCGCGTCATCGAAACCGTCTCTCGCATCCGCCTGGCCTTCGCCGCCGCCTGTCCCGAGGCAAGTCTGTTCCGGGCGATCGCCAGCAATCTGCTACCGGAAGGACCATGACCGCCGGGGCAGCAGGCCCCGCCGAACCACACAACTTCCACCCTCCAGCGCGTTCACAAGTCCAGACACAGCCGCGGTGAAAAAGACGCCGAGCAGCCACCTGTCCGACGCTCAGCGGAAAACAAACCCAGATGCGTCATGAATAAGACGGGCTAGGTCGGGGACGAGTGGAGCTAAATCGTAGGACGGTGAAAGGAGAAGCGATTCCGCGGGTACGATATCTTCCAACGTGACCACGGTCTTTTCGGCGGCCTGCCCGAGCATTAGGAAGAGTGCGGTCCTTCCGTCGATGCTCATTGGAAGGTTTTCCGGATAGCGTTAAAGATATTGAGGTAGGTCTCTTCGTTGCCATTGGCCGGCAAATGGATTTGCAGATTGTAGTGAAATTCCGTGCGGAGGCCTCTTGGCTTATTTCGTTCACCATCGGGCTGCTCTTGCGTGTCGAAGCTATTCGTATCGGGTTTGATATTAGTTTCGCTGTCGCCGGCTTCGGCCTCGAAGTCGGCGAGCTTGGTCAACGCAGAGAAAGTTGCGGAAATCCGGCTAGTGGCGTCGGCATCAACGCCGGCCACTGGACTTGCTTCGGTAAAGTGGAGAGCGGGTTGCTCATTCGGCGGCGTTTCGCTCGAACTGCATCGGGCTGATGTAGTCGAGCGCGGAATGCCGCCGGATGGGATTGTAGAAGCCGTCGATATATCGGGCAATGGCGGCTTGGGCATCGGCGCGGGTAAGGAAAGAGGTGCGCCAGATCAGTTCAGTTTTCAGCGTCTTGAAGAATGTTTCGACCATGGCGTTATCAAAGCAATTGCCCTTGCCTGACATTGAGATGATGACGCCGGCGGCACGCAATTCGGCTTGGTAGTCGATAGAACAATATTGGCTGCCGCGGTCGGAGTGGTGAATGAGGCCGGGTTCCGGCTGCCGCATGACGAACGCCTTGTTGAGCGCTGCCAGAGCCAGGCTGCGGTGTAGCCGGTTGCCAGCAGCCCAGCCAACGACCTTGCGGGCAAACAGATCGATGACGACAGCAAGGTACAACCAGCCCTCCCGCGTCCAGATGTAGGAGATGTCGGCACCCCATTTCTGGTTGGGACCAGTGGCGGCAAAATCCTGGTCGATGACATTGGGGGCAACCGGAAAGGCGTGTTCGCTGTCCGTCGTGCGCTTGAACCGCCGCTTCTGTCTTGCCTGGAGGCCATTCTCCCGCATCAGACGCGCCGTTCGTCGCCGGCCAATGGCAAAGCCATTGTCTTGCAGTTCCCGCGTCATGCGCGGGCTACCATAGGTTCCGTTCGACAGCGCGAACGACGATCGCACATGCGCCAGCATTATCATGTCGTCGCGCTGCCGGCGGCACGCCGGCCGGCGCCCCCAGGCAAAGTAGCCGCTCGGGCTGACACCCAGCGTCGCGCACAAACGGTCCACAGGGAAATCCTTCTTCGCCTGGTCGATGAGCGCGAACCTCACCGACTTCCCTCCTTGACGAAAAAAGCCGTCGCCCGTTTCAAGATATCCCGCTCCTGCCGAAGGATTTCATTCTCCCGCCGCAGCCGTTTCAATTCAGCGGCGACATCAGCATCAGGCGGACGCCCAGGATCGCCCATCTCACGATCCAGCTGCCGACCCATCCATCGCGTCAGCGTCGAGAAACCAACACCAAGATCCTCCGCGATCTGCCGCTTCGTCCGACCGCTCGTTCGCACAAGGCCAACCGCCTCCGCCTTGAACGCATCCGTAAACTGTCTCTGTTTCGTCATCGAGGTCGCCTTTCATCAGAAGGAAACTCTCCACTTTTTCGGGGCAAGTCCACACCTGCGCTATTAGGCTCTTGAGACGTTCTGAAGGAAGTTTCTGCGCGTCTTGGTCGGCGTCAAAAAGCGGCGCGTCGGCGCGCTTCATGCCATCAGCAAGCGCACCGCCCCGATTGTGCCCTTTCAATTGCCTGTACGTTTGCGTGGGTGTGCCGGACTGGTCGAGAAACCCCATAGTCCGAAGTAGAGGAATGAGGGATCTATCGTTAGTACCCTTGAGCCCTATCGTCGTGGTAAGGAAACCATGAGTAAACTTTTCGGGTACTTTTGCTGCAGCTATCTTTTCGAAAAGCAATGGCAGGTTCTTGTTGCTTGCTAGGTACGGCAGTGAAACAGGCATATTTCCCCCCCCAATGGATTTTTTAAGAAGGCCAGCATAGAGCCTCGCGTGTCTCCCGACCATTGGATTATTGGCGGCCTTTCAGACCTATTTTCAATGATGATGCTAGTTGTTTTCGGCAGTCGGCTATTGGCTTTAAAAGTGAGCCCGTAACGGACATAAAATTTCGAGCGATCAGAATCCAATGCTGAGAATCTCATTGAGCGTGTAGATTTTCGTAGAAGTGCCGTTGATACGTCCCAATACAGCCCAAATATAGCGTGGTATCGCATTGTGGTATCGTTTGTCTAAGTCATTGAATTATAATGATCTGTCGTTGCCTCCGGGCCCACCATTATCGTTGTTTATCCAAGGTTTAGCGGCATATTTTGGTTCGGTTAGCCACGTCAATGATGGCGAACCTCCATGCGTCGCGTTGATTTCATTGATTATGGCGAGCTGCCGAGAACCGCCGAGATGCCAAGTCACCGAGGGCCAGGCTTCGGAAGACGGTCGACGCGCGACTATCTATTAGGCCCGACAGCTCCCTTCGGCGCCTTGGACATCCGGCCTTGGGTTGGAATAGAGGTTTCTGCGGATCGGTGGGCTTTCGGCTAGCTCCGTGATTGGAGATAGACTGTTGATCAGCCTAATGTGAAGTGCTCCGTAGCGGGGTGCCTCAGAGAAACGAAGTGGAGAATTTGATGCGGAACACGATGCTTGGCTTCGCGGCGCTCGCGCTCGCCGCGTGCCAATCGGCTCCTGAAGCGCCGCAACCCGCTCTCGAACCTGTGTCGAATCCTGCTGTCATTCCTCCCCAGCCTGCCTTGGATCCTGCCGCTGCTTCCCCCGGTTCGGCAATCATGGATCAATCCGTGACAATCACTCCGCCCGCAAAGAGTGTTGCAACAAAGTACGCTGCTTTTTCGGGCATATGGGCCGGACGATTGGAGGGCAAATATGAAGGTAGGCTGGCTGTTCAATCTGTTTCTTCGAACGGACAGGTGACGGTTACCTATGCGTGGGGCAACCTGGGCGATAACAATCCGGGAGAGGCCGCCGGTGCCGGGAAAATTGCGGGGACCACGTTGAAGCTTGGGCGCCTCCCGAATGGCGCGGACGTCAGCTTCAGGATGCTGCCCGACGGAACCCTTGCTGGAACCTATGCGCTTGCCGGCCAGACCTACACGGGCGCTTTCATCAGGCAATGATCAAGGAAGCACCTGGTTGATCGCGCTCCAGCGGGTTTTGATCCGCAATCGAGTTTGTACCTACTTACGACCGCCAGTTAGTCGGTAGGACATGTTGGCCAGGTAGCTTGATCAACTCCTCCGGGCCATGCGGCGCATCCGCATCGAAGAGAAAGAATCCCGGAAAAAATATGCGGCGTTCGAGATGGGAAAAATAGGATAACAGAGCTTGCCGCTTGCCCTTGATTTGGTTGCCCGCGTGATGAAAACTGCGTGGGCTTGGGGGAGCAATTGCAGAATATTGTCTTTGACCAGAAATTCATAACCGACACCTCCGCTCAGATCGCCGAAACGGCCGAGCGCGCCGTCTTCGATGCGAATGCGTGGGACGATTTTGTTGAACTGCTCGGGGGTGCGTTTCCTGGCACGTGCATCGTGTTCCAGCGTCTCGACCTGCGCCGGAACAGGGTCGACTATGACCGCGTCCTGAACATGGATCCGGATGACGAGGCCAGCTATCGGCAGTATTATTGCACCTTGAATCCATGGATTGCGCCCATGCGCTCCGTACCGTCCGGCACGGTGATGGTCAGTGAGCGTGACTGCCCCTCCGGCGGCTTCAGTCATACGGAATTCTACGACTGGCTGCATCCCGAACTGCGCGCGGGGGCGGCGATCATTCTGGAAGCGGGTGGCGAGAACCTGGCCGCGGTAGCAGTGCATTACGGTGTCGATCGCGCCGACGCCTATGACCAACCCGTGTCGCAATTGCTGCATGGCATCAGCAGGCCGCTGCTGCGATCGGCGGAAGCGGCACGCCTGTTCGAACAGGCCATGGACCGCGAGAGGTCGGCTGCCGCGATCGCTTCGCGCTCCGGCGATGTCGCGTGTGTCGTCGATGGGCAGTTGAGGGTCAAGGAGGCGAACGCGCGGGCCGAGAGCGAATTCCAGCGTCGCAAGGTGGTCTCGATGCGGGCCGGCAAGTTTTCGCTATCGGCATCCGATATCAATGGCTGGCTGGCGGATACGCTCCGCCTTTGGGCTGCGGGCGTGGAGCCGGACGCGACGACACGCGTTCTCCTTGCCGATGGTGCCTATCAGATCGGCATTACGCGCCTTCCCAGGGGAGCCGGGATGCACTCCCTGTTTTCCGGCGGTCCGCTCTTTCTCGTCATCGTGCGCAACCTGTCCGTGCCGGCCGAACCCGGAACGATGGCGGATCTGGCCACCGCCTTCGGCCTGACACTCGCTGAACGGAGGCTTTGCGAGGTGCTCTTGCTTGGCCATTCCCCGAAGGAAGCCGCCGAGATGCTGGGGATAGCGTCCGAAACGGCCAGGCACAGGCTGAAGGTGATCTTTCAAAAGACCGACACCCACAAGCAGAGCCAGTTGATCGCGCTTCTGGGTCGCCTGCTCTGATGTAGGCATAACACTCCAATCATGTTGACGCGCTCAAGGCAGGAGGCGAGGGGAGTCAGATAAGCTGTCTCCACACGCATCTCAGCCTAAATCAGAGTTGTTCAGCGTCTCGCGGAAACGCCCTATCCCTTTTGATGCAATTCCAAACGGAAAACGGTTTCACATCGGAATTGCTCCAGGACGCCCGATCACCACCAGATCATTGGAGTCTTGGTCAGCAATTCCTGACCGGTCTCGGTTATGATGAAGTTCTGCTCGAAAGCCGCCGAGCCCCCCTCCGGATCGCTAAGGAAGAACTCCGACGAAACCACCATGCCAGGCTGGTAGGGCGTATCGACCAGCTGGATTTCGGGATCGAGCGTTTCGGCCTCTTTCGCGAAAACCGGCACGGGAAACTGCCAGAAGGTTCCGGTGCCATGGCCGTAAATTGGCCATTGGCCCAGCCCCTGTTCGGAGTCAAAGAAGCCGACCTTTTGCGCCAGCTTGTCACCAGCCCTGCCAATGTCGCGGGCGGTAATGCCCGGCTTGTACATGGCTCGCACCTCTTCGACGACCATGGCACAATCCTCGATTACCCGCTTCTGTGCCGCGCTCGGCTTGTTGCCGCACACCGCCGTTCGGCCGGGTCGATCCAATAGCCGTGCATGATCGGGCCGTAGACCCAACCGCGGACAATATCGCCATGCTCGGGACGGCTTTTCGAAAAACTGTAGAACGGATCGCTCCACATCTGCGCGCGAGACGCGGGCCCATGGTTCACCGAAACGCGGTGGAAGCCACCGCCGGCCCGCATGATGATACCGGCCGCGCGCGCCGCAGCCTCGGTTTCCATCTCGCCAGCGATCAATGCTTCCATCATCGCACCAAGCGCCTTGCCGGCGACTTCACCGGCCTCGCGGTAGGCGTCAAGTTCGGCCGGCGACTTGATCAACTGCGGCCGGTACAGAAGATGGTCGCAAGGCGTCCATCGGATCTCGGGGGCGGCCGCGATCATCAACCGGTAGAAATCCACCGGCAGAGTGTCTTCACCGACGTAGCAGATGTTCTCGGTGAGGCCGAGTGCGCGGACCCGCTGCGCAACTCCGGCGGCGAGATTGTCATGCTGATGCTTCTCGCCGCAGGCAACCGTTCCGTCGGGAATGCCGGCGAGCGACTCGATCGTATGCAGTTCCGGCTCGTGGCCCGGCCGCATCAGGACGGCGGCGAACGACGACCCTACGTTCCAGCCGAAGTTCGGCTCCTGGCCCGAGGCGTGCGTGGCATAATCGGTGAGCCAGAGAACATTGCCGGCGCGATCATAACCGCCACCGCTGCGCGACCAGATGACGGCGGCTTCAAAGCCGAGCCGCTTCATCTCGGCATGGACCTTTTTCCAACGGGCTTCGTATTCGTCACGGGTGAAGCGAATCATGTCTGTTTTCTGTCCTCTGAGACGTTACATGGAAAACCGGGCTGCCCGCGGCCGTGTCCGGACGCGACGCGATCAGACGTCGGGCAAGATCGCTTTTTGGTGCGGCAAGCAGGATCGGGGTGGGTGCGTGCTCGACGATCAGACCCTGATCGAGCACGTAGATGCGGTCGGAGATGCTGCCGACGACACCCAGGTCATGGGAAATGACGAGCAGTGACACGCCTTCTTCTTCGGTGAGATCACGCAACAGTTCGATGACCACGGCCTGGACCGATACATCGAGGGCCGAGGTCGCCTCGTCGCAGATGATCAGATCCGGACCGCAGGCCAAGGCCTGGGCGATCGCGGCGCGTTGCAACTCGCCACCGGAAAGCTGCGCGGGATAGGCGTCGGCCGCCTCGGTCGGCAGACGCACACGTTCCAGCAGGTGAAGGAGGTGCGGCCGGCCGGACTGCCCGGCCCGGTCGGGATCGGAGAGCATGCGCATGGCGCGCTGCAGCGTCGCGCCGATGGTGAATTGCGGATTGAATGACACATAGGGGTTTTGCAGCACCATCTGCACCGCCCGAAGCTGATCGCGCGTTCGCCGGGAAACCCGTGGCGAAAGCGAAGTGCCGTTCAAGCGGATATCACCCGCTTCACGATCGACAAGGCCGGCGACGCAACGGCCGAGTGTGGTCTTGCCGCTTCCCGATTGGCCGAGCAGCGCAACGCGCTCGCCACGATGGATCGTCAGTGAGACGTTTTGCAGAACCCTCTGGCCACGATAGGCTACCGTCAGGTCGCGGATGTCGAGCACGGGCTGTTCGGAAGCCGTGTCACGCTTCCTCTCTCCGACCGGGGCTGGATCGGCGACGGTGGCCTCGGCATGATAGGGACAGCTCACCCAGTGCTCGGGCCCGGCCTCCTGGGATAGAGGGATCTCTACACGACAATTGTCATGGGCCTGCGGGCAGCGCGGCGAGAAAAGGCAGCCACCCCTGCGGCGGTTGGGCGGCGGCGCGCTGCCATGCATGCCGCGCGGCCGGAAGCCCGGGCGCGCCACCGCCCCGATCAATCCACGAGTGTAGGGATGCGCGGGCACTTTCAGCAGGGCCCGCGTCGGCCCTTGCTCCACCACCCGCCCAGCATAGAGCACGAGCGTGGCGCCGCAGAGTTCTTCGACAACCTCCAGGTCGTGGCTGATCACCACCACCGCGACGCCGGTGCGCGCGCGCAGGCGTCCCACTTCATCGAGAATGCGCTTCTGGGTGATCATGTCGAGGCCCGTCGTGGGTTCGTCCAGAACCAGGACCCGCGGCTCAGCGGCCATGGCGGCCGCGATGGCAAGGCGCTGCTGCTGGCCGCCCGACAATTGATGCGGATAGCGCTTCAGGAACGCGGAGTCCGAGGGCAGGTCGACGAGACCCATGGCTCTTGCAATGCTGTCGGGGCCGTAGCGTTCGGGCGCATGGATGCGCAGCATCTCGGCCACGATATCGCCCGCGCGCATCGACGGGTTGAGAGCGCTCGGGGCGTCTTGCGGCACATAGGCGATCTGCCGCCCGCGCAGCGCGGCCACCTCTTTGGGGCCGGCGGCGAGGATGTCGCGGCCTGCGATTTCGACCCGGCCACTGGCGATCCTGATACCCGGGCCGGTATGGCCGACGAGGGCCATCGCCAGCGTCGTCTTGCCGCTGCCGGATTCGCCGACGATGCCAAGGGAGCCGCCGGGGGCCAGTGCGAACCCCACGTTCTCGACAATGGGGGACCCGCTGACAAGGCCGATCGACAGATCGTGAACCGCCAAGGCCGGCCCGTGCCGGGTGTGATCCAGCGCCTTCATGCTTCATTCTCCGGCAATTCGGCACCGTGGCGACGCCCGGAGGTCTTGGGCCACGCGTCGAACATCAGGTTCACGCCAACCGTCAGCAGGGCGATCATCGCCGCGGGCGCGAGCACTGCCCAGGGCTGCAGTGCCAGCCCGTTGCGGTTCTCGGCCGCCATCAAGCCCCAGTCGGCCGTGGGCGGGCGTAGCCCCACGCCGAGAAAGCTGGCGCTCGTGATGAGCAGGATCGAGACCGTGATCCGCAGGCCCAGGTCAGCCAGCATCGTGGCGCGGATATTGGGCAGCAATTCGCGCCACATTATCGACCATGTGCTTTCACCGCGCAGGCGGGCCGCATCGACATAGCCGCTTGTAGCCACCTCGCTTGCCGCGGCGCGCACGAGGCGCGCGACCCAGGGTACCTGGCTCGCCGCCACCGCGATCACCGCCGCGGTGACGCCGCCAGCGGTCGAGGCCGCCAGGAGGAGAACCAGCAACAGCGGGGGAAAGGCCAGCAGGCAGTCGAAGAGCCAGAGAGCAGAGGCGCTCAGCGCCCGGCTGTGCAATGCCGTGAACAGTCCAACGGGCGCGCCCACGGCATAGACGAGCGCGGTGGTGGCCGTGACCAGAAGCAGGATGGTGAACCCGCCATTCATCAATCGGGTCAGCACGTCGCGGCCATAGCCGTCGAGGCCCAGTGGATGCCCCGGTGTCGGCATCATGAACGGCCGCCCGACGATTTCGGTCGAACCGCTGAAGAAAGCGGGTCCGAACAATGCAATCGCGACGACTCCCAGCACGATGCCTGTTCCGACAACGCCGCTTGGGCTCAATTCCCTTAAACGCATTCTCAGAACCTCAGAGTTCGCAGCTTGGGCGTGACCAGGATGATCAGCGTGTCGGTGAGCAGCATGACCAGCGCGTAGATCACGGTGATCGTGGCAACGAGACCAAGCACGACATTCAGGTCGCGCTGCTGGGTGGCTTCGACCGCGAGCGTCCCGATGCCTGGGAACTGGAACACGTTCTCGACTACGATGATGCCGCCCAGAAGGTAAAGCAGGGTGAGCGAGATGACCTGGATGCCCGGCGCGAGACAGTTGCGCAGCGCATATTTCCAGACGATACGGCCCTCGGGAATCCCGTTGAGCCGCGCGGTCAGAACCACGCGCCCGCCCATCGCTTCGGCCACGTTGGCGCGGATGATCCGGGCCGGATAGCCCAGATTGGTGATGACCAGTGTGAGGCATGGCAGAACCAGAACCGAGGGGTTGCTCCATGGACCTTGCGCCGCGTCGAAGAGCGCGATGGGCGGGAAGAGATGCCATTTCACGCCAAGCCAATAGGCCAGCAGCGTCCCCAGGAAGAACTCCGGCATCGACAGCAATACCAGCGAGATGACCGACAGACCGCGGTCCATGCCTCCGCCGGCCAGGGCGCCGGCAAGGGCGCCGGTCGCCACGGCGAGCGGCACCAGAAGCGCCGCCGCAATGCCCGCGAGGATCAGGCTGTTTCGCAGCCGGGGCGTGATGATTTCGGAAACAGGTCTCGGCGAGGTGAGCGCCGGTCCCAGATCGCCTTGCACCGCCCTCAGCCCCCAGCGAAGGAAGCGCTGGGCGACGGGATCGTTGAGGTTGAGACGTTCGCGCACCTCGGCCAGCCTCTCGGGACTGGCCGAGCGCCCGGAGACGAAATTGGCCGCGTCGCCGGGCAGCAGGGTTACGGCAATGAAGGTCGCCAGGCAGACCACCAAGACGAGACCCGCCCCGGAAATGGTCCGGGTCAAAAGGAACCGGCTCATCGTGTTGGCGCCAAAGGTCGGTTTCAGGCTCATCATGCGATCCATCCCGCTCTCCCTGCGATCAGTGCTTGATCCAGAGATTGCCCAGGCCGGACGGCAGGAAGCCGACTTCGGCGCCGGCCAGCCCCTCATAACCTCCGACGCGGTCGCTGAATGCCGTGACCGGGGTCTGGATGCCCCAGACGATGTATCCGCCATCGTCCCAGAGCGAGCGTTGCAAGGCCGCGAACTGGCCGTTTCGGGCCTTGGGGTCGAGTTCCGCCTCGGCCTTGGCGAAGGCCGCGTCGAAGGCTGGTTTCTTGTTCGCCGTCTCATTGGCATAAGAGGCCTGAAGCAGCCCGGTACGGGCCATTTCCTGGAAGGAAACGCCCTTCCATTCCGTGGTGCCGAATGGCACCTGGAGATAGACCGACTGGGTGTTGTAGAGGTCGGCGGGGCTGATCTGCCGGATCGAGATGTCGATCCCCGCCTTCTTGGCGCTTTCCTTGAACACCGTCGCGCACTCCAGCATGCCCACGACCGGGGCGGTCACAAGCTCTACCTCGAGCTTGCCGATACCGGCCTTGTCGAGCAGCTTGCGTGCGCCTTCCGGATCGTATTCCCGCTGCGGAATGTCGCGGGCGTAGGAGGGATGGGAAGGGCCGAAGAGGTCGTTGCCCACGGTGCCACGACCATCGAGCGCCACTTCGACACATTTCTTGCGATCGATGGCAAGGCGCAGCGCCTGGCGCACTTCGACCTTGTCGAAGGGCGACTTGTCCTGGCGCATGTAAAAGGCCGGGGCCGTGGAGCCACTGCCATAGACGACGGAATATCCGGGTGCCCCTTCAAGCTGCGCCGCGAAATAGGGCGGGACATTCACGGCCAGATCGATCTGGCCCGAGAGAAGCGCGTTGATCCGGGCATTATCGTCGTCGATCTCGATCATGTCGAGCTTGTCCAACGCCACCGGGCTTCCCCAATAGGCCTCGTTTCGGGCCAGTTCCGTGCGGACGCCGGGAACCCAGTTGACGATCTTGTAAGGCCCGGTTCCGATTGCCGTCGTTGAAAAATCGGTGGTCCCGTCCTTGATGATCGATGCGCTTGCATCCGAGACGACACGGTCGAACTCGGCATTGGGAGCGTTCAAGACGAATTCGACCGTCAGGTCGTCCACGACCCGGCTTTTCTCGAGATCGATCATCGAGAAGTTCGCGGCGGCGAAATAGCCGCGCCCGACCGCGGATTTGAACGAGTAGAGCACGTCCCTGGCAGTCAGCGGCGTGCCGTCGTGGAACTTGACCCCCGGGCGCAGCTTCACCGTCCAGACGCTGGCATCCGCGTTCGGCGTGATCGCCTGCGCCAACATAAGCTCGGGCTTGCCGCTTTCGTTGATCTTCGTCAGGCGGTCGAACACGGCCGAAATCCGTGCCAGTTCCAGAATGGTCAGCCAGGTTGTCGGGTCGAGCTTGTCCGCCGCCCCGCCGCCCACCCAGGCGGCCCTCAACGTGCCCCCGACCTGTGGCGCCTCGGCACCCACCGCCTGCGGTCCGGCGATCATCAGACCGGCGCCGAGGCAAGCCGCAAAAACGGGCATCCAGCCTCGTTTCTCCCGAAGTCGCGCGAACATGCGATCCGACATGCGGACCGTGTTTGTACTCTTCATCACATCGTGCTCCCCTGCTGCGCTTCTGCGCAATCGTTAAATTAACACTTGTTACCCTTACAATCGTTAGGTTATATGTCAAGCGTCAAAAACCAACCGGGGGGAAGATCACGTGGGACGACCGCCAGACCCGAAAAACCGCGCAGCCTTGTTGCAAAGGATCATCGACAACCTTGCGCAAACAGGATTGGGCAGCCTTTCCTTACGCTCGCTTGCGAAGGACCTGGGCGTCACACCTCCAACGCTGTTGCACCATTTCGGCTCGAAAGAGGGGATGATCAGCGAAGTGCTCAACACGCTTGAGCGCGAGCAGATGGGGCCGGTTGAAATCCTGGACCAGGACGGCGCCACGCTTGAGGATTTCGTTCTGCGCCTTTGGGAGATCCAATCGGAGGAGGCAGAGCTCGCCAGAGTGCGGCTCCAGCTGGAAGCGATCACCATCGCAGCCACCGATGTCGGGCTGCCCGGCCCGGTGCGCGCGAAAATCATGGAGGCTTGGGTCAAGTACATCGCCCGAAGTCTCGAAAGGCAGGGCTACGAGCGGAAGGAAGCCCTGGCCCATGCCTCGCTGATCCATTCGGCGATCACCGGGCTGCTGCTCGACCTGATTGCCACTGGAGACAAGGAACGGACCGGCTCGGCGGCGATCGAACTCGGCAGGCTGGCGCGATCCCTGGATCGCGGGAAGATGGCCCCGGACACGACCGGGCCGGCACACGGTCCTGCGGGGCGCCCGAAAGCCTGACACAGCCATGGACGGCATGGAACCAGGCGCATCTCCTGAAGCGCCCGTCATCCCAGCCGGCCTAACTCTTTGTCCTGAAGCAATTCCGGACGGAAAACCGTTGGACTGCCCTACCTGTCATTGCGCTTCCTCTTCAAGGTGGTGACCTCGATGACGCGGATGCCGGCGGCCCTGGCTTGCGAAACCATGTTTGCCGTGGCCCGGCCACCAAGGAAGGCGACGACCTAATCCGGCGCTCGTTCATCGATCGTTTGTTTGTGCCCTATCGGCCAGCCGGCGGGAAATTCGGCGACCGATCGCCCGCGATCAGGTGCCCGTTCGCCCGCGCGCGTCGGCGTCCTGGGCACAGCCCTGCATCGGGCGCCTCTCTTTCCAACGATCGGTTTTACTTCTCCAGGAAGCGGGTCTGCTATCATGCCAGCCGTTGCGGCAACAAGGCTGCCTGGCCGGCGCAAGCAACAGGCCGGGATTGCGCGATCCGTGCGGTCACCGCAGGCTTTTTGGATTTTCAGGAGCAAATCGGTGAGAACCAGAAAGCATGGATCATGTCTATTCCCGCGTTGCGTGTACAAGGTTGCATTCATCAGCGAATGCTTGTCCATACAGGCCGCAGTCAGCATTGCGATGACGTTGGCAACTCCTGGGTTGACAACTTTGATAAGGCAGAAGGGCGTCCATTAATTCTTAATTTTGCTGTTAATTATACATTGTGAGGTGCGGTCTAGGCTCAAGATTGACGCAGATCGAATAGCCAGGTGAGGGGCAAGATGAAGGGAATGGTATTCACCGAATTGCTGGGTTTCGTGGAGCAGACCTACGGAGCGGATGCGGTGGATGACCTCATCGAGGCTTCCGATCTGCCGAGTGGCGGCGCCTACACCGCGGTGGGTACTTATGACCACAAGGAGATGCAGTCCCTCGTCACCACATTGTCCGCGCAAAGCCACACGCCGCCAAACGAGTTGTTGGGCTTGTTCGGTCAACACCTGATCGGACGTTTCAAGGCTTCCTTCCCTGATTTCTTCAAGACGGCGGCCACTCTGTTTGATTTCCTCGAAAGCATCGACAGGCACATCCATGTGGAGGTGCGAAAGCTCTACCCCGATGCCGAGCTGCCCGAATTCCGGGCCGAGCGCCTAGGTGATGGGGTAATGCACCTCGACTATCGCAGCAGCCGTCCCTTCGAGGCTCTCGCCTCCGGCCTCATTCTTGGCGCGGCTGAAATCTATGGCGAGACCGTGCGGATAGAGCGAAGCTCTCACGAAGACGGTGGCGACAAGTTCGTTCGTTTCTCGATCCAGAAGACAGGTGCGATAGCCTAAATGCTGTCGGAAATCGATCTCATCGGCGACCGCGTTGCGCGTCTCGAACGGCGTCTCCAACGCGAACGGCGAGCACGGGAAGAGGCGGAATGGCTTCTCGAGGCGAAGTCACTCGAACTGTACAACGCCAACAGCCACCTGACGGTGCTGGCCAACGACCTGGAAATGCGCGTCCTCGACCGCACGCACGAACTGGAGGTCTCGCGCCAGCAGGCCATGTTCCTGGCGGAGCGCGATCCTCTGACAACGCTCGCCAACCGGTTCAGTTTCGCGCGCGACCTGGACGCGGCA
This sequence comes from Mesorhizobium sp. PAMC28654, assembly GCF_020616515.1. GTDB lineage: Bacteria > Pseudomonadota > Alphaproteobacteria > Rhizobiales > Rhizobiaceae > Mesorhizobium. The sequence continues at coordinate 5,746,603 of NZ_CP085135.1, forward strand.
ATCCGTGCGGCGCAGCTTCAGGGCGGGTCGGTACAACTTCTGTTTGTGGACCTCGACCGGTTCAAGGAGATCAACGACAATTACGGCCACGCTGTCGGAGATGCGGTGCTGCTGGGGGTTGCGGACCGGTTGCGTGCAATCTGCGGGGAGCAGGAGCTGGCCGGCCGGCTGGGTGGTGACGAATTCGGCGTTATCTGCGTGACGCCGGTTCACAGCGAGCGTGCCCGCGAGATCGCGACCAAGACCATTGAAGCCATGAGCAAGCCCATCGATTGCGGTCGCCTGCAGTTGATCGTCAGTTGTTCGGTCGGCATTGCAAGCTTCCCCCGCGATGCCGCGGATTCGCCAACGCTGCAGCGCTTTGCCGACGTAGCCCTGTACCGCTCCAAGTCGGCGGGGCGCGCGACATGGACCGAATTCGACGACACGATGGCGGCCGAGCTGGAGAGCCGCCAGGGCCTGGAAGCGGAATTGCGCAACGCGGTAGCGGCTGGAGAGATCGAGCCCTGGTATCAGCCGATTATCTCCACCCAGAGCAACGCGGTCGTTGGGGTGGAAGCGCTCGCTCGATGGCAGCATGCCGAGCGCGGGCTCATTCTTCCAGGGCTGTTTATCCCGCTGGCCGAGGAAAGTTCACTGATCGTCGATCTCGGCCAGGCGATGATCGATCGCTGTTGCCGAGAGATGTACCCGCTCATCAGCGAAGGTCATCTCGACTATGTGTCGATCAATCTGTCGACGCGCCACCTGCGTTCCCCCTCGGTGGTCGAGCAGATCGCCAGGACGTTGGCCCGTTATCGTTTTCCGCCTTCCGCGCTTCAACTCGAAATCACGGAAAGCCTGCTGCTCATCGATTTCGATCAGGCCGAGGAGCGCCTTTCGCATTTTCGCGCGCTCGGCATCCGAATTGCCCTCGACGATTTTGGAGCGGGTTATTCTAGCCTTTCATACATCAGGCGATTGCCATTGGACGTCATCAAGATCGATCGCTCCTTCGCCCGGGACATCAGCGCCGACCGGCAGGCCGAAGCCGTGGTCAGGGCGATCGTTCAACTCGCACAGGCCCTGGAACTGGATATCGTCGCCGAAGGGATCGAGACCGAGAGCCAGGCGCTCAGGCTGACCAGTTGCGGCTGTTTCGTGCAGCAGGGATATCTGTTTGGCCGGCCGATGCCGCTGAATGAAATCACTGAATACCTTCTGGCCGGGGATCTTGAGGCCGGTGCAAATCCGACGCATTTCGCCCAAAGGGTGCCGGCGTCCCGGGCCTGAAACATCGCGTGTCTTTACAAGACGGGAAGGTCAGGGAGGCTGTCCCCGTGGCGTCTTCCGTCCCGGATCGGCGAAGTTGGCGCCGTGGTCCGCGGTCATCAACCTGTCGTGATGCGAAGATGAATCGCGCCAGGACTGCAGGGATTTTTAATGGTTGCGCACTATCACGGGTTGCAGGTGAAAATCTCTAAATGACATGGTTGTACTCTCGAGTGGATTATGGCCGTACTTGGCGCCCTCCCTGCTGATCTTGAATGCAGACCAATTCGTGAAGACGATTGGGAAAGCGTAATTGATTGTCTGCGCCGGGGATTTCCAGAGCGCAGCCGGGATTACTGGAAACGGGCGCTGGCCCGTCAGTCGCGGCGGCCCGCCGTCGACGACCTGCCACGGTATGGCATTGCCCTGGCGAAGCCCGACCGGATCGTCGGCGTGTTGCTGAGCCTCTACACGCGCTACCAGGGCGAGGGCGGCGATGAAGTCCGCTGCAACCTCTCAAGCTGGTCGGTCGACGCGGAATTCCGTCCCTATGCCACCAAGATGATCTCAATGGTGCTCAAGCGGAAGGATGTGACCTATGTCAACATTTCACCGGCGCCCGCGACAGTGAAGCTCAACAAGGCGTTCGGCTTTCGCCTTTTTTCGCTTGGACAGTTTGCCTTCCTGCCCGCCTTGAATCCCGTGCAGGGGTCGTGGCTCGTGCTGGAAGCCAGCGCCGACCTTGCAGAAATGGCGATGCTGTCCGACGCCGAAAGATACATGCTCCTGGAGCATGCCGAGCTGGGTTGCCTGTCGTTGATCTGCATCCGCGACGGCGCGGCGTTTCCCCTGGTGCTGATGCGTCGGCGGATCATGCATGGCCTCATCCCGTGCTTCCAGATCGTCTACTGCCGTTCCGTTGCGGAGTTGAGCCATTGCGCCGGCGCCATGGGGCGTTTTCTGCTGCGTCGCGGAGGGCTGCTTTGCGACGTTGATGCCACCGAGCCTGTCGCAGGGCTGGTCGGCCACTACTTCGCGAACAAGGGCCAGAAATACTTCAAGGGCCCCAACCCCCCCTCGCTCGGCGACCTGACGTTTACCGAGCTTGTGGTGTTCGGTCCCTGAGCGGGGGCAAGGCTTCCGCTCTCTCCATCGCCAATTCACGCCAGCGCGTTCCGAGCGACACGCCGACGAGCAGCAGGCAGAAGCCGAGCGCGAGCGGCGAGTAGAAGGCCTCTTCCTGCAGCACGGCATTGGCCGAGATGGTGACGATGCCGACAAAGCCGAACAGGAAATCCGGGTCGCCGGTATCGATCAGCTGCCGGCGTGCCGCCACGGCGAGTGCCACGAGGAAGCCGAAGAAGACCAGGCTGCCTATCCCCATCTGATAGAGCATGACGCCAACCGCGCTCTCGACGGGAACGGAGGCGGCGCCCGACGCCTGGGCGTGTTCCCAGTCGAGATTGATTGACGTGCTCGACAGATTGCCGCCCAGCCCCAATCCCTGCCCAAGCGGGTTTGCCAGGAAGTCGCGGATGCCGGCGGCGAGGCCCAGCACATGGTAGTCGCCATGCGTCGCGCCATAGGCGATTGCCGCCATTGTCCAGGCCGTGGCAAGGGCTACCACGCCCACGAGCGTCAGGCTGGCGCGCGAGGGGCTGTAGACCAGGCGCGCGCCGAGCGCGACGAGCAGCATGAAGGTCGCGCCCTTGGAGCCGATGACGAGCAGCAGCGGCAGGGCCGCGATCGGCACCAGCCAGCGCCCCTTGAACAGCAGCCAGGCCGCCATGATGCTCAGGCCATAGGCGTAGCTGATCGGATGGAAGTTCGGCCCGCCGATGCGGAAGATGCTGGGCAGGATGTCGTTGAAGATCGGCGTGTTGAAGAAGGTCGTCGTCATCACGTCCTGAAGGCCACGGAAGACGAATCCGGTTTCCTGCAGCGCCTTTTCCCAGACGCCGGTTTCGATCTGCCTGGTAATGTCGCGTTCGATGTAGAGGTCGCCATGGAACAGGCTGAGGAAATCCATGGTGAAGATCAGCTCGACATATCCATAGATGACCGCGCCCGCGCACAGCCAGAGCATGCTCTTGCGCAGGTCGACCGGATAGAGGCTGGCAGCCAGTACCGCGATGTGGAAGCAGGCGAGCGGCGTGATCGTGTTGCGGAAATAGACGACCGCGTCCTTGGCGCCGCCATGCACGGCGCCAAGGGCAAAGTAAAAGCAGATCGTTCCGCACAGCACGATGCTCAGCAACAGCCATGGGCGCAGTTCGGTCAGGCCGCGCACGCGGTGCTGGAACGTCGCCGCGAAGAAGATGCAGAAGGCGGTCATCAGGATGACGAAGTTCGTGCCGCGCAAGGCGTCGAACGTATTGTTGTCGGGGATGTAGGGGGTAAACCACGCGACCACGAGGTTCTGGTAGAGAAAGGCGCAGATGATCACCACGGGAATGCCCGCGGGCACGGCATTTGAAACGATCAGCGTCAATATGAAGGTCGCGACAACCCCGAACGGCGTCCAGACCGCGAAGGACGAAACCGACAGGCCAACGACCATCAGCGCCACGCAGACATGCAGCATCGCCTCGACAGTTGGCGCACCCGGGTCGCGTAGACTGCTCGTCTGATATGCCCCGGTGATACTCATCGCCGGGACGCTTCGATGCTTGCGCGCGGCGGCGCGATGTGTCGTGCCTTGTCCATGTCAGCCCCCGCCTTCACCGCCGAGCAGGGCGGCGATCATCGCGCTGTCGAACCCGTCCGTGGTCAGCCTGCTCTTGATGAAACCGAAACCCTGGTCGAGTTCCCAATAGGTCCAGCCGACATTGTTGGCCTCGGCCGCCTTTCGGACAGTGCGGACCCAGGTCGCACGGCTTTCGGCATCGGCGCAGAAATTGAGCACGCCGAACTCGTTCAGCATCACCGGGCAATTGTGAGCCGTTGACCAGCGGGCGAGCCCGGCAAAATCGGAGGCGATCCTCGCCTCTGTCCAGGGGGCCGACAGCTCGTCCGCCACCAAGGACGCAGCCTCGTCGTCGCCGGCGGCCCGCAGTCTTGAGACCAGGTCTCGAACTTGCGGCGTGTCCTTTGTCGCGGGGAAGGGCAGGTTGGCGATGCGGGCCAGCGGCGAGGCATCCCAGTTCTCGCATTGATGGGTGAACGCCATCGGCGCGTAGTAGTGGATGGCCGCGATCTGGTTGTCGTCGGCGAGCGGCGGCGCATCGGCCAATTCCCATATGCCCTGAAAACGCGCCGGGCCCCAGACCAGCGTATGATCAGGACATCTGGCGCGTAAGGTTTCGGCAAGCTGCTGCCGCAGCGCCAGCCATGCGGCTTGCTCCATGGGCGGCTCGTTCAGCAGTTCCGGATAGACCGAGCCTGCCGGAAGATCGGCAATGACGGGACGCAGTGCCGTCCAGTCTTCCACCACCCGCCTTGCAGCACCTGCCGGATCGGACCGGAAGGCAGCGTGGAGATCGGAGGAAGGATGCATGTCCACGAGCACGGCGAAGCCATGCCCGACAAGCTCAGCGACGCCGTCATGAATGCGGTTCAGCGTCGCCGTGCCACCGGTCGAGATGAGATCGCCGTTCACCGGCAGCCGGATCGTTTCGAAACCGGACTGGCGCAGCTTATCCAGGGTCGCCGTGGCAGGCGCTGTTCCGTCCTCGCGCTCGAACCACAACGGAAGATTAAAGCCACGCGACGGAACGGCGCGCGCCGCCGGCAGCGTGGCCGAGGCAGGGAAAGGCAAGGTGGCGAGCAGGGCTCCGCCGGCGAAAGTCAGCGCGGTTCGCCGGGACAGCAGCGGCGGCCCTTCGACCATCCGCATGGATCAGCTCCTTGCACCGGAACTGCGGCGCCATTGCCCGGCCTCGGCAGGGGCATCGTGCATCGGCCTGGCTTCGGCCAGCGCCCTGCTGTCGGCATCGATCACCAGTGTGGCGCTGCGGCCGATCTGGCCAATGCCAAGATGCTGCTCGAGCAATTCGGCGGCTTGCGACGCCGGCTCGGCCGGGCGCAACGCCAGCAGCACGAGATCGGCCCGGGCGAACAGTTCTGGAGTCCAGCCGTTCTCGCTGAAGGACGGGGCGATCACCACCACGAAATCGAATGCGGTCCCGGCCTCGGCCAGAATGCCGCGCAGGTTATGGAGCCCGGGGATATCCGGACCCTTCCGCGCTGCCGGACCGCAGACGATCGTGCGCAGGCCGCTTGCGGCATCGATGAACAATCCGGGTCGGCCCGGCTGGTCGTCAATGCCGACCACAAGCACACTCTGGTCGACCCGCTGCAGGCCCATCCCGACCATCGCGCCGGCAAGCCTTGCCTCGACACCGCTCTGCGTCGAGGATACGAGCAGCACGAACGGCTTGGGATGGTCGTCCAAGTGCAGGATGACCTGCCGCATCAGCTTGAGGACATCTCGCGAAAGCGTTTCGCTGCCGTCCTGAAACAACGCCGTCCGCATCGCCCTGATGCTTGAATGCGTTCCGCCGGCGACCCCGGGTAGGCGGTATTCTCCGAAATTCGCGGGCATCGGCACTGCTCGCGATGTGATGGGTGCGGTGTCTTCCCTTGGCTCGATCGCCGGAACGACCGGCTCAGGCTGGCTTTGTGGGATCCTGATGCTCGAATGCGTCCCGCCGGCGACGCCCGGCAGGCGGTATTCTCCGAAATTGGCTGGAACTGGCACCGCCCGGGATTCGGCGCGCGCGGTATTTTCCATAGGCTCTATCGCGGGCGCGACTTCTTCGGAGGGGCTTTGCGGATCCTCTTCCGACCGACGGACCGGTCCGAACGCCAAAGCGAGACCACACCCGGCGAGAAGGCCCAGGACGGCGCTCACCGGCAGGAGCAAAGCGGGCTTCGGCCAGGTCGGCTGCACCGGCGGCATGGCGGCGCTGATTGTGCGTGCCTCGGACGTCTGCACGCCTTGCATCTGCGACGTTTCCTGCGCGCGCTTGAGAAAGTCGTCGAGCACGGTGCGGGCGGCCTGCGCCTTGGAATCCAGTTGCCTCAGTTGCACCTGCGCAAGGCTGGAGTCCGTGGACTGCTGGCGCAGGGCGTTCAGCTTGGCCTGCAGCTTGCCGACATTTTGCGCGGCCAGGTCATAGCTCGCCTTCAGCTGTTGCCTGATGCGCTCGGCCTCGGCGGCCATCAGCCGGCTCATCCGGTCCATTTCGGACTTGAGCCGCGCGATTGCCGGGTGGCGCGGCCCGTACATGGTTTCGAGATTGGCGAGCTCGGTGGCGCGCTGGTTGTAGTCGTCGCGCAACTTGACAGCCGAGTTGGAGAAAAGGATTTCCGAGAGCTTGGCGAGGCCCGCTGGCGAAGTGCCTGCCGCCACCGCCTGATTGTATCTGTCCTTGGCCTGGTCGGCATCGCCTTGTGCGGTGATCAGCTGTGCCGTCAACTGGTCGAGCTGCGACTGCAATGTGCCGCCATCGGTCGAACTGACGATGTTGTGTTGCGACTTGAAATCCTCGACCGCGTGCTCGGCATCGCTGACGTTCTTCTGCAGTCCCGTGATCCTGTCATTGAGCAGGGAATTCACATCGTCGTTGGCGGTTTCCCGTTCTCCGGAAAGGCCCGCCTTGTAACGGTTGACGATGGCGTTGGCGATACGCGCGGCCTTGTCGGGGGACTGCGACGTGAAGCTGATATTGATGACGTAGGTGAGCCCTTCACGGTCCACGGTCACGGCTTTCTGAAAGCGCTTGAAGGCCGCGTCGCGCGAGGCAACAGCCTGGCTCGAGCCGAAAAGACGCGAGACGAGGCCGCGACCTGAAAATTCAGGATCGTTCAGCAAGCCCTCGCTGTCGAACACGGCGCCCAGCAGGTCCTGCGATTCGATGACGAAGACCTGGCTTGCTATGGCGGCGCTGTCGGAGCCGATCCCGGGAAGGACACTGTTGAAGTTGGTGGCGCGCGAGTCGCGCGGGTCGATCAAGATCGAGGCGGTTGCCGTGTAGCTCGGGCTTGTCACGGCAAGATAGGCGAGCGTCAGCAGCAAGGCGGCGCCGGCGATGGCAAGCACCATCAGGCGACGTCCCCAAAGGATCGCCCATACCACTCCTATGTCAAACAAAGGCGGAAGAGTGCGATCGTCGATACTGGCTGGCCTCATCATCTTTCCTCAGCAGAGCCGCCGGCGTCCCAACGTCACTCTACACCCCCAGTATCAGCGATTATTGTTAGTCTTCCGTTAAGGTTACCAACGCGTGTCACGGAAAAATGCAGGGGGGTGTTGGTAACCATGCGAAGCGTTCGTGCTGGCGCAATTAACGGGTTTTGTTCTATTTAGGGACAGGTTTCAGCGTCGGGTCGCCTACTGCGGGGGTATGGCCGTAGCCGATCGCGATGGGAGCCGGCTTTGGATCAAGACATGGACAATCGCAAAGCCGCCGGGAGCGCCAGCTCCGGCGCGGGCATGCGCATGTCCATAGGGGCGCTCGCCAGGAGCGGCGCGGTCGCCGGGGTCATCAAGCTCGCCAGCGCCGGCCTGTCCTTCCTCATGTTCGTGGCCGTGGCGATGGTGATGGACGAAAGGCAGTTCGGCCTTTTCAGCGCAACCTTTGCCGGCGCCAGCCTGGTGTCCTTCTTCGCCTCGGTCGGCCAGCAGAGCACCGTATTGCGGTTCTGGCCACAATATGTCGGGCTCAACGACCATAATTCGGCGCATGGCCTGATGGCTCGCGCCATTTTCGTGGCGCTGGCCGGCCTCGCCGTCTCCAGCCTGCTCATCTTCCTGGTCGGATTCCTGCCCTTCATCGGCAGGGGAACACCGGAATGGTTCTCGCTGTGCTTGGCGGCCGCTGTTCTGTCCTTCGCGCTCGGCTGGTCGGAATTCACGTCGGGCGCCTTCCGGGCCAAGAACGCGCTGATATTCGGTCTGCTGCCGCGTGACATCATATGGCGTGCGTTGACGATCGCCGCCGTCGTCGTGTGCCACTTCCTGCATGTCGAGATGGGGGCGGTCACGGCGACGCATCTGACGGCCTGGCTGCTCATCCTTTCGGTCATTCCGCAAACCGTGCTTCTGATGCGCGACACGGCGCGCGCTGATCGAGGCCCGCTTACGCGGGAGCAGAAGAGGGAATTCAAGACCGTTACGCTTGGCCTGTGGGGCGTCACCTCGCTGCCGCCGGCGCTCGGCCAGGTCAGCACATTGCTCGTCGCCGCCATTCTGGGGCCGGCGCCAGCTGGCGCGATCTTCGTGGCGGATCGCACCACGCGGTTCGTGACCCTTGCGCTCAACGGCATCAATCAGGCGCTTGCGCCGCAGATATCGAGCGCCTTCTACAGTGGCGACAGGGCGCATGTTCAGCGCATCACCAGCCTCGCCGCGCTTGGCGGCTTTGCAATCGCGCTCTGTGTCGCGCTGACGTTCTGGATGTTCGGCGGCTTTATCCTGTCCATCTTCAATCCGGCCTATGACACGCCCACGATGCGCGCGACGCTCGTCATCTTCGGCATCGGCGCGGCGTTCGGCACCGCCTGCGGCCCGATCGAAATCCTGCTCCAATTGACTGGCCTGCAGCATGCGCTGCTCAAGCTGCTAGTCATCGTCAATGTCCTGGGTCTCGCGGCTACGGCCGTGACGACCTATTATTTCGGCCCCGTAGGCGCGGCGGTGAGCATCGCCGCGACGGTTATTGCCTGGACCGCTACTGCCGTGTCGATCGCGCGGCGCAGGATAGGCATAAACCCATCCATCTTCGGCTTCACGATGGGGCGCGGCACACATTTTCCGCGCGTGGTGCTGCGAGGCCGCACGTGAAGGTCGTCCAGGTCCAGACCCAGGCGGAGGCAGCTGGCGCGCAGCGCGTGTCCGACATGGTTGGCGAGGGATTGCGGGCGCGCGGTCACGATGTGCGCACCGTCTTCATGTACCGCAAGACCGACGCCTTCGACCACGACATAACAGCGGATTTCATCCTGACCGAACGTCCCGGCGGATTGCCGGGGCAGATCCGGGCAGCCATCGGCCTTGCGCGCTATCTGCGCAAGGCGCGCCCCGACGCTGTCATCACCTATCAGCATTACGGCAACATCTTCGGCACGATCGGCGCGCGGCTGGCCGGGGTCAGGCACATCGTCGCCAACCAGAGCGGCCAACCCCATACCAGCGGGGTCATGGGACTGCTCTCGCAGGTCGACAAGCTGATGGGCGTGGTCGGCCTCTACGAGACGAATGTCGTCAACTCGGCCTGGACCGAACAGCAATTCGATCATTATCCGCGGGCCTATCGGCGGCGCATCCGGCGCATTGACCACGGGGTTCCCGCGCCGTCCGGAGAATTCGACAAGTCAGCGGCGCGTGCCGCCTTCGGTCTGCCCGGGAATGTCTGGCTCGCCGTCTCGTCCGGCCGGCTGACGCAGACGAAGAACCAGATCGCGCTCGTCGGCGCGCTCGAACACCTGCCCGACATCCATGTCGCGCTCGCCGGTATTGGGCCGGAGCAGGACACGCTGGTCGCCTTCGCCGAAAGCCGAGGCGTGGCGGACCGATTGCATCTGGTCGGCGAGGTTCCTCCAACGCGCATTTTCGAATTCCTTGCGGCGGGAGATGCCTACGCGTTTCCGTCGATGATGGAGACCTTCGGCCTTGCCTGCGTGGAAGCCGCGATTTCCGGTTTGCCGGTGGTGACGGGCAACCTTCCCGTCATGCGGGAGGTGCTGACGACCGAGGACGGCGAGCCCGCGGCGATCTTCGTCGAGGCCGATGCCAAGGGCATGGCCAAGGGGCTGGCCGAGATGATCGACAGGCCGGAAGCCATGGCCAGGCTTTCGGCGGCGGGCCGCCGGCTCAGGGACAAATATTCGCTGGCAAAGATGTGCGCCGGCTACGAGAGACTATTAGTTTCCTGAGCGTTTGCGCACCGCCACTATCCCGTCAATCACTTCCAGCCCGCCCGAGCGGTTGAGCGTGTGGATCTTCGGGTAGGGCCAGTCGCCCTCCGTGTCGATCAGGCGGGGCGCCGAAAGCCGTACCGTCCGCTGGTCGAGTTCGAACAGCTCGGACAGCCCGAGCCCGCCGCCATAGCCGAGCGTTCCGTCCTGGACCGGGAGGAAGAGGCGGCCCTTCGCGTCGCGTGCGAAAGCGCCGCCCGGACGCGCCATGCGATGGTCGATCAGGATCGGATTCATCGGATGCGCTTTCCACGGGCCGGCGAGTGCCGGAGCTGAGAAAACCACCAGCGTGTCGGACGTGCTGCCATGGCCATCGCGATCGGTGGCGAACAGCCAGAGCAGTCCTCCATGCTCCAGCAGCGTGGCATCGGAAATCTCGCCTTCGACCAATACGGTCTCGGCAACCCACCGGTTCGGGAAATCCTCAGCGCGGTAGAGGGTGAGCCTGCGGCTGCCGCTTGCCTCCGGAAGCATCCAGATCGCGCCATCGCGCTCGAACACCTGCGGGTAGGAGAGGTGATGCGGCTCCTCCAGCACGACGCGCGGCTGTCCGGGAACGCCGCCAGCGTCAAACGGGACAACGGAAATCACGGCCTTGCCGGTCGCATGAGGATAATCCTCGACGAAGAGGAAGGACCGGCCATGCCACCGGAATGGAAAGGGATCCGCGTAGAAATGGTCGCCCGGGTCGGGCAGAACCGACCAGCCGCTTCCGAGCCTGCCGGTTTCCGCCACGCCTGGCGCGTCGGTGAAGCGGTAGCCGACGCGCCAATGCGCATGACGAAAGCGAGCGCGCCGGATGACCTCCTGGCCGAGGCGTGGCAGTGCCGAGCCCAGATAGGCGGAGGCGAACCGCGTCGCGGCGGCTTCACCGCGAGCCGGGGCGTCAGGCATCCGCTCGCCCTTGGAGAGCCGGCCTTCGGCAAACGCCCTGGCGACCGAGACCACCAGGGTGATGGCGCGGGCGAGCACGTCCTCGGTGCCGAGTGCAGCGGATTCCCGCTTGTCCACCATCGGCCGTGCGCGGCCGACGACCGTCTTGCCGTCGAGGACGGCCTCGATCACCGGCAATCTTCCGGCGGCCACGGCAATCGCCGCCGCGAGATCGGAGCGGGATCCGTCGAAGAGAAGGCCGACAGTCGGCACCTCCGACGTGGCCGCATTGCCGGCAAGGTCCAGCCTCAGCGCGGCCGGGCGGCTGGCGGACCGTGCCTGGATCTCGCGCAGCGGGGCGCCCAGATTGGGATGGTGCCGCCGAAAGAGGCGCTGTTCGAGCGCAAAGGCGGCGTTGGCGGCAATTGGCCAGCGTTCCGACCCGGGCTGATGCAGCACAGCCACATCGTGACCATCCGCGCGAAGTCGTTCTATGGCGATGCTTTGCCACTGGCGGGGGTTCGATCGTGGAACAATGACGTCGATCGGCAGCATGTCGTTCCCGTTCGCGGTGGTATTGTTGCTCGCGTTCCAGGCCCTTGAAAAGAAATGACTTGGCTGAAAAAACTTACCTTGGGGTTACACTCGAAGTCCATCCGAGCATTTCTGGGGGAAACTTTTGCCAGCGCCATCCCGAACCGGCGCCAGCCGGCTCAACTCACAACAGGACTGCTACCCACGGCCGACGTCTTGCATACACCAAGATTACAACAATCCTTGCGATTCATCTTGACGCGGACCGCAAGACATCGTCGATAGATCAGGCCCCCAATCCGGCCGGTTCGGATCACATGTTTGAAGTCACTGTCGAAGATTCGTTCGATTTCCGATCGAAGGAATATGTTGAGCTCTTCGCCAATTCGGCGGCGACCGCATTCCAGCACCCCATATGGCTGACGCAGCTGTACGAAAGGCTCGTACGGCAAGGCGGCGCCACGCCGCTGATCATCGTCGTGCGCAACGGCCCGGGGGGGAAACTTGCGATGGTCCTGCCGCTGGTCAGGCGCCGGTACACGCTGCTGAAGGTCGTGGAATTCGCCGACATGCGCGTTTCCGACTATGTGTCGCCGGTCGCCGATGCGGTGACCTTGTCCGATATCCTGGCGGACAGAGGCGCGATCGCCGCCATCCGCGGGCATCTGAAACCCTATGACCTGCTGCGCATAGGCAAGCTGGCCGACGATTCACTGCCGATCGAGCGCCTGTTCGGCATCGACAAGCGGCAGGGCATGGGCATGAGCGCATATTCCGGCACGCTGGAGCCGACATTCGCCGCCTGGCGGGAGCACCAGCTCGACCAGTCCTACCGCAAGGAACTGGACAAGAAGACCCGGCAGCTCGGCCGGATGGGAAGCGCGCGGTTTGAGTGCGCGGCCAGCGCCGCCGACATCCGCACGACCTTCGACGCGCTCAAGGTCTATCGTGGCAAGCGCTTCGACGGCAGCGACGGGCCCGCCGACCTGTTGCAGTCGTCTTCCTATTTCGACTTCTATCTGGCCGTGGCCAACGAAGGATGCGGTGGTTTCGCCCGCACCTACACGTTCTGGATGGACGACCGGCCAATCGCAGGCGCGCTCGGCCTCGAACATCGGGGTGCGCTTCTCGTCATTCTCGGTGGCTTCGACGAGGCCGGCTACAGGAAGCAGTCGATCGGCAGCCTGATGTTCGAGCAGATCGCCCGCGACTGCATCGAGCGCGGCGATCATTCGCTTGACTTCACCATTGGTGACGAACCCTACAAGCGCATCTTTGGCGGCCGGCCTTCGCCCATGTGGCAGATTTTTCGCGCCGGCAGCCCGCTCGGCTACGCCGCGCACATGACCGTGGAGAAATTGCCGGCGGCCAAGGCCTTGGCGCGGCGCGTGCTCGGGTCGCATGGAAAGAAGGCCAAGCCCGGCCGCATGGCGGCGTCGCCCGTGCCCACCGATGAGGCGGCCGGGTCCTGAAATCGACAAGACTGGTTGAACGGCGTCGTTGCGCGATCAGGTCGCGGGTTCGGCGGCCGGTCTCCTCAGGCCACGCAGCCTGGCGACCAAGCCGGGGCTTATGGTGTCCATCCCGTATATTATGCGGCGTCGGCTGAAGTGAAGTTGCCGGCGCGCGCGCCAGCGCAGGTCGTTGTCGATGGTCAGGCTGCGGCGAAATTGCGCCAGATGCAGCCCGTGTGCATCCATCGCCTGCTTTACCGGGTCTCCGTAGAAGGTCGCGATCTTCGCGGCGGCCATGCCGGGCGAGGCCAGCCATTGCGGCACGTGGATTGCCAGGCGCTCGACGTCGGTGAGCAACCGGCTGACGCCCGTCCCGGCGGCCGGGCACGATGTCTGGTAGGCATCGCCAATGAGGACGGCGCCGTCGCGGACGCAATTCTCCGCAACCGTGATATCGGTGAGCCAGCTTTCGATCTTGTCGATGATTTCGAAATCACCGAATGCCTTGATGAGCCCCGGAAGCGTCTTGATCAGCGTTTCCCTGGGCTGATCACGCAGGGCCTTCACCCATGGATCGCCATGTTCACGGAACACGAAAAGATTGGCGCGCGTGACGTCGGCGGCGGGGAACAGGCTCAAATAGTCGATACCGTCAGTGATCCGTTCGCCGTAGTAGGTGAGGGCAGGGTGCCTGAAGGCGCTTGCTCCCACGGGGCGTAGATTGAAGCCAAAGGTCATTGACTGCCGCTGGTGAACGAACCTGCGCTCGATGCCGAGATCGCGCTTCAGGATATCGCCCATCCCGGTGGCGAGCACCAGCAGTCGTGCCGTCACGGCGTCCTGTCCGAGGATCGACACTCGCTGGCGGTCGGCACCCGCCTCCAGCCCGTTTACCCGGCCCGCGATGAAGCGCACGGTTTCGGGCAGTTCGGCCCGCATTGCGTTGACGAGGTCATCGTAGAAGATTCCGTAGTGCTGGGCGTGCGAGCGGTCGAGGACGCGCCCCCTGCGGATGTTGACGATTTCATCGAAGGCGACGGCGGATGCGGAAAGCCTGTCCAGAAGGCCGAGCCGGCGCAGCTTTTCGATCTGGTCGCCGGCGATCTTCTCGACGCGGAATTCGCGTGGGAAGACCGGGTAGCGGTCGATCAGCGTGACGCGATAGCCGGCGCGTCCGAGCACGGTCGCCGCGATGGTGCCGGAAAGCCCTCCGCCGACGATGGCGATCTCGGTGTCTGTACCCGCGGGCAGCGAACGGGGGGTCATCTGGAATACCTCAATATGGCGTAGATCGCCTTGGGGCTGGTGGTGAAATAGCGCCAGAAAAGCCTGCGCGGCTCCATCGCCATGCGCCATAGCCACTCGAAACCGGCCTTCTGCAGCCAGAGCGGCGCGCGCCGAACCTTGCCGGCAAGATGGTCGAAAAGCCCGCCCGACGTCTTGATCACCCCGACATTCGAAAGCCGCGAGGCGAAGTCACGAACAAATATCTGCTCCCTGGGAACGCCGAGGCCCAACCACAATATGCCCGGCGCGAGTGCGTTGATTTCGTCGAGCTTCCTTTCAAGCGCTTCGCCGGAAAGATAGCCGTGGCAATGACCGGCAATGCGCAGGCGAGGGTATTTGGCCCTGATTGCCGCGACAGCCTTGCTGTTTTCGGCTTCCGTCGATCCAAACAGGTAGAAGGTTGTGCCTTCGTCTTCGGCGAGATTGGCCACATCGTGGAAGAGGTCAGTCGTGGCCACCCGCTCCGGGAGATGCACGTTGCACAACAGGCGCGAAGCAAAAACGAGTGGCTGGCCGTCGGCGAAGATCTGGTCGGCGGTACGGAAAAGCGCGGAGATTTCCACATCGGCGCGCGCCTGGGCAATGACATCGCCATTGGCGGAGGTGAAATAGTAGGGACGGCTGCCGGCGAGGTGCCCCCGTGCCGCCGCCATCATCAGGAGGGCAGCGCTCCGCCGGTCGATCACGGTGATCGGCAGCCCGCCAAGCATCACGGTCGGCAAGGCGGGAAGGCTTTCCTCGAAGGGGGCAACGTCTTGCTGGGCACCCGTCATGCTTCCGCGCCCCGCCGGAGCCTGACGATGTGAACGCGGATAGACGAAGGTGTCATGAGCTGCAGACTTCACGCTTTGCCCCGGTGGACTCGATCCGCCGATCGCGGCCTCATCTTCTGGTGAATCTTCTAAAGGTGCGCGCATTGAAGAATTGCCTTATTTTCAAGTACCTTAAGTAAAAATCCCAGAAAGTTAAGCGGTATGTTAATATTTAGTTAATACACACATTTTTCTTAAAAATGTAACGGATGCGAACCTCTTGAAGTGGGGGGTGGCTGCCATATTATTGAAAAAGCTGGAGAAAACAGTATCTCCGGCATGATCCGCGTGCCGGCCGTGCCCTTGGGCCGCAATATTTCATCGTCGATTTCGCCCGCGAGTTGGCTGGGAAAATCGCAGAGATCCTCAGGTCAATCAGCGCGTCGTCGACCTCTAGCGAACAATTCGTGATCCATCGGAAAGCATCCGTATGCATATCTCCAGTTGTCGAAACAAAGCAGGCAGGTTGAACTGTGGGTATGCCGTCGACGCAGAAATATTCGAAAAATCGAGGGAGATGAAATCCTTCCCAACAATGAGCCGGGAAGCCTCAATCCGAATATCCCGGGAGGGGTGGAAGGCGACCGTCAAGTCTCGCTCGTGCGGTGTGACCGCCGGCGTCGGGTGGAACTGCATCCGGCACGGTCCGCGTGCCGGCTAATGTCCGCTTCGTCCGGCAGCCCTCAAGGCCGTGGGCACCGCGCATTTTGCGCGTGCATGTCGCAGGGTGACGCCCGGCCCGGTTTCTTTTTCAATCATGCGCCCGTTTTCGGAATTTCATTTCTGTCTAAGTCTATAACATTAGTGGACTTTAATCCTCGGCCCCTCGATCTGGGCTGGCAATCGAGGCTGTGCCCTCTGTTCAGAAGGATTAGGATCCCATGCGAAAACTGATTTCCGCAGCCCTTGTCGGGCTTACGCTCGCCGCCACATCCGCCGTCGCGCATGCCGACGACAAGAAAGTCGTCATCGCCTACCAGACCGGCGCCAACCCTTATAATCTGGGCATCGCCAATGGTGATCTTGCCAAGAAGACCGGCTGGAACATCGAATTCCGCCGCTTCAATTCCGGCGCCGACATTTTCGCCGCAATCGCCTCCGGCGACGTCCAGATCGGCGATGTCGGATCGAGCCCGTTCGCCGCCGCCGTCAGCAAGGGCATCGACGTGAAGGCGTTCTACATCTCCTCGGTCTCGCGTGACGGCGAGGCGCTGGTGGTGCGGCCCGATATCAAGTCGCCGGCCGATTTGCGCGGCAAGAAGCTCGCCGCCGCACCCGTCTCGACCGATCATTACCAGCTTCTCGCCGTGCTCAAGCAGGAAGGCATTTCCGAGAAGGAAACCCAGGTCATCGCCATTCCGCAGCCCGAGATCGTCGCGGCCTGGAAGCGCGGCGACATCGATGGCGCCTTCGTCTGGGATCCGGCGCTTTCTGAACTGAAGAAGAACGGCAAGGTCCTGCTCACCGCCGGCCAGGTCGCCGATCGCGGCGCGCCGACCTTCAGCGCGCTGGTCGTGACCGGCAAGTTCGCCAAGGCCAATCCCGACTTCCTCGGCCAGTACGTCCGGCTGATCGACGGCTACACCACGTCCTACCTGAGCAACCCCGCCACCTGGGGGCCGGAGTCCGAGAACGCCAAGGCGATCGCGAAATTGCAGGGCGGCACGGCGGCCGAGAATTCGGAGCAGTTGAAGACGACGGTGGTTCCGCCGCTTGACGAACAGGCGTCCGACAAATGGCTGGGCGGTGGCGACAAGAGCGCCGTTGCGAAAATCCTCAAGGACACCGCGGGCTTCCTGAAGGATCAGAAGAAGATCACCACCATCAAGGACAGCTACGCCTCAGCCGCCGATCCGCAATATGCGGATGCCGCCAAGGCCTCGAACTGAAATCCCTGAAAGAAACTCGGCTGGCTGGGGAAATCCAGCCAGCCTGGAGGCCACCATGCTTCGAATCCGCGATGCCAGCGTCACCTTTCCAGCCTCGGACGGCCAGGAGGTGCACGCGCTCGATCACGTCTCGCTGGACATCGCTCCCGATTCCATCGTCGTCGCGGTCGGTGCTTCCGGATGCGGCAAGTCGACATTGCTCAACGCGATCGCCGGCTTCCTGGCGCTTAGCGAAGGCTCGATCACGCTGGATGGAAAGGAGATCGTCGCGCCCGGCGGCGATCGTGGCGTCGTGTTCCAGAAGGACACCTTGCTGCCCTGGGCCAACGTGCTGGACAATGTTGCGCTCGGCCTGAAATACGGAGGCGTGCCCCGCGGCGAACGCCATGAGCGGTCAAGGCGCCTGCTGGAACTGGTCGGACTCGCCGATTTCGCCGAAAAGCCGCCCTACGAACTGTCCGGCGGCATGCGCCAGCGCGTCGGCATCGCGCGGGCGCTGGCCACCGATCCAAAGATCCTCTTGATGGACGAGCCGTTCGGCGCCCTCGACAGCTTGACGCGCGAGACGATGCAGCAGCTGCTGGCGTCGGTCTGGGCCAAGACCGGCAAGCAGATACTGTTCATCACCCATTCCATCGAGGAAGCCCTCACGCTCGGCACGACCATCGTTGTGATGTCGCCCCGGCCAGGCCGTATCGTTGCCCGGTTCGACGCCGACTTCGTGCGCGAGTTCGCTGACAGCGGCGACATCGGACCGATCCAGTCGCACCCGCGTTTCATCGAACTGCGCCAGGAAATCCGCTCGCTCATCCACCAGCCGGAAGGCACCCGCACAGGAACCTTGCAATGACGCTCGCCGCCAATTCGGGAACCTCTTTTTCGTCTTCGACAGCCAAGCGCTCGCCGTCTCCCAAGCCGCGCCGGTCCGCGTCGACAAGCACGCTCGGCATCAGCCTGGTCACGCTGGCCGCGCTGATTGCGTTGTGGTTCCTCGCCGCGCATTTCGAATGGGCGTCGCCGCTGTTCCTGCCGTCGCCGGCCGAGGTGCTGACCCAGTTCAGCGCCGTCTGGGTCGACGGCTATGCCAATGGCACGCTGCTCGAGCACACGCTGGCCAGCCTCGGCCGCATCGCCGCGGCGCTCGGCGTCGGTATTTTCCTGGGCATTCCGCTCGGCTTGCTGATGGGGCTCAATCGCTGGGTCAAGGGCATCTTCACCGTTCCGATCGATCTCTAGCCTGCCGCCCTTGGCTTACCTGCCGCTGCTGATCATCTGGCTGGGTATCGGCGAGACCTCCAAGGTCGTGCTCCTGTCGCTGTCGACCTTTGCCCCGATCTGCTTTGCCGCTCAGGCCGGCGTCCGCTCCGTGCCGGTTGAACGCATCAATGCCGCGCTGTCGCTTGGCGCCAGCCGCCTGCAACTGTTCACGAGCATCATCCTGCCGTCCGCACTGCCGGAAATCATGACCGGCCTGAAGATCGCCATCGGCGCGGGATTGTCGACGCTGGTCGCGGCCGAGTTGATCGCGGCCCAGTCGGGCCTTGGCTACATGATCATGTCAGCGGCCAATTTCCTCGCCACCGACGTCGTCTTCGTCGGCCTGATCGTCATCGCCATTCTTGCCTTCGCCTTCACCAGCGGCATGCGCTGGCTGGAGCATCGGCTCATCCCCTGGAAGGGCAAGATCTGACGCTTGCCCGACACACTTCGCAATCGCTGAAGGAACAACCCGATGTCCAGCAACCCGCTCGATCTCTACTGGTATCTGCCGACTCATGGCGATGGACCGTATCTCGGCACGGATGAGCGGCACCGCCCGGCAACCTTCGGATATCTCAAGGAGATCGCCCAGGCCGCCGACCGGCTCGGCTTCAAGGGCGTGCTCCTGCCCACCGGAACGCGGTGCGAGGACGCCTGGATCGTGGCGGCAGGGCTGATCCCGCTCACCGAACGGCTGAAGTTCCTCGTGGCGCTTCGGCCGGGCAGTGGAACGCCGGCGCTGTTCGCGCGTCATGCGGCCACGCTCGACCGCATTTCCGGTGGCCGTGTCCTGCTCAATGTCGTCACCGGTGCCGATCCGGCCGACCTTGCCGGCGACGGCAACAAGCTCAGCCATGACGAACGCTATGCGCAGACCGACGAGTTCCTGACCATCTGGCGGCGGATACTTTCGGGCGAGCCGGCGGATTTCGAGGGCAAGTATCTTTCCGCCCATGGTACCGACATTTCCTTCCCGCCGGTGCAGCATCCGCATCCGCCGCTCTGGTTCGGCGGCTCTTCCGATGCCGGCATCGCGATCGCCGCCAAGCATGTCGACGCCTATCTGAGCTGGGGCGAACCGGTGGACCAGCTTGCCGAGAAGATCGATCGCGTCCGAAAGGCCGCGGCCGCGCAGGGCCGGACGATCCGCTTCGGCCTTCGCATTCACCTGATCGTGCGCGAAACGGAGGACGAGGCCTGGGCCGCCGCCGACCGGTTGATCAGCCACGTCACCGACGATGTGATCGCCGAAGCCCAGAACGGGTTTGTCAACATCTCGGAATCCGTCGGGCAGAAGCGCATGTCGGCGCTTCACCAGGGCCGGCGCGACCGACTGGTCGTCGGTCCGAACCTGTGGGCAGGGCCAGGGCTGGTGCGTGGCGGCGCGGGAACGGCGCTGGTCGGCAATCCCGACAATGTCGCCGCGCGCATTCGCGAGTATCAGGAAATAGGCATCGAGACCATCATCGCGTCGGGCTATCCGCATCTGGAAGAGGCGTTCAACGTCGCCGAACTGCTGTTCCCCAAACTCGGGCTGAGCGGCGAGGCCCCCCCGGCGGAGCGCGGCTGGGACGTCGAGTTCGGACGCGGCGTGCGCCCGAAGGTTGCCGCGGCGAGCGCTAGCTGATTGCGGCCATGGGTCGGATGACCCGCTTCGGTCACCCCGGATTGCGGCCGGTGGTCCTTCCGGTTCGGGAGACGAGGTGCGCAGGCAGCGCGTAGCGCACGCGGTTCGAGGGTTTCGTCACCGGCGCGTTCTCATTCCTGCTCGGCAATTCCGTTGCGATACCGAGCGGCGTCGAAGCGGAGGGGACCCAGTGCGCCTGCGAAGGGGCATGACCATTGCCGTTTCGACTTCGCGGCGAAGCCATGGACGCCCCAGGCCGTAACCGCTGTGGCTGGGCCAGCCTCATGGGCCGGCGCCCCAAGTGCTGCCGGACCATGCGGCCGACCTGTCAGAGCTTTTGCTTGGGCTTGAAGGTGTGCATCAACGGGCCGAAATCGTGCTTCTGCGCGTCGCTGAGACTGTCATAGAGCGGCTTACCAGCGTCCGCGACCTTCCGCAGCTCCGCCGCGTTCTTCTCAAGATGATCGGCCATCATCGATATTCGATCGAGCGTCGAGGGAGGCGCGGCGTTACCCATGCGTTCCCTTGCCTGAAGCCATCGGTCCGCGCGGGCCTTCGCCGCGTCGCGGATCGCGGATTCAAAAGCCGGCCAGTTCTTGGCCTGGTCATCGTTGAGCTTGAGCCCTGCCTTCATGCTGGCGAGATGGGCGTCGAGCAAAACGGACTGCCTGTGCTGGATTTTCTGGATTTCCGCGGCGCTGGGTACGGACTTGTCGTAGGAGGGAGCAGCGAGTGTGTTTTGCGCCATGAACGAACCGGCGAGACAGGCGATCACTAAGGGGGCGATTAGGCGTTTTCTCATAATTGCACCTGATGTTTGTGACATTCGTCGTCACTTGAATTTTCAACACGGGCGGATTGAACCGGCCATGACCTGTCCCGCTTGATGGAGGACACCCGTGGTCGGGTGACGGTCAGAGGCCGTAGGGACCACACAGGCCGAGCGTCAACTGAATGGGTCCGCAAACGTTGCCGTAGTAGCCGCCATAGTAGCCACCGCCCCAGCCACCACCTCCGCCGCCCCGACGCGCGTGGCCATGCCCGCTAGAGTGATGGGCCGCGGCGTGGTGGCCTCCATGGCCACCACCATGGTGCCTGACGGTCGCGGCATCGGCGATGGTGGTAAATGAGGTCGCGCTTGCTAGAGCCAGCACGATAGAGCTGGCGAATACTATTTGTCTTTTCATGAGGATAACTCCAATTTTTCATGCGAGACTTTGCACGAGAGCAGAACGGCCTCCCACTCGACACGTTCCTTCACGAAAACGGGACGATCTGCTTGGCTATTCGCGTAGCTAGGCGCTGAACGATGATGGGCTCGGCGACGAACTCGCCACGCCGGTCGATGCGACCCGCTGAGGAATCCACGTCGCCGCGCAACTGCCTGGATGAGGGATCATGCAGCCTGCGTTCCCATTAATTCGACGGGACTGGGCTTAGAGCCATTCACCGTTTCACGGAAACGGCGAACCGCTCTATCTCCTTGTTTTTACGCAATTCCTGACGGAAAACCGTTTCACACTTTTCCTCGAATTACTCTAGCGGACCGACGGGCTGCTGCCGGAGCCGACTTACCGACTTCTCCCAAAAGGAGGCGCCGCGTTGCATCCGTGGACAAACTCATCGGGCGAGGCCGCCCAGTCGCGGGCGGCCTGGCGGGATAGAGGTCAGAGGATGCCGAACGGGCCATACGGGGCGTAGTAGGGCCGGCAGAGGCCGAGCGCCAATTGAACGGGGCCGCAATAGTCGTAGTAGCCGCCGTAATAGCCGCCGCCGTAATAGCCGCCGCCTCCGCGAGCCCAGCGGCCATTGCCACGGTGCACGGCGTATCGATGCCCACCACTGGAACGGGCCATGGCACGGCCACCACCGGAACGACTCATCGAATGGCCGCCACCGTGATGCCTGATAACAGCCGCGTCGGCGGTCGATGTAAATGATACCGTGCCTGCTGCCAATGCCAGCAGGATGGAGCTTGCGAATACTATTTGCCGTTTCATCTGACTAACTCCTATTTTCTTATGCGATAATATGCATGAGAAGAAAACAGCCTCTCAGCCGACGCGTTCCTTCACGAAATCGGGATGGGAGTTGATCACTCTCAAAAAGAAATACAGAACAGCCGCGCCGGAATATCCGGGGCATGACTGTCCTGCTGTCGTGGGCCGAATGAGGAATCAGGGACCGTGTGGGCCGCACTGTTCAAGCGTCCACTCGATGGTGCCGCAATAGTCGTCGCCATAGCGGCTGTAATCGCCGTAGCCGTCGTAGTAGCCACCGATCCAGCCATTGTCGGCGACCCAATCGTCGTCGTTCAAACCGCCGATCGGAGCGCCAGTACGCACGTAGCGGCGAACGACGTGGCGATGCTCAATATTGTGACGGGCCGCGACGTGGTGGACGAGGTGATGCTTGACGACCGCGGCGTCAGCGTTGGTGGTCAATGACACCGCGCTCGCGGCCAACGCCAAGACAATGGCGCCGGTCAGTACTCGTTGCCTGCTCATAAGGATGCCTCCTGTTCATGCGAGACAGCACGAACGGGAACGGCTTTCTCACGCGACGCGTTCCTTCACGAAAACGGGACGGGACGGTGACCTACATGGACGCCCAAGTGCAAATCCGCCTATTCCGAGGTTCCAGACCAGGTGTTGAAGCGCTCGTTCAACTCCTCCAGGTGGTCGAGCCAGAACGCACGGGCTTCCTCGCTGCCGATATGCAGGCCGATCTTGAGATTGTCGCCGGCCGGCAGCAGGGCGATGCGCTCGGGCTTGATGAATTTTTCAGCGCCGTTGATCGTCGTGCCATAGGCGAAGATGTTGGTGAAGTCGGCCTGCCGCTTGGGATAGGATGCGTATTTGATGAATTCGTGGGCGAGATCGATGTAGGGCGACTTGGCGGGAATTGCCCAGGCGTCGACATCGTACTGGGTATTTTGCCAGACAATGCCGAAATGCTTGCCCTCGTCGAGCGCGGCGGAAACCCGGCCGTTGTAGGCGAGCGCCATGGCGACGTCGCCTGACGCCAGCCACTGTGTCGGCTGTGCCCCGGCCTTCCACCATTGGATGTCAGCCTTGATCGTGTCGAGCTTGGCGAAGGCGCGGTTGATGCCTTCCGGCGTCGACAGCACTTTGTAGACATCGGCGGGCGCCACGCCGTCGGCCATCAGGGCAAATTCCAGGTTGATCTTCGGCCCCCGGCGCATGGCGCGCTTGCCGGGCCATTTGTCGAGGTTGAAGAAGTCCCGCACCGTCGTGGGGCCTTCCTTCAAACTGTCCCTGTGTTGCGGAATTGGACGATCGGCGCGGGCGCTTGACCGGATGGGTCCGGCGCCGGCGCGCCCATGGCCGGGAGCGGCCCGGCATTCGAATGGCCATCCCCGTCGCCTTGCGGCCGGCCAAGCGTTGAAGGCTGCTCGTTCATATCCCCCCACTGGAACGAAGTCGCTGTTGTGTCGCGGCACTGCCGCCAGTTGCCGTCAAGCCGGCCATGAACGTTCGGGCCGGAGCAATGCCCCCGAAACCCCGCCGAAAGCCATTCCACGGCGATGTTGCCGGTCCGCGGCGAAATTGCAAGTTGGTGTGATCTTGCTGGCGCGTGGCGTTGGTGTTTAGCTGGCGGAGGGCAGGGGTGTACAATGTGGTGAAGCGATCGGATCGGCCGAGGCGGATTTCTCGTCGGCGCGCGAACATCTGAGATGCGGACGAATGCCAAGCTTTCGTTGTGGCACCGCTTCGTTCTGGCGGTAGCGCGGCTGCTGATCACGATGCGGCATCCGGTTCTCGTCTTCCGGTTTTTCAGGCGGCTTGGCTACATGCCCAATCCCGCGGCGCCGGAGCGCTACAACGAGCGCATGCTGTGGCGAAAGGTGATCGACCACAATCCGCTCTTCGTCACCTTGTCGGACAAGCTCGCCGCCAAGGATTACATCCGTCGCGTCTGCCCCGACCTGCCGGTGCCCAGGACCTTGTGGCGCGGCCGCGACCCCGACGACATCCCGCCCTCGCTGCTGGCCGGCGACGTGATCGTCAAGGCCAACCATGGCTGCGACATGAATGTCTTCGTTTCCGGCGGCGAGCCGGATCGCGCCACGGTCCTGCGCAAGATGAAGCGCTGGTTGGGCAAGCAGCATGGGCGTCGCTTTGGCGAATGGGCCTATTGGTCAATCGTGCCGGAGGCGTTTGTCGAGGAGACGCTACCCTTGAGTGGCGGCAGGATCGCAACCGAAATCAAGGTCCAGGTATGCAGCGGGGTTGTCTGCCATGTCCGGGCCGAGGACAAGAAAGCGCTGATGTCGCGTCTGTTCGATCCCAACGGCAATCCTTTGCCTGGGCGCGATATCGATTATCCGCGTGAGGACCAGGCGCTGCCGGTCACACCGCGTCTGGTGGAATTCATCAGGCAAGCAGCGGAGATCGGGCCACACATCGCCGGCGATCTCGACTATGTCCGCGTCGATTTCCTGGTCACCGATGAGCGGCTGTTCGCGGGCGAGGTCACCATCTATACGGCGGCCGGCTACTCGACCTGGAGCAACCCGGCGATCTCAGCGGATATAGAGCGACTGTGGCGGCTCGATCAGTCGGATTACCTCAGGCGACGCCACACCGGGTTCGCCCGGCTCTACGCCGATGCTCTTCGGGCAAAATACGCAAGGGATGGCGGCGATCTCGCGCCAGTTAATCAGGTCGAAAAAACGCCGCTACAAAGCCTGCCGGGCTGAAGCACGTCACCATTCGGCGAAGGAGCCGTCCTTGTGGCGCCAGACCGGGTTGCGCCAGCGGTGGCCTTCCTTGGCGCGCTCCTTCACATACTCTTCATCGATCTCGACACCCAGGCCCGGACCGTCGGGAATGGAGACATAGCCATCCTCGTAGCGGAAGACATCCTTGTTGGCGGCGTAGTCGAGCAGGTCGTTGGCGCCGTTGTAGTGGATGCCGAGGCTCTGCTCCTGGATGAAGCAGTTGTAGCTGACCGCATCGAGCTGCAGGCATGCGGCAAGTGCGATCGGCCCGAGCGGGCAGTGCGGCGCCACCGCGACATCATAGGCCTCCGCCATCGCCGCGATCTTGCGGCATTCGGTGATGCCGCCGGCATGCGACAGGTCGGGCTGGATAATGTCGACCACGCCTTCCTCGAACACCGACTTGAAATCCCAGCGGCTGTAGAGCCGTTCGCCAAGCGCGATCGGCGTCGAGCCAAGGGCGGCGATCTCCTTCAGCGCCTCGCGGTTTTCGCTGAGCACCGGCTCCTCGATGAACATCAGCCGGTAGGGTTCGAGCTCCTTGACCAGGATGCGCGCCATCGGCCGGTGCACGCGGCCGTGGAAATCGACGGCGATGCCGATATTGGGGCCGACGGCTTCGCGCACCATGGCGACCCTCTCGATCGCCGCGTCGATCTTGTCATGGCTGTCGACGATCTGCAGTTCCTCGGTGCCATTCATCTTGAGCGCCAGGAAGCCGCGCGAGACCACTTCCTTCGCGCCCGCCGCGACCTCCGCCGGCCGGTCGCCGCCGATCCAGGAATAGACCTTGATCGTGTCGCGCAATTTGCCGCCGAGCAGCTCATGCACGGGCACGCCGAGCGCCTTGCCCTTGATGTCCCACAGCGCCTGGTCGATGCCGGCGATGGCGCTCATCATGATTGGCCCGCCACGGTAGAAGCCGCCGCGATGCATCACCGTCCAGTGGTCCTCGATCAGGCGCGGGTCCTTGCCGATGAGATAATCACCAAGCTCCTTGACCGCCGCCTCGACGGTCAGCGCGCGGCCTTCGACCACCGGCTCGCCCCAGCCGGTGACGCCGGCATCGGTCTCGATCTTCAGGAACAGCCAGCGCGGCGGAACGAGGTAGGTGGTGAGCGAGATGATCTTCATGCGGGGTCTCAGTTGTTCTTGAGTTTCTTGGCGCTCACGAGGTCGCGCGCCGCAAGGTCGAGGATCCGGTTTGCCGCCGCGCGCGCGCCCTCGGCATCGCGCATGCGCAATGCCTCGACCACCTCACGATGCGCCGTCACGGCTTCCATGCGCCGGTCGAGCGAAATGGTCGCCGTCGCTTCCAGCGAGAATTTGAGCCCGGTGTCGATCAGATTGCCGATCTGGCGAAAGATCGGGTTGTGGCTCGCGGCATAGAGGATCTGGTGGAACGCGATGTCGGAGCGCGAGAAGGCGACGAGATCCTCGCCGGCATCAGCCATGCCCCGCCACGCCGCTTCGAGGTCGGCGATCTCCTGCAACGTCGCGCGCGTGGCTGCGAGATCCGCGACCAGCGGTTCGATCGCCCGGCGGGTTTCGAGGATGGCGTCGAACAGCTTGTCGTCCAATGCATGCGGCGCGTGCCAGGCCAGCACCTGCGGATCGATGATGTTCCAGTCGTCCTCGTTGCAGACGATGGTGCCGACGCGCGGCCGCGACAACACCAGCCCCTTGGCCGCCAGCACCTTCAAGGCTTCGCGGATGACGGTGCGGCTGACGCCGTACTCCACGCCGAGCTCGTTTTCGGTCGGCAGGGAAGACCCAGCCGGGTAGCGTCCGGAAAAGATGTCCGAGGCCATCGCCTTCGTCACATCGGGCATGACGCGTGGGCGGCGGGTGGTCGTGTCGCCCTGTGGCTTCTTCAAAATCTCGGTCACCTCAGCCCCTCCAAGGCGGCGAACCCTTGGGTTTCGCACAGCCGGCCCGGCATTAGCGGATGCGAATGCGTTGCGCCAGCGATCGTTGGTCGGAGCATGTACCTCATTTATCATACCAGATCAATTGACGCGTATGATGAAAACGAATAGAGACTTAGCGTCCGGCTTGTTCACTGGGAGGTAACCATGCGATTTTTGAAGACCGCGCTTGTCGCGGGCGCGCTTGCCGTGCTGTCCGCCACGACGTTCGCTGCATATGCTCAGGACACCAAGATCGGCTTTATCGTCAAGCAGCCCGAGGAGCCGTGGTTCCAGGACGAATGGAAGTTCGCCGACCAGGCCGCCAAGGAAAAGGGCTTTACCCTCGTCAAGATCGGCGCCGAGGATGGCGAGAAGCTGATGTCGGCGATCGATAATCTCGGCGCCCAGGGCGCGCAGGGCTTCATCGTCTGCACGCCGGATGTGAAGCTCGGCCCCGGCATCGTCGCCAAGGCCGCCGCCAACAATCTCAAGCTGATGACCGTTGACGACCGGCTGGTCGGCGCAGACGGCAAGCCGCTGGAAGACGTGCCGCATATGGGCATTTCCGCAACCAAGATCGGCGAGGCCGTTGGCAAGACGATCATCGACGAGATGAAGGCGCGTGGCTGGAAGCCGGAAGAGGTTGGCGCGATCCGCGTCTCCTACGACCAGCTGCCGACCGCCGTGGACCGTGTGGAAGGCGCCATCTCGGTGCTGAAGGCAAACGGCTTCAAGGCTGAGCAGATCTTCGACGCGCCGCAGGCCAAGACCGACACGGAAGCCGCGCTCAATGCCGCGACCACCGTGCTCAACAGCCATGCCGACATCAAGAAGTGGGTTGCGTTCGGCCTGAACGACGAAGCTGCCCTTGGTGCGGTGCGCGCTTCGGAAAGCGTAGGCATCCCGGCAGAAAACGTGATCGCCGTCGGCATCGGCGGTGCGGACTCGGCCATCAACGAATTCAAGAAGCCGGTAGCCACCGGGTTCGTCGGCTCGGTCATCATCTCACCGAAGCGCCACGGCTACGAGACGGCACTCAACATGTATGACTGGGTCGCCAACAACAAGGAACCGGAAAAGCTGATCCTGACATCGGGTGCCGTTGCCAAGCGCGACACCTACGTGCAGGTTCGCAAGGACCTCGGCATCGAGTAAATCCTCCCAAGGCACAAACGGGTGGCGATTCATTCCGCCACCCATTTCTCTGTGGCAAGAAGGATCGGCCCGTGTCCTTTCTCGAATTCTCGCACATCACCAAGACCTATCCGGGCGTCAGGGCGCTGTCGGACGTCTCGTTCGGCGTCGACAAGGGCGCCGTGCACGGCCTGATGGGCGAGAACGGGGCGGGCAAGTCTACCCTGATCAAGATCCTTTCCGGCGACCAGCATGCCGATGAGGGCGAAATCCGCATCGACGGCAAGGTCCAGGCCTATTCATCGACAAGGGATGCCTTCGACAATGGCGTCATCGTCATCCACCAGGAACTGCAGCTGGTTCCGGAGCTGACCGTCGCCGAAAATCTCAGCCTTGGCCGCTTTCCCGCCAGCGCCGGCATCATCGCGCGCCGGACAATGCTGGAAGACGTTGGCGCGAAGCTGAAATCGGCGGGCATCGACATCGATATCAGCCGCAAGGTCAAGACGCTGTCCATCGGCGAGCGCCAGATGGTCGAGATCGCCAAGGCGATCATGCTCGACGCACGCGTCATCGCGCTGGACGAGCCGACCTCGTCGCTCTCTTCGCGCGAAAGCGAAATCCTGTTTGCCCTAATCGACCGCCTGCGCGGCGAGGGCAAGGTCATCATCTACGTCTCGCATAGGCTCGACGAGGTGTTTCGCCTCTGCGACAGCCTGACCGTACTGCGCGACGGCAAGCTCGCGGCGCACCACACATCGCTGAAAGGTGTCACCCGCGACCAGGTCGTCGCCGAAATGGTCGGCCGCGAAATCTCCGACATATGGGGTTTTCGCCCGCGCAAGGCCGGCGATGTCCGCCTGAAGGTCGAAGGCCTCTGCGGGGCAAAGCTGAAGACGCCGGCCAGCTTCGAGGCGAGGGCCGGCGAAATCGTCG
Source organism: Mesorhizobium sp. PAMC28654 (assembly GCF_020616515.1). Classification (GTDB taxonomy): domain Bacteria; phylum Pseudomonadota; class Alphaproteobacteria; order Rhizobiales; family Rhizobiaceae; genus Mesorhizobium. Next base: position 5,775,233 of record NZ_CP085135.1, read on the forward strand.
GCTTCTTCGGCCTGATCGGCGCCGGGCGCTCGGAACTGATGCGGCTGGTCTTCAGCGCCGACCCGCGTGCGGGCGGCACCATCACCGTAGATGGCAAGGTGGTTCGCGCCACCGATCCGCATGACGCGATCCGGGCGGGCATCGTGCTGTGCTCGGAAGACCGCAAGCATGACGGCATCATCCAGGGCCGCTCGATCGAAGAGAACATCAACATCTCGTCGCGGCGCCATCACACGCGCTTTGGCGTGCTCAACCGCGCTAGCGAGATCGCGACCGCCGAGACCTTCATCAAGAAGCTGAAGGTGCGCACCCCGTCGCGAACAGGACATCATCAACCTCTCCGGCGGCAACCAGCAGAAGGTCATCCTTGGCCGCTGGCTGTCGGAGCAGGGCGTGCGCGTCCTCATCGTCGACGAGCCGACGCGCGGCATCGATGTCGGCGCGAAATCGGAAATCTACGAACTGCTCTACCAGCTTGCCGGGGACGGCATGGCGATCGTCGTCGTCTCGTCCGAACTGCCGGAGGTGATGGGCATCTGCGACCGCATCCTGGTTATGTGCGGCGGGCGCGTCAGCGCCGAATTTTCCCGCGACCAGTTCGCCGAAAGGGCAATCCTGGCCGCTGCTCTCCCCGACACGAAAACCCCCGACGCTATCGCATCCTGAGGATTCTTGGCATGACCGACCAATTGAAGAAGATCCTGCTCGGCGAGCAGGGGCTTGTCGTCATCTTCATCGTTGCCTTCGCTGTCGTGTCGGCTCTGGTGCCGAACTTTCTCACCGACCGCAACATGCTGGGCCTGCTGCAATCGGTGGTCACCGTAGGCATCGTCGCCTGCACCATGATGTTCTGCCTTGCCGCGCGCGACTTCGACCTGTCGGTTGGCTCCATCGTCGCCTTCGCCGGCATGGTCGCGGTGATGGCGTCGAACTACACCGGCTCGATCCTGCTCGGCCTGCTGGCGGCGATCGCCTGCGGCGGTTTCGTCGGCTTCATCAACGGCGTCGTCATCGCCAAATTCCGCATCAACGCGCTGATCACGACGCTGGCCACCATGCAGATCGTGCGCGGCCTGGCGCTGATCGCGTCCGATGGCCGCGCCGTCGGCATCAACAGCCCGGATTTCTATCAGTTGGCGCTGTCGAAACTTCTGGGCATACCGACGCCGATCTGGGTGCTCGCAGCCCTGTTCTGCATCTTCGGTTTCGTGCTGAACCGCACCGTCTTCGGCAAGAACACGCTGGCAATCGGCGGCAATCCGGAGGCGTCGCGGCTGGCCGGCGTCAATGTCGACTGGACGCGCATCTGGATCTTCGCGCTGCAGGGCGTCGTCTGCGGCATCGCCGGCATCCTGCTGGCCTCGCGCATCACCTCCGGGCAGCCCAACGCGGCGGTCGGGCTCGAACTCTCGGTCATCTCGGCCTGCGTGCTCGGCGGCGTTTCGCTCGCTGGCGGCCGCGCCACCATGTCGGGCGTCATCGTCGGCGTACTGATCATGGGCATCGCCGAAAACGCCATGAACCTGCTCAACATCCCAGCCTTCTACCAGTACATCGTGCGCGGGGTGATCCTGCTCCTGGCCGTGTTGCTCGACAATCTGCGCTCGTCGGCGCTGGGGCGGCGCTGAGCGGCGCCTGTCGGCCCGCGACTGCCGCGTCTTAAACGTGGCACGACCTAAATGACCGTCTTCGACTGGAGTCACAAAAATGGCTGAGCGCCTGTCCGGCAAACGCATATTCCTGACCGGTGCCGCGCAAGGCATCGGGCTGGCCATCGCCGAGGCCTGCCTCGCGGAGGGCGCAAAGCTGTTCCTGGTCGACCAGGACGGTGCGCTCCTGGACAAGACCGTTGCCGGCCTCGCCGCACCGCGTGGATCAATCGGGCATGCGACCGCCGACATCAGCGATGGCGCGGCGATCACCGCTGCCGTTCAGCGGGCGAACGCCGAGATCGGCGAGATCAACGCGCTGATCAACAATGCGGGGATGAATGTATTCTCGACGCCGCTCGAGGCGACCGAGGAGCAGTGGAACCGCAATTTCGACGTCAACGTCAAGGGTGCGTGGAACTGCAGCAAGGCGGTATTGCCCGGCATGATCGCAAGCGGTGGCGGCGCCATCCTCAACATCGCCTCGACGCACAGCTTCACCATCATTCCGCACACTTTCCCCTATCCGGTCGCCAAGCACGCGCTGCTGGGGCTGACCAAGTCGCTGGCGCTCGAATATGCGGGGCAGGGCGTTCGCGTGAACGCGCTGGCGCCCGGCTATGTCGAGACGCAGAAGGCCATCGACTACTGGAACAGTTTGCCGACCCGGTGGCGGCGCGCGCCAAAACGATGGCGCTGCACCCCGGCGGCCGCATCGCCTCGACGCACGAGATCGCCATGGCCGCATTGTTCATGATTTCCGACGAGAGCCCGTTCATGAACGCGGCCTGCCTCGTCATCGATGGCGGGCTCAGCCAGCTACAGCATCCCGCCTGAACGTCAGGAAACAGCAATGACCAAGAGACGATCGCAGCACTGGTTCGGCGGGCAGGGCAAGGATGCCTTCATCCATCGCAGCTGGATGAAGAACAACGGCCTGCCCGACGATGCTTTCGATGGCCGCCCGGTGATCGGCATCTGCAACACATTTTCCGAATTCACGCCGTGCCATGTGCACTTTCGCGGGTTGATCGAGCACATCAAGGCCGGCGTGCTGGAGGCCGGCGGGCTGCCGCTGGAATTCCCGGTCTTCTCCTGCGGCGAATCCAACCTGCGGCCGACGGCGATGCTATTTCGCAACCTCGCCTCGATGGATGTCGAGGAGGCGATACGCGGCAATCCGATGGATGGCGTCGTGCTGATGGCCGGCTGCGACAAGACCACGCCGTCGCTGGTGATGGGCGCGGCGTCCTGCGACCTGCCGGCGATCGTCATTTCCGGCGGGCCGATGCTCAACGGGCGGTTCCAGGGCCGCGAGATCGGTTCGGGAACCGATGTGTGGAAGTTCTCGGAGGATGTGCGCGCAGGCGTCATGAGCGAACAGGATTTCGCCAATGCCGAGAGCGCCATGTCGCGCTCGCCCGGCCATTGCATGACCATGGGCACGGCCTCGACCATGGCCTCGATGGTCGAGGCGCTCGGGCTGGCGCTGCCGGGCAACGCCGCCTATCCGGCTGTCGACGCGCGTCGCAGCCGCATCGCCCGCATGACGGGGCGGCGCATCGTCGAGATGGTCAATGAGGATTTGCGCCCGTCGGCTATTCTCACAAGGCAGGCCTTTGCCAACGCCATCCGCGTCAATGGCGCTATCGGCGGCTCGACCAATGCGGTGGTGCATCTGCTCGCCATCGCCGGCCGCGTCGGCACCGAGCTGACACTGGACGACTGGGACAGTTTTGGCCGCGACGTGCCGACCATCCTCGACCTGATGCCGTCAGGCCGCTTCCTGATGGAGGATTTCTGCTACGCTGGCGGCATTCCGGCTGTGATGAAAGAGATCGCCGATATGCTCGACCTCGACGCGCTGACCGTCACCGGCAAGAGCGTGCGCGAGAACATTGCCGATGCCCAAAACTACAATCCGGAGGTGATCCGCCCACGCGACAAGGCGCTGACGCCGCATGGCGGGATCGCGGTGCTGCGCGGCAATCTGGCGCCCGACGGCGCCATCATCAAGCCGTCAGCCGCATCGCCAGAACTGATGAAGCATCGTGGCCGCGCCGTCGTGTTCGAGGATATCGACGACTACAAGGCACGCGTCGACGATCCCGCGCTCGACATCGACGAGAGCTCGATCATGGTGCTGAAGAATTGCGGCCCCAAAGGCTATCCGGGCATGGCCGAGGTCGGCAACATGGCGTTGCCCCAAAAGCTGCTCAAGCAGGGCGTGCGCGACATGATCCGCATTTCCGACGCCCGCATGTCCGGCACCGCCTTCGGCACGGTCGTGCTGCATGCCGCGCCCGAAGCGGCCGTTGGTGGTCCGCTGGCGCTGGTGAGGAGCGGCGACATCATCGAGCTCGATGTCGAGGCCAGGAGGCTGCACCTGGAGGTCTCCGAGCAGGAGCTCGCGGAGCGGCGGACATCCTGGGTGGCGCCGGAGCCGGCGATGCGTGGGGGCTATCAGGGCCTCTACACCGAGCATGTGCTGCAGGCGGACCGTGGCGCCGACCTCGATTTCCTGGTGGGCAGCCGTGGCCACGCCATTCCGCGCGAAAGCCATTGAGGTCGACGAGCATGCCAAATTTCCGGCCCGATGATTTCCATGGCATTCATGCCATTCTCTACGCGCTGTTTGATGAGAATGAACGACCGGACCGCGCGGCGATGCGCAGGCAGGTCGAGATCTGCCTGGCGACCGGCGTGCATGGCATGGCGGCGCTTGGCCTGGCCACGGAAGTCGCCAAGCTGACCGAGGCCGAGCGCCGGACGATCATGGACTGGACGGCCGAGGACACCGCCGGAAAAGTGCCGCTCGCCTTCACCATCTTCGGCTCGTCGGTGGCCGAGCAGGTCGCGCAGGTGCGCCACGCTGAAAGCGTCGGCGCCGACTGGGTGATCTTGCAGCCGCCGCCCGCCGGGGCGTATGGCGCGCTGGAGTATATCCGCTTCTTCGGGCGTGTCGCCGAGGCGACGGACCTGCCGGTGGCCATCCAGAATGCGCCGGCGTTTTTCGGGCGCGGCCTGACGTCAGATGAAATCCGCGACCTCGTCACGCTTCATCCCAACATAAGGCTGATCAAGGGCGAGGGCCCGGTCACCGACGTTGCCGGCCTGATCGAGCGCACCGAAGGCCGGATACCGGTCTTCAACGGGCGCGGCGGGCTGGAGCTGGTCGACAATTTCCGCATCGGTTGCCGTGGCATGATCCTGGCACCCGACTGCATCGACCATGCCGTGCGCGCCTATAATGCGTTCCGCGCCGGAGACGAAGCAAGGGCCGAGGCCGAGTACGAAAGAATGCTGCCGGCGGCCGTCTTCGTCATGCAGGGGATCGAGAACCTGATTTGTTACGGCAAGCGGCTGTTCGGCGCCCGCGCGGGCATCCCGATCCATGATCGCGCCCCCGCCATGCGACCGAACGCGACCGGGCTGGAGATCGTGGACCGGTTTGCGCGCCGCCTTGGCCGGATTTGAGGGCAACGGTTTCGCCACTCCGAGAATGGTCAAGACGGCCCGCCTGATCCAAAGGGCATCGCCCGTTTTATGCGGGCGCTATGTCAAAGTTGATAGATTCCGCCGCCGGCCTGCGTCAGAGGAAACTACCGTGGCGCATATTTCGATGGGGTGTCACGCTTGGAAGCCCGTTATTCCCCCAAGGATGGCGGGCTTTTTTTCCACTGCGACCAGGATGGCCTCATTCCTTGCCGGCGAACTCGCTGATCTCTGCAACAGGTCTGCACGTTTGTGAACGCCGGATAGCCCTGGCATCCCCCAATCGGAGGATGCCGAGAGATTTGAACCTCGTTAGAAAGCACCGGGTTTGGCCCTTGGTATGAGGTATCTCGGAATGGTTACGCGGGGGCCGATGAACAAATTTCTTGCGGTGATGCTTGGGGTCGTTGCTTCCAATCAGGCGTTCGCCGCCGACAATTCCGGTCGCTCGCCGGTCACCTGGAGCGGCGCGTATTTGGGCGCCGAGCTCGGTCACGCCTGGGCAGAGGGCAACTATTTCGCGGACTTTGGTGATTTCACCAATTCCGCTCGCCGCACGCTCGATGGTGCATTCGTCGGTGCCTATGGCGGCTACAATGTCGACCTTGGAAACAGTATCATCGTTGGCATCGAAGCAGATGCGGCATTGCATGACACGCATGATGAAGGCAGCGCGATTCAAGACCAGGGAATTCCCAGTCCCGCGTATATCATTACCGACCAGTCATGGTCGGCTGCCGCCAGGGTGCGTGGCGGCTATGCGTTCGGGCGTTGGCTGCCGTTCGTGGCAGGCGGCGTGGCCGCAACCCGGGTGAAGGTTTCGGATGCGGCCGAACGCCGTCACCCTTTAAGCAGTACGGATACCTATCTCGGCTGGACCGTGGGTGCCGGCGTCGACTACGCTCTATCGGAGCACGTGATCACACGCCTTGAATATCGATATACCGATTTTGGCGGCCAGGCGCTGGACATCCCGGGCGATCGGACATTCGATCTCAAATCGCAAGACGTGAGGATCGGGGTGGCTTACAAGTTCTAGCTGAGGGCGCACGGCGTCATCCCAACCAATTGTGTTGTCGGTCTGTCGGTTTTTGCTCCCAGAACCGTTGCCTTGATCTCGGATCTGCCAACGCGCTGCCGAAGGGGAGCGCCGCCCTGGTGATCTGCAGGGCGGCGTCGGTATATCCGCGTCTTCGGCGGTGTTGCCAAGGCGACGGACCAGTCGGTGGCGATCCGGAACGGGCCGGCCTTCTTCGGCGCGGCGTGTCTGGAAAAGATCAGACAGCCCGAGGCCACCGGCCTGCGGAATCGGGCGTCTTGTCTTGGTCAGAGCGAGTGTTTGTAGCCGATCGCGATGTTGAGCTTGTCGGCCGACAGGTCGTTGTAAGGCGACGACGTCGTGTCGGTCTTCTTCCACGAATAACCGACGTTGGCATAAACAGCATTGGTGGAGTCGATGTTGTAGGTCACGCCAGTGGCCACCTTGGGCGTTTCCCAGGTGGTGCTGAAGGCATTGCGATAGCGCAGGTTGAACACGTTCCATGTCCACTGCTTGGTCAGTTTCCAATCGCCTGCGAGATACAGCGCGTAGTAGGGAACCTGCGCGTTGGCATCCGCACCCTTGATGATGGCTGTGTCGTGCCAAGTGTAGCCAAAGGCCACGCTGGGCGTCAGGGTAAAGACATCGGTCAACTTGATTTTGTAGCCGAGGCTCGCTTCACCGTAATACTGCGACTTTCCGCCGGTCTTGAAGGTGGGCTGGAAAAATACGCCGCCGACAAAATTATTGTCGAAATTGTGCGAAACGCTCAACTTGAAGTAGGTGTCGGCAAGCGAGCGAGCGGTGTTGCTGCCATTGTTGATGGCGTAGAACTCTGGGCTACCCTCGATGCCGATGGTCCAGGTGGGCGCCGCCGGCGGCGGCGCTTCAACCAGATCGGCCGCGAAGGCGGATGTCGCCATGGACAGGCAGATGCCCAATGGCGCGATAATTTTACGAAAAGGCATGGTATTCCCCTCAATCCGAGATGTGGCGGTGCACCGTTCGGCGGAATGGGAGGAAACCGTCGAACGATTTCAGATTTTTGGGCTCATTTCAGGCGCTTGACGACGAACGAGGTTCCAAAGAACAAGCAAGCCGGCAAAAAATTGTACTCGCATTGCCGTGCTTTCAGCAGAGTTGCTCCGCCTGGATCGCCGCGCCGTCCGACGGAGCGCGGGCGGCGGAAGAATCGATCGCGTCGAAAATGCTTGTCGCCTACCTCGAAAACCTGGTCTGCCATGGCAAGCGGCTGTTCGGCGCCCGCGCGGGAATCCCGATGCATGACCGCGCCCCGCCATTCGACCAGACGCGACCGGGCTTGACTTGGTGGATCGGTTCGAGCGGCGCCTTGGCCGGATTTGTCAGGGCCAACGCAAGGTTCGCTCAAAGAGCCATGGTCACGGAACGGCTGAGATGGGGGACAAGCCGCCAGATCCGGGAAGGCTGTTGCTACATCCCGGAAGCCGGGGATTAGCCAGGCACAGGCAGGCCGGCGTCTGGGCTGAGGTAGCATTGGAGCACGAAGTGTCGTTGGAGGAATTCGAAGCGTGGCGCAAGGCATTGGCGATGAGGCCACCCGTGACGCCGCCTGTTACACCCGCAACCGCCGCGCCTGCGATCACGGTGCCGAGACCGGCGCCCGAGCCAGTGCCGTCGGCCACGAGCGAGGCGCCGCCCTTGCCGCGATCCTGAATGTCTTGACATGGGTTACCACGGGCGCGGTGCCTGCCTTGTCGGCGCCAATCGTCACAACGTCCTGAAACCTTGTTCCATCCGCCAATCGATAGGGCGCCAATACCTGGGTGCCCGAAACCGCACAGCCGGCGAGCATGGCAATGCCGGCAGCCAACAAAGGTCTGAATTTCATTCGCCTCCCGCATGGATGGCGAGACGACGACAAGCAAAGCAGTCCGAACATGATTTCCACACGCTGCCCAACGGTCGATCGACAGGATCGACACGGCAGCACATTTGTCAGCGCCAGATGACCCTCGCCCCCCTAATTCGGGGGATGTCGCGAGATTTGGACCGCGCCATAAAGCGTTGGGTTGCATCATCCAATCGGGGGAGGCGACCCAAACCAGCCGTCTTACAGTGTGGAGGCCAATCACGGTTTCAGGAGTTCATTGACATGAAATTCACCCTCGTACGCAAGAGCAAGAATATGAGGAGTCTCGCGTTGGCGGTCACTGTTGCATTCGGGGCCATCGGTTCAGTTTCGATGGCGGACGCATCTGTTCTCAAGCTCCACAAGACCAGCGTCGACGGGTGTCAGAAATTTGTGAAGCCCGATGGCAAGACCTGGAAGGCGGTAGGGAAAATTGTTGTGCAGGGGGCATGCCCGGCCGACCTCAAAGGCACGCCGACAATTCACGGCGAAATGCTCGACGCTCACTCAGTCAAGCTGGCCAACGGCTCCATCTGCCGGTTCGATGATCACGGTTCGGGGCGGTGCAGTTGACCTAGGAGGCAACCCTCGCAACAGAGTTGCATCCAGAAGCATCCCGAAAACAATCCGTCAGGCAATCAACAGCCTTCTCGTGGTTTTGCTAAAGCGCGTCGCGTCGAAACGGATTCATGCGACGCGTTTTAGGTCTTTTGTTTCGTGCATGTCGTTATCCCGAAACCGAGGCACTTTTGGGCGACATGCATTAGCATCACGAGCGATCGCAGCCCGCGTTTGCAGCAACGCAAGCCGCGGTTGGAGGCGGACTGGAAGAAATGCCTCGTCATATCAGGACTGGGCGCTGGGATTTCCGTTGAGCCGACCGCTGCCTGGCGGCATGCATTGCAACGGATCCAACAACATCGCGGCAAGACAGACAGCGCAACGATCATCCACACATCATCCAAATGGGGGATGCATGATCATCAGATGTCTCTGAAATACATCTGATGTCTGGGCGTGGGCGGGTGATAAAAGCTTGCGCCACATTTGGTGGTGGATTGTCCGGCGCAGGCATGATCAGTCTTGGGCAAATGCGGGTAAACTTCAAATTTCAATGCCGTCAGATCATCCGACCCGATGCGAGGTCGTTCTGTCCATGAAATCTTCTGACGGAGGCCGGGCGGGCAATCATGTCATCGAGTGAGAGGCGTTTGGCGTCTGATGTTGCTGAACTCAAGACGACTATCAGCGCCGCTGCCTGCGATGTTAACCGTTGGACCGACGTTGCCCAAACCTTGCAGAGCATGATTCCAGACTCAAAGATCCTGTTTCAGGTTGTGGAAAAAGAACCCACAACCGTGCGCCAAGTCATTTATTCGGGCTTCAGCGATCAGACCATCGAGCACTATGGCGCCCACTATTGGAAGGTCAATCCCTGGACCAAAGGGGTGAACGAAATGGAGATGTCTTCATTCAAAAGAGCGTCAGAACTCTACCCTAACAGATTGCTCAGGGAGACAGAATTCTTCGCTGATCTTGTGGGCCCCGAGCGTGGCTGCGACGACGCGACAGCCTTGAAATTTGCCGCACACAAAGACCGATATGCGCTTTTGGCCGTGCACCATGATTTTCGGCATCACGAGCAGACGCATGCGCGGGGCAAGGCCTTGCTGCAAAGCCTCGTGCCTGGCCTTCGAACCGCGCTCGAAATAAACCGCCTCACCAACCCATTTTTTCATCTAGAGCAGAATCTGATCATTCCGGCTCATATCCTGTTGCGGCGAAGTAGTTGGCGCACTCGGTTGGTGTGAAGCAAGGCAGTGCGGCGCTGATGGTATCCCACAATTCCGCGACGGTTCGTGCGGCGGCTTTGCGTAGAATCGATTTCAGCTTGGAAAAGGCGTTCTCGATCGGGTTGAAGTCGGGGGAATAGGGCGGGAGGAACATCATCCTTGCGCCGGTTGCTTCGATCGCCACACGGGCGGCTGCGCTTTTGTGCGCCGGCAGGTTGTCGAGGATCACGACATCGTCGGGCCGCAGCGTCGGCACGAGAACCTGCTCGACATAGGCGACAAACCATTCGCCAGTCATCGGGCCGTCCAGGACCATTGGCGCGGTCATGCCAGTGAGGCGCAGGGCGCCGGTGAACGTCGTCGTCTTCCAATGGCCATGCGGGATTGGCGATCGGCACCGCATCCCGCGCTTCGTGCGCCCCCGCAGTCGAGCCATCTTTGTCGAGGCTCCGGTCTCGTCGATGAAGACCAGATGCTCGGGATCAAGATCGGGCTGGGCGTCGAACCAGGCGTTTCGTCGCGCCGCCACGTCTGGCCGCTCCTGCTCGCTGGCGTGCGCCGTTTTTTTTGAAGGTCATGGAGTGACGATCGAGAAACCGCCAGATCGTGCTCGTCGCAAACGACGCGCCATGCTCCTGTCGCAGCAACTCGGCGAGTTCGACCAGCGTGATGTCCACCCGCCTCTCGATCGCCGCCAGGATGATGTCGCGATACGCTTCAACGCGGTGGGACCGCCTGTCGCCGCCCTGCGGCTTTGCGCAGGTGGCTCCGGTCTCGCGCCATTCCCGGACCCAACGCACCGAGCTTGCCGCCGCCACGCCAAATCGCGCCGCTGCCGCCCGTCGCGACAGGCCGCCATCAACCGCTGCGACCACCCGAGCCCGCAAATCTTCCGATAAGGATTTCGCCATGCCATGCCGGCCTCCGAATCCAGCAGATATGCTGAATCAGATTTCCAATCCCAACGAAACCCCTATCGATTCTATCCGCTCGGATTTTGCTCTAGCGGGAGGACGTCGATTGATTGATCAACTCGTTGACGCTGCAATCGTGGTGGATGAGGACTGCCGCCTCCTTGCTTCAAATGCCCCTGCAAACGAGCTTCTGGCGGATGCCGGCCTTATCCTGGTCAGGGCGCAGGATATCGTCCAGATCAATGATGCGGAAGCAAACGCTGCCTTTGCACGGCTTGTGCGAAACAGTTGCAGCCTCGGAAACGGGCGGGCCAGACTGAATGATCTGATCGTCAATTCCGCCTCGGCAAGTCATGTCGTTACATGTGTTCCAGTCGCGATCGATCAAACAAAAGCGTTGCCGGCAGGGCTTCTGTCGATGTTTGCTCCCAAAACCGTGGCCCTGGTCATACTTCGTCCTCGTGCAAGCGAAGACCCTTCCATCGTCGTGGGAAATCTGCGCCAGCATTTTGGACTGACCAAGGCCGAAGCCAGCCTGATCCTGGAGTGCGAACGCGGTGGCACGCTTTCGGAAATCGCCGAGCGGGTCGGCGTCTCGCGCTCGACGATCCAAACCCATCTCAAGGGAATCTTCGCCAAGACCGGCACCTCCAAGCAGAGGGATGTCGTTACGCTGGTGACGCGCCACAGGGCCGCTGGCAACCTGTTCTCCATCGACGGCTTTTGAAAGCGGATCTGCAAATGCCGTGGTGAAGGACGGGGCCAACAGTTGCAAGATGGCTTGGTCATCTGGCCCAACGCGGCGGCGGCGGATTTGAAATTGGCCAGCTGGCTTGCAGCTGCCAACCGCCGAGACGCCCTATCCCCCTTGAGGTGTTGATGATGGCCTCCCGGTAGCGACCCATTTTGCCCGTCGGTCAAAGCGCCAGCGGGCCTCGCCGGTCGACAACTCTTTGTGAAGAGCCGGTGAAAGGTCAGCCAAGTCACAATTGCGCAAGAGGGCGCGGATATTGGTCCGGGCGATGTTTGCCGTAGCTTTTCCGCACAGAGAAAATCACGGCGCTTGAAATCGATGCCGTTGGCGATGCGCGAGCGCCGGGACGGGCACGAATGAGGGATGAGGGCAACATGAACAATGAAACCAACCCGGCTCACGACACACAAAAGGGTGGTCACAAGGGGGAGCGGCATTTCTTCCGCTTCCACCGGCCCCACGTACATCTGCACTCGCTTTATGGGGATGACTGGTTTGCGCTGAAGGCGGAGAAGTTCGCCCGCTTCTTCGGTACGCCGACCTTCCTCATCGGGCAGACCGTGATTGTAGGTGTGTGGATACTCATCAACATTATCGGCGTGACTCAGTTCGACGTTTACCCCTTCATCCTGCTGAACCTCGCATTCAGCCTGCAGGCCGCCTATGCCGCGCCGCTGATCCTGCTGGCGCAGACGCGCCAGTCCGATCGCGACAAGGCGCATGCCGAAGCTGACGCATTGCACCGCGAGGACCTTGCACGCGCCAGTGACGAGCGGCTGGCGGTCGCCGCACACCAGACGACCATGCTCGTCGACCTGGTGAGGCAGAACACGCAACTGACGGAAACGATCAAGTCGCTCACGGAGCGCGTCGAGACCTTGACGATCGAAGTGCACAAGCAGGTGATCGCATCGGCATCATCCGCGACGCGCTAACCGCTGTCGCCATCCCGGCTCGCTTGTTCGCCGGCGGCGCGGCATCGCGATCACTTTTCCTTGAGCGCGCGCAATCCCGCACCGTTGGCCGGGAAAGAAGCGATACTGGCCGCAAAGCCGCCTTGTTGCGACTTTGTAACGAGCACAATCCAGAAACAAAATTCTACGGGCCGGAAATACCGAGGAAAAAATTCGAGAGCGATAGTCAGCGACGCGGCGATCCGGTCACCGGTCTGGCGGTGACGCTCAAATCCAGCCAGCGAAAAGGGGAGGAATATCATGCAGAGCTCTCCTCTGTTCGCCTTCGGGCTTGCGGGTCGCTGTCAGGACCATGCGGGGATGTCTTCTCTAAGAGCCTTCGTTGCTCTCAAATCGATGGGTAATCGTAATGTGGAAGATCTCGAAATATATTACATTCTTCGTGGCGTTGATCGCCTTCGCGGTGGGATCCACCGCGGGGGCGCTGGCGCAGGGCGAAAAACGGCTCGCCTTCGTCATCGGCAATGCCGCCTATCCGTCGGGCGCGCTCGCCACGACGGCCAATGATGCCGGCCTGATCGCCCAGACACTGCAGGCGGCTGGTTTCGACGTGGTCGGCGCGCGCGATGTCGACCAGGAATCGCTGCGCGGCGCATATCGCGATTTCCTGGCCAAGGTCACCGCCGCCGGACCCGACGCGGTCGTCTTCGTCTATCTCGCCGGCTATGGCGTGCAGTTCGAAGGCGAAAATTACTTCGTGCCCGTCGATGCCCAGATAAACAATGCCGCCGACGTTCCGATCGGCGCGGTGCGTGTCTCCGATCTCACCAAGCCGCTCGCGGCCTTGCCGACCAAGGTCAACATCATCGTGCTCGATGCGGCGCGGCCGAATACCTTCGTCAGGTCCAACCAGCCGCTCGCCGGCGGCCTGGCGCTGGTCGATCCCGACCCGAACATGCTGATCGCCTTCAACGCCGCTCCCGGCACGGTCGCGCCCGAGGGCAAGGGGCCCTATGGCGCCTATGCCCCGGCACTGGCCGAAATGATGCGCGACGGCGGCCTGGCATTGGGCGACGTGTTCGACCGGACGCGGCTGCGGGTCAACGAGGTGACGGATGGCGCGGAAGTGCCCTGGAATGCCTCCAAGATCAACGATTCCTTCGTCTTCTTCGACCGTGGCCCGGATGCTCCGGCGCCGCAGGTCTCGGCGGCCGAGGTGCGGACGAACCGGACCAAGCAGATCCGCGATTTCGACGCGCGTGACGCCTATGTCGCGGCGCTCGACCGCGACACGATGGGCGGCTACGAGGATTTCATCGTCGCCTATCCGCACGACCCGATGGCCAAGCGCGTGCGCGCGATCCTGGCGGCAAGGCGCGAGGCGATCACCTGGCGCCAGACCTGGCTCCGGGACACGCCGGAAGCCTACTGGTCCTATCTCGAGCGCTATCCGCATGGCCCGCATGCCTGGGATGCGCGCCGTCGTCTCGAGCATTTCGATGCGGCACTTGAGCCCCCGCAGAGTTTCGCTGTTTATGACTATGACGTGCCGCCGCCGCCGCCGGAAGAAATCATCTATGTCGACCGGCCGGTGCTCTATTTCGACGACCCCGAGTTCGGCTTCGATCCGCCGCCGCCCGTGGCCGTGATCTTCCTGCAGGAGCGGCCGCGCGACTTCATCGTGCTGCAGGCGCCGCCGCCGCCGATCGGTGTGTTCCTGCTGCCGACGCCGGTTTTCGTGCCCGTGCCGGTGTGGGTCAACCCTCCGCATGACATCTTCCCACCGCCCAACAATGTCATCTTCAACAACATCCACAACACCACGATCATCAACAACACGACGATCAACGAGAACAACAACCAGGGCGGTGGCTTGACCACCGGCCAGAAGCTGACCGGTGTCGCCGTGGGCGTCGGTGCGGCGGCACTTGCGACCAAGGTGGCGCTGCCTGCCTTCCTGCAGAAGAAGGAAGCCGTTCTGTCGAAGCAGAACAATGGGCAGAACGGGGGGCAGAACCCGGGCGGCCTGCCGCTGAAGCCGGGGCAGGGTGGCCAGCAGCCGCTGTCGAAAACACTGCCGGCCGACAAGCTCACCGGTCACGCTTTGCCCGGCGCCGACGGCAAGACGCTGCCGCTCGTCAATGGCAAGCCGGTGCTCAACGGCCAGAACCTGCCCAACAATGGCCAGAACCTGCCGAACAACAAGTCCAGGAAGCTGAACAAGCAGGGCACGGCGGGTGGAAACGCCGTGACCGGCAATCCGGTGGTGAATGGGCAAAATGGCGCGAATGGCCAGAATGGCCAGAACGGAACCGGCCAGAACGGAACCGGCAAGAACGCCAAGTTGCGCAAGGTGCCGGGGGCCAATGGCACGCCCACGACAAATGGAGCGAACAACCCATCGGTGGTCAACGGCCAGACTTCCGGCCAGAACCCGCCCAACGGCAAGTTCAAGAAGCTTCACAACCAGGGCAATGGCCAGACGAATGGCCAAAACAATGCGAACCAGGGCAACGGAAACCAGGGCAACGGCAACGGCGCCAAGTTCCGCAAGCCGCCCGCGAACGGTGGCGACAACGGCAATGGCCAGCCGAAGTTCAAGGTCAACAATGGCAATGGCAATCCGCAGATGAAGGTGCAGAGCCAGCCCAGGCCGCCGAAGCCGGAGTTCCACGCCCCGCCCAAGCAGCAGATGCAGCAGGTGCACCGGCAGCCGCAGGCACAGCCGAAGCCCCAGCCACAGCCGAAGCCCCAGGGCGGCGGCGGCAAGAAACCGGTTTGCGGCCATCCGGGCGAGCCGCCCTGCAAGTAGGCGGGCCTGTCATCAAGCCGCCTCGCGGGGCGGCTTGATCCGAGGAAATGCACGGGCGGTTCAGGTTCTGAACCGCCCGTTTTGCGTTGCGGGCAGGGTGCGCGTCGCAACCCGGCTCAGCGCAGAAATGGACTTGCCCCGAAAAAGTGGAGAGTTTCCTTCTGATGAAAGGCGACCTCGATGACGAAACAGAGACAGTTTACGGATGCGTTCAAGGCGGAGGCGGTTGGCCTTGTGCGAACGAGCGGTCGGACGAAGCGGCAGATCGCGGAGGATCTTGGTGTTGGTTTCTCGACGCTGACGCGATGGATGGGTCGGCAGCTGGATCGTGAGATGGGCGATCCTGGGCGTCCGCCTGATGCTGATGTCGCCGCTGAATTGAAACGGCTGCGGCGGGAGAATGAAATCCTTCGGCAGGAGCGGGATATCTTGAAACGGGCGACGGCTTTTTTCGTCAAGGAGGGAAGTCGGTGAGGTTCGCGCTCATCGACCAGGCGAAGAAGGATTTCCCTGTGTATAGCGCGACGATCTGGATGAGACGTGAGCGGCGATCTGGATGAGATTCTCAGGTCGCGGTCACGTGCAAATTATCATGCTGATTGTCGCTGGCAAGGCCTTCATCTATTTCTGATTGCCGCTCCGCGACAAGTTCGTGTTTGTTCTTGATTGTCGCGTAAGAGGCTGGCCTGCCGCGCTGGCGTTTGGCTTCCATGGCGGATCTGCGCCGGTAGCTTTCGACGTTCATCTCGAAGATCGTTGCGTGGTGAACAAGTCGGTCCACTGCGGCGAGGGTCATGGCGGGGTCCGGAAAAGATTCTGTTCCATTCTCCGAAGGGCTGATTGGCGGTGATCATGATGGAACGCCGCTCATATCTTGCGCAGATGAGTTCGAAGAGCACGCTCGTTTCGGCCTGGTCCTTGGTGACGTAGGCCAGATCGTCGAGGATGAGCAGATCGAACTTGTCGAGCTTGGCGATGGCGGCTTCGAGCTGCAGCTCTCGCCGCGCGATCTGGAGCTTCTGCACGAGATCGGTGGTTCGGGCGAACTGCACGCGCCAGCCGTTCTCAATGAGGGCGAGTCCGATCGCTGCCGCAAGATGCGACTTTCCGCCACCGGGTGGGCCGAACAACAGGATATTGGCGCCCTTGGCGAGCCAGCTGTCACCGGCGGTCATGGCCATGACCTGGGCCTTGGAGACCATGGGTACGGCGTCGAAGGCGAAGCTGTCGAGCGTCTTTCCGGGCGGCAGATGCGCTTCGGTCAGATGCCGTTCGATCCTGCGATGTGCCCGTTCGGCCAGCTCATGCTCGGCGATGGCCGAGAGGAACCGGGCGGCGGGCCACCCCTCTCTATCGGCCTGCTCGGCAAATTGCGCCCAGAGCGTCTTGATCGTCGGTAGCCGGAGTTCGTTGAGCATGATGCCGAGGCGGGCTTCGTCGATGGTGTGGGCGTTGCTCATGCGACGTCTCCCACATGGGTTGCCCCGATCAGGGCTTCATAGCCGTTAAGGGAAGCGAGTTGCACCAAGACGGTCGGCAGCCGTGCGGGGTCCGGGCCGAGGAGGGTTCGCAAGACGGCAATATCGGGCAGGTCGCCGGCGTCGAGGGTCTCGGTGAGTTGCTCGGCAAGCTCACGCTCGCAGCCTCGATCGTGGGCCAGCGCCAGCAGATCGACCATGATCTTGCACGCCTGCCTGTCCGGCAGCCGCTCAATGAGCTCGTCGAAGGCCCTGCGGTATTCCTGCCGCGGGAAGAGCTTGTCACGATAGACGAGATTAAGAAGCGCCATCGGCTTTTTGCGCAGGGAATGGATGACGTGCCGATAGTTGACGACCTGATCGTGCCTCCCGTCGGCATGGCCTCGGCCCCTGGGCAGCGTCATCAGCTTTGTTCCTCCCATAAAGACCTCGAGGCGATCATCGAACAGGCGGATGCGAAGCCGATGTCCGATCAGGCGGGAGGGAACGGTGTAGAAGACCTTGCGCAAGGTGAAGCCGCCGGTCCGCGACACGGTGACGACCACCTCCTCGAAGTCGCTGGTCCGCTGGTCTGGAAGTTCCTGCAGTTGAGGGCGTTCGGCATCGATGCGCTTGCCATGATTGGCGTTGTGCCGGCTGACGATCTCGTCGATGAAGGCTCGATACGCGCCGAGATCGTCGAAATTTCTGCTGCCGCGCATCAGAAGGGCGTCACGGATGGCATCCTTGAGATGGCCATGGCTGCTTTCGATCGAACCGTTCTCGTGCGCGATGCCCTTGTTGTTGCGGGTCGGCGTCATGCGGTAGTGCGCGCAAAGCTCTTCGTAGCGATGCGTGAGATCCTCCTTCGCATCGGCGCTGAGGTTGCGGAAAGCCGCCGACAGGCTGTCGCTGCGATGATAGAGCGGCGCTCCCCCAAGCGACCACAGCGCGTTCTGCAGTCCTTCGGCCAGGGCCACGAAGCTCTCGCCGCCGAGAATGACATGGGTGTGTTCAAAGCCGGACCAGGCGAGCCGGAAGTGGTAGAGTAGATGATCAAGAGACTGGCCGGCGATCGACACGTCAAGGCTGCCCATGTCGGTAAAATCCGATAGCCCGAGTCGGCCGGGTTCGTGAAGCTGGCGGAAGATAACCTCCTGCTCTTCGCCGTGGATGGCACGCCATGACCGGATGCGCCGCTCCAGCGTTCGGCGAATGCCCGCGCTCAGTTCCGGGTGCCGCCGCAGCATCTCCTCATAGATGGCGACAACACGGATGCCTGGCGCCGCCTTCAAAAGGGGAACGACCTCGGCATCGAAGATATGCTCGAGAGGGTCAGGCCTCCGCCGGCCACGAGCCTTTTGCTTTTGCGATGGCAGGTGCGCGTCCGTCTTGATGCGATAGGCCGTCGCCCTGCTGATCGACGCCTTGGCGGCGGCGACCTCGATAGAATTGTTTTGTCGGTACTTCATAAAAAGCCTCGTCTGATGATCGGTTACATGGCGACCCGGCACAAAGATGGTTCTCCATTCCAGAAAACCACCAAGCTACCGGGCCGACCGCGATCATAAGACGCTGAAAAATTGCGCGGCGGCGGGGGTGTAACTCCGGTCGGGCTACGCCCTCCCTTCGTCACACCCCCGCCGCCGAGTCTCATCCTGATTGACGCTGAGTCTCACCTTGTTTGTCGCCGCGCATCCCTGTGGACCGTTTGTGCGCGACGCTGGGTGTCAGCCCGAGCGGCTACTTTGCCTGGGGGCGCCGGCCGGCGTGCCGCCGGCAGCGCGACGACATGATAATGCTGGCGCATGTGCGATCGTCGTTCGCGCTGTCGAACGGAACCTATGGTAGCCCGCGCATGACGCGGGAACTGCAAGACAATGGCTTTGCCATTGGCCGGCGACGAACGGCGCGTCTGATGCGGGAGAATGGCCTCCAGGCAAGACAGAAGCGGCGGTTCAAGCGCACGACGGACAGCGAACACGCCTTTCCGGTTGCCCCCAATGTCATCGACCAGGATTTTGCCGCCACTGGTCCCAACCAGAAATGGGGTGCCGACATCTCCTACATCTGGACGCGGGAGGGCTGGTTGTACCTTGCTGTCGTCATCGATCTGTTTGCCCGCAAGGTCGTTGGCTGGGCTGCTGGCAACCGGCTACACCGCAGCCTGGCTCTGGCAGCGCTCAACAAGGCGTTCGTCATGCGGCAGCCGGAACCCGGCCTCATTCACCACTCCGACCGCGGCAGCCAATATTGTTCTATCGACTACCAAGCCGAATTGCGTGCCGCCGGCGTCATCATCTCAATGTCAGGCAAGGGCAATTGCTTTGATAACGCCATGGTCGAAACATTCTTCAAGACGCTGAAAACTGAACTGATCTGGCGCACCTCTTTCCTTACCCGCGCCGATGCCCAAGCCGCCATTGCCCGATATATCGACGGCTTCTACAATCCCATCCGGCGGCATTCCGCGCTCGACTACATCAGCCCGATGCAGTTCGAGCGAAACGCCGCCGAATGAGCAACCCGCTCTCCACTTTACCGAAGCAAGTCCAAAAACCGAGCACGGCCTGCATGAACTCGGCGGGATATTCGACGTTCGACAGGTGAACCGCGGGCAGGAGAACCAGCTTCGCGCCGGGCACCGTCGTCGCGATCAACTCGCTATGGCTTAGAGCTGTCACGGTGTCGTACTGGCCGGCGATCACAAGCGTCGGCCGGGAAATCAGCGCTATGGTGCGGCGAAGGTCCGCATCGCGAACCGCCGCGAAGAGGCCCGCCAGGCCTTGCCGGTCGATGGCCAGCAGCATGGCGCGGAACTCCTCGATGACGGGCCCGTTGGCCGCCACCATGGGTGCCGGGAACCAGTTGCCGAGGAAGACCTCAGCGGTCTCCGACATGTCATCAGCCTGTTGCACGGCGACAATCCGCTCGTCGAAATAGCTTGCGGGCGCGAGATGGGACGAGGTGTTGCTCAGGATCAGCCGGTCGATCCGTTCGGGCGCATGGATGCCGAGCCACTGCCCGACGAAGCCGCCCAGCGACAGGCCGAGGAAGTCAACCCTTTCAAGGCTGAGCGCATCGAGCAGTTCGATCACGTCGCGGCCAAGCCGGTCGAGCGAGTAGGCACCGACTGGGGTGCTCGATCCGCCGTGGCCGCGAAAATCGTAGCGCAGGACGCGGAAATGTTTCGACAGTTCGCCGATCTGGCCGTCCCACATACGCAACGTGGTGGCGATGGAGTTCGACAGCACCAGCACCGGCTTTCCGGCGTCACCGTCGAAGCGGTAGGCGATGCGCGTGCCGTCGCCGATGGTTACGAAACTCAGCTCATTCATGGGAAGATTCCTTTTGGGACATTGAATGAGGCAGAGCGTAGTCGTGCCCGATTTTTGTTGATATTACAAAGATAGGACAATCTCTGTCGGAAAAGTTGACATGGCCGAATTCACCTTGCACGACCTGCAATGCTTCGATGCCGTGGTCCGCACTGGCGGCTTTCAGCCGGCGGCGACCATGCTGCATCGCTCGCACCCGGCGGTGTTCGCCGCTATCGCCAAGCTGGAGCGGCAGCTCGACCTCACTCTTCTCGATCGCAGCGGCTATCGCGTGCGCCCGACCGAGGCGGGCCTATCATTCCATCGCCGGGCGCAATCGCTACTGCGCGAGATGGAAGGCCTGCGTGTCCATGCCGCCCAGCTGTCCATGGGCGAGGAGAGCGATGTTCATGTGGTGATCGGCGACGTCTGCCCGCGCCCGCTTGTGTTGGGGATGCTCGGACGGTTCTTCGTCCAGTGCCCGGGCACGCGCCTGCACTTGCACTTCGAAGCGGTGGCCGGTCCGTGGGAGCGCCTGCTCGATGGGGAGGCCGATCTGATCCTGCACTGGATCGACAAGGGCGATGCGCGGGTGGAGTGGGTCGACCTGTGCAAGGTGCCGTTCATTCCCGTGGTGGCGCCGGGCTTTCTGCCGGAGCGCATCAGGCAGCCGATCACGCCGGACCAGATGCACGCCTTCACCCAATGCGTGATGCGCGACACGGCCCGCCATTCGCCACGGCAGGACTACTTCATGATCGAAGGCGCTCCGCAATGCATGGTGGCCGACCAGGGAATGAAGAAGGAGATCATCCTGCAGGGCCTTGGATGGGGCCACATGCCCCGCTTCCTGATCGAGGAAGAGCTGCGCGACGGACGCATGCGATCCATTGCCGGCCGGCATCTGCCGGGCCGCACCGAGGAACTGGTGGTGGCGCGCCGCCGCGACCGCCCGCACGGGCCGATCGCGAACCGCCTGTGGGATCATATCCAGCAGGAGGCGCCGGCGCTACGCGCGCTTGAGCCGACAACAGGCCGGCAAACGCAGAAAGCGTCGGGCTGAGGCCCGTCGGTTTTTTCGACAAAACGCCAAATTTTCCGCTTGAGCCGAACCTAGAGCAAAATCCGAGCGGATAGAATCGATAGGGGTTTCGTTGGGATTGGAAATCTGATTCAGCATATCTGCTGGATTCGGAGGCCGGCATGGCATGGCGAAATCCTTATCGGAAGATTTGCGGGCTCGGGTGGTCGCAGCGGTTGATGGCGGCCTGTCGCGACGGGCGGCAGCGGCGCGATTTGGCGTGGCGGCGGCAAGCTCGGTGCGTTGGGTCCGGGAATGGCGCGAGACCGGAGCCACCTGCGCAAAGCCGCAGGGCGGCGACAGGCGGTCCCACCGCGTTGAAGCGTATCGCGACATCATCCTGGCGGCGATCGAGAGGCGGGTGGACATCACGCTGGTCGAACTCGCCGAGTTGCTGCGACAGGAGCATGGCGCGTCGTTTGCGACGAGCACGATCTGGCGGTTTCTCGATCGTCACTCCATGACCTTCAAAAAAAACGGCGCACGCCAGCGAGCAGGAGCGGCCAGACGTGGCGGCGCGACGAAACGCCTGGTTCGACGCCCAGCCCGATCTTGATCCCGAGCATCTGGTCTTCATCGACGAGACCGGAGCCTCGACAAAGATGGCTCGACTGCGGGGGCGCACGAAGCGCGGGATGCGGTGCCGATCGCCAATCCCGCATGGCCATTGGAAGACGACGACGTTCACCGGCGCCCTGCGCCTCACTGGCATGACCGCGCCAATGGTCCTGGACGGCCCGATGACTGGCGAATGGTTTGTCGCCTATGTCGAGCAGGTTCTCGTGCCGACGCTGCGGCCCGACGATGTCGTGATCCTCGACAACCTGCCGGCGCACAAAAGCGCAGCCGCCCGTGTGGCGATCGAAGCAACCGGCGCAAGGATGATGTTCCTCCCGCCCTATTCCCCCGACTTCAACCCGATCGAGAACGCCTTTTCCAAGCTGAAATCGATTCTACGCAAAGCCGCCGCACGAACCGTCGCGGAATTGTGGGATACCATCAGCGCCGCACTGCCTTGCTTCACACCAACCGAGTGCGCCAACTACTTCGCCGCAACAGGATATGAGCCGGAATGATCAGATTCTGCTCTAGCGTCATACCGTAAGGAAGATTCCATGAGGAGTTTTCGATGCACGGTCGCGCTCAGGAAGACGAGTTTCTCACCGCTCTGGAATGCTCGGAGCGGATCGGCATAAGTATTCGGGCTCTCCGGCTCTATGAGCAACATGGCCTGATCTCACCGCGTCGCACGTTCAAACAGTGGCGACTGTACGGCAGCAACGAGATCGCCCGCCTGAGCGAGATAATGGCGCTCAAGTCACTCGGCCTTAGCCTGCGGGACATCTCGAAACTGCTGCGCGGTCATCATGCCGATCTGGCGCGAATACTTGCCCTGCAGCGCGACGCGCTGGCGGATGCGCGCAAGCGCGCCGAACGCGGATTGCAGGTGATCGAGGCCCTGCAATCCAAGATTCGATCCGGAGCCACCGCATCGATCGACGACCTCACGAACCTGGCAAAGGAGACGAACATGGCCGAACCGCTCAAGGATACCGTAGCTTGGCGCCGTTACGAACAAATGCGCCCAAGAACCGAGATTGCGGCCAAAACCAGGCTGTATGATGACTATGCTGGTGCCTATGGGACCGACGACGGAACTTTTTTTATCGTCTCCCGTCGTGACAGCCAGCTTTTCTACCGGGTTGTCGGGCAGCCGGATATCGAGATCTTCCCCGAGGGCGACGCCGAATTCTTCATGAAGATGCTGCCGGTGCAGGTGACGTTTCAGCGCGAGGATGGCCAGGTGCGGGGCCTGATCCACCATCAGAACGGATTTGAGGATCACGCCGGCAAGATGGATCCGGAGCCGGTGCGCCTCATCGACGATGAGCTTCAGCGGCGCATTCGGGAGCACACGCCGGTGCCGGACAGTGAAGCGATCCTGCGCCGTGTGATCGAGGAGCATATGCGCGGCGAACCCGATCTCGATGGCATGGTGCCGGCCCTGGCCGAGGCGGCGCTGGAGCAAAAGGACTTCATTCGCAGCGAACTGGATCAGGCCGGGGAGTTGAAGGCCCTTTCATTCAAGGGCGTCTCACAAGGCCTGGATGTCTATGACGTGCAGTTTGCCAACGCCAAGATGGAATGGGGTTTCAGCCTCACGCGTCGCGGCAAGATCGCGGCCCTTTATCTGCGCCCCGCATTGTAAGCGCCAGCGAAGAGGGTGGGGGCATCCTCGAATGAGTATCACCCATGAAATCGATCCATCTGATGATTACCGCCGCCTTCATGGCCCTGGTGGTGATGGCGGCGATCGTCGCGTCGCTGGTCAAGGTCGCGACCATGTCGACGGCCGTCGGGCATCCGGGCAGCGGCTGGCTGCTCAACATCATCATCCGCATGGACAGCAGTTTGGGGCGCTGACCTTGATCCGGTAGCACGCGATGCCTGAGTCAGGGCGCCGATTTGGCGTGATCTATGAAGGCGCGCAGCTTGGGCAGGACCTGGCGCTTGCCAGGATGATAGAGGAAAACGCCCGGCGTCGTGGCGGAGACGCCGTCCAGCACCGGCTTGAGCTTTCCCGCCGCGATCGAACCTTCGGCGACCGGTCGAGGGATCTGCGCCAGCCCCACGCCGCGCATCGCTGCACCGACCAATGTCGGATAGTCATGCGCGATCAGCGGGCCCGAGACGAGCGCCTCGATCGTCCCGTTGCCGTCGATGAAAGACCAGGGCGCGATGGCGCCGTTCGAGCGGCGCAAGCGCAGGCAGGCGTGATGGCGCAGGTCTTCCACATGTTCGGGGCGGCCATGGCGCTCGAAATAGTCGGGGCTGCCGATGACCACGAACGGGAACGGCGGCGTCAGCCGCACCGCGATCATGTCGGCGGCGATGAATTGGCCGAGGCGGATGCCGGCATCGAACCCGCCAGTCGCCAGATCGACCATCTCGTCGCTCGCTGCGATCTCCAGTTCGATCTCGGGATAGGCTTGGCAGAACGATGCGATCATCGGCTCCAGTATCAGCGGCACGACGGCGCGGGGCACCGACAGGCGCAGCAGCCCGGTCGGCCGTTGGCCGAGATCACGCGCCGCCTCGCCGGCCGCGACGATCTCGTCGAAGGCCGGGCCGGCGCGGTCGAGGAACCGCTGGCCGGCTTCGGTCAGGCCGACGCTGCGCGTCGTGCGGACGAACAGCGCCGCACCAATGCGCGCTTCCAGCGCGCGCACGGACTGGCTCACGGCGGACGGCGTCACGCCGAGATCGGCGGCGGCTCGGCGGAAGCTGCGGCGCCTGGCAACAGCCAGGAACACTTCGACGCCCTCCAAAGCCCCGTGCCGGATTGTGTAGTTCTGCTTCATAGGTTGTTGTGATTACAGCGTATAGTCGAATGATGGAAGCGGGCTTAAGTAGTAGCCCGAGGCTCTGAGACACCGCGCGAGGTCTTAAAACACGCAGGTTTGCGCGCTGTTTTGGCGGACGCAGGGGCCGCTAAGGCCTGGATCGCCCCGCCTTCGAGACAGCATCGATCAACAGCCGACAGGAGACCAGAATGCCGACGGCGATAATCTTCGTGACCCATCTCGTTCTCGGCTATGCCGCGTGGCTGCTGTGCTTCGGTGCGTATGTCTGGCCATGGCTCAGATCGATGGACGGGGTTGCGGCGCAACGCGTCATTGCCACGCTGCACAGCTTCCGTTTCTTCGGGCTCGTCTTCATCCTTCCGGGCGTCGTCAGTCCCGACCTGCCCGCGGGCTTCGCCACCTTTGCCGCCTATGGTGACTTCGCGACCGGCGTGCTCGCCATGCTGGCGCTGCTGACGGTGAGGATACGCCCGCTGTTCTGGCCGCTTGTCGTCGCCTTCAATGTGGTGGGAACGGTTGATCTCATCGTCGACTACTACCACGCCATCCAGGCCGACCTACCCGCGCACGCGGGACTGCTGGGCGGCACCTACGCGATCCCCGTCATCTACGTGCCACTGCTGATGATCACGCACGTCGCCGCCTTCTATCTGCTGGTTCGTCCCCAGCAAGACGCTGTTCGCGCCATCCCGGACGGTGCGACGGCATCGTAGCGCCTGTTCCATACGCAACCACCGGCTCCGCGCAATGTTGACGCAACATTCATGCCGGAGAAGGGCGCGGCAAGAGGATGTGGGGGCATCGTCACCGCCTCAAACGAGTAGCGCATCATGAAATCGATCCCCTTGATGGTTGCCGCCGCCTTCATGGTCCTGGTCATGATGGCGGCGATCATCGCGTCGCTGGTCAAGGTCGCAACCCTGACGACGGCCTCCGGGCATGCCGATGGCGGCTGGCTGTTCTACGTCATCTGACATGGAAGCAGGCGTCCGGCATCGGGTCGCCAGCATGGAAAGCAGCGGGGGGCGCCGACCTTGCCCCAAGGGGCCGCGACGCTATGTCGATTGCATCCGCATTGCGACTCACGCACGAGGCAGGCAATCTGGAGGCAACCGCCTGTTGGCGGCTTCAAAGGCTAGCTGGGGCGTCCTCGATGCAACTCGGTCTTATCGGTTACTATAGCGACTTCGTCGTGTACCCCATCGTGATCGTGGTGCTGGCGGCTATCGGTCTCACGGAAGCCGGCGCGGAGAGGGCGCCAGGCTGGATCGCCATCATGGTCGGCTTTCTTGTCCTGTGGACGTTGACGGAATACCTACTGCACAGGTTCGTGCTTCATCACGTCCCCTATATCAAGGACCTGCACGACCGGCACCATGTCGAAGAGCGCAGCCCGGTGGGCACGCCGACCTGGCTCAGCCTCGGGGTCCACGCGCTTGTCGCGTTCCTTCCGATGTGGCTGCTCTCAGGATTCGTGGCGGCGAGTGCCGTGAGCTGCGGGCTGATGCTGGGATATCTGTGGTACGTCAGCATCCATCACATGATCCACCACTGGCACCCCAACCATCCAAGCTATCTCTACACGCTCAAGCGCCGCCACGCCGTGCACCATCATATCGACGAAAACGCCAATTTCGGCGTGACGTCCGTATTGTGGGATCGGGTTTTCCGCACGGCGCGGCTCTGAAAATCAGCCTAGCCCCGGGCCGTCAGTCAGCGCCTTTTGCCGCGACTGGCGGGAGACTTGCCGCCGCGCGGTCCGGACTGGACCGGCGTGTTGCCGCGATTTTCGTCGGACAGCTTGCGCCAGCGGGCAAGGCGCTCCGGATCGAGCGTACCCGCCTTGAGTGCCGCTTGCACCGCGCAGCCCGGCTCGTGGACGTGAGTGCAGTCGCGGAACTTGCAGAGTGGGGCAAGCTCGGTGATCTCGGCGAACAGCGTGTCGATGCCGTAGGCGACATCGCTAACCTGCAGCGTTCGCATGCCCGGCGTATCGATCACCCAGCCACCGCCGGCAATGGAATGCAGCGATCGGGAGGTGGTGGTGTGGCGCCCCTTGGCGTCGTGTTC
Source organism: Mesorhizobium sp. PAMC28654 (assembly GCF_020616515.1). GTDB lineage: Bacteria > Pseudomonadota > Alphaproteobacteria > Rhizobiales > Rhizobiaceae > Mesorhizobium. Next base: position 5,801,784 of record NZ_CP085135.1, read on the forward strand.
GCGAATGCCGCCGGTCTGCTGCGGCGATTGCTGGCCTGATCCTGCCAGCGTGTTGACCAGCGTCGACTTGCCGACGCCGGAAGAGCCGATCAGCGCCACCGTCTGCCCCACGCCGCACCATGCGGCCAAGGCTGTCGCGGCATCGGCGGTTCGCGGATTCAGGGTCACGACTGCCAGTCCGCGCTGCAGTGCCTCAGCCTGCTTCTGGTAGGCGTCTGCGTCTTCAGCGGTATCCGCTTTGGTCAGCAGGATCACCGGTGTCGTTCCGGCCTCGTTGGCCAGCGCCAGATAGCGCTCGAGCCGGGCGGGGTTGAAGTCGGCATTGCAGGAGGTGACGATGAACAGCGTGTCGACATTGGCTGCCGCCAGTTGAGGGGTGCGGCCGCCCTGGGTGCGGCGTTCCAGCACTGTCTTGCGGGTCAAGCGGCGGCGCACAAGGTTGTCGTCAGCGTCGACGAGCACCCAGTCGCCGACGGCGTAGTCGCCGGTGTTGGCCTGCGCCGGCAGCGTCAGGTCGACTTGCCCGGTGAGGGACAGTCCGGTCAGCCGGTCGCGATGGACCGTGGCGATGCGCATCGGGGCGAGGTCCGCCTCATGCGGCTCCAGCTGATCGCCGAAGAAATCCGTCCATCCCATATCCGGGAGGGATAGTGGTGGCGCGGCGTGATCCGTCACGGCTTCGACCAAGGGTACGGCGTCGCAGACATCGGACAATATCCCTGGCGTGTGAGGCGCGGACGGGGCGGGGCGATTGCCGTGTATGGGCGGCATGGCGGCGTTTGGCAAGCCGGAGCGGCCGCTGGTGAGCTCAACGCGTTCGAACCGCGGTTACCGACCGGGAAGATCGGGCCTGTTGGAACGATGCCGGGGCGGGATATGTCCCAAAAAAGCGGGACCGTTGACGGTCCCGCTCGCCGCGTGACTGACCCTTATCAGGCCGGGATCAGTTCACGATCTTTTGATGTTTGTTGACCGCCGCGTCGCCGCGCGAATTGATCGAAACCCAGATGTTGGGGTTCTGCTGCGACTGGCGCTTCACGAAATAGTAGCCGGTGGCGTCCCATGAGCGGACGTTGTTGACAAGGTTGTCGAGGACGAAGTCGCCCTTGTCGGTCTTGACCGTCAAAATGGCATGGCCTTCGCCATTGAGGTCGTGAACGACCGTCATCAACAAGGCTTGCCTGGGAAAGCCGGCGTCGAGCAGAAGCTTACGCTTGAACAGCGCGTAAATCTTGCAATCGCCTTTGCCATCAACGGGATAGTCCCAGTGATCCTGCATCGTTCCCCAATGTTCGAGGTTGCTTACGGGCACGATATAGCCGTTCACCTCGCGGTTGACGCGGTCGAGGATGGCCCATGTCTTGGGCGTCAGCTTCAGGTCCATGGGCGGCAGGACCGAAACCTTGCATTCCGCCGGCCGGCGGCTGCAGAAATCCACCCAGCCATAGGGAATGCTGGTCGTGGAGCCGACTGGCGCCGAGGTCGCCGTGCCGATCGCGCCCGAGCGCAACTTGTTGGATTCAAACGCTATTGCGTAAGTCTTGAAGGAAGAAAGATAGGGGTCCGTGTCGTAAATCGGCCTGGCGGATCCCGCCGATCCGGCATGAGCCATGGACGCCAAACCCAGACATGCCGAAAAAACACCTACGAGAAACCAGCGCAACATCACAGCCACCACCACGCCTCAACGCTCTTGTTAACGAGGAGTTAACGCGAAAACGCCGGCTGGGGTCAATTCAATGTTTAATAAAAGGTTAACGGCCGGGAACCGCCATCCCTCGAATTGCGGGCAATCAGCGTAAACTTGGCCTTACCGGGGCAGGGACCGTTCCCGATGCCGCGTCGACATGGAAGCTTGCGCCGGGGGGCTGCCTCTGAAAGACAGCTTTCGGCATCGATGGGCCGGATCCGCCGCAAGCGTGCGGCGCTGTGCGCCTGGCCGGACACCAAAACCTCAAAGGGCAAGGCGGGAAGAAAAACGAATGAGCCTCACCGAGATCACGCAGGCGACGGTCGCCTTCATCCGCGAGCATGAAGCCTGGGGCGTCCCGCTGGTGCTGCTGCTGGCCTTCGGGGAATCGCTGGCGTTCATTTCACTGCTGCTCCCGGCAACCGTGATCCTGCTTGGTGTCGGCTTCCTGATCGGCGAAAGCGGCATCGCCTTCTGGCCGCTGTGGCTGGCGGCCATCGTCGGCGCGTTCCTCGGCGACTGGCTGTCGTTCTGGATCGGCACCAGGCTCGGGCACAGGGTTTCGAACTACTGGCCGCTGACCCGCTACCCGGACATTTTGCCGCGCGGCCACCGGTTCTTCGAGCGCTGGGGCGGGCCGGGCGTGTTCGTCGGCCGCTTCTCGGGGCCGTTGCGTGCTTCGGTGCCGCTGGTCGCGGGCATCTGCGAAATGCCCGCGCTGACGTTCCAGATCGCCAACATCACCTCGGCGATCGTCTGGGCGACGGGCATACTGGCGCCCGGCGCCTTCGGCCTCAAATGGCTGCAGCAGTGGATGTAGCGGCTTCGCGGCGCACAAGCAGCTTGTCGATGCGCCTTCCATCCATGTCGAGGATTTCGAAGCGCCAGCCCTCATAGGCGAAGTGTTCGCCGGCCTCCGGAAGATGGCCGAGCTGGAACAGCGCGAAGCCGGCGATGGTGTGGAAATCACCCTCCGCCAACCCCTGCCGAAAGCCGAGGCGCGCGAAGGCATCGTGGGCCAGCATCATGCCGTCGACCAGCAGCGAGCCGTCGTCACGCTCGATGATGTCGGGGTCTTCGCCTTCCATGTCCGGCAGGTCGCCGGCGATGGCTTCGAGAAGATCGGTCTGGGTGACGATCCCTTCCAGGCTGCCATATTCGTCGATGACGATGGCGAGCCGCACCGGCGCCTTCTTGAACTGGTCGAGCACGCGGAAGATCGGCGTTCCCTCATGCAGGATCATGGGCTCGCGGATGACGGCCATCGGGTCGACGGCATGGCCGTGCAGCACCTGGTCGAGAAGGTCCTTCTTCAGGATCATGCCCAGCGGCTCGTCGATCCCGCCGCGCCCGACCAGGAGCTGGTCGTGGCGACAGTCTCGGATGGTCCGCAGCATCTCCTCCATGCTGTCGTCGGCGTCGATCCAGTCGACGTCACGGCGCGGCGTCATGATGTCGGCGATGCGCCGATCGCCAATGTTGAAGACGCGCTCGACCAGTTCCTGCTGCGCCTGATGCAACAGGCCTGCCTCCTGGCTGGCGGCGACGAGCAGCTTCAACTCCTCGGGTGAATGCAGCGATTCCTCGCCGGTGCCCGGCCGCAGGCCGCACAGGCGCAGCACGAGGTTGCCGAGCCTGTTCAGGCCGATGATCGCCGGCCGCAGCAGGAACAGGAACAGGCCGAGCGGGCGCACCACCCAGAGCGCGGTTCCCTCGCTGCGCTGCAGCGCCAGGCTCTTGGGCGCCAGTTCGCCCAGCACGATGTGGAGGGCCGTGATGATGATGAAGGAAATGACGACCGCGATGGTGTGAGAGCCGACCGTCGCCAGCGATCCCGGAAGTGCGTTCAACAGTGGTTCGATGAGGTGGGCGAGCGCGGGTTCGCCGACCCAGCCCAGCGCCAGCGACGATATCGTGATGCCGAGCTGGGTGGCCGCCAGGTTGGCGTCGAGATTGTCGACGGCGCGTTTCAGGGCGTTGGCATTCAGCCTGCCGGTGTTGACCAGTTCGATCACACGGCTGCGGCGAACCGCGACAAGTGAAAATTCAGCCGCGACAAAGAAACCATTGGCGGCGACAAGGGCAAGTACAGCGAGTATTCCGAGTAAATCGTAAATACTGCCATCGATACTGGACATGATCTCCTTCAGGGCGGAATGCCGCCACGTGTTATGATTGAGGATCCACGCATAGCACGGTTTTGTTGCATTTATACGCGGCTGTTTGGCGCGGATGAATATCATCCACGTTCCTTGCGCGACCAGACCTGCCCGCTAAAGGCAAGGTTGCCGACTAAAGGCAAGATTGCCGGTGTCCCGGCGTCGCGAACGCCAGACATCCGACATGATTTGAAGCAAGAGTGAATGTGATCGCATGGCGGCATACTGGAATGGCGCGAGCGACACGCTATGATGGACTGAATTGGCGGCGCCGACCGGGTCCGCCGCGAATGCTTCTGAAGGCTCTATAGGACTTACCGATGTTCGGACTTGGCTGGGACCACCTCGTGGTCATCTTCGTTGTGGCGATGGTCGTCTTCGGGCCAGGCGAGCTTCCAAACGTCATGCGGCAGCTCGGGCGTACGATGAAGACGGTCAACAAGGTCACCGGCGATTTCCGCAAGCAGTTCGAGGACGCCGTGCGCGATGCCGAGAAAGAGCTTGACCTGAAGGATGCCCGCGCGGCGATCCAGGATGCCATGACCGGCACGCCGCTGACCCCGGACCGGACGGTGGCCGCGAGAGACAGCGACGAGAAGGCGAGCACCATCGCGCAGACTTCCGCGGCGCCGGCCGCCGCCGCGCCGACGAATTCGTAACTCCATGATCCCCACCGTGACACCCATGCGCAGCCCGATCGCCTGCCCGGAATGCCGTCCGTGAAGCTTTCGCTGGGCCGGCTCTGCATTGCCTTGCCGCTGGCGGCGTTCGCGCTCGTGCTGGCCGACCATGTCGGTTCCACGCCGCTGCATCGCGGCGCGCTGTGGCAGGTGGTGCGGACCTGCGCGATCGCGGCGCAAACGGTCGGCGTTCCCTTTCCCTGCGAGCAGGTGACGCTGGCTAGCGACGACGCGCCGGGCTCGGCCATCATCAAGTCGCCCTTGCACAGAACCGAATTCCTGCTGATGCCGTTGGAAGCGGCGGCCGGCGTGGAAAGCCCGGCCGTGCGGGGCGACGACAGTTCCCTTCTGTGGCAGCGGGCGTGGGAAACCCGGAGCATGGTTTCGGCGCGGCTCGGGCGCGACCTGCCGCGAACGTCAGTCGCCCTGGTCGTCAATTCCGGTATAGCGCGCTCGCAGGACCAGTTCCACATCCACGTCGATTGCGTGGCGCCGTCGGTGGAACGCAAGCTCGCCCTCTACGGACCGAAGGAGGAGGGACGCTGGCAGCTGTTCCGGCAGACGCTGATGGGCCAGCGCTACTGGATCAAGGCGGTCGACAAGCCGAACCTCGACACCACCAACGTCATCGGCCTCATCGCCGCCGGCCTGCCCAGGGCGCGCGACGCTATGTACCGGGTCAATGTCGTGGTCGTGGGCGCCGAGCTCGCGGACGGCAGGCCGGGCTTCTACATCCTGGCCAACTCGGACAAGATGGCGGCCGAGCGCCTCATGGATCACAGTTGCGCCATGGGGTGAAAGCAGTCTCGATTACGGCCTGCTCGCCCGCGTGGCCATGGCATGGTAAGCACCTCTTCCTCATGATGGCATCCCCGCAATGTTGAGCGTCTACCCGCAAGCCAAGGTTTCGGAAGCGAAAGCGATCTGGCTCGATCTTCGCGACCCTGATCCCACCGAAACCGCGAAAGTCGAGAAACTGGCTGGCGTCGCCGTGCCCAGCCGCGAACAGCTCAGCGAGATCGAGAGCACCAGCCGGCTCAAGGCGCGCGATGGCGTGCTGTCGATGAGCGTGCCGATGGTCACGCATGTCGACGGCGGCCTGCAGATGGCGCCGGTCGGCTTCGTTTTGTCGCGCGAGCGTCTCATTACCGTCCGTTTCGGCGTGCTCCCGGCCTTCGACCTGGTCGCCGCGCGGTTTGCTGAGTCCGGCCAGCAGCCGGCGACGAGCCTCGAAGTGTTCGTCGAGCTCTGCGAGGGGATGGTCGACCGCCTCGCCGATGCTCTCGAACAGACGGCGGGCGAATTGCGCACGCTGTCGGCGACCGCCTTCCACGTGCCGGACACCAAGGGCCAGAGGGCAATCCGCTCCAACAAGGTCATTCGCGCCCAGCTGCGGCAGGTCGGCCGCATGGGCGACCATCTTTCGGAGAAGCGCGACGCGCTGCTGGCGCTGGGCCGCGCCATCGATTTCGCCTCCGGCATGACGGCGGATTGGGGTGATGATCAGCTCAAGTCGCGCATGAACGGCCTGAAGCTGGACGTGACGTCGCTCGACGACTACGAGGTCCACCTCTCCGACAAGGTGCAGTTCCTGCTCGACGCCATGGTCGGGCTGATCGGCATCGCCCAGAACGACATCTTCAAGATCCTCACCATCGTCTCGATCGTCGGCATCCCCCCGACACTGATCGCCGGCATCTACGGCATGAATTTCAAATACATGCCGGAGTATGACTGGACCTTCGGCTACCCTTACGGATTGGCGGTGATCCTGATCAGCGCCATCCTGCCGCTGGTATGGTTCAAGTGGCGGGGCTGGTTCTAGGGCGCACCGATATTCAGGTGATGCCGGCCTGCAAACGGCGGCTTTCTGCGCTTCTGGTGCTCACGTACTTCAGTACGCTCCGCTCCGGTTCTCGAAATCCACCGTTTTCGGCTCGGCCTGACCTGAATCTCCACACGCCCTGCGCTGGCGCGGTGTCCCAAGACGAACAACGCTTGGTATCTTAGCCGCTGGCCGATCGCGGCCATCTTAAAAAAATCTGGCGTGGCGGGGATTAAAACCCCACCTCGGTCCGTAAACAGGACATGAAACGGTCGGTGCCACGCTTTGACATCATAGGACAGCTCGGGTCGCTGCGCCGCTATGCGCGGTCGCTGACGCGTGACAGCGTCGATGCCGAGGATCTCGTCCACGATGCGCTGGTGTGGACTTGCTTCGGTAAAGTGGAGAGCGGGTTGCTCATTCGGCGGCGTTTCGCTCGAACTGCATCGGGCTGATGTAGTCGAGCGCGGAATGCCGCCGGATGGGATTGTAGAAGCCGTCGATATATCGGGCAATGGCGGCTTGGGCATCGGCGCGGGTAAGGAAAGAGGTGCGCCAGATCAGTTCAGTTTTCAGCGTCTTGAAGAATGTTTCGACCATGGCGTTATCAAAGCAATTGCCCTTGCCTGACATTGAGATGATGACGCCGGCGGCACGCAATTCGGCTTGGTAGTCGATAGAACAATATTGGCTGCCGCGGTCGGAGTGGTGAATGAGGCCGGGTTCCGGCTGCCGCATGACGAACGCCTTGTTGAGCGCTGCCAGAGCCAGGCTGCGGTGTAGCCGGTTGCCAGCAGCCCAGCCAACGACCTTGCGGGCAAACAGATCGATGACGACAGCAAGGTACAACCAGCCCTCCCGCGTCCAGATGTAGGAGATGTCGGCACCCCATTTCTGGTTGGGACCAGTGGCGGCAAAATCCTGGTCGATGACATTGGGGGCAACCGGAAAGGCGTGTTCGCTGTCCGTCGTTGCGCTTGAACCGCCGCTTCTGTCTTGCCTGGAGGCCATTCTCCCGCATCAGACGCGCCGTTCGTCGCCGGCCAATGGCAAAGCCATTGTCTTGCAGTTCCCGCGTCATGCGCGGGCTACCATAGGTTCCGTTCGACAGCGCGAACGACGATCGCACATGCGCCAGCATTATCATGTCGTCGCGCTGCCGGCGGCACGCCGGCCGGCGCCCCCAGGCAAAGTAGCCGCTCGGGCTGACACCCAGCGTCGCGCACAAACGGTCCACAGGGAAATCCTTCTTCGCCTGGTCGATGAGCGCGAACCTCACCGACTTCCCTCCTTGACGAAAAAAGCCGTCGCCCGTTTCAAGATATCCCGCTCCTGCCGAAGGATTTCATTCTCCCGCCGCAGCCGTTTCAATTCAGCGGCGACATCAGCATCAGGCGGACGCCCAGGATCGCCCATCTCACGATCCAGCTGCCGACCCATCCATCGCGTCAGCGTCGAGAAACCAACACCAAGATCCTCCGCGATCTGCCGCTTCGTCCGACCGCTCGTTCGCACAAGGCCAACCGCCTCCGCCTTGAACGCATCCGTAAACTGTCTCTGTTTCGTCATCGAGGTCGCCTTTCATCAGAAGGAAACTCTCCACTTTTTCGGGGCAAGTCCAGTGCGCGCCTATGAGCGGCGCGGCACTTTCCGTTCGGGCGGCAATTTGCGGGCATGGCTCTTGTCGATCGTTCACAACACCTTCATCGACCATACGCGGTCGAAGCGGTCGGAAGCCAAGCGCAACGAGCAGGCCGGATACCTAACCGATACAAGCTCGCCCGCGCCGCAGGAGCATGCGGTGCGGCTGGCTCAGGTGCGCGACGCCTTCCTGGACCTGCCGGAGGAACAGCGCTCGGCGCTTCATCTCGTCGCGATAGACGGTCTTTCCTACCAGCAGGCGGCGGACGCCACAGGCGTGCCCCTGGGAACGCTGATGTCGCGCATCGGCAGGGCGCGCGCCGCCTTGCGCGAGATGGAGAACGCCAAGCCCTCGCAGGGGAAAACCCACCTCAGGATCGTTGGAGGCCCGTCATGACCGGAGTTATCGATCCCGTCACCGATACCGACCTCGACGCCTATGTCGACGACCAGCTGGATGTCACCCGCCGCATCGAGGTGGAGGCATTCCTGTCGGCCCGCCCTGAAGCGGCGGCGGGCGTGATGTCGGATCTGCGGATGCGCGACGAATTGCGCGTAGCGCTTGCCGGCTCCAGGGGCACGGCGCGGCCGGCGACGGCCGACGCCGCGCGGCGGCTGGAGCGCGGGCTGACGCGAGGCCGTTTCTTCGGCGTGCTGCAGCGCGCGGCGGCAGTCGCCGCCCTCGTTGCCGCCGGCTGGCTGGCGAACGGCATTGTCGGGCCGATGTCGGTGACCAAGGTCGTCGCCTCGCCGCAGCCGCCCGCTTATCTGGAGGATGCGATCCGCGCCCACAAGACGACGATCATGCGCGAGGGCATGGCGTCGCAAACGGAGGCGCCCAACTACAATGCCGGCGAGATCCGCGCCGCGACAGCCATCGTCATGCCGACACTGCCCAAGGACTGGAAGGTGCGCGACGTGCAGATCTATCCATCGCGCTTCGGCCCGAGCGTCGAGATGGCGGTGGATACCAAGGACATGGGCCTGGTGTCGCTGTTTGCGATCCGGCCGGGAACCTTCGACGTGGTCAAGCCGGCCATTGCGCCCTCGGGCGACATTTCCTCGGCCTATTTCCAGATCGGCGAGGTTGCCTACGCGGTGGTGGCGCGAAGCGATGTCCACGACCTCGATCGCGCCGCCGAAACGCTCGCCAAGACGCTTTACTGATACACAAAGGAGAAACCGAATGAATGCCCCGAACTTGGGATACCGCATGGGCGCTGGCGCCCAGACAGGAGCCGTCTTCGACGAGGGCCTGCGCCAGCACATGCTGCGCGTCTACAACTATATGGGCCTTGGCCTCGTGGTCACCGGCCTCGTCGCCTTCATGGTGTCGTCGACGCCGGCGCTCTACGTGCCGATCTTTTCCAGCCCGCTGAAGTGGGTGGTGATGCTGGCGCCGCTCGCCTTCGTCATGCTGTTCTCGTTCAAGATGCAGACCATGTCGGCGGCCAGCGCGCAGCTGATGTTCTGGGCGTTCTGCGCGGTCATGGGCCTGTCACTGGCGTCGGTGTTCCTGGTGTTCACCGGAACCAGCATCGCGCGTACCTTCTTCATCACCGCCACCATGTTCGGCGCCACCAGCCTCTATGGCTACACGACCAAGCGTGACCTGACCCAGTTCTCGTCATTCCTGATCATGGGCCTGATCGGCGTGGTTATCGCCAGCATCGTCAACATCTTCCTTGGTTCGACCGCGCTGCAATTCGCCATCTCGGTGATCGGCATCGCCGTCTTCGTCGGCCTGACCGCCTGGGACACGCAGACGATCAAGGAACAGTATGGCGAGAATTTCGACGGGGAATCGCGCCAGAAGCTCGCCGTGTTCGGCGCCTTCTCGCTCTACCTGAACTTCATCAACATCTTCCAGCTGCTTTTGAACTTCACCGGCGAAAAAGAATAGTCGCCTGACCATCACGGGCATCATGCCCGAACATGAAACGGGCGCCGGCTACCCCTGAGGGGCCGACGCCCGCGCCTGGCCGGCGCCACGGGGGTGTTTGCCGGCCAGGCTCTATCTCTTCGTTTTGACGCAATTCCGGACGGAAAACCGCTTCACACTTTTCCTGGAATTGTTCAAAGCGCCCAGCCTCTGTGTTCATGCATGTCATCTCCCAGACGCCGCACACTTTTGGGCGACATGCATTGGAGCCCCATCTCGATCCAATCGGGATGGGGCTCTGTTTGCTTGAGCGGGAGCTTTTCAGAGACCGGACCCTCAGCCTGCGGCGCGGCCGGTGTCGGCGGCAATGGCCGGGCGGCTGCCCGGACCCGACCAGATCGGTCGCCATCTGGTCGCTGTAACTTCATCAAGAAACGCACGGCGATGTGGGTTGCACGCAAGCCAGTCCTCGGCGCCGGCACGATCGGCTGCCAGGTGAAGAAGCTCGGCATCCGCGTCGACGCGATCGACAACGCGGACCGAGCCGATTGCCGGAGGCTCCACAACCTCGAACAGAAACCGGCTCGCCACCGAAAAGGTCTGGCGCAGCACCATGATGACAGAGCCGTCGGTGTCGAGTTTTCCATGCTGCAGCACGATGCCGGCAGGCAGCATATTGTCGCCGATCCGCCGGGCGCCAACCCTGCGGACGAGGCGGCCTTCGCCATTGTTGCTACGCCATGCGGCCAACTTGCCGCCGAACCGGGAGGCCGGGCGAGGGGCGCCGTCGAAATAGCGCACGACGGAGCCCAGCGGTGCAAGATCAAAGATAAGCTGTGCCGACATGGGTTCTTTCACGAGTTGCACGCCGCTCGCCAAACCTCACCTGGGTCCCGGGCTACCTGTTATGCGAGATACCTGCGATGGCGGGACGTCCGCCATCGCAGGTATCGGCACCTTCGCCTGTCGGGTTGGGAGCAACCGTCCCGGCGCGACGTGCCAATTGCAAGGTCAGTCCCGGGCGTAGTCGGCTTGGCCGCCGGACCATTTGTAAACGACGAATCCCGGCGCCTGGTTGTCGCCCTTGGCATCGAACCTGACCGTGCCGAGCACGGTTTCGAAGCTTCCCTGGCGCAGGGCCTCGGCAACGGCTTGCGGGTCCGTCGAGCCAGCCTTGCCAAGGGCCTGTGCGAAAGTCTGGATGATGCCGTAGGAGTAGAGCGCCCATCCCTGGGGCTCGATGCCGCGCTTTCGCATGGCCTCCACGGCGGCACCTGCTTCGGGGTTCTTTCTCGGGTCCGGTCCGAAGGTGAACAGCGTGCCCTCGGCGGTCGCGCCGGCAATGGCGACAAACTCGCTGGAGGACAGCGGATCGCCGCCACAGGGTTAGCTTGAGGCCAAGGTCGGCGGCTTGCCGCATGATCAGGCCGGCCTCGGCATGATAGCCGCCAAAGTAGAGAACCTCCGTGCCGGCCTCTTTCAGGCGCGTGATCAGCGCCGAATAATCTTTCTCCCCGGCATTGATGCGGGCTTCCATCACGATGGGTTGGCCGGCCGCCGTCAGCGCGCTTTTCACTTCCGCCGCCAGCCCGGCGCCAAACGCCGACTTGTCGTCGATGATGGCGATCTTCCTGCCGAGGAAATGTTTCAGAATGTACCGCGACGCCGTCGGCCCTTGCTGGTCGTCTCGTCCGCCGATGCGAAAGATCGACCTGAAACCGCGCTCGGTGATCTGCGGATTGGTCGACACCGTCAGGCTGACCACGCCGGATTCTTCGTAGACTTCCGAGGCTGGAAGGGTCGCTCCGGAGCAGAAATGTCCGTTCACGAAGGTGATGCCATCGGCAATCAGCTTGTTGGCTACGGACACAGCCTGTCGGGGGTCGCATGCATCGTCGGCAACGACGATCTCGATCTTCTCGCCACCAATTCCGCCATGGGAATTGATGTCGTCGGCCGCCGCCGCTGCTCCAGCCTTCAACTGATCGCCAAAACTCGCATTGGGACCGGTCATCGGTCCGACGACGGCGATGCGAATGTCCGCAAAGGCCGCCCCAGCGCTCAATGCAAGGACAGTTGTCGCCAGCAATATTGATCGAAAACGCATTGGATTCTCCTCCGGCTCATGGTTAAGGGATGGCAACAGGGCCGGACGCAGCCGGCGATGAAGCGAGACTTGACAGTTCAGAGCACCACGATCTGCCCGGCCTTTTGCGCGCGGGCGCGGCTGTAGGCGATGTGCGCGGCGACCATGTCCTCCATGGCGATGCCCATCGCCTTGTAGACGGTGATCTCATCCGCCGTTTGCCGCCCGGCCTTGCGACCGATCAGCATGTCTCCGAGCAGCGTGGCTTCGCGGGGATCGATGCCGGCGAGTTCCGCGCAGCCAACCGGCGGCGCCTTGAACGCTTCCGTGGTTTCGACGAACAGCCGCGCGATCAAGATCAGCTCCGGCGGCAGTTCGCCCTGGGGCGGGGCATAGCCGACCGAGGAAACATGCGTGCCTTGCCTGATCCATTCAGCGTCGATGACGGGCATGTAGGAATGGCTGGCCAGGCACACGACGTCGGAGGTCCTGACCGCCGCCTCGATATCCCGGACAGCCACGGCGCGGGGGGCCAGCCGGGCCAGTTTCTCGGCGTCTTCATAGTGAAGCGAAGCGATGCGGATCTCGTCGAAGTCACGGACAAGCGGCAGGAGGCGCAGGTGCTCCCGACCCTGCACGCCCGCGCCGACAAGGGTAACGGTGCGCGCATCCTGGCGGGCGAGTTCCCGCACCGACAGAACCGCCGAAGCGGCCGTTCGAATGCCAGTGATGTATGTCCCGTCCATGATGCAGAGCGGAGCGCCCGTTGCCGGGTCGAAGAGGTTGATCAGCGCCAGGTGGTTCGGCAGATCAATCTCGAGATTGGCCTCGAAGACATTGACGATCTTGACCGCGATGTTCATGCCTTCCTGCCAGGCAGGCATCGACAGCGAGAAGCCTTTTCCCGGCACCGTGATTTCCGGCCTGTCCGGCGATTGGACCCTGCCATCGGCGATGGCGCGAAAACCCTCGGCAAGACCGTCGATCAGCAGGTTGAGATCGAGCAGCCGCACGACGTCCTGTTCGCTGAGGACAAGGACATCCAGGTTGCCCTTGGCGATCTCAGCCGCGCTTTTCCGCAGCTCGGTTGCGCTTGATATGTTCATGCCTTCACTCCAGTGCACGGCAGGTCGTCCTGCTGTTGTAGAGTCAGACAAAATCATTTGGCTGATCAAGGAAAACGACTTTATTTGTACCTGCATGATTTCAAGTTATGGTTGATGATGCGCCGCAAACTGCCATCCCTGTCCGCGCTCCGCACGTTCGAGGCCCTTGCCCGCACGTTGAGCTTCACGAAAGCCGCCGCCGAGCTCGGTGTGACGCAGGCAGCGGTGAGCCGCCAGATCAAGAATCTCGAGACGGAACTGGCGGTCGAGCTGGTCTCACGCAAATCGGGCAAGAACAGCCTGACGGACGCCGGTGATCTTCTGTTCGGCGGCGTCTACAAGGCCTTCGACACAATGGAAGCCGTCATCGACCGCATCACCGACAGCGGCGGCCGCGAAATCCTGAATGTCAGCGTGGCGCCGTATTTTTCATCTCAATGGCTGACGCCCAGATTGATGACGTTTGTCCAGCAGCATCCGGAGATCGACCTGCGTCTGCACCACTCCTACCACCCTGCCGATCACCGCAGGGAGAACATCGATATCGGCATCAACTGGGGATCGGGTGTCTGGCCGGGCGCCGAAAAGACCAAGGTGCTCGACGGCGCCCTGGTGCCCGTCGCAAGCCCCGCATTCGCGGCAAGTGTCAGCGGTGCGCTAACGCCGCGCAGTCTGGTTGACCAGCCACTGTTCTACGAGTTCGACCTGCAGCATTGGCGGCTCTGGTTCGAGACGCAGGGCGTGACGGCGCCGGCGATGCTGAAGGCGCAACGGTTGAGCGATTCCCACGCCTTGCGCCGAGCCGCCATCGACGGGCACGGGATAGCGCTCTTCTTCGCTTCGCTCATCGAGGAGGATGTTGTCGCGGGGCGCCTGGTGCGCCTTTTCGAGGACGCGGTGCATGTCGGGTACGACTACTACCTGAATTATTCCCGAGACGCCGAACTGCCGAGAAAGGCAAAGGCGTTCCGGCGCTTCATCCTGGCCGAGAGCGGCGTTTCATAGGCGGCCGCGCAGATTTGCCATGCGGGCAGGCCCCGGGAGCGGGCGACGCCAGAGCGGACGAATTGATTCCGGATTCGGTGCCATCCCGCTGTTGCGGCGTGATTTTTCGAGATCGTCCCTATTCGATGCGCACACCCTGTGCATCGAGAAGCACGCACCCCTTGGGATCGAAGCCGACATCCACCGCTTCGCCCTCGCGCAGCGGCTGGCCGTCGATGAGCGTGTTGGCGCGCACCGGCGTGTTGCCGCCGATGTCGATCTCGTAGACGGCGTTGCCGCCGAGATAGGATGTCGAGACGATCCGCCCCACCAGCCGGTTGGCGATGGCGGCGGCGCCGACCATCAGCTTTTGCGGGCGGATGACGACGGTCACGGCACTGCCAGTCGCAAGCGCTTTCGGTGAGGCGGCCCTGACCGTGTGTCCGGTGGCGAGCGCTATCGTTGCCACGCTGCCTTCCATGACGGTGACGCTGCCCGGCAGCATGTTGGCCTTGCCGAGGAAATTGGCGACGAAGGCGGTGGCCGGCCGATCGTAGACCTCGCCGGGCGTGCCGATCTGCTCGACCACGCCGGCATTCATCACCACGATGCGGTCAGACATGGACAGGGCTTCCTCCTGGTCATGCGTCACGAAAATCGCTGTGATCCCAGTCTCTTTCTGGATCTTCTTGATCTCGACGCGCATGTCCTCGCGCATGTTGGCGTCGAGCGCCGAGAGGGGCTCGTCCAACAGCAGCACTTCCGGTTCGAAGACGATGGCGCGGGCCAGCGCGATGCGCTGCTGCTGGCCGCCGGAAAGCTGCGACGGCAGCTTTTTCTCGCTGCCGGGAAGCCGCACCATCTCCAGTGCCTTGCCGACCCGCCTGACGATCTCGGCCTTTGGGACGTTGCGGTATTTCAGGCCGAAGGCGACGTTGTCGAAGACGTTCTTGTGCGGGAAAAGCGCGTAGTTCTGGAAGACCAGGCCGATGTTGCGCTTGTAGATCGGGATGTCGTCGACACGCTTGCCGCCGATCGAGATCAGGCCGCTTGAAATATCGACCAGGCCGGCGATCGAGCGCAGGATCGTCGTCTTGCCGCAGCCGGAGGGGCCGAGCAAGGTGACGAAGCTGCCCTTGTCGATCGCCAGCGAGAAATTCCGCACCGCCGCGAACTTGCCGTAGAAGATGTCGATGTCGCGAAACTCGACCGCCGGCTTGCCCACCGGCTCAATGCCCTGGGCAAGCTCGCCGCGAGCAACCCCGGCCGCGACCGGCCGGGGTTCGTGGAGCTTGTCGTCATGCACCTTTGGACACCCTGTCCCACTGCTTGTCCCAGGCGTCCTCGTTCTTTGCCCAGTAGAGCGGATCGGCGTAGGTCAGCGACTTCATCGTTCCGGTCGGATCGAAGGCGGGCAGGGCGGCGATCTTGTCGGTCAGCTTCACCTTGGTCGGGTCGAGAGAGGGCGGATAGTTCTGGCCCTCGGCCACCGCGATCGAGGTCGCCGGATCGAGCATGAAGTTGATCAGTTCCTCGCATTCGGCCATCGGCGAACCCTTGAGGATCAGCATGTCCTCCATCCAGGCGTAGGAGCCGGCGGGGTCGAGATAGCCGATCGGCTGGCCCTGCTGCTGCAGGGCGGCGACGCGGCCCGACCAGGCGTCGGTGACGACGATCTCGTTTCTCGACAACAGGTCCATCAGTTCGGCGCCGGAGCTCCAGAACTTCTTGGCGAGGTCGCGCGTCTCGCGCACCTTGGCCCAGACCGCATCCATGTCCTGGATGTTGTTGGGGTCCTGCTTGGTTTGCAGTGCGGCATACCAGACGCGGGTGGTCATGTCGGCGTAGCCGCCGATCTTGCCGGCATATTTCTTGTCGGTGAGCAGGTTTGCGCCCTTTTCCTTGGCTTCGTCGGCCGAGATCACCTTGGTGTTGTAGGCGATGCCGGTGGTGCCGTAGTCATAGGGCACGGCCGACAGCTTTGGCGTGATCTTGCGGAACGGATCGATCATGGCGGTCAGCACATTCGCCATGTTGGGGATGTTGGCCTCGTTGATCTCCGAGTTGAAGCCGGCATTGACGTATTTGATGTAGTAGTTGACGCCGGAGGAATGGATGACCTGGAAGTCGCCGGGCTTCGAGGTCTTGATCTTGGTGATGATCTCGTCCTCGTCGCCGAACGTGCCTTGCACGACCTTGATGCTGGATTTCGCCGTATAGGGCTGGAAGGCGTATTTATCGATCGCTTCCTGCACCACGCCGCCCCAGCCGTCGAAGCGCACTTCCGAGACCGCGGCCAGCGCGCGTCCCATCCAGGGCATGGACAATCCGGTGGCGGCGGCGGCCGCCGCCGTCAGCGTCAGGAACGAGCGTCGGCTGATATCGCCATTCGCGTAGCGGTCACTTAACCGCTCCAGTCTTTTACCGTTGGTCAGTTTCATTGCAGTTCTCCCATTTACGTTGCTTTTTTCTGAACCGGGTGAGGCTTTGCAGGATGAGCCCGCCTATCAAGGGAATGCCGACCGTCACCAGGATCATGACGGTGCCCAGCGCATTCACCTCCGGGCTGATCGAGATCTTCAGCATGGACAGGATCTGCGTCGGCATGGTTTCGACGCCGGCCGGGCGCCAGAACAGGCTGGCCGCGGTGTTGTCGAAGGAGATGGTGAAGGCGAGCAGCACGCTGGCGAGAACGGCGGGAATAAGCAGCGGCAGCGTGATCTCGCGGAAAGTCGACAGCCGCGACGCGCCGAGTGAAAGTGCTGCTTCCTCATAGGAGCGCTTGATGCCGACCATGCGCGCCTGCACGATCAGCACCACGTAGGGCAAGGTGAGCAGGATATGGCCGAGCACAAGCAGCGTCATCGAGCGCGGCTGGTCGATCGACTTGATCATCACCAACAGGCCGACGCCGAGGATCGTCTCGGGCACGAGCGCGGGCAGGATGACCAGCGTGTTGATCACCTGCTTGCCGGCGAATTCGAAGCGCACCAGCGCGAAGGCGGTCATGATGCCGATCAGCGTCGTCACCGCCGCCGTCACCAGGGCAATCCACATCGAGGTCTGGAAGGCGGCGAGCACTGGCTCGTTGGTCAACAGCTTGGCATACCAGCGCAGGCTGACGCCGGTCATGGGAAAGCCGCCGAACATGGAATCGTTGAAGGACAAAACGATGGTGGCGATGATCGGCGCGAACATGAAGATATAGACGCAGACCGTAACGAAGCCGGTCAGCCGCCAGGCCCACCTGCCTTCGCGGTCGCGATGCACGGCCGTCACGCGCCCGAATCCTTCATGCACCCAGATCCTTCATGCACTCAGCCCCTTCATGATCTGGGACAGGCCCATATAGCGGCTGTAGGCGGCCGCGACCGCGCCGAGCAGGACGAACAGGACGATGGACAGCGTCGCGCCCATCGGCCAGTTCAGCTGGCTCATGATGGTGTCGTAGATCAGATTGCCGAACAGCGCGTCGCGGCTGCCGCCCAGAAGTTGCGGCGTCACATAACTGCCGGCGGCCAGCACGAAGCAGAGCAGCAGCCCGGCGCCCAGCCCAGGCAGCGACAGCGGCAGCGTCACCTCGCGAAAAGCCTGGGCGCTGGTGCAGCCCATGGAGCGGGCGGCGGCGATCAGCGTGCGGTCGATGCTTTCGAGGCTGACATAGACATTGAGGATCATGTAGGGCAGCAGGAAATGCAGCAGCCCCATGATGACGGCGCCCTCGGTGTAGAGCATGGGCAGCGGCTCGTTGATGACGCCAAGCTTGAGCAGCACGACATTGATCAGCCCCTGTTCGCCGAGGATATGGATCCAGGAGAAGGTGCGGATGGTGAAGCTGATCCAGAACGGCACGATCAGCAGCAGCAACAGCAGCCATTTGTGCCGGAAGGTCGTGGCCCAGATGAAATAGGCCGGGAAATAACCGACGACACCGCAGATCACCGCCGTGATGACGCCGACGCGCACGGTCTTGAAAAGGAAGCCGTGATAGTAGCTGTCGGTGAGGAATTCCTTCCAGTTGTCGAAGGTCAGCGATGCCTGCTCGACGCCGGCCGTGACGAAGGTGAAGAAGGTGTACACTGTCATCATCAAGATCGGCAGCAGCAGGAGCAGGAGCAGCAACACCAGCGCCGGCGCGACAAGAGCCCAGGCCAATCGCTTGTCGTACAGTTTCCAGCCTTTGGTCACGATGGTCCAATCCGGCTATCTGTCTTGGATCGGCAAAGTTGCCGGCCCCCCAAAAGCCAGCTTCGACGATTGGCGTGCCGCTGTCCACCGTTTCGCGCATGGTGGCCTGCACAATTCCCGGGCAGGCACAAAGGGCATCAAAAGAGGGGAATTTGTTCACCACGCCGAAGCATTGGCGGGGGAGTTTGTACCGGCAGCGATGCTGTTCGGCTAAGCTTGCGTCCGTTCGGGCATTGCCGGATGTTGGTGGCGGGCTGTTGTACTTGCCAGCTTTCCGTGCCACGGCTGGGCCATAAAGATTATCAGTGACGGGCAGCTTATTTGATTAGACGCCGCTTATATTTTGCGGGCCAGTCAATCGGCACCCTCGGGAAACCCGCCACTGAGTGCTGATTGCTGGAATTGACAGATGCTTCCCCAGTTAGAGATGGATGATCCTGTTTCCAGCCGGCCCGCCGGGGTGGTTATTCTTGGCGGGGCGCATGGCACGCTGGCGCTGGCCCGGAGCCTTGGCGCCCGGAAAGTGCCGGTATGGCTGGTCAGCTCCGACACGCCCCTGCCGCGCTTTTCGCGTTATGCGCATAGAACGATTACCTGGCCTGGCCCCAGGGAAGAGGGTGCCATTGCCTTCCTGCTCGATATGGCGGCGACCCATGGTTTGCAGGGCTTTGTCCTGATCCCTAGCGGGGATGCCGAAGTTCGTCTTGTGTCGCAGGCCATCGACCAATTGTCTGATGTATTCGACGTGGTGCTGCCGCCATGGGAGCGGTTGAAATGGGTTTGCGAAAAGCCGCTGCTCTACCGTCGGGCGCGAGAACTGGGTATCGCCGTTCCGCTGACTTATGAGCTAGGCTCGCTTGAGCAGGCCGCCACCGCCGAACTCCGCTTTCCCGTCGTGCTCAAGCCGAACATGGGCGGGCGCAGCCGTTTTGCCCGCGCCAAGGCGGTTCTCGCCGACAACCAGGAAACTTTCCTGACGGCCTTCAAATGGGCCGCCGGACAGGTCGGCGTCGAGAATGTCGTCGTCCAGGAAATGATACCGGGAGGCGGGGAGAGCCAGTTTTCCTATGCGGCGCTGTGGAACCAGGGCGCGCCGGTGGCGGAATTCACCGCGCGGCGTACGCGGCAGTTTCCCGTCGACTTCGGCTATACCAGCACGTTCGTCGAGATCGTCGACGAGCTGCAATTGATCGAGGCCGCGCGCCGGCTTCTGCGATCGATCGGCCATCACGGGCTTGTGGAGGTCGAGTTCAAGCGCGATGCCCGCGACGGCTCGATGAAGATACTCGATGTCAATCCACGGCCCTGGACATGGTTTGGCCTGTCCGCCGCCGCTGGCGTCGATCTTGGCGCCATGCTTTGGGCGGTCAGGTCGGGTGACAAGGTCGCGGCAGTCTCGGCGCGGCCGAACACATCCTGGATGTATCTGGTTCGCGATGTGGTGGCTGCGGGCAAGTTGATCTCGAGCGGCCGGCTGAACATCCCAGCCTATTTGCGCGCGTTCGGCTCGGTGCGGGCGTGGGCGACATTTTCAGCCGGCGATCCCGTGCCCGGTTTGATCGACATACCATTGACGGCATGGCGCGTGCTGACGCGGCGTATACTTCGCATCCGCTGAAACAATTAACCGACAGCGCCGGTTAATCTGCCAGCCTGCCCGCGGAACGCGGCGTATTTGCGCATTCTTAACCCGGCAACGTTTAGGACGGCGAGGCGCCTGACCGGCTGTTCAGCGGGGATCGGGCGTCTGAAAACAGACCCGCGAGACCTAAAGACATGATCGCTTCCAAGGCCAGGACCGATTGCGAGGTGGTGGTGATCGGCGCCGGGCCCTACGGGCTGGCCGTTTCTTCCGCGCTGAAGGCAGCTGGCGTCGAGACGCTCACCCTTGGTGGCGCGATGTCGTTCTGGCGCGACCACATGCCGGGGGGTATGCGGCTGCGCTCACCCTGGCACGCCACCTATATCGGTCACACCAACGGTCCGCTGTCGCTGGACTCCTATGCAGAGGGACTTGGCATCTCGCCGGAGCAACCGTTGATGCTCGAGGACTTCGTCAAGTATGGACTGTGGATCCAGGCGCAAGCGGTTCCCGACCTCGACCCGCGCATGGTCGGCCGCGTCGAAACGGCTGACGGCGGGTTTCGCCTCGCTCTCGCCGATGGCGATGCCGTCCGTGCACGGCGCGTCGTCATCGCCACCGGTTTGATGAACCAGCAGATGATACCCACCGTCTTCAAGAGGCTGCCCGGCGAACTGGTCAGCCATGCCAGCGAGCATACCGGCTACGAGGCGTTTGCAGGCAAGCGGGTCGCCGTCATCGGGCGCGGGCAGAGCGCCTGTGAAACCGCCGTGTTCCTCAAGCAAAGCGGGGCCGATGTCGAGTTGGTGTGCCGTGGCGACATCCATTGGCTGGGCCACCGGGCGCTGTCGGGAAAACAGGCCTGGAGCTTGCGCGATTTCCTCTCGGAGCGCCTTGCGTCGCCCTCCAGGGTCGGGCCGTTCCCGATCTCCTGGCTGGTCGAGGTTCCCGGCTTCGTGCACCATTTTCCAGAGGCTGCCCGGGCTGGGCTCAACAAGCGCAGCCTGGGCGCCGGTGCGACGGGCTGGCTGCGACCGGGTTTCGACGGGATCAGGGTCAATGCCGGCAGCAGGATCGTCAGCGCCGCCGCCAGGGATAATGGCATCGAACTGCGGTTCGAGAAGGACGTGACCACCTTCGACCATGTGTTCTTGGGTACGGGCTACGAGATCGATATCGCCAGGCTCGGATTGTTTTCGCCGGACATGCTCGCCACGATCGCGCGCCGGGGCGGAATGCCGATCCTGTCGTCGGGGCTCGAATCCAGCATTCCCGGCCTGCATTTCATCGGCGCCAGCGCCGTCGGCAGTTATGGCCCGCTGATGCGCTTCACCGCCGGCACCCCGTTCGCCGCGCGGACCGTCGCGCGTTTCGTCCGCAAGGCGAGGGGCAGGCGCTAGGCCAGCCGTTACGGCCTGTTGTCCGCGATGCGATCAATGGCGTCGATCAACCGTTTCCGCTCCTTGTTGATCCACTGACCATCCGAGTAGTTCTGGAGAAACGTCTCGACGAACTCGACAGGGTTCTCGCCGACGATCGCGCGGATCGGGGTTCCGTTCGCCGCGCTCTGTTCGAAGAGCTCGGCGAGGTCCTCCAGCATCGACACCAGTGTATCGCCGTTCGTAATCGCCCCGAAATACATCAGGTATCGGTTCAGCGCCTCGATCGCCGCGCGATAGTTCGGGGGAAGCTGTTCCGTGCGCGCCTTGTACTGCCAGTAGCGCTTCTTCTGCTCGATCGACCCTGTGACCTTCTCGATCCATCCAATGGCCATGTCTATTTCCTTTCCGTGTGAAGCTGTTCAAGCCGTTCCGCGAGGAAGTTCCACGTCCTCCAGAATTCTTCGAGATAGTCCCGTCCCTGAGCGTTGAGCGAATACACCTTGCGCGGCGGCCCCTTCTCGGAGGGGATCTTCTCCACGTCGACGAGGCCCTTTTGCTCGATCCTGACGAGCAGGGCGTAGACGGTGCCTTCGGCGATGTCCGAGAAGCCCTGGCTCCGCAACAGCGCCGTGATCTCGTAGCCATAGGCGCGCCGCGCGGACAGGATCGCGAGGATGATGCCCTCCAGCGTGCCCTTGAGCATTTCCGTCATCTGCTTGCCCATGGAGCATTTCCTCATGCTACTAAGTGTTGCTGACTAGTGGTACATAGCATCACATAGTAGTGGCGGTCAAGCTCCACGTGGCGAGTGGTTCGGTGGGATTGGGGTGTGCCCATTTGGGCAAGCCAATGAGGCCGTGACCGAACGCGTCGGCCAGCAGGGTGTCGGCAGCGTGGGGGGAACGCGGCAAGATGACCGCGAGGTCGACGCCTGCGAGTTCTTCGCTCCGCGCCGCTCGGTGAATTTATCCGATCTTGAATCGCTGATTAGTTCGCGACCCGGAACACAGCGTAATCAATGGTGCGCACCGCATCGAGGAAGCCGGGCATCGGCGGTACGGCAAGCTCGGTGAACATGCCGGTGTCGCGGATCGCTGGTCGTGCCCAATCGATGGCGCGGTGGCTTGAGCTGCCGTAGACGATGAAACAATCGCGTGGATGCCGTGCGAGCGACGAGACGAGGTTTTTCAGCACGATCTCGAAGACGTCGCTGGAAAACGGATTGTAGAAATAAACGACCAGCGGCGTTTCGGGAAATTCATAAGCGGCGGCGTCAGCCTGGACGACGCTGAGCGCGCGGCATTTACGAGACGCATCCCTGAAGCTGTTTATGTTTCTTTTGGCGATCTCGACGAGCTCGCGCGCGAACTCCACGCCGATGATGTTCTGGAACGGATAGCGTGAGGCCAGCAGAAGCGTGCGCGACTTTCCCGAGCCGATGTCGATGAACGTATGGTTCTGGAGATCATGGGGCAGGGACTTCATGATGAAGTCGAAGGATCTTGGCGAGGTGCAGACGGCTTCGTTGCCCTTGGCTCGGTGCGGGCCGACGACATCGAGTGCATCGAGCTGGATCGAACCGGCGGTGTCGACCCCGTGCCGGCGATCCCATTTGCGGGCAAGATGGTCGGCAACGACATGACGCACATTGCGCAGGACAAAGCCGACGCTCGCACCCACCCCATGACGGCGAACCAGCCTGACCGGCTCCAACAGGCCCTTTTGACGGACAAGCGCCCAGGCCCTGCCGAGGCGGCCGGACGATCGGTCTTCAACGCCATCCCGATCCAGACGACGCGTCTCGAGATTTGCCATGCGACAGGCTCCGTCCCAGCCGGGTGAACATCGTCCGGGATAGATGCACCACCGCCGTTTAAGATTTCCTGACCAGCGCGCCGCGCCGCCTCTTTTGCGCCGCCAAGACTTGGTCTGATTGTGCTCTATCAATCGCCGGTCCGGATCGGAAGGATCTCACATGAAAGCTGTTGTCGTCGGTATTTTCTGCCTGCTGGCAACCGTGCTGTTAGCGCAGGCCAAAAGCGCCGGTACCGGCGGGCTGGCGGACGCAACCGTGGTGATCATACGCCATGGGGAAAAGCCGGACAGCGGCACGGACCTGTCGCCCGCCGGGCAGGCGCATGCCGAGGCCTATGTCGGCTATTTCCAGCATCTGGTGCTGGACGGCGTGCCGTTTCGTCCGGATGTGCTGGTGGCGAGCGCCGATTCCAGGAACAGCGCGCGCGAGCGGCTGACGCTCACGCCGCTATCGCAGGCGCTGAAACTGCCGATCGACCAGAGGTTCGCCGACAAGGAGGTCAAACCGCTGTTCGAGGCGCTGGCCAGCGAAAGCCATGGCAAGTCCATCCTGATCGCCTGGCATCATGGCGAGCTGGCCAAACTCCTGCATGCCTTCGGTGCCGATCCCGACGCGCTGCTGCCCAACGGCAAATGGCCGGGCAGCGTCTTCAACTGGACGGTGGTGCTGCGCTACGACCATGCTGGCCAGCTCATTCCAGGCTCGGCGAAGATCATTCAGCAGGACCCGGCCAAGTAGAGACTGGAAGGTCGTCCATCAGGACGGATGGACCTATGTTCCAACCCGGATGACAAGCTTTCCAAAATGCCGCGCGGCGCGCAGGCTCTCATAGGCGGCTTCGGCTTTCTCGAAGGGGAACACCTCATCGACCTGAGGCTTGATGCCCGTCGCGCACAGCGCCCTGAGTGCCGCCACCGATCCGACGTAGATGCCCTGCAGGGTGATCCGCTTGTTCAGGATGGCCCCCGTGTCGATCGGGCCGGCAAACCCGGTCAACACACCCATCAGCGATATCCTGCCGCCATGCCGGGTCGCCTTCAGGGTGTCGTTGAGGGTCGCTGGACCGGCGACGTCGATCGCGAGGTCGACGCCCAGTCCGCCCGTCAGATCGAGGACCTCGCTGACCCAGTCCGGGCTGGTTCGGTAATTGACGACATGATCGGCACCGAGCGTGCGCGCACGTGCAAGCTTCTCGTCGGAACTCGAGGTGATGATGACGCGGGCGCCTGCCAGCTTGGCAAGCTGCAGCGCGAAAATCGATACGCCGCCCGTTCCAAGCAGGAGCACCGTTTCGCCCGGCTGGATCGGGCGTCGCTCGAACAGCGCCGACCATGCGGTGACGCCGGCACAGGGAAGCGCGGATGCCTCTTCGAATGTCATGGTTTCGGGAATGCGGACCACCGCGTTGGCAGGCACCGCGATACGCTGCGCCAGGACGCCGTCGACGCTGGCGCCACCCAGCGAGGTCGCCTGTTTGGCGGCGGAGAATTCTCCCTCTATCCAGCCCGGCATGAAGCCTATGACGACCCGTTCGCCGATTTGGAAGCCTTGTACTCCAGCTCCAATCGCGGACACGACGCCGGCGCCATCGGATAGCGGAAGCACGCCCTTGTTGTTCTGGGCGACGATCAGATCGCGGTAGTTGAGAGACGCGGCCTTGATGTCGATCAGCAGTTCGTTCGCCCTGGCGACAGGGTCGGGGGCCGCGACCAGCGTGAGGGTTGGGTTGGTTTCGCCGGTAGTCCTGTAGCTCTGCATCACGCCAATCCTTGTTGCGGTGACGACGCATTTGGAGCATTGTTCGATTAAGCGCAATACGTACAAATGGAGCATGTACTATCATGAATGATAGTGTCGAAATCCGCCCTCGGCGGCGAAAGGCTGGCCGCACGGGCTGCGCCGTGGAGGCGACGCTGTCGGTCATGGGAGGGGTGTGGAAACCGGTGCTGCTGTTTCATCTGCTGGAAGGCAAGTTGCGCTTCAACGCGCTGTGCCGCCTGACGCCCTCGGCGACCGCCCGGATGATCACGCTTCAACTGCGGGAACTGGAAGCCGACGGCATCGTCAGCCGCACGATCTTTCCGGAAGTGCCGCCCAAGGTGGAATACGCGTTGACGGACCTTGGCCTGTCCCTTGCGCCGGTGCTCTTGAGCATGCGCGATTGGGGCAAGCAATTCCAGGAACTGGAGCCGTCCTGACCTCTCGGCGGCGATCATCCGGGTCTGGACGACGGCTCGCCTACCCAGTCAACCAGCAGAGCGACGATGCCGAAAGCCGCGCCGATCGCGCAGACCGCCGGCCAGCCCGCCCATGCCCAGGCGATGCCGGCCAGCATCGATCCAACGGCGCCGCCGATGAAGAAGATGCCGACGAAGAGGCCGTTGAGGCGACCGCGCGCCTTGGGCTGCAGCAGGTTGATGGCGCGGCGGCCGAGCGTCTGGTCGCCGGTGACGCCGATGTCGAGCAGCACGGCGCTGACGCCCATCATCACCAGCGGCCACCATGAGGCGCTGGCGTGGGCGGTGCCCGCCCATGTGGCGAGCGCCAGAGCCGCTATCAACACGAGATGGCAGGCGATCGTGGCGGATCGCGTCCAGCCCTGGTCGCCGGCGCGGCCGAACAGCGGCGTGACCGCGGCACCTCCCGCGCCAACCAGTGCGAACAGCGCAATGCCACGCTGGCCGAGGTCGAAGGGCGGCTGAGCGAGGCGCAGCGCCACCGAGGTCCAGAACAGGCTGAACGCGGCCATGACGAGGCTTGCGGTCAGCGCGCGGCGCCGCAACACCGGCTCGTCGCGCAACAACTGGATGAGCGAGGCGATCAGCGCTGTATATCCCGACTTCGCCGCCGGCTGTCGCCTCGGCAAGGTGAGGGCGAGCACGATGGTGAGCAGGGCAAGGGCGGCGGCGCTGACGCCGTAGAAGGCGCGCCAGCCCCAGGCGTCGGCGATGAAGCTGGCCAGTGGCCGCGCCAGCAGAATGCCGATCATCAGTCCGCTCATCACATCGCCGATGACGCGACCGTCCTGTCCGGGCGGCGCCATGGAAGCGGCGATGGGCACCAGGATCTGGATGGCCGAACAGGCCGCACCGAGGACGAACAGGACGATGAGCAGCGAGGCGATGGTGGGCGCGAAAGCGGCGATGCCGGCCGCAAGAGCGGCCGTCAGGAGCATGCGCATGATCAGCGCGCGGTTCTCCGCGAGATCGGCCAGCGGCACCAGGAAGAACAGGCCGGCGGCATAGCCGAGCAGCGTAGCCATGGCGACCAGCCCGCCGCTCGCCGCATCCTCACCCAGCGACGGGCCGATCAGCCCGATAAGCGTCTGCGGCGCGAACAGGTTGGTGACGATGATGCCGACCGAGGCGGCAAACAGCAGCGTCTGCGGGCCGGTGATGGTATCGGCGGGCAACCGCTCGGCCAATTGGCCGTCATTGGTGTTGGGCATGATAGTCCTCTTGCATATTGGGTTGGGACTTTATGCCGAGGAGTTATCATGCTACAATTCAATCATTTCAATAATGATTATGCGAGATACGCATGAATATCCATGACCTCGAAGCCTTCATCGCCGTGGTGGAAACCGGCTCGATCGTCGGCGCCTCGGCCAGGCTCAATCTCACCCAGCCCGGCGTCACCCGACGTATCCAGAATCTGGAGGACGGGCTGGCGACCACGCTGCTCGATCGCCAGTCGAAGCCGCTGAAGCCCACCGCTTCCGGGCGCCAGGCCTATGAGCATGGCCGGCGCGTGTTGCGTTCGCTTGAAGATCTGAAGGCCTGCGTGTCGCCGCAAGGCGAGTTGAGCGGCGAGTTCCGGCTGGGCATCATGCCCTATCTGTCGGATGCAGCACTGGCGCTGCCGCTCGACCGGCTGCGCGCCGCGTTTCCGCAACTCACCCTTCGTATCAGATCCGGTTGGTCGCCAAGGCTGGTGGAGCAGGTGGCGCGCAGCGAACTCGACGCGGTCGCGGTGTGCCTTGCCGATGGCGTCAAGCCGCCCGACGAGTTGGTAAGCGAGGATCTCGGCGTGCAGTCGGTGCTGCTGATCGCGGCACCCAGCCTCGGCGTGCCGAAGCCGGCGAGCCTTGCCGAACTGTCTGGTTTTCCCTGGGTGATGAACGAGAATGGCTGTGGCTTCCGCGCCTTCATCCGCCAGACGCTGGAAGCGGCGCGGCTGCCCTTCCAGGTCGGGGTCGAGGCGCTGAGCGCGGACCTCAGAATGCCGCTGGTGGCGCGCGGCCACGGCATCGGCCTCGTCACGCCGGGGGCCTTCGCCAACAGTCCGTGGCGGGATGCGGTGGAGATCATCGACTGCGCGGATTTCAAGCCGCGGGTGCGCGCCTGGATGCTGCATCGCCCGCCCGCCGGCCGGCTGAGCCGCCCGATCGCCCTGTTTCGCGACGCGCTGCTGGAGGGGTTGGAGATGCCGGTGCCGGTGATGTCGTAGGCCCTTGTGGTCAGGAGAAGCCAGAGCCTTTGTGAATCCAATCATCCACTTGGATGCGATCGCTCCCAATCTGATTTAAGGGCCGTCATCCCAGAATCGCATCCGGTCCGGCACCGCAGACGATGGCGCAGACGCGCTCGCCTTTCTTCACCTGCACCCGGCCCTCGGCCAGTGCTGCAATGGCGGCGGCGCCGCTGAGGTCGGCGGCGAGGCCCATTTCGAACCACAGGCTTTTGGCGGCGAGCAGCATCTCGTCGTCGTCGACCAGCACGATCTCATCGACCTTGTCGCGGACGATTTCGAAGATGCGGTCGTCGGTCTTGGCGCAGGCCATGGTCGCCACCGAGGTCGTCACCTTGTCCAACGCCACATTGCGGCCGGCTTCGAGCGCGCGCAAAAGCACCGGCGAGCCCGCCGCCTCGATGCCGACGACGCGCGCATGCGGCGCCAGCGCCTTGATCGCGGTTGCCACGCCACTGACCAGCCCGCCGCCGCCCATGGCGACCAGCACCGTGGTGACATCGGGCATCTGGTCGAGGATTTCGAGCCCGACCGTGCCTTGTCCGGCGACCACGGCCGGGTCCGCGAAAGGGTGGAAATAGACAGCGCCGGTCTCGCTGACGAAGGCCTGCGCCGCCTCGTTGGATTCATGCCAGGCCGATCCGACGATGCGGGTGGCCGCACCCCAGGCCCGCAGCTTCTCGATCTTGGCCGGTGAAGCGTTGGTCGGCAGGAAGATGGTGGTCGGCACGCCGGCCATGAAGCCCGCGCGTGCGGTGGCGATGCCGTGGTTACCGCCGGACGCGGTGACAATGCCGCGCGTCAGCGCGGCGCGGTCGAGCGACAAGAGTTTGTTGGTGGCGCCGCGTGCCTTTAACGATCCGGTGACCTGCAGCAGTTCCAGCTTGAGCATCAGGTCGACGCCACCGGCCAGCGGCGTCTTCAGATTGCCGGCGGCGATCATCGGCGTGCGCCTGACATTGCCCTCGATGCGGGCGGCAGCAGTGCGGATGTCGTCGAGCGCAATCACGCCAGTTCTCCTTCATAGCGGGTGGCGACGGTGACGCAGCAATTGCCGACGACGACACGGCCGGGCTGGCGGCGGCCATAGACGATGCCGTCCGACAGATAGCGCACGGTTTCGGGCGTGCGGCCGGGATCGGCCAGATTGTGGATGCGGCCGGCGTCCTCGCCGGCATGCACCTCGGCGCCCAGCGCATGGAACGGCTCGAACACGCCGTCCGTCGTGGCCAGCACATAGCCGTCATGGCCGGGAATACGCAGGATGTTTTCCGGGCGCGCGGCAGGTGGCTTGCCGGTCGGCGGCAGCACGCCGAGATGGCTGAGCACATTGCGCACCCCCTTGCGGCAGATGCCGAGCGCATCGAGCGAGACGGTGCCGGCGCCCGCCATCTCGGTGCCGACCGTGGTCAGTCCGGCCCGCACCGACGTGGCTGTCGAGGTGCGCGGCTCGCCGAGATTGTCGATGACGACGGTGAGCGGCGCGTCGAAGGCCAGCACCGCTTCCATGTTGCGCTTGCGGTGGGCGGCGTCGGGCGCCGGCTCGATGATGGCGCTGGGCAGGATGTTGAGCGAGGAGCCGCCGGAGTGCAGATCGACATAGGCATGGCCGAGCGGCATGACGATGTCGCTGACATAGGCCGAGATCTGCTGGGTGATGGTGCCCGCCGGGTCGCCTGGAAAGGTGCGGTTGAGGTTCAGCCCGTCGACCGGCGAGGTGCGGCGGCCGGCCAGCACGGCGGGCAGATTGATCGCCGGCAGGAAGATGATGCGGCCGCTGACCATGCCGGGGTCGAGTTCGCGGATGAGTTCGCCAAGCGTAATCGGCCCCTCATATTCGTCACCATGGTTGCCCGCCTGCAGGATGACGGTCGGCCCGTTGCCATTGCCGATCACGGCAATCGGGATGCGGGTCGCGCCCCAGGCGTCGTCATGCGGCGAATGCGGGATGTCGACGAAGCCGATCTGCTTGCCGGAGCGGTCGAAGTCGATGGTGGTGCGGGCGGTGGACATGCGGGCCATGTTTCTCTTTGAAACTCTTGCGGAGATGGGAGGTGGGCGATGGAGGGCGGCGGGAGCGGAAAACCCCCGCCGTTGAAAAAGGTCAGATTGGCGGCAGGCTCGGCAGGGTGGTGCCGATCCATTTTTGCGACAGTGCCGAGAGCGAGCCGTCGAGCAAGCCGAGATGGATGTAGGTGTCGAGCCAGCGCAGCAGCTCGGGGCTGCCCTGCTGGATGCCGATGTAGCAGGGCGAGAACTGCAGGATGAATTTCGGCTTCAGCTGCACCTTGGGGTCCTTGTCCATCAGGTCCTTGGCGACGACGTCGGCGGTGGCAAGCAACTGTGCCTGGCCGGAGGTGAAGGCGGCGGCGGCGGTGGCGTCATCGTCGAAGCGCACGATCTTGGCGTTGGGTGCTGCCTTGGTCAGCTCAAGGTCCTGCGTCGTGCCGCGAGCCACGGCGACGGTCTCGTCCTTGAGGTCGGCGGGGCTTTTCAGCGCGATGCTGTCGGGGCCGAAGACGCCGATCGAAAGTGCCGCATAGGGCGAGGTGAAGGCGATCTGCAGCGCGCGTTCCGGCGTCGCGCCCATGGCGGCGATGACGATGTCGAGGCGGTCGGTGACGAGATAGGGCACGCGGTTGGCGCCGGTGATCTGCTGCAACTCCAGCTTGACGCCCAGCGCTTCGGCGATCTTCCTGGCCATGTCGACATCAAGGCCGACCGGCTCGTTCTTGGCGTCGACCGAACCGAAGGGCGGCACGTCGATGGGAACGCCGATGCGCACCGTGCCGGCGGAGAGGATTTTCTGCAGGTCGGCCGCCCGGGCCGGCATCGCCGAGACTGCGCCGGCCAGGAGCACGGCTGTGACGATCCTGGTAAGATGCTTGAACATGGAACTTCCCCTTTTTCTGGTTGGACTTCTTTTCCTAGTGAAGGACGGCGTTCAGGAAGCTCCTGAGTTCGGCCGTACGAGGCTCGAGCAAGGTCTCACGCGCAGGCCCATCCTCGTGGATGCGGCCTTCGTGCATGAAGATCACGCGGTCGGCGACGTTCTTTGCAAAGTTCATCTCGTGGGTGACGAGCATCATGGTCATGCCTTCGCTGGCGACACTTTCGAGCACGCGCAGCACCTCGCCTACGAGTTCGGGGTCGAGCGCGGAGGTGATCTCGTCGAACAGCATCAGGGTCGGCTGCATGGCCAGCGAGCGCGCGATGGCGACGCGCTGCTGCTGGCCGCCCGACAATTCGTCGGGATAGGCAAGCAGCTTGTCGGCGAGGCCGACCTTGGTCACCACGGCGCGGGCGACTTCGCGGGCGGCCGGCGTGTCGAGCTTGCGCACCAGCTTCAGCGCCAGCATGACATTGCGCTCGACATTGAGATGCGGGAACAGATTGTAGCTCTGGAACACCATGCCGGCGCGCTGGCGCAGAAGGTTGAGGTCTGCCTTGGGCGCGGTGACGTCGATGCCGTCGACGACGATGCGGCCGGCCTGCACCTTCTCCAGCCCGTTGATACAGCGAAGCATGGTCGACTTGCCCGAGCCCGAGCGGCCGATGATGGCGACGATCTCGTCCTTTTCCATGGTGAGCGAGATGCCCTTCAGCACCTCGACGGCGCCGAAGCGCTTGCGAATATCGGCGATTTCAACGAGCGACATGAAGTCTCCTTTCCAGCACGCGGGCGAGCTGGGAGAGGGAAAAGCAGATGACGAAATAGATGGCGGCGGCGGTGAGATAGACCGGCAGCGGGGCGAAGGTCGCGCCGCTGATGATCTGGCTGGCGCGGGTCAGCTCGACGAAGCCGACCAGCGCGGTGAGCGAGGTGTTCTTCACCAGCTGGACCAGGAAGCCGACGGTGGGCGCGACCGAGATGCGGATCGCCTGCGGCAGCACGACATGGCTGAGCCGCTGCGCATAGGTGAGGCCAAGGGCGGCACCTGCCTCCCATTGCCGCTGCGACACCGATTGCAGGCTGCCGCGCCAGATCTCGCCGAAGAAGGCCGAAGCGTAGATCGAGAGCGACAGCGCCGCCGCCGTCCAGGCACTGACCGAGAGCCCGACGAGCGGCAGGGCGAAGAAGAAGACGAAGAGCTGGCCGAGCAGTGGCGTGCCCTGGATCAGATTGATCCAGGCGATGGCCAGCCAGTTGAACGGCCTGAACGGGATGACGCGCAGCACGGCGACGACGACGCCAAGAAGCCCGCCGCCGACCGTGGCGGTGAGTGCCAGCAGCAGCGTCCAGCGCGCCGCCTCGATGAGGTAGACGATGTCGGCGCCGGCGAATTCGCGGATCATCGGCGCGGCCTCCGGACGAAGACCAGCCAGTAGATGCCGGCGAAGAAGGCGCGGAAGCCCAGCGTCAGCACGAGATAGGAAATGGTGATCAGCGTGTAGGTCTCGAAGGAGCGATAGGTGCGCGAGTCGATGAAGGCGGCCTGGTGGAACAGCTCGGTGGCGCCGATCGAGGAGACGACGCTGGTGGTCAGCATGATCAGCACGAACTGGCTGGCCAGCGCCGGGTAGATGGTCTTGACCGCCTGGAACAGCACGACATGGCGAAAGGTCTGGCCGGCGGTGAGGCCGAGCGAGCGGCCGGCCTCGACCTGGCTCTGGCGCACGGATTCGAAGCCGGCGCGCAGGATTTCCGCGCCATAGGCGCCCATGTTGATCGAGAGCGCGATGAGAGCCGCGGTGTTGGCGCCTAGCCTGATGCCGATCGAGGGCAGGCCGAAGAAAACGATGAACAGCTGCACCAGCAGCGGCGTGTTGCGCAGCGCCTCTACATAGACGCGGGCGCAGGCGCGCAGCGGCATCAGCGGGCTGATCGAGGCCATGGCCACCACAAGGCCGATGGCCAGCCCGCAGATCATGGTGATGACCGAGAACTGCAGGGTCAAGAGCACGCCTTGCACGATCTCCGGTATATAGCGCAGCAGGATGTCAAATTTGAAATTATAGCTCATGGATGCAGAGCGCCCCTTATGCAACCGAGCGGAGATCGCTATTTTCCGCGCGGATTTGCTGGACATCACGCTAGCGTCGCTTCATATGTGACGTCAAGCGTCATCTATGAAACGGATGCAAATGACGGACGACAAGCTCAACTACAGTGCGCCGGCCCTGGAAAAGGGGCTGGATATCCTCGAATTGCTGGCCAATGCCGGCCAGTCCATGGGCACGCGCCAGATCGCCGAGGAGCTGGGACGGTCGAAGAACGAGATCTTCCGCATGGTCCATGTGCTGCTGGCGCGCGGCTACATCCAGCGCGACGAGAGCGGCGAGGGGCTGATGCTGTCGAACAAGCTATTCGGGCTCGGCATGCAGACGGCGCGCGCCCGCGACCTGGTCAGCACGGCGGCACCCATCGTCGAGCGCTTCGCCGAGGAGGTGCACCAGGCGGCGCATCTGGTCGTCGCGCATCGCGGCGAGACGGTCATCATCGCGGCCGCATCGGGCGGCGCGGACATGAACTTCTCGCTCAAGCTCGGCTATCGCCGGCCGCTGGCCGACGCCCATTCCGGCCTTGTGCTGATGGCGTTCCAGCCCAAGCCGGTACGCGACAAGATGATCGCCGAATGCCTGATGCTGATGCGCGAGCCGCCGGACCAGACGACGCTTGCCGCCGAGCTCGACGCGGTGCGCGAACGCGGCGCCATCATCCATGAGAGCCGCGACATCATCGGCGTGACCGATGTGGTCTGCCCGATCATCGCCGGCGACGGCCGCGCGGTGGCCTGCGTGACGGTGGCGGCGGTCAGCCGGCGCAGTGCCGCGCCCAATTTCGAGGCCATGCTGGCGCGGCTGAAACTTGCCTGCGCCGAGATCGCCCATGAGCTGGGCGGGTAGGCCGATTCAACCCGCAACGATGATGTCGCGCGGTGTTTTCGCCAGCACTTCGGCACCTGTCGGCGTTACCAGCACATTGTCGATGATGCGGGCGCCAAGCCCCTCGGCGCCGATGAAGACGGGCGGCTCGATGGTGACGACCATGCCGGCCTTCAGCACATGCGGGCTGTCGCCGATCATGTGCAGCGGCTCGGCCCAGCTCGGCGGAAAGCCCGGTCCCAGCGCATAGCCCGATGTGTGGACACGATGGGGTTCGAGCCCGGCCTCGCCAATGACGGCGCGTGCTGCCTGGTGCGGCACGGTTGCGGGCACGCCGTCGCGGATAACGGCGATCATGGCATCGCTGGCGCGCAGCACGATGTCATGCAGCTCCACCATGCGTGGCGTCGGCTTTCCAAGCGCGAAATTGCGGCCGATGGTGGCGGTGTAGCGGTTGAAGGTGGCGCCGAATTCGATGTTGCCGAAATCGCCGGGTTCAAGCCGGCGCGCGGTTGGCGCGCCATGGCTGTAGGCCGAGCGCGGGCCGGAGACGAGGTTGATCGGGCTGGCGGCGATGCCGCTGCCGTTGCGCAGCAAGGTCTCGTGGATGCCGCCGGCCAGCGCCAGTTCCGATGCACCCGCCGCCAGTTCGCCGGCGAAACGCTGCATGCCGAGGTCGGCGAGGTAGGCCGCGTGCCGGATGTAGCTGATCTCGGCCGGCGACTTCACCAGCTTCAGCCCGGCGATCAGTTCTGTGGCCTCGATGAGCAGGGCATCGCCGATGAGTGCGCGAAGGCCGAGATAATGATGCGGGTGGAGGTAGTAGGCGGGCACTTCGAGGCCGACGCGCCTACCCAGCACGCCGTGGCGCCGCGCCACGCCGGCAAAGGCGGCCACCGGATCCTCGTTCTCGCCGCCGCCATGGCCATGCACTTCGCCGGCAGCTGAGTCCGTTTCGAATTCATGCACTTCGCCCTGGCGGGTGAGCACGACGAGCGGCTCGTCGCGCGCGCCGACCAGCAGGCACTGGAATTCCTGGTAGCTCTTGGCGTCGCTGCCGGTCAGCCAGTGGATGGAGCCAGGGTGGACGGCGATCAGCCAGTCGAGGCCGACAGCGGCCATGGCGTCGCGGACGCGCGCCAGCCGGTCGGCGAACTCGACTGCGGTGAAATCGTGTTTCGACATCAGTCCCGCGTCACCGCCATCGCCTCGATCTCGACCAGCAGGTTCTCGAAGGCAAAGCCGGCGACGCGGATGGCGGTCACCGCCGGGCCGGGTTCGGGGTAGAATTCGCGCTGCACGCGGGCGATGGTCGCGCGGGTCGCCTCTATCTCGGCCCAACTGCCCTCGGCATGGTAGTAGATATAGAGCTTGGCCACGTCGCTCTCGTCGAGCCCGCCCTCGGCCAGCGTGCGGCGAATGAATTCGAAGACGTTGCGGGTCTGCGTCTCCATGTCGTCGCCGACGGCCTGCGCCTTGTTGTCGGCCGAGATCTGGCCGCCAATGAAGGCGAGCTTGCCGATCTTCCAGCCTTGCGTGAACTGGGTGTTGGGAATGCTCCAATCCCAATGGTTGGCCGGCTGCAGCCGCTGCTTGTCGTCGCCGAGCATGCCGATGCCCTCGACCTGGATCAGCTCGTTGGCATTGCCCATGCCCTGGATGCGCAGGCCGGCACCCGCCGCCGAGGGAACCGCCATGTAGCGGCGGCGCACATTGGTCATCTTCTCCCAATAGTCGGTGACCTCGCGGCCCTCGCCGAAGAAGCGGAAATAGGTGTTCTGGCGCATCAGGCTGCTGCGGTCGCCGCCGCCGGCACGCAGCATCGTGTCGAGGTTGCGAAAAGCCTCCTCGGTCTGCACCTCGATGTCGCCGATCCCCAGCACATTGCCCTCGGCATCGAGCGAGCGCTGGCCGCCGATGAACAGCAGGTCGCCAACCTTCCAGCCATGGACGAAGGGCAGCTTCTTGCGCCAGCGCCAGTGGCCGGGCGGGTCGAGCAACTCGCGCCTGCCGCCGGTCACCACCCAGGCGTCGACCATCAGCAGCGCGCCCTCCCGGTCGAGGCCGCAGCGGATTTCCGTGGTGGTAGGGCCGGGGGCCTTGTAATAACGCGCGCGCACGGAATCGAGCTCGTCGAGGAAGGCGCTGGTGGCATCGGCCTCGCAGCTGAAATAGACGTTGTGCTTGACCACATCGGCCATGCCGGCGCCAACCCGGGTGACAAGTGCCGCCAGCCGCTCGAAGATGACGCGGGCCTGTCCCGCAATGTCGGCGGCCACAATGTCGCCGTTCGCGTCCGTCGCCATTATCCCGCCGACGAAGATCAGATCGCCGGCGCGGACGGCCTGTGGCGCCGAGCCCTCGACATCCCTGAATATCCGCAGTCCCACCATACTCCCCTCCCTGATTTTGATACTTACTTACCTGCAAGTCAGTTTGTCGTCAAATGCTGGGGACGCCGCAAAGCTTCGGCGTCCAAGGCGAACACATTTGGCTATGATGCAGGCATGGACGAGATCGATACGAGACAGGCGATCAAGGATACGGCGCTGGAGCTTCTGGTGCGGCACGGCTATCGCGGCATCAGTTTTGGCGACATTTCAGTGGCGCTAGGCACGACGCGCGCCAATATCCACTACCATTTCGGCAACAAGCAGGCGCTGGTCGACGAGGTGCTGGGCGACTACATGCAGGCGACGCTGAGCGGCTTGCGCGCTGTCTGGTCGGCGGAGGGGGCAAACTTCTCCGATCAGGTCGAGGCTATGATCGCCTACAGCCGCGCCCGCTTCCGCCACTTCAATCCGGCCGGCACGGAAGGGCACAGCTGGAGCCTGATCTCCAGGCTGCGGCAGGATGCCGATCTTCTGGGGGACCGTG
Source organism: Mesorhizobium sp. PAMC28654 (assembly GCF_020616515.1). GTDB lineage: Bacteria > Pseudomonadota > Alphaproteobacteria > Rhizobiales > Rhizobiaceae > Mesorhizobium. Next base: position 5,837,978 of record NZ_CP085135.1, read on the forward strand.
GCCGCCAGATGCTCAGCCATTTCGGCGTCGAGCTGTCGACGCTGTTTGCCGAGGCGTTGTCATCGGCTGGCCGGCGCGGCGAGCTTGCTGATAACGTCGTGCCCGCCGACGCGGCGCTGCTGTTCGCTGTTATCGCCGACAATGCCGCGCCGATCACGCTTGCCGAAGGCGGTTTTGAGCGGCTTGAACGAACCTATCGCAGCCTGCGGCAGATGATGTTACCGAAGATGTTAAGCCTATGATGCTGGATTAAGGGCGACATTCTGCACGGTGGTGCGGGGAGATTAGGTGTCTTGCACTCACGCTCAGGATCATCCAAATTGAACGTTTTGCGTTAGCCAACTTGCCGATACTCTACTTTAGCAACCAGCGCTCGCTGTGGCGTTTGGGTTTGGCTACGAAGTAGCTAGGCAGTGCTTTCAAATGGGCATTATAGATGTATATCATTCAAGGAAAGTATCGTATCGAGCTGCTTATTGCCCTGTTTTTAGCCGCCGTGGGATGTTTACTTTCAATAATCTTCAGAAATAGTCTGCAAAAATATGGGATTGACTACATTTACGTCTGCTGCGCCTTGATGGATCTTATTTATATATTCTCTTTATTCAAAATAATGTGCGAACCGGATAGCGATTTTTCGCGAAAAACCAAGGAGATGTCACCTGACATTTTTCAGCCTTCTAGAGTTTTACTATTTTCAATTCTGTTCATATTCGTCTTTTGTTCCGTGTATTGGATAGGACGACCATGGATGGACTATAGGCCGTACTGGCATATTTTCGCATGGATGGGAATTCTGTTTGTTTTTTCCCTGAGTTGTATTTTCTTTCAAGAAAAATGGCTAACTGAGGAAGAGAATTTCTATGGCCGAACCATTTGACTACGTCTTGAATTTCCCTGGGAAGCCGAGTCTAAAGTTTGACGGCTATACGGGCAAATTGAGCTCCGATCTGAACGAGGCCGATTCATTATTCTGGGTCAATGAGATATCTGGCGCCTTTAAAGCTATTGCGGCGGCGTTTCCATTGGTATCAAAAGCGACTGATGTGTCGGCAATTATGCACTTGAGTTAGCACATGTCAGATGATACAGAATTGGCCGACAGGCCGGCACTAGAATCAAACGAAATCGAAGTCACGCCCGAGATGATTGACGCTGGCGCGCGACTTCTTTCCGATATGTTTTCTGAAGCGAATGATTGGCTTACCCGCCAAAGGGTAGAGGGAATTTATCGCGAGATGGCTTCTCAAGCGCCCGAGAGATAATCCGGCCGGCTAAAGTTGCTGCCGGACTATTCAGGCGAAGAAATTCGTCGCCGAAATAGTCGACATCTAGAGATGACATGCAATAGGTAGGCCAGTTCGCTAGATCGCGTTCCTTGAACGAAGCGTATGAAGGATAGAGCGCGTAGGCGTAGTCCAATGCCATAGCATCAACCCATTGTTTCGGGATGTAGTGGTCCACAACACCGTGCGCGATGTCATTCCTTCGAGCCGAGAAACAGGTGGCGTTCGTGAGTATGATTTTGAATTCGCTTTGCAACTCGTCGTCGGGGAATTCCGCGAAATAAGCCTCCGTCGCGGCGCGCAACATTTGGGCTCTGCCTTCAAAAGTCCGGACAGCCACATATGCGCGGCTGGCGGCTTGGGTCGCCCCGCCAGTGACGAACGCCGAAAAGAGGATCGCGAGAATGCCTTCGTACCGCTCCCATCGTGACAAGGCGCTTCCAACGGAGGTATATACCGCCTCAGGCGATGGGTCGCCCTTTTCCGCCCAGGGTCTCCTGTCCCATGCCGCGAGCGGCTTAGGCGGTGGCATTTTCTTTGGCATGAGGTGTCCTCCCATTGATCGATGATGAAAAAACTCTGAGTGACGTTGAAATTGCGGAACGTGAAAAGAAGGCGCTCAAGAGCCTTCTTGCAACGCCACCGCAACCTAAGACGAAGCCGCAGAATGACGCGAGTCCGAAAAAGCGCGGTCGGCCGCCGAAGGGCGACCCAAAATCATGACACGTGTTTCGCGACAGAAAGTAGGCCGTAAATGGCAATGGAAATTGTGGCTATCGCGCTGATGATCGATATCACAATGGCGATAGTCGCCCTTTTGTTTGCACTTTCGGCGGCCTCTGCGGTCCGGGAAGCAGCGTCAGCCGCCCGGGAAGCTTCAGATGCAGCGTCTCGGGCAATTGCGTTGGCTTCAGCCTGGGATGCCAAGGTAGCGTCTCTCAACGCCGCTTCCTGATCCAGCCGTTTCGATTCCAGCCACTCTCTGGCAAAGCGCACATTCTCTTCGCCGTATATGTGGGTAGCCAAGTTCTGGCGCACGGCTCTTTCGCCAAGCTTCTCAAATTCTTTCCAGCGGATTTCGACAAACTCGTTCATGAGATCGGCCCCTTTGTTTTCTTTCGCCTCCGCAAAAAGCGTTTTGCCTTTTGCTTAGGCGTGACCGGCTTCACGAGGCTGTCGATAAGTCAGCCGCTTGCCTTCTGCACCCTTGAGGGCTTTGGCGGCGCGCTCTGCGTCCTCGACGCCAAGACCCGAACGGTAGTTGTACCTGAAATCGAATTCGCTCAAGTACCTGTGGAGGTGGGCTTCGCTTACCGAATGATAGACGCCGTTAATGCCGCGCTTGAGGATCGAAAAGAAATTCTCGGCGGTGTTGATATGCATGAAGCCACCAAGGCGAGCGTACTCGTTAGCGGAATGGTTCACGGTGCCATGGCTGGCGTATTCTTTGCCAAGGCGTGGGTAGACCGCGCTTTCGTCCGTCATCAATGCGCTGGCTCGGTCGGCGGTCGTTACGATGATCGGGCGCACGGTATCGGCGGTGACGTTCGCAACATGGAAAGATGCAACGCGACCGTCGCGCTCGACCAGCGACAGAACGGCTTTCTTCGGTGCCGGTTCGCGGTGCGCACGGTTCTTGGCCTTGCCGCCGACATAGGCCTCGTCGGCTTCCACAACCTTGTTCTTGCCGCCAAGACCGCCAGCGGGAAGGTCTTCGCGCATTGCTTCACGGATGCGATGCGCGAGGAACCATGCAGAGCGATAGGAGCCGATGCCAAGATTGCGCATCAACTGATGGGCGCTGATACCTTTCTTGCTGGACGCAATGAGGTGTATCGCGAGCAGCCACTTATGCAGCGGAATATGCGAGCGCTCCATAACGGTGCCTGTGCGGCAAGTGAACTTGCCCCGGCAATCGTTGCAAAGGAACATGCCAGCCTGCGTCTTGCCCGCCATGCGATGGACGCTCAAGCCGCCGCAAAGCGGGCAAGAGGCACCATTCGGCCAGCGCGAGGCTTCGATATGCTCGCGGGCTGCATCTTCGTCATGAAAGCGGGCTTCGGAAAGGCTGGTCATTGCGGTGTTCTCCAATGACCAGAATATAGCGAACCTAGGCTGCTAACTCAAGTGCATAATTGCCGATGTGTCGCAAGGTATCGTAAAAACCATCAATTACGTTGCGGCTTTTTCGAGAACCGGTCCTGACTGATTCAAGGCCCGGCTGCATCTGTTTGTTTATCCTTTGCTAATTTCGTCGGCCTTAAGCCGCGCGCGAAACGCCGTGAGTTCGGCATCGGCAATTCCGGCGACTTCGGCATTGCCCGGATAGCTGCCGCCCGCGACCTCGTTGCGGAAGCCTGAGAGCGCTGCGACGCGGGCGTCGCGGACTGCCTTGTGGAGTGCTGCCAGATTGCCCCACGAGCGGGCATGGCGGGGCAGGCGGTCGCTCTCGCCACAAATGTCTGACGTGAACAGGAACATCACATCCGCCGCCGGACCGGAGCCCAGCGACACGGTGACCAGCCCGGTGCGGCGGTTGATCTCGGCCATCACGTCAGCCGGAATGATCTCGCATTCGACGGCGAAGGCGCCGGCATCTTCCAGTCGCCTGAACCGGTCCCACAGTTCCAGCGCTTCGTCGGCGGTCTTGCCAACGGCGCGGATGGCGCCGACCCAGGTGGATTTGCGCGGCACGAAGCCGAGGTGACCCATCACCGGGATCTGCTCATTGGCGAGCATACGCACCGTATCATGGCCGCGCCCGGTGATGACAGCGTCGGCGCCCGAGGTGATCGCCGAGAAGGCGGTGCGCAGGATTTCATCCCGTCACCGCGTCGGCGAAGCCAAGCGCGGCCGTGACGAAGACGCGGCGCGATCCCTGGCGCACCGCAGCCACGTTGGCGGCGCGGCAGACGACCATCTCGATCCCCGCTGCTTCCGCCGCCGCTGCTTCGTCCGCCGTCTCGGCGGTCACCTGCGCGACGTGCCGGCCACTGCCTTTCAGCGCGCGCAGGCTGGCGACCGTGACCGAGCGTTCGACCTCGCGGCCGCCAAAGTCGAAGATGCGCGGCATGTCAGCCCTTCAGCTTCTTCGCGTAATAGTCGGGCGCCACAACGCCGGGTTTGGAGAACCATGCGGGCACGTCGACGCCGGAATAGAGCAGGATGTTGCCCCATGGGTCGAAGGCGCCGGTGCGCACGATGACCTTGGCCTTCCTGGCCATCTCGCCCAGGATGGTCTCGTGCGTCGTGGTCTCGAAATCGGCGTCGGGAAACAGCCGCTTCAGCTTCTCCAATAGCGGTGCATTGTGCACCGGCAGCGTGTCGGCATAGCCGACGCGCTCGGCGATCAGGTTGGCGGCGATGGGGCCGAGCACGGTTTCCAGGTCGGGCACGTCGGGCGAGATGGCGAGGTCGATGCGCCAGGCGCTCGACGGGATCGGAAAGCCCGCGTCGCAGACGATCATCAGGTCGCCATGGCCCATCGAGGCGATGGCGTGCGACAGTTCGGCGTTGAGCAGCCGGTTGCGGTTCATGTCGATTCCTTCCAAGTTGTCGTGAGGGCTTGCGCGAACAGCGCATCAGCCTGCGCGCGCTCGGGGAGGCCGGGGATGACGCCAAGCCGGGTGCAGGCGATGGCGCCGCAGACGACGCCGAAGCGCACCGCGTCGACGATGTCGCGGCCTTCCGCCAGCGCGACCGCGAAGCCGGAGTTGAACGCATCGCCAGCGCCGGTCGTGTCGACCACTTCCACCGGCACGGCGGGCACCATGATGTCGAGATCATCGGTCAGGATCAGCGCGCCGCTGCGGCCGAGCGTCACCACCACGTTGCGCACGCCCCGGCGGCGCAGTTCGCCTGCCAGTTCGCGCGAGGAGCGGGGATCGTCGGCGGGCAGGCCGAGCAGGATGCGCAGTTCGCTCTCGTTGGGCGTCAGATAGTCGACATTGGCGAAGATCGTGTCGGGCAGCTGGCGCGCCGGTGCGGGATTGAGAATGGTGCGGGCGCCGTGCTTGCGGCCAAGCTCCATGGCGCGGGCAGCGGCGGCGATCGGCACTTCGAGCACGGTCATCACCACATCGCTCTGCGCGATGCGCAGTTCGGCGGTGTCGACGACTGCTGCGTCCATCAGCTCGTTGGCGCCCATGTCGAGGATGATGAAGTTCTCGCCCTTGTCGTTGAGGATGATGAAGCCGACGCCGGTGGCGCGTTCCGTCCGCGTCGTGACAAGGCTCGCATCGACGCCCTCGGCGGCATAGAGGTCGGTGGCGATGCCGGCCAGCTTGTCGGTGCCGATGATGGCGACCAGCGAGGAACTGGCGCCAAGCCGGGAGGTCGCCACCGCCTGGTTCGAGCCCTTGCCGCCGGCGCCCATGTCGAAATCGGTGCCGAGCATGGTCTCGCCGAAGATGGGAAGCTTCGGCGCCCGCATGGTCAGGCCAACAGCGAAGCTGCCGACGATGGTAATTCTTGGTGCGGTCTTGGGATTGCTCATCAATGCCTCGTTCAGGACGCCATGGCGCGCGCCAGGATCGCTTCCTCGTTGATGCCGGCTCCGGTCAGTTCGCCGGAAACGCGGCCGTTGCGCAGCACCAGAACGCGTTCGGCGTTCATGATCAATTCGGGGATCTCCGACGAGATCATCACCACCGCAACGCCTTCGCCGGCGATGCCGCGCAGGATGGCGTAGATCTCGGCCTTGGCGCCGACATCGACGCCGCGCGTCGGTTCGTGCAGGACAAGCACGCGCGGATTGGTGACGAGGCTGCGGCCGAGGATGATCTTCTGCTGGTTACCGCCCGACAGCGTACCCAGCTTCTGGCCGAGATGTGAAATGCGCGCATCGAGCCTGGCGACCTGCGCGCGCGCCTCGCGGCGCACGGCGGCACGCCGCATGAAGCCGGCCATGGAGAAACGCGGCAGCGAGGCCGAGACGACATTGTTGGCGACGCTCATCGTCAACAGCGCGCCGGCGCCGCGCCGGTCGGCCGGCACCAGCGCCATGCCATTGCGGATCGAGGCTTGAGGGTCGGCGGCGCGCAATTCCTTGCCGTCTATGGTGACGCGGCCACGGCGAGCGCACAGGCCGAACAGGGCTTCGCCCAGCATGTCCTTGCCGGAATCCGGCAGGCCGCCAATGCCGAGGATTTCTCCGGCGCGGGCGCCGAAACTCAGTTCGTCCAGCCCCGGCGCTGTCAGCTTTTCGACGGAGAGAACGACGGGCGCTTCGTGAGAACGCGCGTCGGCCTGCAGCGACCACTGCGCCGCCGTGTCGAGGTCGCGGCCGACCATGGCGCGGATCAGCCGGTCTTCCGACAGGCCGTCATTGTCCATGGTCTCGATGGTGCGGCCGTCGCGCATCACGGTGATGCGGTCGGCAAGGTCGAGCACTTCCTTGAGATGATGCGAGACGTAGATGACGGTGACGCCCTCGCTTCGCAATTGTTTTACGATCTCGAACAGCCGTTCGCTCTCGCGCTTGGAGAGCGCGGAATTGGGTTCGTCGAGCACCAGCACGCGGGCGCGCTGGCGGATGGCGCCGGCGATCTCGACCAGTTGCATCTCGGCCACCGACAGGCGCGAGACCTTGGTGTCGGGATCGAGCGAGCCCATGCCAAGCCGGCTGAGCGCCGCGCGCGCCTCGCGACGCATCTGGTCGCGCGGCACGAAGGACATCGCCGAGCGCGCCGCCATGTCGGACATCATGATGTTTTCGGCGATGGTCAGCGTCGGGCAGAGCGCCAGTTCCTGGTACACCACGGTGATGCCCGCGGCGCGGCTGGCCAGCGGCGAGGCGATTGTGGCCGGCTTGCCATCGATGCGGATCTCGCCGCCATCGGGTTGCAGGTCGCCGGCAAGGATGTTCATCAGCGTCGACTTGCCGGCGCCGTTCTCGCCGATGACGGCATGCACTTCGCCGGCGCGGAAGCCGACGGAAATGCGGTCGAGCGCGAGCACGCCGGGGAACCGCTTGATCAGTCCGGAAATCTCGACGATGGGGGCAGGGGTCTGTTGTTCTGTCATTGGCTGGCTTGTTTGGGGCTCGCTGTCTGGTGCAAGCGGCCGCCGGTCCACGGGGGAACCGGCGGCCGTGCTGAGCTGGCTGTTACTTCTTCTTGGCGACCTCGGCGATGTTTTCCTTGGTGTAGACGCCGACGCCGGTGTCGACATTGTCGATCGGCTGGCCCTTGAGGAATTTCACCAGCAGGTCGACGGCGGCAAAGCCCTGCTTTTCCGGCGCCTGGTCGATCGTGGCGTCGACATTGCCGTCCTGCACCAGCTGAACCGTCTGGTCGAGCAGGTCGAAGCCGACGACCTTGACCTTGTCGGCGGCCTTGTTGCGCTCCACCCAGGTGCCGGCGGCCGGCGTCGAGCAGCATTCCAGCGACAGAATGCCGGAGATCGACGGGTTGGCGAGCATGGCGTTCTCGATCGCCGAATAGATTTTCTGCGGGTCGGTGCCGGTGTTAAGCGTCGAGACCACCTCGATGCCGGGCTCGGCCTTCAGTGCCTCGCGCGCGCCCTTTTCACGGTCGAGCGACCACTGGGCGGCGGCGTCAATCGTGGTGATCATCACCTTGCCCTTGCCGCCCAGCACCTTGGAGATCAGATTGCCGGCCTCGCGGCCGGACTGGACGAGGTCCTGGCCAGCGAAGGCGAGCCGCTTGCTCTCGGGGTTGTCGGTATTGAAGGTGACGACCGGGATGCCGGCGGCGATGACGCGGTCGATCACCGGCGCCAGCGCGTCGGTCGAGACCGACGAGATCGCCAGGCCGTCCATCTTGCCCATCAGCGTCTCGATCTCCGAGATCTGGCCGTCTGCATCGGCGCCGACCGGGCCGATGAACTGGGCGCCGACCTTGTCGTCCTTGGCGGCGCGCTCGACGCCGGCCTTCATGAAGGGCGCGAACTCGTTGGAGACGTCATGGTAGGAAACGTAGATGTCGAGCGGCTGGCCGGCGTCGATCTTGGCCTTGATGCGCGGCGCCAGCGCGAAGTCCGCGAGCTTGGATTCGGCATGCGCCGAGAGCGGCAACAGGCCGATTGCGGCGGCGAGAATGACGTGTCTGATGTTCATGGATAGTCCTCCCTTTTTGGTTCTGGTTGCTTAGGTTTTCTGGAGTTAGCCCGTGCGGCGCGTGCTCCATTTGTCGATGCCGACCGCGATGATGATGACCAGGCCGATCATCAGTTCCTGCACGAAGGGCGACACGCCCATCAGCACCAGGCCGTTGCGCATGACGCCGATGATGAGCACGCCGAGGATGGTGCCGAGGATGGTGCCTTCGCCGCCCGACAGCGAGGCGCCGCCGACGATGGTGGCAGCGATGACGTCGAGTTCGAGGCCGACGCCGGTGCGTCCGGCCTGGCCGCTGGGCAGGAAAGCCATGGAGAGAATGCCGGCGAAGGCGGCAAGCAGGCCCATCAGGATGAAGGCCGAGATCTTGACCTTGTTGACGGAAATGCCGGAAACGCGCGCGGCCTTGGCGCTGCCGCCGACGGCGTAGACGCGGAAGCCGAAATTGGAGAAGGACAGCACCAGCCAGGCGAGCACGGCGATGATGACGAAGAACACCAACTGCATGGGGATGATGCTGAACAGATAGCCCTGGCCCATGAAGGAGAAGGTCTGCAGCACTTCCGGCAGCGCGCCGTTGCGCAGATTGACCGTCACCGGCTGGCCGTTGGTCAGGATGAGGGCGGCGCCCCGCACGATGGAGAGCATGCCGAGGGTGGCGATCAGCGAGGGCAGGCGGCCATAGGTGGAGAGCACGCCGTTGATGAGGCCGATGGCGACGCCGGTGAGCAGGCCGGCGCCGATGGCCGGCAGCAGCGCCCAGCCGGCGATGATCAGCATGCCGGTGGCAAGGCCGGAAAACGCGTATGTCGAGCCGACGGACAGGTCGACCTCGCCCGCGATCAGCACGAACGTCATGCCGACCGCCATGATCCCGAGCAGGGAAATCTGGCGCCCGACGTTGAGCAGGTTCAGCGATGTCAGGAATCCATCGGTGGCGAAGGACAGGAACAGGCAAAGCACGAGCAGGGCGATGAAAACACCTGCCTCGCGCGCCCGCAACAGCCGCGCCATCGTGAATCGGTCCGTGGCTGGCGCGCGCGCGCCGGTCCTGACCGCATGGGCCATACAGTATCCTCCCTCAGCGTGACCCGCCGGTCCTCACCAGCGCCGCCACTCCTTCGTTTCATCGACCGGAGCTGAGCTCTCGGCCCGGCCGATGTATGTGAACCCCTGGATCCCGAAGTGATTCAGGATCGGGCCCTATCTCCCTGTTCGGCCATGATCTTTCGAGAAGCCGGATGCGGCTTTCTACAATCATGGCCGGAGCGTGGGCGTTGCCGCCCATGCCCGTATTCGTCGCTTTAGGACGCCTTGCGGAACGTGCCGGCCGGCACCTTGCGCATCTCGTCGAAATTTCCGTAGTCGCGGACCTTCTTGAACGGCGCGTTCTCGACGGCGTTGTAGGAGCAGATGTAGCCCCAGCGATACGTGTCGGAACGGTTGGCGTCGGAGCGGTGCAGCAGGTTGCCGTCGAAGATCAGCGCGTCGCCGGCTTCCATCTCGACATAGATGTGCTCGTAGCGCTTCAGCGCGGCGTCGAGATGTTCCTGCTCGACATTGGTCTGGTCGTTCTCGCGGATATGGTTGAGGCGGCCAAGCTTGTGCGTGCCCTTCAGCACCTGCAGGCAGCCATTCTCGCGGGTCGCCTTGTCGAGCGCGACATAGATGCTCATCATCTCCGGCGCCAGGCAGCCGTAATTGTACCAGTAGCCGAAATCCTGGTGCCATTCCCAGGCGCCGCCCTCATTGGGCTGCTTCATCGTCATCTTGTGGCTGTAGAGGTAGATCGGCTTGCCGACGGCGTCCTCCGCCAGATCGACCATGCGCTCGTCGCGCGCCAGCAGCCCGTATTTGTCGTCCTCGGCCTTGGTCCACATCTTGAGAAGGGTGGTCTTGCCCTCCTTGTCGCCCTTGGCCATCACGGCGCCGCTCTTGTTTTCTTCCTCGAGCTGCTTGCGGGCGTGATCGCGGAAGTCCTCCACCTCCGGCACGCTGAGCAGACCCCGGCGGATGATGTATCCGTCTCGAGCGTAGATCTCCGCTTCATTCCTGGTCATCGCGAGCATCGTCTTGCCTCCCTCCGCGAACGGGGCCGTCGCCGGCAAGGCGCCGCGAAAGCCCGAAAAATGGGGTTTCCGGCCATCTGTCCGCCGAACGCCCCGGTCTGTTGAAAGCGACCATAGCGGCGTGCCCCAGCGAACAAAATGGACAGCAGGGCACTCGTTTTGTATAAAACGCGCATGACGCCAAAGACGACGGTTTTCGAGAGTTTCCACTATGTGCCGGTCCCCGGATGGACGCGCACGGCGTTCAGCGTGCTGCGTGCCGGCAAGGTGGCGGCGGCGCGCGATTACCGCATAGAACGGCCGGTCTACCCCGGCCAGGACATACTCTACTGCCTGTCGGGACGTGGCCATGTGGAGACGCTGGGGCAGCGGCTGGAGGTGCGGACGAACCAGTTGGTCTGGATGGCCAACGAGGCGCCGCATGTGCATTCCGCCGATCCCAGCGACCCCTGGACGCTGCTGTGGTTCCGGCTGGACGGACCCGATCCGGCGATCCTGCGGCGCAAGCTGTTCGGCGAGGGCGCGTTGCGCACAATGTTCACGGAAACCACCAGCCCGGCGCCATGGTTCGAGCGGCTGTTTTCGGCATTGCGGCGGCGCGACGCCGGGCTCGACCTGCGGCTCAACCAGCTGGTCGCCGAATTCCTGCTGTTGGTCGACCGCGCCGTGAACGGCGCCGGCAATGACGACCTGCCCAAGCCGCTGGCGTCAGCGCTCGACGCCATGCGGGCCGAGCCAGGCTTCGCCTGGACGGCTTCCGATCTCGCCGGCATCACCGGCCTCGGCGCCTCGCAGGTGCGGCGTCTCTTCCAGAAGCACCTGCGCACCAGCCCGCACCAATGGCTGATGCGCGAGCGGCTGATGCAGGCGCAGTCGATGCTGGTGCAAAGCGAGCAGCCGCTGGCCGAGGTGGCGGAAGCCTGCGGCTTCTGCGACGTCTATCACTTCGGCCGCGAGTTCAAACGCTCGGTAGGCATCTCGCCCGCCGCCTGGCGGCGAAGTGAACTGAGCGCGGCGCCGGGGCGGTAACTTGGGGGGAGGGGTTGTGCCTCTAGATATCTTGGCCGCAGGGATCGCAACCAGATGGCATTCGCGCCCCGAAGATGTGAGAAAGACAAGTTGCCGGCAGTGAAATCAACTTTAACTTGTTGTTAAATTGTAATTCCGTGCCACCTAGCCTAAGCGATTGCATTCTTGCAATGTCTCCGCCAAGCTCCGGAGCTAGTTCACTTCAATGGATCTCTAATGAGTGCGCGCTTATCGACGGCTATTAAGATCGGGGAATCTGCAAAGGCGATTTTCCGAAAAACTCGGAGCTTTCCAAGTCGAGAATTCGGAGAGCATGCAGACCCGAGTGAACGCGAACACGTCGGTGTTGAGCCGATGCTGTTGGCGCTTTCGATGGAATTGGCACTCAAAGCGTGGTTCGTCTTCGACCACGACGATCCAATAGTTGCAAAGTCACATAATTTGATGAAGCTGTTTGATCGCCTTAAGCCCGAAAGCCAAGATAAACTCGCCGCAGAGTTCAAAAGATCAGTGGTCCCGTATCATCCCGATTTTTTCTACGTCGACTACAGCATTCAAGACATTCTGTATCAGAACCAAGATGCCTTCATCGACTGGCGCTACCTCCACGAGGCAAAGAAATCTATGAGGTTCGATCAGAGTGCTTTTGAGGCGACGCTCGAAATGGTGCTCCGCGAGTTCGAGAAGAGATATCGCATTGAGCGGGTGAAGCCGCTTTGGTCATCTTGAATGCGGTCGGGATCGGAGGTCTCGATGCGGCTCGCCCCGCTTCACGGGTTTCTCCGACGATATCGCCCTATGATTTCAGACGCATCACGACAAGAGCGCTTTCGGGTATCGGCTTGGACGAAACATCCGGAAGCGGCGGGCTGCTTGCTCGTCAGTGTCAATCACACTTGGCCGCCGTCGTCAGCGCCTGGGCGCGCGAAGGCTGGGGCAGGGCTGCGATCCTGCGAACGGCGGCATAGAACCTGGGATAATCGCCTCCGCACAATTCGTGCAGGCGAAGGAACGCCGGAACCTGTTCGCCGTAGACGGCGGTCGCGGCGAGCTTTGCGTTGTTGATGGGGCTGTCGAACCAGCCGTCATATCCCCGGTATCCCGCCCAGCGCCTGTCGCGCATGTGCCGGTAGCGCGCGCGCAGACTGTCTATCGCGGCTGCCTTCGCGGCCGCCATCTTCTCCGCGCTGCGGGGACTGCCATAGACCTGGCCCAACTCGTCGCGCGTTTTCGCCACCAGTGCCAGAAAATCCGCGCTGCGCTGGCGGTCGGCCTCATAGCGGCGCAACCCGGCGCGGTTTCCCGTGGCGCGCAGCCATTTCCTCGTGCCGCTGGTTTCGACGGAAACCGCGAACGCCTCGTTGAAGGCGGAATCGCCGTTCACATAGATCTTCTGATGCGCCAGCTCATGGAAGACGAGGCTGGCGATATAGGTGTCGTCCTGGCGCAGCATGGTGCTGAGCAGCGGGTCGCTGAACCAGCCCAGCGTCGAATAGGCGGTGACGCCCGACACATAGACGTCCAGCCCCTTTGCACGCAGTTCGGCGGCACTTTCGGCCGCGGCTTTCAGGGAAAAATAACCCCGGTAGGGGACGCAGCCGAAGACCGGAAAGCACCATGTCACCGGCGCGAGCGAGAATTGCGGCGCGGCGAAGACGGCATAGGTCACATCGTCCCGGCCGACATCGACATAGGAGCGGTAGCTTGAGTTGTCGGGCAGCGCCAGCTCATCCGTGGCAAAGCGGCGTATGGCGCTGGCCGATGTCAGCTTGGCCCGCAACGCCTTGGGCGTCGACGGATCGTTGATCAGCCCCCCGACATTCTTCCGCGCCGCCATGAGCTGCACCTGGCCCTCTATCGACTGCGCGTAATAGGAAACGCTGGTGCAGCCGGTGAGGGCGGCAGCCAGGATGATGGCGGCGAGCAAGTGAAAGAAGCGCTTCAAAGGTTGGCCATCGCCGGCTCATCTCCCCACGGAGCAAGTGTCCGCATTTGCCCCAGTCCGAAACCAAGCCCAGTCTCAAACAGGCGCGCCGATTTTCGTCAAGAGCTGGTGGGGAGGGAGGCGTCGGCTTCGCGCCTCAAAACTGGCCATCGAATAGCTCGATGCTCGCCCCCGAAAGCAGACATGACTGTCAGCGGCCTAAAGGAACCTTGGGGAATCAGAGTACTGCTGGCAGCACTGAATCGCCCGAGGCGTCGAAGAGGATGGCCTTGGCCGGGTCGGCGGCAGCCCGGCTTATCTCCGATAAGCAGCGCCTGGTCGCTATTGAGCATCGGAAGTCAAGGGGCCCCGATGCCAGTTCGCGTTGACGATCGTCTCGTTCCCGACCAACGGGCCGCGATCGTCGCTATGTCCATAGCAGTCGACAACCAACACAACAGGGGAATGCGCGCAGTCGTCGAACTATGCGCGCATTGTTTCGCGTAGGGCGCTGCGACCGCGCAGCATAGGGAGTCCCAGCGTCACCAATACGAAGGCGGCCGTCACGACTTTTAGGTCGCTTGGCTGCAGTCCGAGCGACAGCGCCAGGGACACGAGCTGATAGTACACCACTGCACCGACGACCGGCGCCAGCAACTGCCGGGTCACAGTTTGCCGTCCGGTGATCGTTTCGCCGATGACCAGGGAAGCAAGGCCATTGATGAGGATGCCGGTACCCATGCCGACATCGGCATAGCCCTGCAACTGCACGATGAGCGCGCCGCCTAAGGCGGTCAGGCCCGAGGCGACACCCAATCCAACGATTGTGTATGTCCAGATGCTGATACCGAGCGATGGCGCCAGCTCCGGATTGATGCCGATGACGCGCAGCGCCGCTCCCGCTTGCGTGGCCAGATACCAGCGCAGTGCGACCAGGGCCACCACGATCAGCACGGCGAAAGTGGCGACCTGCAGCCGGACGTCGGTGAGGATGGCCGGGTTGATGTGCATGAAGACGTTGTCGGTGTTGAACAAGGCGATGTTCGAGCGGCCGAGGACGCGCATATTCACGCTGTAGAGCGCAGTGAAGACCAGGATGCCTGCCAGCAGCGAATTGATGCGAAAACGCAGATGCACCAGCGCGGTTGCCGCGCCGGCCCCGACACCGGCGAGCATCGCGATAACGGTTGCGAACAGCGGCGGATATCCCGTCAGCAAAAGTGTGGCGCAGACGCAGCCGCCGAGCGGAAACGCACCTTCGCTGGTCAGGTCCGGAAAGCTCAGCAACCGGAACGGGATCATGATGCCGAGCACCAGGAACGAATAGATGAGGCTTTGCGACAGCGTCACCGGCACGAGATTGAGATAGGCGTGGATCACGTCCATGGGTCAGGTTCCGAGCAGCATGCGGTCGTTTTCGATTCTGAACTTTTCGATGAGATCGGCAGGCGTGAGCGTTGTCTTCTCTGTGCCGCCGATGTCGTCGCGGATGCGGCCGGCGTCCATCATGACCAGCCGATTGCCGGTCTCGATCGCCTGGCGCATGTTGTGGGTGACCATCAAAGTGGTGAGCGACTGCTCGGCGACGATCCGCAAGGTCGTCGCCATGATCAGGTCGGCGGTGCGGGGGTCCAAAGCCGCCGTATGCTCATCGAGCAACAGCAGCGAGGGGCGCGACAATGATGCCATGATCAGGGACAGGGCTTGGCGTTGCCCGCCGGAGAGCTGGGCTACCGGTGTCGACAGCCGGTCTTCCATGCCGAGCGACAGGCCTGCGAGCAACGTCCGGTAGCGGTCGCGCTTGGCGCCGTCGAGATGGCGCGCAAAGCCCCTGCGTTGCCCGCGTTGCTCGGCCAGGGCCAGGTTTTCTTCGATGGTCATGGCCGCCGCGGTACCAATCATTGGATCCTGGAACACACGCGAGATCATGCCCGCCCGGCGATGTGCGGCAAGGCGGGTAATGTCTTGACCGTCCAGGACGATCGAGCCGCCTTCAGGCTCGATCGCGCCCGCGATGGTGTTGAGCAGCGTCGATTTGCCGGCGCCGTTCGAGCCGATGATCACGATGAAGTCGCCGCGATTCAGCGCCAGATCCACCCCGTCGAGCGCCGGCCGTGCGCTGGCAAGGCCGGCATTGAAGGTTTTGCGTAAGCCCGTGCAGACGAGCAGGGGCATGCACATCGCTATCACTTGAGCAGCCATGGGCTGTCCTTGAGTGCTTCCGGAACCGTCAGGCCTACGGCTGCAAGTCCCTTCGGGCTGACATAGGCGTCGAAATCGTCACCTTTGGGAACATAGGGCGCGATGTCGGCCGGCTTTTCGCCCTTGAGAATTCGGTCGGCGATATCGGCGGCATGCTCGCCATTCTTGCGATAGGAGATGGCGTGGAAGCCGGCGAGCTGGTCCTTGAGGTCGGGAGCGTAGACCGAGTTGAACAGCGGCAGTTTGATCCGCTGCGCCACCTGCGCCACGACCGGTACCGAGGTCTGCACAACGTTGGACTGGATGAGGAAGATGGCGTCTACCTGTCCGGCGAAGGTCTGGACACGCTGGGGCAGGTCGTTGGGATTGTCGACCGGCACGCCGACGACCTCGATCCCGGCCTTGGCCGCCGCCTTCCGGATCAGCTCCATATTGGAGGTGTCGTTGTCTTCGCCCGGATTGAACAGGGTTCCGACCTTCTTGACCCCCGGCAACACCTTCTTGAGGTAGTCGAAGGAGGCATCGAAATCGGGCAGCATGGACGCACCGGTACTCCAGGCCGAACCGTGCTGCCAATCCGGCACGATGCCTGCCACGACCGGGTCGACGACCGCGCCGAACACGACTGGGATCGACTTGTCGGTGATGCCGCGCACCGCTGCCTGGTTGAGCCCGGTGGTGATGGCGAGGATAAGCGCCGGATGCTTGGCCTCCACCTGCTGCAGTATCTGCGGAACGAGGCTTCGGTCGAAATTGGCGTGCTGGAAGCCGTAGGTGACGTCCTTGCCTTCGACATAGCCCAGTTCGGTCATCCGGGCCTTGAAGCCTTCGGCGACCTGGTTGAGCGCGGGGTGTTCGCCGAAGCTGGCGATTTCGATCAGTTTCGGGTCGGCATGGGCAAGGCCATGCCCCGCTGTGGCCAAGACTGCCGCAAGCAGCCACTTCATCAATTTCACGACGCGCTCCTTAGGTTGGGTTTACACGGTGGACGGACGCCAGTTCTGTTCGGCGACCCGCAGGAAATTCTCGCCCAGCACGCCAAGGATGGCGGCTTCCGAATAGCCATGGCGTTCGAGGGCTTCGACGATCTCGGGCAGGACCTCCGGCTTGACGTCGGCCCAGGGCGGGCGCGGATAGCCGCGCAACGCCATCATCGGACCGGAGTCGTAAAGCTTGGTCATGAAGGGCTGATAGAAAACGGTGTCGAGGCCGAGGCCGACATGTTCAGGCCCTACGAGCTGGGCAACGTAATCGATATGACGCATCAGGGCTGAAACGTCCGAACGGTTGTCGTCGGTCAGGAAAGCACCGATGGAGTTGATGCCGACCACGCCGCCGCGCCGGGCAAGCGCCTTGATCTGGACGTCGTCGATGTTGCGCTCGTGGTTCTTCAGCGCGCGGACGCTCGAATGGGAAAATACCACAGGCTTTTCCGACAGTTCGATGATGTCGAGCGACGTGTTGATGCCGGCGTGGCTTGCGTCGAGCATCATGCCGACGCGGTTCGCTTCGGCCACGAAAGCGCGGCCAAGCATCGAGAGACCGGCGTCCGACGGCTCGTGGCAGCCGTCGCCAAGCGGGTTGCGGATGTTGTAGGCCACAATCATCCAGCGGATGCCGAGCCGGTACCAGCTATCGATCATGGCGGGCTCATGGGCGGCTGGGCCGGCGCCCTGCAGGTGGAAGCCTATCGCCATCTTGCCCGACTGCTTGGCGGCGCGAATATCGGCCACGGATTCGACGAACTGGAAGTCGTGAGCGCGCTGCTCGAACCAGCGCCGTTGCTGGGAGAGATGGCGGAGTGTGGGCTCCGGTCTGTCCCAATCCGCGCCGATGGTCAGTGAGAGGAAGGAGAAGCCGGCGTCCCGATAGCGGACAAGCATGTCCGGACCTTCATCAAGACATTCGGGAGTCCAGCCCACCGCACTTTCCCAGACGACCGCCTTGTCGATGAGGTTTCTGGCTGAAACTGTCACTTCGTCCACACCCGATGAGCATTGAAGTTCATGGCGTCAGCTAATCGGCAATCTCGTTGTTGCGCTATTGTCGGGAATGGGTTTGATTGTTTCATACTTGAAACAATTTAGGCCCAGTCATGCCGACCGCACCCGACCCATTCGATCTGATGATTTTTGCGCGTGTTGCAGAGACGGGAAGCTTCAGCGCCGCGGCCGAACGGCTTGGCCTGCCGAAGTCGACCGTGTCCCGGCGCATCTCCGTTCTCGAGAGCCAACTCGGCGAGCGCCTGCTTCAACGCACCACACGCCGCAATTTCCTGACCGAGATGGGCCAGCGCATCCTCATTCCGGCCGAACAGATCATCCATGAGGTGGATGCCGTCATGGCGGTCGCCGAACACCGGCAGGTGACGCCCTCGGGACGGCTGCGCGTGTCCGTCCCTGGCGACCTGGCCGCGATCTCGCTCGCTCCGATGCTGGCGGATTTCAGCAAGGCCTACAGCGAAATCCAGCTCGAACTCGACCTGTCGCCTCGCTATGTCGACGTGATCGGCGACGGCTTCGATCTCGCCATCCGGATCGGCGGGGAAACCCAGGATCTTCAGTTGACCACACGACATCTGGTCGACCTTGGTATCGGTCTTTACGCGTCGCCGCTTTACACGGACCATGCCGGGGTACCCGACACGCCAGAGGCACTGGCACGGCACGACGTCCTCGTGCTGCTCGCCGACGGCCTTCCGGTGAGCTGGTTGCTGAACAGGGACGCTCTTTCGGTTCCGGTCGACATGTCGGGTCGTCGGGTATCGGCGAATTCCTATGAACTGCTCTTCCGCCTAGCCCGGTCGGGCGCGGGCATCACCGCGATGCCGGACCTTTTCGCGCGGCCTTATCTCGCTACCGGGGAACTCATCCGCATCCTGCCTGAATGGCGGTTGCCTCCGGCCATGGTGCGCGCCGTCTTCCCGAGCAGGCAGCTTATGCCGCGCAAGACACGGGTTTTCATCGACGCGTTGCTCGGCCATCTCAAGCCGCGCCCGTTGAGGTCGGCACAGTCGCTGTCACCTTAGCCGGGTATTGGGCGGTGGCGTAGGACTGGGTTGCGGGGCTTGCAGCCATCTCAGGCGCGATCCAATTCGTGCAGCGCAGCCGTCAGCCCAGCGCCACAAACCGAAGCTGAAGTTGGAGTGGTGGAATGTCCGGTTAAGATGCGTCTGTCCACCCGATCGGGCGAACGATCGAAGAACTCTTGTGGGGCCGGTAGCTGCCGGTCCGCTCTCGGGCGGGTTCGTCAGAAAGCGGTCGTTCCCCTCTCGGCCCCGTTCCAGCCGTCAAGCGTCCGGCCGGCAAGAGCGCCGCTAAACTTGGTCGTCAAAGCCGCGTTCGCCGATCTGCTCTCCGCATTGAGCGAGCTCCGATTGCCGCGGCACTCGTAACTCGTCTCACCGTGCCCGCCCTATACCCTCGACTGGCCGGGGGGCTCTCGTGCCGGCGCCGAGCCGGAGCACTATCCGGCGGACAAGGACGCCAGGGGCGGTCACAGCCCCAGTGCCGCAGCGACCCGTTCCTGGAAATACTGCACTCCCCGCTCATGCCGCCCCGAGAGCGGGCCGGAGCTATAGGCCCCTGCGGCATAGTTGCGATGCGTATCGGCGCAGATGGTGTAGTCCTCGCGTACCACGGCCAGAGTGCCTTGCACAGATTTCGCCCTGCTCTCGGATGCTTCAGCAGCGATATCGGCAAAGAAGAAATGGTAATGCTGGTCCGTGTGATGCGGTGAGGTCGGATTGATCCGGCTAACGTTCATGCCGCCATCGAAAAGCGACAGCGTCCAGTTCGGCCACATCCAAAGCCATTTGCCGCGATAGAATAGACCGTCTTTCGGCGGTGCGGTCATCCGGACATAACCGGGATGGGCGGTGGTCTGGAAAGCTTCGAAGTCGATGGCAGCGTAGAACGAGGGATGCGTGCCAGGGATGTGGTAGCCTTCGACGAAATTGTCGGTGTAGATCTTCCAGTTCGCCGCAAAGCTGACAGTGGCCTGATCGGTGGCGGCATAGGTCTCCAACGGCTCGTCCGCCAGTTCGGCGGGCAGAGAGCCAAGTTGATCCAGAAGACTCTCCTTCGGGTCAAGTGCCGCGAAGAGCAGCCCGCGCCATTCGGACAACTGCACCGTCTCCAGCGGCCAGTCTTCGGCGATGATCGAGGGATCCTTGCCATACCATGGAGCCTGCACCAGCCGTCCGGTGTCGGCAAAGGACCATTTGTGATAGGGACAAACGATCAGCCCACATTTGCCCGCGCCATCGGCCAGAAGTTTCGCCCCCCGGTGGCGGCAGACATTCTTAAATCCGCGCAAGGTCCCGTCCCGGCCCCGGATGGCGAAGATCGGCGTGCCGGCGATGTCGATGGCAAGGTATTGACCGGACGTTGCGACCGAGGCGACAGGCCCCATGAACTGCCAGGTGTGCGCGAAGATGTTGCGCCGTTCCTGCTGCCAGATATCATCGCGGACATAAAGCGACGGGTCCAAGTTCAGGTATTGCACGGGCGGAGTGTCGAGTGGCGGGTGGTCGCGTCGCAAGGTATCTGGCATCATAGGCTAACCTCCAGTTGCGGCAATCCTGTCGCAAGCGGGGCGACGTCGCAAGGGAATTGGCTCTGCCGCGCACAGCCTGCAAGCTTGGTGCAATTTTGCTCTAACGCAGATTTGCTGGAGTTGCGGTTCATTTCCAGTTCGCCGGCCTAGTTGTCGACCGCGATCAACACGTCGGATGCCTTAAACGCAGCACAGGTTCCAGGCCGACTTCGAGCTCAGTTCGTCGTCCGCCTGATGAACGGCCGGTATCAGAACGGTGCGGTTCGCTCGCGAACGACGAGGATGGGTCGTCAGCTGACGAGGCAAACTTTGCCCGATGACTGTGAACTCGAACGGCAGCTTACCGACGAGCGCTTCCTAGAAGCAGACCGTCCGGATACGGCCCCATTCCGGACTGAGCGGGGCGCTCGAAAGTCCGCGCTGAAACACACATCGCGGACTACAGGAATGCCTGCACCCAGCGGCGCGGCGATTTGCGCGCGGCACCGCGCCAGGTCTTCGGCCAAGTCCTGTTATCGACCTACCCGGCGATGGCTGCCTGCAGGATGGTCCGCAGCTTCTCGCGGTCGAGCTTGATGGGGTTGCCGCCGGCGCTGGGGTCGGTCTCGCCCATCGTGGCGACGCGGTCTTCGTCGATGTCGGTCAGGCCGATGCCCGGCAGCGTGTTGGGGATGTTCAGGCGCTTGCGCAGGTCGACGATCCAGTCGACCACGGCCCGCGCATCATGGGTCGGCAGGTCGAGGAAGCGCGCGAGCAGCGCCAGCTTTTCCTGCAGCACCGGCGCGTTGAACTCCACGACATAGGGCATCAGCACGGCGTTGAGCAGGCCGTGATGGGTGTCGTAGAGGGCGCCGAGCGGGTGGGCGAGCGCGTGGATCGCGCCAAGACCCTTCTGCAGGGCGACGCAGCCCATGCCGGACGCGATCAGCATCTGCGCGCGGGCTTCGATGTTCTTGCCATCCTCGGCGGCGAGGGGAAGCCAGGTCTTGATCAGCTGCAAGGCATTGAGCGCGATGCCTTCGGCCATGGGATGGAAGCTCGGCGCGCAAAAGGCTTCGAGCGCGTGCGACAGCGCGTCCATGCCGGTGGCGGCGGTGATGTGGGCGGGCAGGCCGGTGGTCAGCTCCGGGTCCATCAGCACGACGTCCGGCATCATGCGCGGGTGGAAGACGATGACCTTGCGCTTCTCCTGCTCGTTGGTGATGACCGAGGCGCGGCCGAGCTCGGAGCCGGTGCCGGCGGTCGTCGGTATGGCGATGGCGGGGATGAGACGGGACGTGTCGGCGCGCTTCCAGTTGTCGCCGATGTCCTCGAGATCCCACATGGCGATGGATTGCGCCGCCATCAGCGCGATCGCCTTGGCGGCGTCGAGCGCGCTGCCGCCGCCGATGGCGATGACGAGATCGTGCTGGCCGAGCTTCAGGAAGGCAACGCCGTCTTCGACATTGCCGCCGGTCGGGTTCGGCTTGACGTTGTGGAAGAAGCCGGCGTCCAGCCCGCCGGCCTTCAGCACTTCCAGGGTTCGCTGCACGGGGAAAAGCGACTTCAGGCCATGGTCGGTGACGACCAGCGGCCGCTTGGCGCCGAGCTCACGCACGATGTCAGCCAGTTCGCCGATGCGGCCATTGCCGAAGCGCACGGAGGTCGGGAAGCTCCAGTTGGCGGAGACGGCCGGGGTGAATGCGGTCATGGGATCATTACCTTGGATTGGCTTGTGGATTGGAAATCAGGCTGTCGCCAGCTTCTGTCGCTTGAGCGCCCGGCGTCGCAGGAAATCGGCCAGGAACACCAGGATGAGCGCCGGGATGAAGTTGAGCGTGGCCAGCGCCGGATAGATCGGCGAGGAGCCGACGGCGATGCCGCTGTAGACGAAGATCGGCAGAGTGCGCGCCGTGCCCGCCAGCGAGTAGGAGACGTAGAAATTTCCCCAGGAGAGCAGGAAGGCGAAGGTCGCGGCGGAGAGGATGCCGGGCCACAGCAGCGGGAAGGTGATCTCGCGAAATACTTCCCAGCCGGTGGCGCCGGCGTCGCGCGCGGCGTCCTCCAGCGTCTCGTCGAAGCCATGGACCTGAACGGCCACGATCACCAGCGCGAAGGGGGTGATGTAGACGATGTGGCCGATGATCACGGTGGCGAGGCCGGTCGAGAAGCCCAGCCAGTTGCCGAGCACCGAGAACCACAGCAGCATCACCACGCCGAGCAGCAGCTGCGGGAACAACAGCGGCAGGAAGCTGATGGCCCGAAAAATGTTCTGGAAGCGGAAGCGATAGCGGATCCAGGCCACGGCGCCGGCCGAGCCGAGCACGGTGGCGAAGATCGTCGAGATGGCGGCGACGATCGCCGAATTGGCGACCGCCGGCAGGAAGTCGGGCTTGCGGAACAGTTCGCCGTACCATTCGAGCGAAAACCCTTCGATAGGGAAGGTCAGCACCCGGCTGCTGGTGAAGGAAAACACCACCAGCGTCAGGATTGGCACGTAGAAGAAGAGGATCAGCAGTGCCACGGTGCCGACGAGGAAGACGTCGACGAACCTGTCCTTCAGCCGTTCCGGGATCATTGGACAGCCCTCCCGCGATTGCCGCGCATCAGCACGGCGGCGGCGAGCGCCAGCGACAGGGCGCCGATGACGATCAGCACCAAGGTCAGCGCCGCGCCCAGCGGCCAGTTGACCCGTGTCTCGAAACTCTGGCGGATCAGCTCCGAAGCCAGGGGCGCGGTGCCGCCGCCCAGGACCTTGGGCTCGAGGAAGGCGCCGAGGCTGAGCACGAAGACCAGCACCGCGCCGCAATAGAGGCCGGGGCGGGCCAACGGCAGCGTTACCTCGAAGAAGGCGCGCAGCCGCGATGCGCCGGAATCATAGGCGGCGAGAACGAGGTCGCGGTCGATGCGCGCCAGCGACAGGTAGATGGTGAACATCGGATAGACGACCAGGCCATAGACCATGCCGATCATCGTGCCGGTCGGCGTGAACAGGAGGTTGAGCGCTTCCGGACCGAGGCCCAGATGCGCCAGCAGCCAGTTGGCGACGCCGCTCTTGTCCAGCACCAGGATCCAGCCGAAGGTCTTCAGCACCGCGTCGGTCAGGAAGGCGAAGATGATCAGGATCTGGATCTGCGCATTGTAGGCCCGGAGCCTGGTCGCCAGCGCATAGGCGGCGGGAAAGGCGATGAGCACGCAGACGACCACGCAGACCAGCGCCATGGCGACGGTGCGCGCCATGATCGTCCAGTAATGCGGCTTTGAGAACACCTCGGTCCAGATTTTCAGGTCCCAGGTCCAGGACAGGCGGTAGAATTGCGTCGTCTGGAACGACAGCACCACCGTCATCACCAGCGGAATGATGAAGAACAAAAGCATGACGATGGTGAGCGGCGCCACCGTTGCCACCAGAACCGGATCACCCCAGCGCTTGCTATCGGTTCGCACGGCTCACTCCGAAAGCAGGAAGCAGCGGGTGGGATGGAAGCCGATCCGCACGCTGTCGGAGACTTTTGCGGGCAGTTCGAGCGAGCCGGCGAGATCCATGACCACAGCCTTGTCGAGGCCCGGCACGCGCACGCGATACTGCGTCGAAGCGCCCTTGATGAAATATTCCTCGACAGTGCCGTTCAGCACCCATTCGCCGGGCTCGGCCGCGCCGGTGACGAAGCGTATGGTTTCGGGGCGAACGAGCAGGGCTGTCTGGTTGCTGCCGAGGAAAGGGGAGACCTGCTCCCATGCGATCGCCGCGGCGTCGTCGCCTATGAGCGGGGAGGTGACCTTGGCCTCCTTGTCATCGCGTGAGACGGCGACCGGCAGGAAATTGGTTTCGCCGATGAAGCCGGCGACGAACATGTTGGCCGGCCGGTAATAGATGTCCGAGGGCGTGCCGAGTTGCACGACTTCGCCGGCGCGCATGACGCAGATGCGGTCGGCCAGCATCATGGCTTCTTCCAAATCATGGGTGACGAGGACGAAGCTGGTGCCGAGTTCGCGGTGGACTTGCCCCGAAAAAGTGGAGAGTTTCCTTCTGATGAAAGGCGACCTCGATGACGAAACAGAGACAGTTTACGGATGCGTTCAAGGCGGAGGCGGTTGGCCTTGTGCGAACGAGCGGTCGGACGAAGCGGCAGATCGCGGAGGATCTTGGTGTTGGTTTCTCGACGCTGACGCGATGGATGGGTCGGCAGCTGGATCGTGAGATGGGCGATCCTGGGCGTCCGCCTGATGCTGATGTCGCCGCTGAATTGAAACGGCTGCGGCGGGAGAATGAAATCCTTCGGCAGGAGCGGGATATCTTGAAACGGGCGACGGCTTTTTTCGTCAAGGAGGGAAGTCGGTGAGGTTCGCGCTCATCGACCAGGCGAAGAAGGATTTCCCTGTGGACCGTTTGTGCGCGACGCTGGGTGTCAGCCCGAGCGGCTACTTTGCCTGGGGGCGCCGGCCGGCGTGCCGCCGGCAGCGCGACGACATGATAATGCTGGCGCATGTGCGATCGTCGTTCGCGCTGTCGAACGGAACCTATGGTAGCCCGCGCATGACGCGGGAACTGCAAGACAATGGCTTTGCCATTGGCCGGCGACGAACGGCGCGTCTGATGCGGGAGAATGGCCTCCAGGCAAGACAGAAGCGGCGGTTCAAGCGCACGACGGACAGCGAACACGCCTTTCCGGTTGCCCCCAATGTCATCGACCAGGATTTTGCCGCCACTGGTCCCAACCAGAAATGGGGTGCCGACATCTCCTACATCTGGACGCGGGAGGGCTGGTTGTACCTTGCTGTCGTCATCGATCTGTTTGCCCGCAAGGTCGTTGGCTGGGCTGCTGGCAACCGGCTACACCGCAGCCTGGCTCTGGCAGCGCTCAACAAGGCGTTCGTCATGCGGCAGCCGGAACCCGGCCTCATTCACCACTCCGACCGCGGCAGCCAATATTGTTCTATCGACTACCAAGCCGAATTGCGTGCCGCCGGCGTCATCATCTCAATGTCAGGCAAGGGCAATTGCTTTGATAACGCCATGGTCGAAACATTCTTCAAGACGCTGAAAACTGAACTGATCTGGCGCACCTCTTTCCTTACCCGCGCCGATGCCCAAGCCGCCATTGCCCGATATATCGACGGCTTCTACAATCCCATCCGGCGGCATTCCGCGCTCGACTACATCAGCCCGATGCAGTTCGAGCGAAACGCCGCCGAATGAGCAACCCGCTCTCCACTTTACCGAAGCAAGTCCACGGTGCAGCTTCTTCAACTCGGCCTGCAGCGATTTCTTCAGCTTGGCGTCGAGCGCGCTCATCGGTTCGTCGAGCAGCAGCACGCTGGGGCGCGAGATCAGCGCGCGGGCCAGCGCCACGCGCTGCTGCTCGCCGCCGGAAAGCTGGACGGGGTAGCGCGTCAGGTACTCGCGCTTCAGATGCATGAGATCGAGCATGGCTGATATGCGCCGGTCCATCTCCGCCTTGGCGACCTTCTGCAGCTTGAGCGGAAAGCCGATATTGTCCGACACGGTCTTGTGCGGGAACAGCGCCAGCTTCTGGAACACCATGCGTGTCGGCCGCTTGGCCGCCGGTACGCCTTGCATGTTATCGCCCTGGATTTCCAGCACGCCGGCGGTCGGGTCCTCGAAGCCGGCGAGGATCTTCAGGAGCGTGGTCTTGCCGCAGCCGGACGGGCCGACCAGCGCCACGAATTCGCCCGCGCCGATGTCGAGCGACACGCCGTGCAGGGCTCGCATGGAGCCATAATCCTTGACGATGCCAGATGCATTGATGATTGGCGCGTTGATGATTGCGGTTGTCAAAACTCGCCCGCCCTGAATGTGGGTGAAATGATCATGGAGCCCGCGCGCCGGAACGCGCGGGCCTTGAGGGCAACGCTTAGCGCGCGGCCAGTTCTTCCTGCCAGATCGCCAGCATGTCGTCGATGTTCGGCGCGACCGTGTGGAAATGGCTGTTGTCCCAGGCCGTCCACATATAGTCCATCTGCAGCGCCTTCTTTTCCGCGTCGGAAAACAGCGCTTCGGCCTTGGCATTCGGCACGAGATTGCAGGTCGCCTCGGTGATCGACAGTTGCTTGGCCACTTCCGGGGAGACGATGTATTTCAGGAAGTCGGCGGCGACCTTGGAGTCGCGGCCGTTTTCGATCAGGCCCGTCGCCTCCATCCAGATGATGCCTTGCTTGAGGCCGTTCCTGGGCTCGGGCACGATCGACTGGATGTAGTCGTGGCCCTTCATGCGCAGCGACGAGGTGGCGTAGGTGCCGCCGCCGATCAGCGCCCGGAACGAGCCGTCGATCAGGCCCTTCTGGGCGATCGCCAGGTCGGCGACGATGGCGCGGGTGTTCTTGAAGGCCGCGCGCAGAACCTTGCGCACTTCGTCGAGCGCTGCCTGGTCGAGCGGAACATAGGGGTCGACGCCGGCATAAAGCGCCAGCGGCATGATCGGCCAATCACCCCAGTCGAGCAGGCAGATCTTGTCCTTGTAGGCGGCATCGAACACCGGCGCGTAGCTCGACCAAGTCTCCAACTTGTCGAACTTGGTGTTGACCGTCGGTCCGACCCAGCCCCAGCGGGTCGGCAGTCCGGTCGCCTTGCCTTCGAACTGCAGCGGCGTGAACGGCGCGCGGAACTGCGGGTAGAATTCGGCGTACTGGTCGGCGAAATCCTTGTCGTCGATGTAGCGGCAGATGCCCGCCGGCCCCATTCGCGCGATCCACGGGCTGTCGGACGAAACGAGGTCGAAATCCTTCGACGCACCGGCGGCGAGCTTGGCGAAGCCGCCAGCGGAATCGGTGATCAGGTCGACGGAAATGGAAACGTCCTTCTGCTTCTGGAACGGGTCCAGGATGGACGGCGCGTTGTAGCCTTCCCAGCACATGTAGCTGAGGCTTTCGGCGGCGGATGCGCCCTTCGGCATGCCTAGGATGCCCGCGCCGGCGGCCGCCAATCCAAGGCCGCCCATGCCCTTCAGCACGGCGCGGCGATCAACGCCCACGGTGCCTGATGTCTGCTTTTTCATTTGCTTGCTCCCTTTCTGTTTATCAGCCCAAAACTCCCGATCAGACGATGCCGAGGTACCGCCTGATCTCCCATTCGCTTACCTGTTTCTGGTACTCGCCGAATTCGAAGCGTCGCCCGGTGACGAAGCTGTCGATGAAGTCGTCGCCAAAGATCTCGCGGGCGACGGCGCTTGCGTTGAGCCGTTCCGTTGCCTGGCCGAGATCGGAGGGACGGCCTCCGGCGAGGGCGTCGCGGCATAGAAGTTTTCGCCGCTGCCGGCCGGCGGCTCGATCTCGTTGCGGATGCCGTAAAGGCCGGCGCCGATGCAGAGCGCCAGCGCCAGATAGGGATTGGCGTCGGCCGAGGGCACGCGAAATTCGACGCGGGTGGATTCCTGCTCGTCATTGATGACGCGCACCGCCGCCGTGCGGTTCTGGACGCCCCAATTGGCTGAAGTCGGCGCCCAGGCGCCGGGCACCAGCCGCTTGTAGGCGTTGACGGTGTGGGCGCACATCGCCAGCAGTTCGGGCATCAGCGCCACCAGGCCGCCGATGAAATGGCGGCCGAGCCGGCTGATGCCGTCCGGCGCGTCGGGATCGGCGAACACCGCATTCCCGGCCCTGTCGCGCATCGAGACATGCAGGTGCCCGGACTGGCCGGGCAGCGCCGGCGAGAGTTTTGACATGAAGCCGGCGGTCAGGTCGTGGCGGGAGAAGTAGCCTTTGGCGAAATTCTTGAACAAAGCCGCATCGTCGGGGGATTTCAGGCCCTTGGCGTAAGTGAGCGGTGCCTCGAAACAGCCGGGGCCGAGCTCGGTGTGGATGGCGTCGAGGCCGATCCCCATCGTCGTCATGGTGTCGTGCAGGCCCTGCAGGAGGTCACCATGGATGGCTGATGTCTGCAGCGAATAGGTGCGGTTGCCCTGCGCGAAATAGGTGAGGTCGCGATACTCCTTGGCGCGCAGGCTTTCGGGCGTCTCGTCGAACAGGAAGAACTCGTATTCGAACGCCGAGAATACGTCGAAGCCCAGTTCCGCGGCCTCGGCAATCAGCCTCTGGCAAAGATTGCGCGGCGAGCGCTTGCCGAAATCGCCGGAGAAATCGGCGATGCAGAGCGCTGCATCGTCGGCGAACGGATATTTGCGCAGGCTCGCGGCATCGAGGAAGGCCGGGCGGTCGATGAAGGCGCCGTCGATGAAGGTCTTCTCGGCGATGTCCCAGAAATACAGGACCTCGCAGAACGGATAGCCGTTGGCGGCCAGCTTGACCGCCTTGTCGGCGGAGACCAGCTTGTCGCGAAATTCGCCGGCTGGGTCCATCATGCCGATATGCACGGCCCTGGCACCAAGCTTTTCCAGGCCCGCCGCGAAGGTCGCGCCGGCTTCATTGACTGTCGACATATAGGCCCGCCCCAGTATTTTCGCCCTGAGGCTAGGCTTGGGCTTCACGCAACAAAATATCCCGTTAGGGACAGACGGGCAGGAAAATTGGTATGGCCGTGAGCAGGCCCGCAACGTGCGGCCAGAGGAAGGGAGGATCGCGGTGACGACAGGCTTCGCGCCATGGAACAGGAAGATTGCCGCGGCAATCCAGGAGGTCGGCACGCCGGACTTCCCGCAGCGCATCGAGGAGGCGCTGAAGGCGGTCATCGACCTCGATATCGTGATGATCTTCGCCTATTCCGGCACGGAAAAGCCTGTTTGCCTCTACCACAATATCGATCCCGCGCGGGCGGCGGTCGTCATCACCGCCTATGCGAACGGACCCTACCTGCTCGACCCCTTCTATCGGGCGGCGACGGACCCGAAGGCCATCGGTGTCAGGCAGCTGAGAAGAATGGCGCCGGACCAGTTCTACAGTTCCGAATATTTCCGCAGGCACTACGGCCTGACCAAAATCCGCGACGAGGTCGGCATCGTCTGCCGCCCAGTGGGAAGTGCTGCCATCGTCGTCAGCTTCACCAGGCCGATGGAGTCGCCCGCCTTCGGGCGGCGCGACCTCAAGATCATCCATGACGCCGAACCCGTGATCCGCCTTTTGATCGAACGCAACTGGAGCAACGCCCGGCTCGGCACCAGCGAGATCGATGCCGAACCGGTCGATCCGATGAACGCGACGCTGAACAGGATGACGGGCGGCGTGCTGACGCCGCGTGAAATCGAGATCACCTCGCTGATCCTGCGCGGACATTCAAGCGCGGCCATCGCCGACGCGCTGAACATCGCCGAGGGAACGGTGAAGAATCACCGCAAGAACATTCACCAGAAGCTCAGGATCTCCAGCCAGTCCGAGCTGTTCTCGATGTTCATTTTCCACCTGTCGAAGCAATGATGGCCCGGTGTATCCGATGAGCGATGACATGAAGATTAGCCGGCAAAAGTCGCCGATGGCGCTGACCGAGGAACTGGTCGCCCGCACGCTGCGCGTCGTCGAGGATGCCGGGCCGACGCCGGGCATGATCCACATGACCGACGCCGATTATGTGCGCGTGCGCGACGAGGTGCTGGCCTCCGCGCCGCCAGGGCCGGCAAGGCTGTTCGCCTATGGTTCGCTGTTGTGGAATCCGGTTGGCGAAGTGCGGGGCGGCGAGAGGGCGGTGGCGACGGGCTGGCACCGGTCGTTCTGCTTCACCGTCAAGCGCTACCGGGGCACGGTCGAGCAGCCCGGCCTGATGATGGCGCTCGATCGCGGCGGCCAGTGCCAGGGCATGGTGTTCGAGATCGCCGAGCCGCTGACTGATAATCTCGACGCGCTGCTGCGCCGCGAGATGACCATACTGCCCGCCGTCAACGTGCCGCGCTGGCTGCGGGTGAGGACGGAAGGCGGCGTGTCGCGTGCGCTGGGCTTCGTCGTCAATCCGGCCAGCCCGCGCTATGTCCGGCTGAACAAGCCGGCGATCGCAGCGACCCTGGCCCGAGCCGTTGGACATTGGGGCTCCGGCGCGCAATATCTGTTCGAGACCATCCGCCATCTGGAAGCCTGCGGCATCCGCGATCGCAATCTGTGGGAGTTGCAGGAACTGGTGGCGCAGGAGATCAGGCGGGGGCAGGGTGGCTGAGAACGCCGCCATAACCCAGGGTAAGCGGCCTATCCCCACCAATTCCTCGCAAGCCCATCCGCTCCTCAGTAAATATTAATCGCTTCCGCGCGATTGTGGCGTTGCCGCTCCAAGGAAGGCGGCGACAACAGAGCCTGGACATGCCCATATGCCGTACAGCCCCAAGGGTCCTGCGCGGCCGAACGCGTCGCGCTTGCGCGGTGGCGTGTCGGACGCGGCGGGCTCGCCCGAGCGCGCCCGCCGGCGTGATGCCGCCACCATCGCGCGGCTGAGGAGCGAACTGACCGCGCAGGCGGAGCTGATCCGCGAGCAGGGCGTTTCGCTGGCGCACAGCCGCAAGATCTTCGACCGCGCCTCAGCCGCCGCGCGCATTGGCGTGTGGGAATGCAGCCTGCCCGACGAGACGCTGCGCTGGACCGATGTCGTCTATGATCTGTTCGACCTGCCGCGCGGCACGGTGCCCGATCGCCAGCTGACACTGGCATGCTATCCGCCGGCTTCGCGCAAGGTGCTGGAGGCGATGCGCGGCCGCGCGATCGAGGAGCGCAGCGGCTTCACGCTCGACTGCGAAATTACCACCTTTGCCGGCCGCAGCCGCTGGATCCGCATCACCGCCACCGTCGAATGCGAGGACGGCGTGCCGGTGCGTATCTTCGGCATGAAGCAGGACATCACCGAGGAAAAGCTCCTGTCGGATCGCATGCGCTACCTGGCGGAATTCGACGTGATGACGGGGCTGGCCAATCGCGGCCAGTTCCAGGCGCGCCTGGCGCAAGCTGATCAGGCGGGGCAGGGCACGGTCGGCGCGCTGCTGTTGATTGATCTCGACGGGTTCAAGGCGGTCAACGACACGTTCGGCCATGTCGTCGGCGACGATTGCCTGAAGGAAGCGGCCGCGCGCCTCGGCGCGGTCTGCCAGGGAGCAGACCTGGTCGCCCGCGTCGGCGGCGACGAGTTCGCCGTTCTGCTCGGGCCCCATCTCGACCGTGGCGCGGTTTCCGGCCTGGCGCGCGGCATCATCGACGCCATGGGCGAGCCGGTGAGTGTCCGTGGCCAACCGCTCAAGCTCGGCGCCTCGGTCGGCGTCGCCTTTGTCGAGACGGGCGCGATATGCGACCTGTTCATGAAGGCCGACACCGCGCTCTACGCCGCCAAGGCGGCCGGCCGCAACACGTTCCGGATCTTCAAGTCGGACACTCCGAAAGGTCGCCGCGCCGACGCAGCCTAAGGGCACGCTCCGGCATGCAATTTTCATTTGGCATGCAAGGCATTCGAGAAAAGGTGTTATGAAGATGTCCGGGCCTTTCCGGCCTTCTCCTGACATCCGAGGTCTTTCGTGCGTGAGCCATCGCTGCTGCCTGTCTTCGGAAAGCTCGGGCTGAAGACGCGGGTCGTCATGGCAGTGCCGGCCCGGCCGGGACAGATGGCCGACCGCATGCGCCAGCTTATGACGTCCCACGGAGCAATGGTGTTGAAGCTTTCCATCGTCGTCTGGACGGTCGTTGTCCTCGCCGCCGTGTTTTTCATTGTGCAGGGCTGACCCTTCAAGGCCGAACCAACTGGAACTCCACCCATGCCAAACCGCTACGCACTGCGCAGGGAGCAAGAGCACAGCTGGACCATCGTCGACGTCTTCACCGGCCAGCCCGCGGTGCTCAAGCATCGGGTCTTGGTCGGCATGAGCACACGCGATGCCGACGACATGGTCGTGCAGATGAATGTGCGGGATATAAAGCGGCGCGAAAAGGCCGATCGAAAGTCCTGATCCCGTCATCAAGCCGCAAAACGTGCCGGCGATCCAGGCCGGCATTTTGTCGCCGGAAACAGCGCGTCGGCGTGAAACCACCAACAGGAGGATTCCCGTGCGAGCGAGCCTGAAGGAAAAGATACTGGAGGTCTGCGATCGCAAAATCTCCGAGAAAGGCCCCGGCGTCGGCCTGTCGTTCTATGCGTTTTTCGCAAACAGGAATGACGATCCCGACCTTCTCATGGAAGCCGCGGAATGGTGGATACGAACCTGCAAATTCGACCATTTTGAAAAGGCCGTGAAGATACGGGCGATGGTCGAGGAGATGGATTGATTTCACCCAGCTTCGGATGATGGAGATCAGCGTTCGGGCGTTGGTCCCGCTTCCGCGGATGCGGCGGCGTCGTGGCATGGCGGCGCGTCGCTGCCGGCGCGCGCATTCTCGATGACGCGGTGAAGCAGCGCCGTCAGCGTCTCCACCTCGCTTTCGCTGAATCCGGCCAGCGCTTCGCTGTTGCCCCTGGCCAGTATGGCGCGGGCCGGCTCTATCCTGTCGATGGCGTGATCGCTGAGAGAAATCAGGCTGCTCCTGCCGTCGGCGGGGTCAGGGTCGCGGCGGATCAGGCCGTCGCGTTCCATGCGGGCGAGAAGCTGCGCCATGCTTGGCTGCTCGACGCCGGCGAGCCGCGTCAGCTCCTTCTGCGACAGGCGGGCACTATCCTTCAGCGCGACGAGCACCGGCAACTGGCTGACGCTGATGCCGAGCTCGCGGAACCGCGTGTCGGCGATGCGTGACAGGAAGCGCGCGGCGGTGGCGATGAGCATAGCGGGCATCGCCCGGGGCTGCCAGGACTCGGATGGGTCGGACATTTACATAGTTGCCTATTTAAATTGCTGCCGGGATATTTACATTGGGTCCTATCTAGATATATAGAGCCCTATATAATTTCTAGCACAGGAGGCGACCGTGTCGCAACAACCCACGACCGAAACCCCCAAAATCGCAATCATTGGCGGCGGGCCGGGCGGCCTGACGCTGGCTCGCATCCTGCATATAAACGGCATCGCCTCGACGGTGTTCGAGCGCGACGAGCATGCGCTGGCGCGGCCGCAGGGCGGCTCGCTCGACATGCACGCCGATACCGGCATGCGGGCGCTGCGCCTTGCGGGCCTGGAGGATGCCTTTCGCAATGTCGCGCGCTACGAGGACCAGGACGGCAAGGTCTGCAGCCCAGATGGCAAACTGCTGTTTTCGGACTCCGATCCGGACGGCGAGCGGCCGGAAATCGATCGCACTCAGCTGCGCCAGCTGTTTCTCGACGCTTTGCCCGGGGGCACGGTACGCTGGGGACAGAAGGTTGAGGCCGTGCGGCCGCTGGCGGATGGCCGCTATGCCGTGTTCGCCAATGGTGGCGATGGGGGCGAAGCGGGCGAGCCGTTCGATCTTGTCGTCGGCGCCGATGGCGCGTGGTCGCGGGTGAGGCCGCTCGTCTCCGATGCGGTGCCTTGCTATGAAGGCGTGATTTTCTGCGAACTCGGCATCGACGATGCCGATGCCCAGCATCCCGCGCTCGCGGCACTGGTCGGACATGGCAAGATGTTCGCCAAGGGCAGGTCGCGGACACTGGTCGGCCAGCGCAGTTCCAATGCCCATATCCGTGTCTACGCGGCGTTGCGGGCGCCGGAGAGCGCGCTCAAGCTCGACACCGCCGATCCCGATCGCACCAGGCAGGAAATCGCCGGTCATTTCGCCGATTTCGCACCGGTATTGCGCGCCCTGATCACCGAGGCGAAGCTGCTGGCCATCAGGCCGATGTATGCGCTGCCAGTCGGCCATCGCTGGGCCAACCGGCCGGGCGTGACGCTGATCGGCGATGCCGCGCATCTGATGTCGCCCTTCGGCGGCGAGGGCGCCAACACGGCGATGGCTGACGGTGCGGACCTCGCCATGGCGCTGGCTGATGGCAACGACTGGCGCCAGGCGGTCGCCGACTATGAGGCGATCATGTTCCCGCGCGCCGAGGAGGCGGCTGATGGAGCGGCGGAAGGGCTGCGCGGAGGCGTGTCGGAAGACGCACCCGATCATATACTGGAGCATGTGGCCGCCGCGCGGGAACGCGCCCATCCCGGCAATCGGGTGGATGACGGTGCTTCGGCCTGACAGGCCGAACCTACGCCCCGGCCAGCGGATCATGCGGGTCCGCCGGAAGGTTGGTGAAATCGTCAGCGAATTTCCGCATCAGTCGCACCAGCTCGTCGATATCATGGGCGTCCCAGCTCTCGAAAATGCCGCGCCCGATCCTGTCGCGCGCGGCATCGACGAGATCGGTCATCGCCTTGCCCTTGGGCGTGATGACGGCTTCGCGCACGCGCCGATCTGCGCCGGGCTTGCGCTCGGCGAGGCCAAGGCTTTCGAGCTTGGCCACCTGTCGGCTGACGGTGGTGTAGTCGCGGCCGACGCGATCGGCGAGGTCAACCACGCCGATCGGGCCGAAGCGCTCCACGCTCACCAGGAGTGGGAACAGCGCCCGATCCAGGCGGATGCCGGCCTCCCTGATCAGGAATTCATCGCGCTGCGGCTGGTTCATGATGCTGACAATGTCGAGCACCGCGCCGTGCAGTTTCCGCAGTTGGTCACTAATATGTGTATTATGCACTGTTTTTCTTGACGTCATGATCCGCCTCGATATATGTGTATTTAGCACATAAAAATTCAAAGGAAACCATCTCATGAAAGCAGCAATCGTTCAGGGAGCCGGGCAACCGCCGGTCTATGGCGTGTTCAGCGATCCGGTTGCGGGCGAGGGCGAATGCATTGTTACCGTGACGGCCGCCGCCATCAGCCATGTCGTCAAGGGCCGGGCCTTCGGCGCGCACTACAGTTCGTCGGGAAAGTTTCCCTTTGTCGTCGGCATCGATGGCGTCGGGCGGCTGGAGGATGGCCGCCGTGTCTATTTCCTGATGCCATCAGCGCCCTTTGGCAGCATGGCCGAGAGGGCCGTGGTGCCGGTGAGCCGGTGCCTGCCGCTGCCCGATGCGCTTGACGATGTGACGGCGGCGGCGATCGCCAATCCCGGCATGTCATCTTGGGCGGCCTACACCGAGCGGGCAAAATTCCGAGTGGGCGAAACCGTTGTTGTCAATGGTGCAACGGGAACGTCGGGCCGGCTGGCCATCCAGATCGCCCGGTATCTCGGAGCCGGCAAGGTCATTGCCGTCGCCCGCAACGCCGAGGCGCTGAAATCGCTGCCAGCCCTTGGCGCCGACGTGACCATTGCGCTGGGCGACGACGAGGCGGCATTGGATGCCGCCCTGAAAGAGCAGTTCGCTGAGGGAGTGGACGTGGTGATCGATTATCTGTGGGGTAAAAGTGCTGAACGCCTGATCGCCGCCGGTGCGCGCCATGGCAAGGGTGCGATGCCCATCCGCTATGTCCAGGTCGGCTCGATGAGCGCCGGCGACATCACCTTGCCAAGTGCGGCGTTGCGGTCCTCGGCGATAGAGTTGATGGGCAGCGGCATCGGCAGCATTCCGCTTGAGCGCCTGGTCCAGGCCGTCGACGGTCTTCTGCAGGCCACCGTGCCCGGCGGTTTTCAGATCGCGTCCACGGTCGTTCCGCTATCGCAGGTGGAACAGGCCTGGCCCAGGGACGACAGCACCCGGCGCACCGTGTTCACAATCTGAGCCAACCGGAATGCGATTGGCCGCGTCTAGCGCGGTTCATCGTTTCACGGAAACGCCGAACCGCTCTATCTCTTTGTTTTCACGCAATTCCGGACGGAAAACCGTTTCACACCCTGGAATTGCTCTATTCGCTGGCCACCTCGACGTGCCACCATTTCGGCCGTCCGCCCCTGAAAGAGTGGTAGGTGGGCATCAATTCCCTGGCGCCCGGCTTGTCGAAGACCCCCAGCAGCAAGGCAATGACGGGCTTGTCGTCAATGGCGCCGATCGTGCTGCCGCAGCCGGGACAAAAGGCGCGGCTTGAAAATTCTGATGACCGGAAGACGGAGGGCATGCCGCCTGTCCCCGTCCAGGTCACGCTTTCGCTTGGGAATTCCACCCAGGCGGCGGTCAGGGCGCCGGTGTGGCGCTGGCACATGCGGCAGGAACAGGTGTGCGGCGCGCCGGCCGGGCCGATCGCCTCGAAACGCACGGCGCCGCAAAGGCAGCCGCCCACATGGCGCCTGGGCTTTGCCGGTCGCGTCTTGATCGTTGCGGATGTCAATTCCACGGCCCCCTCAAGTTGTGCCGAGTGCTTAGCTCAAGGGGTCGATCGGGTTCTAGCCGAAATCGGCGGCCGTCAGCACGTACATGCTCTTGCGCGTACGGTCATAGGCCTTCGACGCCACATCGCGGATGGCGTTGCTCTCCGTGTCGAATGCGGCGAGGTAGCCGGCTTCGTTGGCCGCGGTTCCAGGCCGCATCTTCGACATGGCGTCGGCGGCGACCGAGAAGGAAATCTGGAACATGCCATCATGGCCGACGAAACGGATACGCTTGCCGGCCTCGTCATAGCTGCGGCTGCGGTTGGGGAAGGTCAGGCTCATGATTTTGCCTCCATCGCGGCGGCCTTCTTGGTCACCCGCTTCTTCTTCGGCGTTGGGTTCAAGGCTTCGGCGACGCGGTCGGCTTCTTCCTTGGCCAGGCGCAATTCCCTGAGTTTTGCCGTCTTGATGATGCGCAGCTTCGCTTCCGTCATATATTCGGCGGTCGCCTTGTTGCGCTCGGCCGTCTTCTTCTGCTTGTCCACGAAGCGGGCTTCAGCCTTTTCCATGATACTCGGATTGCCTTCGGCCATTGGCTAAATCTCCCTTATGTT
This sequence comes from Mesorhizobium sp. PAMC28654, assembly GCF_020616515.1. Lineage (GTDB taxonomy): Bacteria > Pseudomonadota > Alphaproteobacteria > Rhizobiales > Rhizobiaceae > Mesorhizobium. Next base: position 5,874,725 of record NZ_CP085135.1, read on the forward strand.
TGAAATTGTGAAACCGAACTTGTCCGATAAATAGGGACTCAGCGGAGAAAATTCAATTTTTACAATATTTAGCTTCCGGTAAATATCAGGAATCGGCCGGGTAAAATAATACTTTTGAATATTTGAATTCGGCCGGGAATAATTTTTGGCACTCCTATCTATCGAGTGCCAATGCGCCTATATATGGGGGCGTGGCCGCCTGTGCCGGCCCCAGAAAGAAGACCTCATGAAATTTCGGCCACTCCACGACCGCGTCGTCATTCGTCGCGCTGAAGGTGATACCAAATCCAAGGGCGGCATCATCATCCCCGACAATGCCAAGGAAAAGCCGCAGGAAGGCGAAGTCATCGCCGTCGGTCCCGGTGCACGCGACGAAAATGGCGCGCTTGTTCCGCTCGACGTGAAGGCCGGCGACTTCATCCTGTTCGGCAAATGGTCGGGCACTGAAGTCAAGATCGACGGCGAGGACCTTCTGATCATGAAGGAAGCCGACATCATGGGCATCATCGAGAAGACCGTCGAAGCCAAGAAGGCTGCCTAATCCTCTGAGGAGCCGGCCTTTGCCAGCTCCGCGAGCGGCCCACTCCACCACACGAACGGGCCCACCACAAAAACGGGATTGAAAAAACCATGTCTGCCAAGGAAATCAAATTCTCCACCGATGCGCGCGACCGCATGCTGCGCGGCGTCGAGATCCTCACCAATGCGGTGAAGGTCACGCTCGGCCCCAAGGGCCGCAACGTCATCATCGACAAGGCTTATGGCGCGCCTCGCATCACCAAGGACGGCGTCACCGTCGCCAAGGAAATCGAGCTTGCCGACAAGTTCGAGAACATGGGCGCGCAGATGGTGCGCGAAGTGGCCTCGAAGACCAACGACCTCGCCGGTGACGGCACCACCACGGCAACCGTGCTGGCCGCCTCGATCCTGCGCGAAGGCGCCAAGCTCGTCGCCGCCGGCATGAACCCGATGGACCTCAAGCGCGGCATCGACCAGGCCGTTGCCGCCGTCGTCGGCGAAATCAAGGCGAAGGCCAAGAAGGTCAAGTCGTCGGCCGAGATCGCACAGGTCGGCACCATCGCCGCCAATGGCGACGCCACCGTCGGCGAGATGATCGCCAAGGCGATGGACAAGGTCGGCAATGACGGCGTCATCACCGTCGAGGAAGCCAAGACCGCCGAAACCGAACTCGACGTCGTCGAAGGCATGCAGTTCGACCGTGGCTATCTCTCGCCCTATTTCGTCACCAACGCCGACAAGATGCGCGTCGAGCTGGAAGAGCCCTACGTGCTCATCCACGAGAAGAAGCTCGGCAATCTGCAGGCGATGCTGCCGATCCTCGAAGCGGTGGTTCAGAGCGGCAGGCCGCTGCTGATCATCTCCGAGGACGTCGAAGGCGAGGCTCTTGCCACGCTGGTCGTCAACAAGCTGCGCGGCGGCCTCAAGGTCGCGGCCGTCAAGGCGCCGGGCTTCGGTGATCGCCGCAAGGCGATGCTGGAAGACATCGCCGTGCTCACCGCCGGCCAGATGATCTCCGAGGATCTCGGCATCAAGCTCGACAACGTCACCATCGACATGCTCGGCCGCGCCAAGCGCGTGCTGATCGAGAAGGACACCACCACGATCATCGACGGCGCCGGCACCAAGGCGACCATCCAGGCGCGCGTCGCCCAGATCAAGGGCCAGATCGAGGAGACGACCTCGGACTACGACAAGGAAAAGCTGCAGGAACGTCTTGCCAAGCTGTCGGGCGGCGTTGCCGTCATCCGCGTCGGCGGCGTCACCGAGTCGGAAGTGAAGGAAAAGAAGGACCGCATCGACGACGCGCTGAACGCAACGCGTGCAGCGGTTGAAGAAGGCATCGTGCCCGGCGGCGGCGTGGCTCTGCTGCGTGCCAGGTCGGCACTTGCCGGCCTGACCGGCGCCAATGCCGATGTCACCGCTGGTATCTCGATCGTGCTTCGCGCGCTTGAGGCTCCGATCCGCCAGATCGCCGAGAATTCCGGCGTCGAAGGCTCGATCGTCGTCGGCAAGCTCACCGACAGCAAGGATCACAATCAGGGTTTCGACGCCCAGAACGAGGTCTATGTCGACATGATCAAGGCAGGCATCGTCGATCCCGCGAAGGTGGTGCGTACCGCACTGCAGGACGCCGGCTCGATCGCGGCTCTGCTGATCACGGCGGAAGCCATGATCACCGACATTCCGCCGAAGGATGCGGCACCGGCGGGCGGTGGCGGCGGCGGTATGGGCGGCTACTAACCGGATTCAGGTGAGGCCGGCCTGCAAACGGCGGTTTCCTGCGCTTCCGGTGCTCACGTACCCAAAAGTACGCTCCGCTCCGGTTCTCGGAAACCCCCGTTTTCGGATCGGCCTGACCTGAATCCTGGCGCTCAGCTCTTGAGGCTTAGCGCTTCGAGATGCCGCCGGGGCAGTGTCCCGGCTGCGGCGGACAGCAATCTTTAAGGAGACCACTCCATGAGTGCATTCGTCCCGAAGCCGCTTCCTCGCAAGCCGATGCCGGCGACCAAAGTGGCCGAGGAAAGCCGCTTCGAGCGGATCCTGCGCATCGCCGCCGCGCACAAGACCACCGCCACGCCACCGCGCACCCCACGCAAGATCGGCGACAAACGCCCGATGTGATCGGCTGGCCGCGGCGCGGCTTCGAGATTTCCGCCGGAGCGGACCAAGTCCGCGTGTCTTGACGTAGAGGCTTTGCAATGCTGGATTGCGGGCGACCTGCGATCCGGCAGACGACCAGCGCCGCAAACAATCGAGATCATGAATTCCGCAGACGTGACGTTTGACGAAGCTGATGTTCTACGCTCGGTTCGCCGGTGGCGCAGGCCTTGTCGGCTAACGCTGGCAGGGCTTGGCGTCCTGCTCATCTGCGCGTTTCCAGCCCTGGCCGCCAGCCGCGATTGCGTCGGCGACAATGATGTCGAGGCCAACACGCGCATTGCCGCCTGCACGCGCATGATCGAGGACCCGACGGAGCCCTCCGATAGCCATGCCGCTGCCTATTTCAAGCGCGGCAATGCCCTGGCGGCACAAGGCGACTTCGATCACGCCATCGCCGATTACGGCAAGGTCATCGACTACAATCCGAATTTCGCCAATGGCTATCTGAACCGGGGCATCACATGGCTTCACAAAGGCGATAACGACCGCGCCATTCCCGACTTCGACAAGGTGATCAGCCTCGATCCGGCAAATGGCGATGCCTACTACAATCGCGGTCTCGCCTGGACATACAAGGGCGACAATGACCGGGCGATTGCAGATTATACCGACGCCATCAAGTTCAATCCCAAGGACACCAGGGCTTACAACAACCGGGGGCTGATCTGGTCGCGCAAGGGCGAAGACGATCGCGCCATCGCTGATTTCGACAGGGTTATCGAGCTCGCTCCGGAAATCGCTTCCGTCTACAACAGCCGAGGCGATGCTTGGGACCACAAGAAGGACGACGACCGCGCGATTGCCGATTACAGCAAGGTCATTAGCCTCGATCCAAAGAATGTTCATGCCTACTACCGCAGGGGCATGGCCTGGTCGAGGAAGGGCGACAAGGACCGTGCCATCGCCGACTACAGTCAGGTGATCAGCCTTGATCCGAAAGACCCCAGCATCCGCTACAACCGGGCGCTGATCTGGTTCGAGAAAGGCGACTTCGACCGGGCCGTGGCCGACAATGATGAGGCGATCCGGCTTGGGCTGAACAATGTGTACGTCTACAACAATCGAGGCTTGGCTTGGTCAGCGAAGGGCGACGATTCGCGTGCTATCGCCGACTACGACCTGGCAATCGGCATCGATCCGAAAAACGTTGACGCCTACTACAACAGGGGCAATTCCTGGGCTCGCAAGGGCGATTATGACAGCGCCATCGCCGATTATGACCGGGCGATCAGCCTCGATCCGCAGGATGCCGGACTCTACAACAACCGGGGCATGTCATGGAAAACAAAAGGCGATGTCGATCGCGCGCTAGAGCAAAATCCGAGCGGATAGAATCGATAGGGGTTTCGTTGGGATTGGAAATCTGATTCAGCATATCTGCTGGATTCGGAGGCCGGCATGGCATGGCGAAATCCTTATCGGAAGATTTGCGGGCTCGGGTGGTCGCAGCGGTTGATGGCGGCCTGTCGCGACGGGCGGCAGCGGCGCGATTTGGCGTGGCGGCGGCAAGCTCGGTGCGTTGGGTCCGGGAATGGCGCGAGACCGGAGCCACCTGCGCAAAGCCGCAGGGCGGCGACAGGCGGTCCCACCGCGTTGAAGCGTATCGCGACATCATCCTGGCGGCGATCGAGAGGCGGGTGGACATCACGCTGGTCGAACTCGCCGAGTTGCTGCGACAGGAGCATGGCGCGTCGTTTGCGACGAGCACGATCTGGCGGTTTCTCGATCGTCACTCCATGACCTTCAAAAAAAACGGCGCACGCCAGCGAGCAGGAGCGGCCAGACGTGGCGGCGCGACGAAACGCCTGGTTCGACGCCCAGCCCGATCTTGATCCCGAGCATCTGGTCTTCATCGACGAGACCGGAGCCTCGACAAAGATGGCTCGACTGCGGGGGCGCACGAAGCGCGGGATGCGGTGCCGATCGCCAATCCCGCATGGCCATTGGAAGACGACGACGTTCACCGGCGCCCTGCGCCTCACTGGCATGACCGCGCCAATGGTCCTGGACGGCCCGATGACTGGCGAATGGTTTGTCGCCTATGTCGAGCAGGTTCTCGTGCCGACGCTGCGGCCCGACGATGTCGTGATCCTCGACAACCTGCCGGCGCACAAAAGCGCAGCCGCCCGTGTGGCGATCGAAGCAACCGGCGCAAGGATGATGTTCCTCCCGCCCTATTCCCCCGACTTCAACCCGATCGAGAACGCCTTTTCCAAGCTGAAATCGATTCTACGCAAAGCCGCCGCACGAACCGTCGCGGAATTGTGGGATACCATCAGCGCCGCACTGCCTTGCTTCACACCAACCGAGTGCGCCAACTACTTCGCCGCAACAGGATATGAGCCGGAATGATCAGATTCTGCTCTAGCAAACTATGACAAAGCGGTAGAAGTCGATCCGAAATACATCATCGCGTACCTGAACCGAGGTCTCGCCTGGATCATCAAGGGCGACGATGAACACGCCATCGCGGAATTCGAACGTGTGATCGAGCTCGATCCAACAAGCGCGGCTGCCTACACCGGACGGGGCTCCGCTCTGTACGAGAAGGGCGAATATGATCGCGCCATCGCCGATTACGACAAGGCGATCGCGCTCAATCCGAAGCATGCTCAGGCCTATGAGGATCGGGGCATTGCACGCTTCTTTCCAGGCCCTTCCGAACAGGCGCAAGCCGATCTTGCAAAAGCCGCGTCACTGGTGCCCGACAATGCTTATTTCGCGATCTGGCTGGATTTGGCCGAACGACACAATGGTTCGGCCGGCCATTTGCGGGAAACGACCGCGAAGCTCGACATGACGAAATGGCCGGCGCCGGTGATCCGGATGCTGCTTGGCGAGACGACGCCGGTCGAGACGCTAGCGGCCGCCGACGATCCGAATCCATCCAAGAAGCGCGACAATCTGTGCGAAGTGAATTTCTACACCGCTGAACTCAACAGGCTGCAAGGGCATGGCGACGCAGCGCTGCCGCTTTACCGGCTCGCCGTCAGCGACTGCCCCAAGAACTTCGTCGAATACCGTGGTGCCAATGCCGCCTTGCGCATGTCGGCCAAATCGCCGTGAGGTTTGGCGGCCTTTGTGGCTCACAGGTTTGAGTTCCGTCATCGTTGACGACCCGCCCATTCTGTTGTTTTTTCCACCCATGCGCGAACACGACACCCACATCGTTGCCCGGCGGCCGGCATCCCAACAGGCGGGATGCAGGCGCGCTGGCTTTGGGGCATGATCCCGGTTCGGACCAGGCCCGCACAGGAATAAAGCAGCGCTTGCAACCTCGCCGGTAACGGACGAGGTTTTTGGCGTTAGCGCCTCGTCCATCCGCCAAACAACAGGATGAAGACAATGGCACAGAACATCTACGATCAGGCTGATTTCTACGAGGGCTACGGGCGGTTGCCACGCTCGCTCTACGGGCTGGACGGCGCGGCCGAATGGCCGGCGATCACGGCGCTCTTGCCGGAACTCGCGGGCAAGCGGGTCGTCGATCTCGGCTGCGGCTTCGGCTGGTTCTGCCGCTGGGCGGCGGGGCAGGGCGCAAAGAGCGTGGTTGGCCTCGACCTCTCCGAAAACATGCTGGCGCGGGCGCGCAAGGAGACGGACAATCCGGCCGTGTCCTACGCCATCGCCGATCTCGACACGCTGGTGCTGCCGGCAGGCAGTTTCGATTTCGCCTACAGTTCGCTGACCTTCCACTATGTCGAGGATTTCGCCCGGCTGATGCGGGTCGTTCATGACGCGCTGGTGCCCGGCGGCCGTTTCGTCTTCACCATCGAGCATCCGATCTACATGGCGCCGACCAATCCGGGCTGGGCTCTGGACGAGACCGGGCGCCAGACCTGGCCGATCGACAGCTATTCGGTGGAAGGCGAGCGCCGCACCGACTGGCTGGCCAAGGGCGTGATCAAACACCACCGCACCATCGGCACGACGCTGAACACGCTGATCGACACCGGCTTCCGCATCGATCGTGTCGTGGAATGGCGGCCGACCGAAGAGCAGATCAGGAAACAGCCGGAACTCGATGTCGAGAAGGAACGGCCGATGATCCTGATCGTCTCGGTGCAGCGGTAGGGGCGCCGATCTGCAAGAGGAATGATCCCTGAGCCACCACTCGACGTCTACATTGCGGACGTCGAAACCGGAGCACAATGTTCGACCGGATGTCGTCGATTGCCTCGATGCAGGCCGTGCTCAGCAAAGGATCATAGATCAAGACGAGCTGTTCGAATGCTCGCGAGGTGATAGGCGCTTAAGCATCGGTTCCTGTCCCTCCGCCCGCCGAAATGGCCTTATCCGCATCTTAACTAATGTAACCCACTGTTCCTGCATTGGTGTTCTGCGCAGGGGAGTGGAATGACTGATATCATTGATGAGGAAGAGATCCCAAAGCCCAACCTGCTTCAACGCAGCGGATCAATTGTCCAAGTGACGATGCTATTCGCTTCGCCGATCATATCGATAGGATGTGCGATCGTTGTCGGATATTTTGCCTACATGGCCGCTAATCAAAAGCCGCCCGAAGATATGTTTTCATTGGCCGTATCAATACTGAAGTCGGGCGATGCTTCACCGGAGATGCGCTCCTGGGCAACGGGCGTGCTTCGGATGCAAACAGGTATTCCAATGCCCGCCAGATTTAGCGAGCAATGAAAGCGACATAGGCCACCACGGTTCCCGTTACTGGCGTTGGCCGGCGGCACGTGATGACGCGCTCAACGGCGCCGATAATGTCGCCGCGCTTCAGTCGCTCGACGACAGGACGGGGCGCGATGTTCGACCGGATGTCATCAATGGCTTCAAGAAAAGCCTGCCGAAGCCGCGGCTCACGCTGACCGATAAGGATTTCAAATCGCTGCCGGGGGAATGCGCTGGAGCATGAATGCTTGCAATCCCTTGTAGTCGACATCCCCTCAACGGCCGTCTAGATGATCGGTTTTGGACTTTGGGATGGAATCATGAAACCGCTCTATTTGACCGCCGCTATCTTTTTTGCTGTTTCGACCGCTGCATTTGCTGCCCCCATCGAAAGCTACACGGCGCGCCTGAGCGCGGCCGACCATTTCAACTCGTCAGGCGAGCGATTGACCAGCGCAGCCGCCATTATTCGTCAGGATCGCGCCAACCTCTATGTCTACGGCAAGGGGGAAGACGAGGACGAGGGAGACTCGTTCTTTACCGACAAGGACAACCGCGCAAGGCTGGAGCGCATGCTGAACAGCGGCACTTTCACGAACGCTGCCAGGCGTGCGATTCTGGATGGCACACCCCTGATCCACGTCGAGATTTATCGGGACTTCATCAACGTCACCGTCGAAAGCGACTAACCGCCACGAAAGCCTCCGACGCCACCACGGTTCCCAATGCTGGCGTTGGCCAAGGCTGGGGATGGCGCGCTCAATGGCGCCATCACCGCGCTCCAAACGCTTGACGACACGGCGGAGCACAATGTTCGAGCGGATTTCGTCGATCGCCTCGATGCAGCCTGTGCGCAACGCCGGCTCATACAGGCTGATGCCGATTTCAAATCGCTGCCGTGGCGTGAGGCGCACGAGCATTGGAACCTTCAGTCAAACCGAATGGTTGAGTTGGATAAGGAGGTCGCCATGCCTGATCCCAGCAAGCCGAAAACCGCGCCGCCAGCAAAAGGCGACAAGCCGATACCGAAACCACCGAGGGCAGACCCCAGGGACAATCCGGTCCGCGATACCAGAGATGACCCCTCGCCAAATCCCAACGGTGACGTGCCAGAAACGCGTCCTGACAATCGCCCCTAGGACGCGCAAAAATGCCTTCCCCGCCACCACTGTCCCCGCCGCTGGAGTTGGCCGAAGGCTGGTGATGGCGCGCTCCACGCCGTCGATGAGCGTATCCGACATTGCAGGAACGATCGCCGGCACGGCGAACGTCACAATGTTACCGGTTTGGCCTCCATCTGGTTGAGGTTGGTGCCGAGATATTCCAGCCGAAGCCTGTCCAGTTGTCGTTGATGATGACGAAGCTACTTTTGGACGTTTGTCCGTTATTTTCGCTTCGATCTTCGAATGCGATGGCGGCCGGAGATTATCTTCCAGTGATCCCACAGCGTCAGGCGACCGAGACCGGCGCGCAGGATCGCCCTGGCCTGACGTCCCGAAAAACGCGCCACCACCTGGCGGCGAAACACCCGGCGGCCGAATACGGCCACCAGTTTGGGCGCATGGTGCATGAAGAGCCGGAAGCCGCGCTCATCGGCGAAATAGGGACGCAACCTCTCCCAATCCTGACGGGTGACCTGATCCAGAACCGACCAGAAGTCGGCTCCAATGACCCAAGCGTAGCGCTCACATTCCCTCAGCAGGAGATCGATACTCTCATAGGTGAAGTCATGGGATTTTTTTGCAAAAGCCGCCGTTCCGGCCCGGATGCCGTCGATGCTCTCGCCAACCGCGAAATAGTTGCTCGCATGCAGCCGGTATCCCGATAGCGGCACATTGACGAGAGCGCTGCCGGCAAATGCGTGGCTGATGACGTTGAAGTAGCCGTCGGCCGTCTGCAGGCAGGGTTTGCTGCCGTCACCCAGCATGACCAGACGCAGCACCGAAGCGCGGAACATGTTCGCTGTGCCCGGCGCCCAAAGCCACCCTTGCTGCCATCTTGGAATGCTCGCCGTGTTGTCGGCCAGGAACCTGTAGGCCGAGGCCGAAATGGTCGGCAGCCGAAGCACGGTTTGCGCCGGGCGCAATCCCCGCACGGCGTCCTTTCGCTCGAGCTTGTGATGCAGATAGGAGGACGACAGCGCGTTGCCGTCGGCATCCATTTCCGCGACATTGGCAGAGGTGAAGGCGACACTTTTGGGCAGTGCCATATGCACCTGGATATGCGTCGAGGCGTAGTTCTCGAAAAGCACGTCGTCGGCATCGATGAAACTGACGAACCCACCTTTGATCTTGTCCAGCGCCCATAGCGCGGCGCCAAGTTGGCCATGGTTCGCGGGCAAGGTTTCGAGCCGGAACCGGCTGTCGTCACCGATGTGCCTGGCGATGACTTCGGCGCTGTCATCCGTCGAGCCATTGTCGATGACGATGCATTCGAAGTGCGGATAATCCTGCTTGCGGATGGAATCGATCGTCGCCCCGACATAGCGGCCGTAGTTCCAGGCGATGACGACGAAGCTGACGAGGGGAGCAACGAGGCCGCCGCCGGCAAGCTCGTCTATGCCGCGGCCTCCCAGCGTGATGCCCGAGGCTGCCGCCGGCAGCTTCTTGCTGATGATGACCTGCTCGCCCTTGTGCAGCAGGTCGAAGTCGCCGTTGATCTCTTGGAGGAAGGCGTCGATGCCCGCGGCCGGACGCTCGGTAACCGGATAGTCCAGCTTCCAGCGATAGTCATCCAGGATCATGACGCCGGCATGGTCAAGCAAGGGCCAGCACAGTCTTGCGTCGGCAAAGACCGAGGCGGCACGGTGATCGCCGTCGATATAGACGATATCGAACAGGCGTTCCTCGGTGCGCAGTTGCGGCAGGACATCGATCGAGGCGCCCTTGCGCTTGTCGACCCGTGCGGCGAACGGTTTCATGTTGTGGTCGAACCGGGCCTCGACGTCGGCCATGTCGGCTGCGTGTTCCGACCGCGGTGACATGTTCGATGCCGCCTTCGAACGTATCGACGCAGATTATGCGCGACCTTGGCAGAAATTGCAGGAAGAACAGCGCCGAGCGGCCCTCGAACGAGCCTACTTCCAGCACCTGGGCGGCGGAGTGGACCTTGTCGCGAAGCAGGCTTTCCCAGACTTCCAGGTGAAAGGAAGCCCAGTCATGCGTGAGCGACCGCCCTTCGAAATAGTCCATGCCAATATAACCCGCCCTTAGGAGCGGCCGCCCGGCGCGGCGTGGATCGGCCGTCAGGCCAAAACTGGCGCCACCGGCTTCCACCGCGCTCAACCCACCGAGGGCTCGTGACAGAATTCCGCACCAAACAAGCTCGATGCGCGGTTCCGCACTGTCCCCAACCCCGGCCAAACTCTTGCACCAATACCGGCGCGGGTAAAGCGTTTGCCGGATGCAGTCAGGCCTGCCCCTTGGCGCCGATCGCGGAGATGGATGCGACCTTGTATAGGATAGGGGGGTATGCTAAATGGAGCGGCATGACGCACACGATCCGTGAAAAGCAAAAGCTCCTGGCGCGCGTGCGCCGCATCAAGGGCCAGGTCGAGGCCATCGAGCGGGCGCTCGACAGCGAGGCCGGCTGCGAGGCGGTCATGCATCTCATTGCCGGCGCGCGCGGCGCGATGACCGGGCTGATGGGCGAAGTGATCGAGGATCATGTGCGCACGCATCTCGTCGATTCCGAGCGATTTCCCGGCGCGCTCGATACCGAAGCGGTCGACGAGTTGCTCGATGTCATCCGCACCTATGTGAAGTGAGTTCCGCCATGATTGCAGCCGCCGTCCACAGCCATATGTTCCTGGGTGAGGAACACCAGAAGAGCGAGCGCAAGACCTGGGCGGTGATCTGGCTCTGCGCGGCCATGATGGTGGCCGAGATCGTCGGCGGCCTCTTGTTCGGCTCGATCGCGCTTGTCGCCGATGGGCTGCATATGAGCACGCATGCGGGTGCGCTGCTGCTTGCGGCACTTGCCTATACTTATGCGCGCCGGCATGCCGCCGACCCTCGCTTCACCTTCGGCACCGGCAAGCTCGGCGACCTTGCCGGCTTCACCAGCGCCATCATCCTGGCGATGATCGCCCTGCTGATCGGCTACGAATCCGTCTCGCGCCTTTATGCCCCCGTGCCCATTCATTTCGCCGAGGCTATTCCCGTCGCCTGCCTTGGCCTTGCCGTCAACATTGCCAGTGCCTGGCTGCTCAGCGGCGGCGACCATCACGGCCACAGTCACGGGCATGGCCACAGCCACGGGCACAGCCATGCCAACGAGCATGGGCATGACGAAACGCGCATCATTGCCACGGCCGATGGCGACGTCGTGCTGGAGGTGTTCGAGGACGGCGTGCCGCCGCGCTTCCGGCTGCGCGCGCAATCCGGCTCTCCGCTCACGGCTTCCGACGTCTCGATCGAAACCGTGCGGCCGGATGGGGCGCGGCAGACCTTCGCCTTCGGAGACCTTGGCGATGGCCTGCAATCCATCGCGGAGATTCCCGAACCGCATGCCTTCGAGGCCAATGTCACGATCAACGGCCAGACTCATGCGGTCGTCTTCGAGGAGCATGAGCACGCGCACGGCAAGGCCGCCCGCGACAACAACATGCGCGCGGCCGTGGTTCATGTCATCGCCGACGCCGCCGTCTCGGTGCTGGTCATCGTCGGGCTCATTCTGGCGCGCGCCTTCGGCTGGCTGTGGATGGATCCGCTGGCCGGCATCATCGGCGCGGTGGTCATCGCCAGTTGGGCGCTCGGGCTGATCCGCGACACCAGCGCCGTGCTGCTCGACATGAACCCGGACCGTGGCATGGCCGACAATGTGCGCCAGACCATCGAGAGCGAAGGCGACGAGCTTGCCGACCTGCATCTGTGGCGGCTGGGGCCGGGGCATCTCGGCGCCATCGTCTCCGTGGTCACGCCGACGCGGCGCGGCGAGGACTATTACCGCGCCCGGCTGGCGCGCTTCCGCTCGCTGTCGCATCTGACCATCGAGGTCAGGAAGGCCGCGTAAGGTCGCTTCATCAGGGTGGCTCGGAATCCAAACCTGCCGGCCGACCAGCCTGCCAGCGTCCGCCATGTCCGAAGCCAGCCAAGGAAATGCGCGGCGATCAAAATGATCTGATCGCGGGAGCCTCGAAATTTACGGGCATCGCGGGCTTGATCTGCTACGGTTGGCGAAGTCGCTGCGGGCAGGTGGCTCTGGATGCGTTTGCTTTGGGTTGGGGCGGTATCGATTTGCTTCTGGCTGTGCTCGATCGGACCCGATGGGAGTCTTGAGTTGTTTCTGAAGGAGGGCGGCGTGCCGGGACTCTCCTTCGCCATCCTGCGCGACGGCAAGATCGTCAAGGCGAGCGCGCAGGGCGTGCGCGATGCGTCAACCGGCGCTCCGGTCGATGCCAGCACGATCTTCGAGGCGGCGTCATTGTCCAAGCCGGTCTTTGCCTATGCCGTGCTGCAGCTTGTGGATGCCGGGCAGCTGTCGCTGGACGACCCGCTGTCGCGTTATGTTCCAGACTATGTGGAGGACGATCCGCGCGCGGCCTCGATCACCGTGCGCAATGTTCTCAGCCAGTCATCCGGCCTGCCCAACTGGCGCGGCGGCGCGACGCCTCTGAAGACCTATTTCCCGCCGGGCGAACGCTTCAGCTATTCGGGCGAGGGATTTGTCTGGCTGCAGCGCGTGGTCGAGGTAATCACCGGCCAGCCCCTGGACGACGTCATGTCGCGCCTGGTCTTCGATCCGCTGGACATGCGGCGATCGAGCTATGTCTGGCGCGCGGATTTTGAAGCGGACTATGCGGTTCCGCATGACGCCGAGCTTGTGCCCGGCAACAAGCAGCGGCCGTCAAAGGCCAGAAGCGCTTCCACGCTGCACACGACGGCGGCCGATTACGCTCGTTTCCTGCAGGCGGTCCTGTCCGGCGCGCGCCTCAAGCCCGAAACCGCGAAACTATGGCTTTCGCCGCAGATCAGAGTCCTGCAACGCTGCGTCCAATGTCTCTCGGACGATGAACCCGCTGGCGACCAGCATATCGCATGGGGCCTGGGCTGGGGGCTGGAACCCGACGGCGGCACATTTTTCCATTGGGGCGACAATGACAGGTTCAAGGCATTTGTGACCGGATCACTCAGGGATCGTTCCGCCGTCGTTGTCTTCACCAACGGTTTCAACGGGATGGCGATCATGCCGGACATCTTGAATCAACTGATGCCGGGCGACCATCCGGCGTTCCAATGGCTCGAATACTGAGATGTTGGCGGCGCGGCTTGATTGGCCGGACCTGCGACATCAGCGAAGCCAGGGCTGACGGCAAAGCCTAGATTGACAGACCGCCTGCTCTCGATCATTTCTGCACCGCCGAGAAACGGAGGCAGCCTGTCTGGCACTCATCACCGGTGTCGGCCGGACGACACCTGAGAGGTGTCCCGTTGTCCGCTGTCACATCATCATCGATCATTGCGTCCGAGCAGACTTTCACCACGGCGCGAACATTTCTTCGCATTCCCCATGCGGCAAGTGCTGAAGGCGCGGACGTCGCCTTCCTTGGCATTCCGTTCGATCTGGCCACATCCAACCGGCCGGGAGCGAGACTGGGGCCGGGCGCCATCCGTGGCGCCTCGGGGCAACTTGCCGAACTGCCGGCCTATCCCGGTGGGTTCGACCCGCTTCAACATGTCAGGGCCGTCGATCTTGGAGACGTCTATCTCCACTATGGCGACTCCCGCTCAATCCCCGGAACCATCGAAGCCGCGGCGGCGCAAGCGATGGAAACGGGAGCAACTCTGTTCGGCCTTGGTGGAGATCATTTCATCTCCTTCCCCTTGCTGAAGGCGACGGCGGCGCGTCATGGAAAGCTGGCCCTGATCCAGTTCGACGCGCACCCCGACACCTGGCAGGACCCCAAGGCTGCTCCCGGCGAGTTGGCCATGGATCACGGCACGATGTTCCGCACAGCCGTGGAGACGGGCATCATCGACCCTGCGAGGTCAATCCAGGTCGGCATCCGCACATGGGTCGATGACCCCTTGGGCATCGCCATCCTCGACAACGTTGCCTGTGACGACGCCACGCCCGAAGGCATCGCGGCGATCATCCGGCGGGTTGTGGGTGAGGGCCCCTGCTACCTGACGATGGATATCGACTGTCTCGATCCGGCCTATGCGCCGGGAACGGGAACGCCTGTCGCCGGCGGCCTGACGCCGCTCAAGCTGCTGCGTGTCCTGCGGGCGCTCGACGACCTTGATATAGTCGGCTGCGATGTCGTGGAGGTATCTCCTCCCTACGACGTGGCCGGGATTACCGCGCTGAACGCGGCGACGATCATGTATGAACAGCTATGCCGTGTCGCCCGCAGGAAGGGCGCCGTCGATCAGAGCTATCCCCGGTTGTCGCTGCCGTGAGGACAGGGACCACTGCCTTCCGCTGACGAGAATGTGCAGGGCGGCCGTGCCGGTTCGGCCTTATACCCCTTGGGATTCCTGACGGGGATGAGCGGGAGATTTGGCGGATGGCTTTCAAACCGGGTATTGTCCTGGCGGCGCTGTGGCTCGCCTGGGTGGTCTCATGGCTCATCGCCGCGCGCTGGTCGAGCACGCCGGCGCGGGTCGAAGGCGGCCGCTTGGTGCTGCTCTACCGGGTCAGCCTTGTCGTCGGGTTTTGCCTGCTTGTTTATCCCTACCGCATCGCCTGGCTGCCGCGCCTGTGGCGGCTCAGCGTCCTCGAAGGCTGGCTGGTCGACCTGCTGGCCCTCGCGGGCTTTGCCTTCTGCTGGTGGGCGCGGGTGCATCTTGGCCGCCTTTGGTCGAGCGCGGTGACGCTCAAGCCTGATCATCACATCGTCGACACCGGTCCCTACGGCCTGGTGCGCCATCCCATCTACACAGGACTGCTGGCGGCCATTCTCGCCTCGGTGCTGATGAACGGCACGCTGCCTGGTGTCATCGGTGGCCTGGTCATGCTGGCCGGCATGGTGACGAAAGCCCGGCTGGAAGAGGCGTGGCTGCGCCGGCAACTGGGCGAGGGCGCCTATGATGCCTACGCCAAACGGGTGCCGATGCTCGTTCCGTTCGCGCGGCTGTAGACGTTGCTACGCGTTTCCCGATCTGGCTCTCGCCGACGCGAATTGGCCATCCAGCCGCGCGTTGAGGGTGGACCTGATCCGGACAACGCCGGGAAGGTCGTTCAGGCAGCTGGTTGCCTCGAAGGCGGGAGCTTGAGCAGCTTCTCCATCGCTGCTGGCTTGATCGGCCTGCTGAAGTGGTAGCCTTGAATTTCGTCGCAGTGGTTGTCGCGCAGGAAGGCAAGCTGTTCGTCGGTCTCCACGCCCTCCGCGATGACCCGCATATTCAGCCTTTGTCCAAGCGAGATGACCGCGGCGGCAATGCCTTTGTCGTTCTCGTCATTGGCAAGGTTGCGGATGAACGACTGGTCGATCTTGAGTCGCGCCACCGGCAGGTTCTTCAATGAACTGAGGCTCGAATAGCCGGTGCCGAAATCGTCGATGGCGAAATGGACGCCCATGGCCTGCAGTTCCTTCATCGTCGCGATTGCCTGGTCGACGTCCCGCATGAGCAGGCTTTCGGTCAGCTCCAGCTCGAGATACCTTGCCTCCAGGCCACTTTCGCTCAGCGCACGCTTGACGCGACTGATCCAGCTCCTGTCGTGGAACTGACGCGCCGAAACATTGACCGAAATGTTGATGGGGGGCAGTCCCGCATCCTGCCATGCCTTGTTCTGCCGGCAGGCCTCACGCAAGACCCAATCGCCGAGCGGCACAATCAGCCCCGTTTCCTCGGCAAGCGGAATGAACTGCGCCGGAGAGATCACGCCCAGCACCGGGTGTTGCCAGCGCACCAGCGCCTCGACCGCGAACAAGCGCCCCGATTGCAGGTCGACCTGGGGCTGGTAGAGCAAATAGAATTCGGAGCGCGCAATGCCGTTGCGCATCGCCTCCTGGAGCGCCAGCCTTTCATGGGCCGTGGTGTTCATTTCGGATGTATAGAACTGGAAGCCGTCGCGGCCGGCATCCTTGGCCTTGTACATCGCGGCATCCGCGTTCCTGAGCAGCGTCTCCGCGTCCAGCCCGTCATTGGGAAAGGTCGCGACCCCCATGCTGCAGGTAATGTGGAAAACCTGGCCCTCGATGGGGACGGGCCTGGTGATGGCCACACGGATCCTTTCCAGTATTGCCGAGACAGCATCGGGGCTTTCGAGCTGGTCGACAAGCAGGATGACGAATTCGTCTCCTCCCAACCGCACCACGGTGTCGGTTGGCTTCACGCAATCAACCATCCGGCGCGCGATGACCTTGAGAAGCGCGTCGCCAGCGGTATGCCCCAGGCTGTCATTGACCGTCTTGAAATTGTCGAGATCGACGAACACCACCGACACCCAGGGATTGTGGCGCTGGGTCTGCAACATCGCCTGGGTCAGCCGGTCCTTGAGCAGGCTGCGGTTGGGCAGGCCCGTCAGCGCGTCATGGTGGGCCAGGAAGCTGATCTGCTCTTCGGCGCGTTTGCGTTCGATGGCGATTGCCGCGATGCGGGTCGTCATCTCGGTCAGCCGCGTTTCGACCGGGCTCGGCTCGCGCACCCGTGCCGAATACATCGCAAAGGTGCCGAGGACGGCGCCCTGGTGCGACAGGATCGGAGCCGACCAGCAGGAGCGCAACCCGTGCCGCGCCGCCAGGTCCCGGTAGTCCTTCCATAGGGGATGGTCAGCGATATCGGCGACGATGACGGATTCTCGCCTATAGGCGGCGGTGCCGCAGGAGCCGACGTCCGGACCAATGGCAATGCCGTCGATCGCCTTCGAATAGGCCGCAGGCAGGCTTGGCGCCGCGCCTTGCCTGAGGTGGCCGGTCTCGTCCAGCAGCAGGATCGAGCCCAGCACGCCTTCCAATTGCGCTTCCATCAGATGCACGAGGCGATCGAGGATTTCGCCGAGCGGAGCATTCATGGCAATCATTTCCAGCACGATTGCCTGTTCCTCGCGCAGCATATCGGCTTGCTTGCGCGTGGTCACGTCGCGGGAAATGCCGACAAGGCCGATGATTTCATTCTGCTCGTTGTGCAAGGCCACTTTCGATGTCGAGAGCCATTTTTTCGCGCCGGACTTGTCGACGACGACTTCTTCCATGTCGATCATCGGTTGCCCGGAGCGGATGATGGTCTACTCGATCTCGAAGAATTTCGCGGCCAGCTCCGGTGTGTGGAGGTCAAAGTCGGTCTTGCCGATCATCTCATCGAGCCGTGCGCAGCCATGGATATCGGCAACCGCCTTGTTCACGACCAGAAAGCGGGACTCAAGGTCCTTGGCGAACAGATAGTCCGGCACATGGTCGATCATCGCCCGCAAAAGGCCGCGTTCGGCGCTCCAGTCCTGTTCCGCGTTCACGCGCTCGCGGAATTCAGCTTCGAGCCTTGCGATCATCGCGACCAGCCGGTCGGGGTTCTCGGTCTCGGCATAGTACCCGGGCTGACGCAATACAGTCTTTGGCACGCACGTCCCTCCTGACTGCTGTCCGTCTCCCCCGGCGACGTGGCGGCATGGTAGGCCTGCCCAGACAATCTTTCAGGCTACCACCCAAAAACCTTCGTCTTGATTAGCGCGCGGGCGGGTCCGGACCGTGGGGCCGTTGCATGCCCACCGTTTGGGGAACCTTGGACACGTCCATGCAAGGTGAGCCGTGCCGATGCAGAGCGGCGGAACAACGCCGGACAGGTCGTGACGCTTTGAAATGAGCTTTACAGGTCGCTACAAAGGCGATATCAAGATATCTATAAATCCAAGGATTCGGATATATGGATAAGAAGAGTACATTAAACGGACTGGCCGCATTGGGGCAGGAGACGCGGCTGGATGTCTTCCGGTTGCTCGTCCGCGCCGGGCCGCCGGGCATTCCGGCGGGCGAGATCGCGACAAGGCTGGACACGGTGCAGAACACCATGTCGGCGCATCTCAAGGTACTCGTTCATGCCGGGCTGATCCGGCCCGAACGCGACGGCAGGATTGTGCGCTATGTCGCTGACATGACCGGCTTTCGCGACCTCCTGGCCTACCTGATGGAAGACTGCTGCAACGGCGCGCCGGAGCTCTGCCGTCCGGTCATCGATGCCGTCACTTGCAAGTGCTAAGCCGCGAAGAGCAGGGAAAGCCATCATGACCGATCACGCTCTGAACGTGAACGAAGCGGCGCGGCCCGGCATCGGCTTCGTCGAGAAATACCTGACGCTATGGGTGGCGCTGTGCATCGTCGCCGGCGTGGCGCTCGGCCATCTGCTGCCCGGCGTGTTCGGCGCCATCGCTTCGGCCGAGATCGCGGGGGTCAACATCCCCGTCGCGGTGCTGATCTGGCTGATGATCGTGCCGATGCTGCTGCGCGTCGATTTCGCCTCGCTGGCTGGGGTCGGCACCTACTGGCGCGGCATCGGCGTGACGCTGTTCATAAACTGGGCGGTGAAGCCGTTCTCCATGGCGCTGCTGGGCTGGCTGTTCGTCGGATGGTTGTTCCGGCCCTGGCTGCCCGCCACACAGGTCGATTCCTACATTGCCGGGCTGATCATCCTTGCCGCCGCGCCTTGCACGGCGATGGTCTTCGTGTGGTCGAACCTGACGCGGGGCGAACCGAACTTCACCTTGTCGCAAGTGGCGCTCAACGACGCGATCATGATCGTTGCCTTCGCGCCCATCGTCGGCCTGCTGCTCGGCCTGTCGGCCATCACCGTGCCGTGGGGCACGCTGGTTCTGTCGGTGGCTCTCTACATCGTCCTGCCGGTGATCGTCGCGCAACTGGTTCGCGCCCGGCTGCTGGCGGCGAGGGGACAGGCGGCGCTCGACGCGCTGCTGGCCGCCATGCAGCCCTTGTCGCTGTTTGCTCTGCTGGCGACGCTGGTGCTTTTGTTCGGTTTCCAGGGCGAGCAGATCATCGCGCAGCCGCTGGTGATCGCGCTGCTGGCGGTGCCGATCCTGATCCAGGTCTATTTCAATTCCGGCCTTGCCTACCTGCTCAATCGCATTTCCGGCGAGCGGCACTGCGTGGCCGGGCCATCGGCGCTGATCGGCGCGTCGAACTTCTTCGAGCTGGCGGTGGCCGCCGCGATCGCGCTGTTCGGGCTGAATTCGGGCGCGGCACTTGCCACCGTGGTCGGTGTCCTCATCGAGGTTCCGGTGATGCTGTCGGTGGTGTGGATCGTCAACCGCAGCCGGGGCTGGTACGAGCAGGGCGCCGCCGTCAAAACCACCATGTCCAGGGAAAGGGCCGCGCCATGACCGTCACCATCTATCACAATCCGGCCTGCGGCACCTCGCGCAACACGCTGGCGATGATCAGGCAATCGGGCGAGGAGCCGGAGGTGATCGAATATCTGAAGACGCCGCCGTCGCGCGAAAGGCTGGTCGAACTGATCGCGGCAATGAGGATGGCGCCACGCGACCTGCTGCGCGAGAAGGGCACGCCTTATGCGGAACTCGGCCTTGCCGACCCGAAATGGTCCGACGACGAGATCCTCGACTTCATGCTGGCGCATCCGATCCTGATCAACCGGCCGATCGTGGCGAGCCCGCTCGGTGTCGTGTTGGCCCGGCCGTCGGAGAAGGTGCTGGATATCCTGGCCAATCCGGAGATCGGCGCATTCGCCAAGGAGGATGGCGAGGTGGTTGTCGATGCCGGGAGCAAGCGGGTGGGGTGATCTGCTTGCCCCCGGTGCCGAGGGGGAAGCTGAACTGACGACTCTTGGGCCGTCGCCTCAGGTTTGAATTCGCACCTCACCGGGGGTCGGCGCTGCCCTTCATCTGCCTGCCGGCATCTTCTCCCCGTGAACGGGGAGAAGATGCCGTGTCATCGCTGCTTTCGCCTATCGCCAGCGTTACAAAGAGGCGCCAACGTTGCGGCCAGCGTTTTTCTCCCCGTCACTATACGGGGAGAAATGCCTGGCAGGGCAATGAGGGGCGGCGCTGACCTCGACAATGAGTTCGCCTCCAGACAAGTTGCTCACTGTCATTTGTCCGAAGCGAACTGCTCTGCACAGCATCTCTCAATGCCGCAGGATCTTGCTCAGGAAGGCGCGGCTGCGGTCGGTATTCGGGTGCGAGAAGAATTCTTCCGGCGTGCCGCTCTCGACGATGGCGCCGGCGTCCATGAACACCACGCGTTGGGCGACCTTGCGGGCAAAGCCCATCTCGTGCGTCACCACCATCATGGTCATGCCTTCCTCGGCGACCGCGACCATGACGTCGAGCACTTCGGAAATCATCTCGGGGTCGAGCGCCGAGGTCGGCTCGTCGAACAGCATGATCTTGGGCCGCATGCCCAGGCACCGCGCGATCGCCACGCGCTGCTGCTGGCCGCCGGAGAGTTGCGCCGGGTAGGCGTTGACCTTGTCGGCGAGGCCGACCTTGGCCAGCAATTCGCGTCCCGCCTGCTCGGCCTCGGCACGCGGTATCTTGCGGACATGGATCGGCGCTAGCGTCACGTTCTCAAGCGCCGTCTTGTGCGGATAGAGGTTGAACGACTGGAAGACGAAGCCGATCTCGGTGCGCAGCAGCGTCATGTTGGTGGCGGGATCGCCAAGGCGCTGGCCGTCGACGGTGAGATCGCCGTCGCGGATCGTCTCCAGCCCGTTGATGCAGCGGATCAGCGTGCTCTTGCCCGAGCCGCTCGGGCCACAGACGACGACCACTTCGCGCGGCTCGACGCTGAGCGTGATGTCCTTCAGGACGTTGAGCGCGCCGAACCATTTGTTGACGCCGCGAAAGTCGATCATGCCGGTTTTGGTCATGCTTTCTGGCCCTTTGGGGTTCGATGTCACAATTGCACCTCGCCATGCGCCGCGCCCATGCGGCGCTCCAGCCGGCGCGCCAGCATGATCAGCGGATAGCAGACGATGAAATAGCCGACGCCGACGAGGAAGAAGACGAGCAAGCCGTTGGGCACGCGCTGCACCACCAGCCAGCCGACGCGGGTGAGGTCGGTGAGCCCAATGGCCGAGACGACCGAAGAGTCCTTGATCAGCAGCACATATTGCCCGACCAGCGGCGGCAGCACGATGCGCATGGCCTGCGGCAGCACCACCTGGCGCATGCGCTGCCAGCGCGACAGGCCGGACGCCAGCGCTGCCTCGACCTGGCCGGTGGGCACCGAGCGGATGCCGGCGGCGACGATCTCGCAGATGAAGCAGGCGGCAAGGTTGGTCAGCGCGATGATGCCGGCGGTGAAGGCATCGAGTTCGATGCCGAATTCCGGCAGGATGAAGAAGATCAGGAAGATCTGCACCAGGAACGGCGTTCCGCGGATCAGGTCGACCCAGGCGCCGATCACCATGCTGATCATCCGGTTGCCGCCGGTGCGCAAGATGCCGAGGCCAAAGCCGAGAGCCGTGCCCAGCACCAGGCTGATCAGTGACAGCACCACGGTCATGCCGAGGCCGCGCAGTGCAAGCGGATAGCTGCCGGCGAGGCTTTGCAACTGTTGCCAGATCATGCGCGCGCCCCCGCCGAGCCGAGCCAGCGGGTGGACAGGCCAGCCAGTCCCTTCAGGCAGTAGTAGAGAAGGAGATAGAAGGCGGCGATGGTGAGGAAACCTTCCGCCGGCATGAAGCGGTCAGACGCCAGCAACTGCCCGGCGCGCGTCAGTTCGGCGACCGAGATCAGCGACAGCAACGCCGAATCCTTGACCAGCACGATGGCCTGGCCGAGCAGCGGCGGGATCGTCACCTTGAAGGCCTGCGGCAGGACGACCAGGCGCATGCGCTGGACATAAGTCATGCCTGAGGCGACGCTGGCTTCGACCTGGCCACGCGGGATCGACAGGATGCCGGCGCGAATGATTTCGGCGATGTAGGCGCCGCTGTTGAGCGACAAAGCGACGATGCCGACGACGAGCTCGGGCAGGACGAAGCCGAGGCGTGGCAGGCCGAAATAGAGGAAATAGAGCTGCGCCAGCAAGGGCGTGGCGCGCACGGCGTCGATATAGGCCTTGGCCGGCGCGCGAAACAGCCAGCCGCGCTGCAGGTTCATGGCGCACAGCACGATGCCGACGACCAGCGCGCCGACAAAGGACAGCGCCGACAGCCACACGGTCGTGACCAGGCCCTGCCCGAACAGGGGCAGATATTCGATGATGGTGCGGAAGCTGAAATTTTCGAGCATCGTTGGGTGGACTCCCCACAGGAAGCGACTGACGAAGCGGCTTTCGAAGTGGATTCCAGGCGGCTTCGCGGCGCCAAGGCGCACGCGAAACCGCCGGGATCTATCGCTGCTTAACCTCTGTTTTCATGCAAGTCGTTGTCCCAAAACCGCTACGCACTTTTGGGCGACATGCATCAGTGGTCTTTCTTCCAGGCGTCGGAATTGACCCAGTAGTCGAGGTTCTTCTGCAGGCGGCCGTCGATGGTGACCTGGTTGAGGAACAGGTTCATCCAGACCAGCAGGTCCGGCTCGTCATAGCGCGTGGCGAAGGCAAGCGGCTCCTTCGACAACAGCTCCGGCATGATGGTGAAGCTGCCGGCCGGATAGGCTGTCGACTGGCCCTTGACCGCCGAGACGTCGTTGACACCGCAATCGGCCTGGCCGTTGTTGACGGCGTCGAGCAGCAGCGGACCGCCGCCCTTGTAGCTCTTGATGTCGGCATCGGGGAAGGCGGCCTTGGCTTCCTTCTCGCCGGTGGCGCCCAGCAGCACGGCGATCTTGGTGCCCTTGGCCTTGCAGTCCTGCGTGGTCTTGAACTTGCTGTCGGCCTTGGTGAAGACAGTGCTGCCCGTATACATGTAGGGCGTGGTGAAGGCGACCTTCATGCCGCGCGCGAGCGTCGGCGTCATGTCGGCGACCAGCAGGTCGGCCTTGCCCGACAACAGCGCCGGGATCAGGCCGTCCCAGTCGAAGTCGAGGAAGGTGATCTTGACGCCCATTTCCTTGGCCATCAATTCGGCCAGTTCAACCGAACTGCCGGTGCGTTCGCCATTGGCGCCGACCAGCGAGAAGGGCGGTCCCTGCGTCTGCACGGCGACGCGCAATTCGCCGCGCTTGGTGATCTCGTCGAGCGTTCCGGCGCTGGCAGCGGCGGTGAGGCCGGCGAGCGCAAGTCCGGCGATGAAAAGTCTGGCAGTCTTCATTTGGTATTCCTCCCTGTTGTTGTTTTGCCCGCGATTTCCTTGGGCTCTTTTTTGAGCGGCAGCCCCGTTGCCGGCGGCGGCCACCGTTCGAAAATCAGGCTCCTCAGTTCCAGGCCACCGTCTCGGTGACCTTGATGCCGCGCCTGGCCAGCGCGTCGAAGAAGGGTTCGTCGGGCACATGCAGCAGCGGGTTGAGCAGGCCGGGCGTTGCGATCTCGCGGTGCGCCAGCATCTGCGCCACGATGCTGGCGGGATAGCCGACGCCGAGGCTCATGCCGAACAGGCCCGAGGCTAGGTCGCGCTCGATGATCAGGTCCGATGTCACCGTCTTGGCGCGGCCGCCTTGCGTGCCGGAAAAGACGTTGCGCATCACGCACAGGTCTTTCTCGCCGGGGCCATATTGCAGTTGCGGCCCGAGCAACCGGCCGAGGAATTCGCGCGGGCTGGCGCCGATGCCGGAAACCTTGTCTTCGGAGAGGAAGCCGAGTTCCTTGAGCGGCGCCCAGAACGCCGACCAGCCCGGCCAGCGCAGCGTGTAGCGGCCGGAGCGGCGCAGACCCTTGGCGGCGGCCAGCATCTCGACGTAATGCAGCGCATCGCCATTGGGGAAGGCTTCCAGAGTGCCCAGACCCTCGACCTCGATCTCGTGGATGAAAGAATTGTCGTGCTGGCGGCCAGCCGGTACCGCGACGCGCTCACCGTCCTCGATCATGACGCTGTCGCGGTTCTGGCTGACCAGGACCATGTCGAAGTTCCAGCTCACCTTGTAGCAGAGCGGCTTGGCCATAGCCTTCGGCTCGGGAATGCCACCGCAATAGGAATCGATGGCGGTGATCGCGTCGAACTGGCGGGCGGCCCGCGCGTAGAGCACGAGGTCGATGCCGGGGTCGAGCCCGCATTCGGTCATGATCGAAACGCCGGCCTGTTCCGCTGCCGCGCCGAGGTCGGCGATGGCCTTGCCGTAATTGGTGGTGACCAGCGGCGTGCGGGTTGCGATCGCCGCTTGCACCGCGTCGCGCATCAGCGGCTGGGGCAACAGGTCGATGGCGGCGTCGACGTCATCCAGCACATTGCCGAGCACCGAGGCGATGGCGCCCTCCGGCACGACGAAACGCACGCGAGAAAGATCGGTCAGGCCAGCAAGCCGGGCCGCTCCGTCCGGGGCTGTGTCGACGCAGACGACTTCCTCGACGCCGTCGCTGGCGACGAGATCGGCGATCGCCGCCCGTCCTTGCAGGCCGAGCCCGCCGAGAACCGCGATCTTCATGGCATTTCCTTGCGCGCCGGCGTTTCGTCCGACCAGCAGCCTTCCGGCAGGCTCACCCATTTGTTGCAGGAGGCCATGACGACGAAGGTCTCGCTGCGCACCACCTCGCCGGGCACACCGGCGCCGGGGATCAGTTCGCTGGTGATGCGGTAGAGGTCGGCGACATCGCCGGCCACGGTGACGTCGACGATGATGTCGAAGCGCCCGGTGACCACTGAGGCCGAGTTGACGAAAGGCAATTCGGCTATGCGCTCCGCCAATTGCCGCGCCTGGCCACGTCCCTGTGCGTTGATGCCGACGATGGCCGAGATCAGTTCGGGGCGCTCGGTCAGGTTCAGCAGCCCGACGATTTTCAGCAGGTTGCGGTCGATCAGGTTGCGCAGCCGCGAGCGCACCGTTGGCACCGATATCGCCATCTTCTCGGCAAGCCGGTTGACGCCGAGTTGCGCGTCTTGGGACAGCAGCTTGACCAGCCGCCGGTCAGTCTGATCGAGATGTTCCCGCAAAGGCCAAAACTTTCATAAAAGAGAAAAATGACATAAAATTTCTTCTTTATATGAAAGGAGACTACGGGAAATTTTTCACAACTGCAAGCGCTGCGTTGCGAGGAACAATCAAGCCTGTGCGGTGGGTCGAATGACGATCTCGCTCACATCGACCTCGGCCGGTTGCTCGATCGCGAAGGCGATGGCGCGGCCGATAGCATTGGGGGAGATCGCGATTTCGCCCATGCGTTTTTCGATCTCCGCCTTGATCCCCGGATTGGTCATCGAGTCCGCGAAGTTCGTCTGGACGAAGCCCGGCGAGATGTTTGTCACGCGCACCGTGGGGCCGGCTTCAAGTCGCAAACCTTCGGCGATCGCCCGAACCGCGTTCTTTGTTCCAGCATAAACAGCCATTGTCGGCTTGATGATCGGCCCCGCCGTCGAGAGGATGTTGACGAAGTGGCCAAAGCCCTGGCGGCGAAACACCGGCAAAGCCGCTGCGATGCCGTAGAGCGGTCCCTTTATGTTGATGTCGATCATTTCTTCCCAATCTTCGACGCGCAGGTCATCGAGCAGGGAGTTCGGGCCGATACCGGCATTGTTGATCAGCACATCGATCGTGCCGAACCTGTCGCAGGCAAGAGCAACGAGCTTTGCAAGGTCCTCACGCTTCTTCACGTCCATGGCGAGACAGGCTGCCTCGCCGCCCGCGCTCACGATGGTGCTGACGAGCGCGTCAAGACGCTCGGCGCGCCGAGCCCCGAGCACAACCCTGGCTCCTCGTTTGGCCAGCAAGAGCGCCGTTGCCTCCCCGATGCCGCTGCTGGCACCCGTGATCGCGATGACTTTTCCCTTTATTCCAGACATGATTGTCTCCTTTCACGATCTAATGTTGTGAAGGACGTGTGGATTATCTATGCTAAAAGCTCCATAATTTCGTCGTGATCGTCCAATCTTGCCATGATTGATCCCTTATCCGATGTGCTTTCGCTTCTCGATATCCGGAGCGCGCGTTGCACGCGCCTCGAAGCGGGCGGGCGATGGTCGTTCCGTTTTCCCGCAAAGCCCGCGTTGAAGTTCGCGGCCGTTCTTCGTGGTCAATGCTGGATCACCTTGCCGGACGAACGGCCCTTTGCACTCGGCCCCGGCGATACCTTTCTGCTGGCCAACGCCCCCGCCTATGTGATCGCCAATGATCTTTCCCTGAAGCCCGAAGACGGGATCTCGTCCTTCGACTGGGAGCATTCGAATGTCGCCCGGCACGAGGGCGATGAGACGGCTTTGGTCGGGGGAAGCTTCGTCTTCGTGGGCGGCAATGCGCAGCTCCTGCTCGATGCCCTTCCCAGGTTCATGCACATCCCGGGAGGCGACCGGGCAGCGACGATCCTGCGCGGCTCGCTGGCGGTGCTCGACGAAGAACTCGATGCGGGGTTGATGGGCTCGACACTGATGACACGTCGCATGGGGGACATCCTGCTCGTGCAGGCGTTGCGGGCCTACGTCGCCAAGGAAGGCATCAGCAGCACAGGCTGGGTCGGCGCGTTGACCGACCGACGCATCGGCGCTGCCCTCAGCCTGATCCACAATGATCCCGGCCACGGCTGGACGGTAAACGAGCTTGCCACCGCTGTCGGCATGTCGCGTTCAGGCTTTGCGCGCCGCTTCAAGGAACTGGTCGACCAGGCACCGCTCGATTACCTGACGCGCTGGCGGATGCACCGCGCCCGGGAAGCCATGCGTCGAGCCGGGACATCGGTTGGTGGTCTGGCACAATCACTTGGCTACGCGTCCGAAAGCGCTTTCGGCAATGCGTTCAAACGTGTGTTTGGGCATTCTCCGAAGCGGCTCCGGCAGGATGAAAACGCCGAGTAACTATCGCGGCGCGCCTGGAGCGATCGCGGGCCGTCTCGTTCAAGTTCCGGCTTGGCTTCACAGTGCTGTCTGGAAAGTATAGCTTTGGCTATGCCATTGAATTAAATGATCTTTTTTATCATGCTCTGTTGACTCCGGTTTAAGCTGCACTTAGGTAACGGCCATCGGGGAGTAGCCACCGTTCGGGGAACGGGGCCGCATCAACATGCTCGCGGATATCGCGTGGTGCGTTCAGCTGGAAATATTCCGGCTCGGCAAGACCGTGGTGGGGATCGGCCGTTGGACAGGCTGGTCATGCCCGCCCGGATCACGTCCCCTTGAGAGCAGAACCATGTCACCATTCGCGATTGGCATCCTTGCCATCGGCATGTCCGTCGATGCGCTGATAGCCTCCATTGGCCGGGGTGCCGGGGCGGTTCGTCCGTCCTGGGCCGAGGCCCTGAAGACCGGCGCGGTGTTCGGCTTCGTCGAGACGCTGACGCCGCTGCTCGGCTGGCTGATGGGCGTTGTCGCAAGCCAGTATGTGCAGACGATCGACCACTGGATTGCCTTCGTGCTCCTGGGCGGCGTTGGCGGTCGCATGGCCCTTCATGCGTTTCAGCGCGATGCCCAAGCGCCGGTCGCCGGGAATAACCGCTCGCTGACAATGCTGGTGGCGACCGCGGTCGGCACCAGCATCGACGCGATGGCGGTCGGCGTGTCGCTGGCGTTCCTCGACGTCAACATCGTCGTGATCGCGCTTGCCATAGGCGCCGCGACCACGCTGATGTCGACCGGCGGCGTGCTTGCCGGGCGCTTTCTGGGCGCCCGTTTCGGGCGTTACGCGGAAATCCTTGGCGGCCTCGCGCTGATCGGGCTTGGTGGCTCCATCCTCTACGAACACCTCACGGCCTGACGGACTGTGCCGCGCGCCGGGCCTTTCGCGGCGCGGCGCGGACCGCTACAGCTTGGCCGGACAATGCCAGCGAAAGGCGAGCGATGAGCAGCGTGCTTCCACAAATCCATCTGGTTCGACATGGCGAGACGGCGTGGAGCCTGTCTGGCCAGCACACCGGCCGCACCGACATGCCGCTGACGGAAGCCGGCGAGGCGGCCGCGCGCGGCGTGGCGGATCGGCTCAAGGGCCTGACGTTCTCGGCGGTGTGGTCGAGCCCTTCGCAGCGCGCCTACAACACCAGCGTGCTCGCCGGTTTTGGCGCGCGGAGCGTCAAGAACGACGACCTGCAGGAGTGGGATTACGGCGCCTATGAGGGGCTGACGACGAAGCAGATCCTGGCCGAGCGTCCCGGCTGGAACGTGTTCCGCGACGGCTGCCCCAAGGGCGAGAGCGCCGCCGACGTCGGCGCGCGGGCGGACAGGATTATCCGGCAGCTGCGCGAAGCCGGCGGCAACATCCTGATCTTCTCCAGCGCGCATTTCCTGCGCGTGCTCGGCGCGCGCTGGGTCGGCCTGCCGCCGGAAGGCGGCGCGCTGCTGGTGCTCGACACGACCAGCATCAGCGTGCTCGGCTACGAGCACGACCTGGGTGAACCGGTCATCCGCAAGTGGAACCAGAGGTAGGCAGCCGGCTCTGGAAGGGCTTTCCCCAGAGCAAGTGGCTCGAAGTAGAAAAGTGCGAGGTGTCGCGTTTTGAACTTTGACCTGCTTGGTACAAAGCATAAGATCAACCATGGCCTTCACTGTCATCTGGTATGGGAAAACAGGCATCGTGGCGAAAACGCCATTCGATGCCGAGAAGGCCGCGAGGGACCACGCCATGACGACCTTTGCCGCTCGAAAGGCTGAGGACGGTGTTGTCGCGGTGGAAGTTCGCAAGGACGACGGCTCGGTCGTTTTCAGCAAGGCTGGCTGACGGATAACAGCAAATCGGACCCAAGGGCCAAAACGCCCCGCCGCGCAATGCCTTACGCGTCATGCGCATGATAGGGTGTGTTGAGTTCCAAACTGACCCACTCCCGAAAGCACCCTTGTTTGCCAAGCACACCGGCGAGGCATAGGCTGAATCGCCCATCACATGCGTTCTTGGGCACAAACGGAAAACAAGCCTGGGAGGAATGGAAGATGACCACGTTGTTCGTGCGGCATACCGTGTCCGACTACAAGGCCTGGCGCAAAGGCTACGATGCTTTTGCTCCGACACAAAAAGCCAAGGGCGTGAAGGCGGAGAGCGTTTATCAGGCGGCTGACAATCCCAACGACATCACCGTGACCCATGATTTCGCCAGCGTCGCGGATGCGCAGGCCTTCATCAAAAGCCCGGACCTGAAAAAGGCGATGGAGGGCGCCGGCGTTGTCGGCGCGCCAACCATCTGGATCACCAACAAGGCCTGAGCGGCCGTTCGTCCGTCACACCAAGACAGGCGGCAGGCCGAAGGCCGGAAACAGTTCGGGGCCGAGCGGACCGACATAGATTGTCAGTGAGGCGATCGCGCCTTCGGCTGGTTCGATGACATGCAGCGAGTGAGCTCGCCATTCGGGCTCCTGGTGACGGCGCGCGTAGACCGCGACCGCCGGCAGGCCATTGGCGCGGGTGGCAACCGGATGGTAGCCGGCGAAATTGGCCCAGACGGTTCTGAAGAAATCGTGGATGGCCTGGCGTCCCCGGTACCAGTCCCGCCATGGCGGCATGTGGTAGGTGGCATCCTCGCGCAGCAATTCGACGAGGCCCTGGAGATTGGCGGCCTGCCAGGCCTGCATGTAGCGTTCCAGAAGCAGCCTTTCCTCGCTGTTGGGTTGCGATCGCTGCAGCGGACGTCCCGTGGGATAGCGCATGGCCAGCGTCGCGCGGGCTCGCTGCAGGGCGCTGTTGATCGAGGCGGTCGTGCCGCCCAGCAATTGCGCGGTCTCGACGGCCGACCAGCCCAGCACGTCGCACAGCAGAAGGGCCGCGCGCTGCCGGGGCGGCAGCAACTGGATCGCGGCGACGAAGGCAAGGCGAACGGCTTCGCCTGTTTCGTAGCGCGCTTCCGGGCCGGGCTCGCCATCGACGATATCCGGCAATTCGGCGTCGGGGTAGGGCTCCAGCCAGGCAAGCTCGGCGGCAGGGCCGCCAGCGGCGCGCCCCTCGGTGGGCGGCCGTCCGGGCTGCTCGAGGATGCGATGCGCCGATGATCTTGCCTTGATGGCGTTGAGGCAGCTGTTGGTGGCGATTCTATAAAGCCAGCCGCGCGGCGAGCCGCGTCTGTCGAATTGCGATCTTGCGCGCCATGCCCTGAGGAACGTGTCCTGGACGAGATCGTCGGCCTCGTGCAGCGAACCCATCATCCGGTAGCAATGCAGCTTGATCTCCCGGCGGTGGGCCATCGTCAAGTGCTCGAAGGCCGGCCGATCGAGGATCGGCTGGCCCATCAGGCCCTGGGGCTCGCAAGCGCCGGGAGCGTCCGTCATGGCGAAGCCTGCCGTGGTGAATTCGCCGGGCATCCTGCGCGCCTCATGCCGCTGCCGCAAGGCCGCTGCCGCTGACCGTGAAGGAGATGCCTTGCGCTTGGCCGGTGGCGAGCGTGACCACGGCGCGTCCGACATCGGCGGGTGTCTGGACATCGGTCATGCTGGCGAGGAAATCCGCGGGACTGATGCCGAGATAGGCCGAAACGCCAGTAATGCCGCCCTGGCCGACGCCGGTGCCCGCCATGATGCGCATCGGCGCCAACGCCATGAAGCGCAGGCCGAGGCCGAGCCGGTCGGACTCCTTCTGGCTGTGGGCGGCGAGGAACATCTGCATGCGCTTTGCGCCGGCATAGCCGCCGGAATTCGGTGGCCCGCCGCTGAGCGCGGCGCCGCTGGAGATTAGCACCACCCGGCTGCCCGGCTTCAGCCGGCCTTGCAGTGCCGCCTTGCAGAACAGGAACGACGCCTTGACGTCCATCTCCCAGTTCGCGGAGAAATCCTCCCAGCTCTGGTCCTGCACGGGTGCTGATGGAGCCAGCGCGCCGGCTGAGATCACCAGCACGTCCGGGAGCAGCGCGGCGAAGACCGGATCGGGAGCGGCCTCCCGCGTGGCAT
This sequence comes from Mesorhizobium sp. PAMC28654, assembly GCF_020616515.1. Lineage (GTDB taxonomy): Bacteria > Pseudomonadota > Alphaproteobacteria > Rhizobiales > Rhizobiaceae > Mesorhizobium. The sequence goes on from NZ_CP085135.1 coordinate 5,905,783, forward strand.
CGGCGGCAAGCGTCTTCACCCTGGGTTTCTCCCGTGAGAGCTGTTTCAAATCGGCCGCGCCCCGGGCAACGGCAAGCACCGTCGCGCCCTCGCTCAACGCGGTTTCGACGATCGCGCGGCCGACGCCCCGGCTGCCTCCGACCACGACGACATTTTGACCTTGCAACGATCCCATGGATCACCTCGCTGTTCCGGCCCGGAGGATTCCGGCGCCTGATGATCAGGACAGCGGAGGTGGACGGAAATCATCGGTGAGGGGCGAGAATTTTTCTGAAGCGCTCATTCCTTCGGGGAAGTGACGGAGCGCAGACCGTTATATTGAAGACCCCACAGTACCGGCCGCCGAGTTCTGTGGCGCCCCCTATGTCCTGCCGGACATCTCCCCACAAGGAGGGAGATTGGCAGTTGCGGCGCCTACCCTTGTCCTGCAACGCTGGAGATGTCTTGCAACGCTGGAGATTGGCGAAAGTCGAGGTGACATCTAATCTCCCCCCTCGAGGGGGAGATGTCCGGCAGGACAGAGGGGGGCCACAGAGCGCTATCCTTGAGCTGGCCGCTCAGTCACCCAGCAGCACCAGCTCCTCCGCCGTCAGGTGCCGCGCCGTGCCCTTGGCCAATTCGCCCAGCCGCAGGCGGCCGATGGCGATGCGGATGAGGCGCTTGACCTCGATGTCGTGGGCGGCGAGCAGGCGACGGATGTGCCGGTTGCGGCCTTCGTCGAGCACGATCTCCAGCCAGGCGGTGCGGCCGCCGCTGCGCAAAAGCTCGATCGAGTTGGCGGTCAGGGTCTCGCCGTCGACTGTCACGCCGGCGCGCAACTTGTCCAACATCGTCTCATCCGGCACCGGGCCGACCTGCACGTGATAGGTCTTGGGCAAATGCGAGGCCGGGTCCATCAGCCGGTTGGCGAAACGGGTGTCGTTGGTCATCAACAGCAGGCCTTCGCTCGCCTTGTCGAGCCGGCCGACCGGCGAGACGAAGGGCAGGTCGAGCCCTTCGAGGCAGGCATAGATGGTGTCGCGCTGCTGCGGGTCGTCGCGCGTGGTGACCAGCCCGCGCGGCTTGTTGAGCATAAGATAGACCTTGCGCTCGGCAACCACCGGCGTGTCGTCGACGACGATGCGGTCGCGGTTGAGGTCGACCCGCACGGAGGCGTTGCTGATGACCTTGCCGTTGACGCGCACACGCCCCTCGGCGATCAGCACCTCGGCCTGGGTGCGCGAGCACAGGCCAAGCTTCGACAAGGCGCGGTTGAGGCTGACGCCGGCCGGCTTGCCCATGGGGGGCTTGCTGGTGGGCGGCCTGCCGGCAGGTGGTGGTCGTGGGGCCATGTCGTGCGGGATCGGTCCTTTGTGTCGGACAGATGCCATGGGCGGTGGCGGCTTCGCAAGCCGGATGCGGCGAGGATTAATCCCGCCCGTTGAAAAACGCTGTCAGTACAGGCACATGCGCGGCGGCCTTCAGCATATGATTCTGGCCGGGCAGCGTTCGGTAGCTAGCCTTGGGTAGAGCGTCGGCCAGCGCCTTGTTGCCATGCCGCATCCATGCCGGGCTCTTGCCGCCGTCGGTCACCAATATCGGCACGTTCACCGAGGCCCAGCGTGCCGGGTCCAGCGGTTTGCCGAGTTGATCGCCGGCGACGATGGCGCCGTCATGGGGCAGGGTATCAGCCACCGCCTTCAGCTTCGGCCATATAGGCGTCAGCTTCATGAAGAAGATGAGTAGACTGGGCATGCCCACCGATTTGAGGAAGGCGGTCACGGCATCGCCGCGCTGGCCTTCGGCTATGGCATGATTGATCGTTGCCCAGTCGGCCTGCGTGGTCTCGTGGCTGTCATCGACGATCAGCGGCGCTTCGTAGAGCGCGAGCTTGCTGATGCCGGGCAGGCGGGTTGCCGCCATCAGCGCCAGCATGGCGCCCGACGACATGCCCCAGACATAGGCTTTGCCGCCGGCCGCCCGCAGCACCGCCTCGATATCGTCGACCTCGCGCTCGACCGCGTAGGGCGCGGTGTCGCCGCTGTCGCCACGGCCACGCCGGTCGTAGCGGAACACGGTGAAGCTGTTTTCGAGCGCCTTGGCCAGCGGGCCGCTCGGGCCCATGGTGCGCGAGCAGAGCGCGCCATCGATGAGGATCAGCGGATGGCCCTGGCCCCGGCGTTCGCAGGCGATCGGCGTTCCATCCCTCGACAGGACGGCTTGGGTCGTCGGGGTTCGGGCGTTTTCAGCCAGCATGATCGCCTCCCTGATCTATCAGCTCTTCCAGCCTGTCGAAGCTCTGCGTCCAGCCGTCGCGCATGCCCAGCGCCAGCAGGCGCTCGCGGTCGGCGGGGCTGGCCAGCGTCACCTCGAAATGGACGTGGGTTCGCTTGCCGTCGGGCTTGAAGGTGACGGCATGGCGGCTTTGTCCCGGCGGCTTGCCGGCCCATTCGCGGATTTCAGGATCCGGCTCGTCGCTATAGCTCAGCCGCTGGTTTTCGACGATTTCGAGATAGCTGCCCTGGTTGCGATAGAGCGCGCCGCTCAGCGTGCGCATGTCGATGCGCCAGCGGCCGCCGACGCTGACATCAAGCACGCAATACGGAATGGTGCAGTCCTTGATGCCCCACCATGGACTTGCCCCGAAAAAGTGGAGAGTTTCCTTCTGATGAAAGGCGACCTCGATGACGAAACAGAGACAGTTTACGGATGCGTTCAAGGCGGAGGCGGTTGGCCTTGTGCGAACGAGCGGTCGGACGAAGCGGCAGATCGCGGAGGATCTTGGTGTTGGTTTCTCGACGCTGACGCGATGGATGGGTCGGCAGCTGGATCGTGAGATGGGCGATCCTGGGCGTCCGCCTGATGCTGATGTCGCCGCTGAATTGAAACGGCTGCGGCGGGAGAATGAAATCCTTCGGCAGGAGCGGGATATCTTGAAACGGGCGACGGCTTTTTTCGTCAAGGAGGGAAGTCGGTGAGGTTCGCGCTCATCGACCAGGCGAAGAAGGATTTCCCTGTGGACCGTTTGTGCGCGACGCTGGGTGTCAGCCCGAGCGGCTACTTTGCCTGGGGGCGCCGGCCGGCGTGCCGCCGGCAGCGCGACGACATGATAATGCTGGCGCATGTGCGATCGTCGTTCGCGCTGTCGAACGGAACCTATGGTAGCCCGCGCATGACGCGGGAACTGCAAGACAATGGCTTTGCCATTGGCCGGCGACGAACGGCGCGTCTGATGCGGGAGAATGGCCTCCAGGCAAGACAGAAGCGGCGGTTCAAGCGCACGACGGACAGCGAACACGCCTTTCCGGTTGCCCCCAATGTCATCGACCAGGATTTTGCCGCCACTGGTCCCAACCAGAAATGGGGTGCCGACATCTCCTACATCTGGACGCGGGAGGGCTGGTTGTACCTTGCTGTCGTCATCGATCTGTTTGCCCGCAAGGTCGTTGGCTGGGCTGCTGGCAACCGGCTACACCGCAGCCTGGCTCTGGCAGCGCTCAACAAGGCGTTCGTCATGCGGCAGCCGGAACCCGGCCTCATTCACCACTCCGACCGCGGCAGCCAATATTGTTCTATCGACTACCAAGCCGAATTGCGTGCCGCCGGCGTCATCATCTCAATGTCAGGCAAGGGCAATTGCTTTGATAACGCCATGGTCGAAACATTCTTCAAGACGCTGAAAACTGAACTGATCTGGCGCACCTCTTTCCTTACCCGCGCCGATGCCCAAGCCGCCATTGCCCGATATATCGACGGCTTCTACAATCCCATCCGGCGGCATTCCGCGCTCGACTACATCAGCCCGATGCAGTTCGAGCGAAACGCCGCCGAATGAGCAACCCGCTCTCCACTTTACCGAAGCAAGTCCAGTTCGGCGACCGATGCCTCGCCGTCGAGCAGCCGGGCAAGAATGGCCCGGCGCGTGGGGTCGGCGAGTGCCGCGAATGTATGGTCAAGGGAGAATTCAACGGCCATTGCGGAACCAATTAGTTCTGGAACTAATTGGTTCTATAGTGGAGCGAAGCCGTTGCGTCAACGGTGTTGGCATCTTCGTCTGGGAAGGGTCGGGAACGCGCAGCGCCGAGGAGTGGGCTCTACGCCGTGCTGAGGATCACGATGAAGTGGTCGAGTGACGACAACAGCGCTTCCTTGCGGACTCTACGAAACCTGAGCGGTCGCCCTGCCGCGGTGCCGGCCTACCATGTGCCTGCCAGCGCCGCGCATGCCAGGAGCATGCCGGTCAGGATGTTCGACAGGAAAAGCCTGAAATTCAGTTCCGGGCGCTGCAGGTCGATACGCTGGGTTTGCCAGGCGAGATGGGCGGCGATCACGACCATTCCGGCGGCGTAGGGCAGCGACATGCCCGACAGCCAGCCGCCCAGCGACCATGATGCGACGGTGAAGGCGTAGAACAGGCCGACCCAGCTCTTGCCTCTGCGACCGAACAGGATCGCCGTCGATTTCAGGCCGAGGCGGGTGTCGTCCTTCACGTCGACATAGGCGTAGACGGTGTCATAGCCGATCTGCCATGCGATGGCGCCGATCCACATGATGACCGCTCCGGCAGGCACATGGCCGGTCACCTCAGCCCATGCCATCAGCATTCCCCAATTGAACGCAGCGCCCAGCACCGCCTGGGGCCAGTGGGTGAAGCGCTTGCAGAGCGGATAGATGAAGACGAGCGGCAGCACGCAGAATGCGATCAGGCGCGTATAGGGGCTCAGGAAAAACAGCAGCGACGCGGCGAGTGCAAGCTCGACAACCAGAAAGACAATGGCCTGACGGGTGCGGAGCTGGCCGCTGGCCAGGGGGCGGAAGCGCGTGCGTTCGACATGCGCGTCGAAGTTGCGATCCGCGATGTCGTTGACGGTGGAGCCGGCGCTTCGCATCAGCAGGGCGCCGAGGCAGAAGACGATCAACTGCCAGAGCGCGGGAAATCCATGCGAGGCCTGGATGAGTGCGGCCAGGCAGGGAAAGAGCGTCAGCCACACGCCGACAGGCCGGTCCAGCCGTGCCAGCCTCGTGTAGGGCCGCCACGCCGAAGGCAACCGGCGATCGACCCAGTCGCCGGCGTGGATATCGCTGAGGTCGGGTCGGCCGATTGCGGTCATGCTCAAGCGTTTCGCGACGATTGGATGATTGGCGAACGTAGTCCCAGATCCTCGATGAATCGCAATAAATAGCCGTCTGGGTCCTGCACGAGGAACTCCCGCTGTCCGCGCTCACAGTCCCCAACCCTATACCAAGCCTCGGTTGGCTGCTCATAAAGCGGCCAATTCGCTGCCGCAAGCGCTGACAGTATCGGTGCATGTCGTTCAACAGTCATCTGGAGATTGATCCCCCGACCGAAGGGACGTTGCATCTTGTCCGGTTCCCAATATCCGTTCCGTTCGCATAGCATTACCTGCAAGAGGTTCCGGTTAAGGTAGGCGAACCGGGCGGCGGGGCGATCATAGGCAACCTCGAAGCCCAACAAGCCGCACCAGAACATTAGGCTTTCCCGCACATCAGAAACGCGGAGTTCGGGTACGAGGGTGGCGAAGCCGCCGTTCGGCAAGGTACCGGAGCCTGGGGAGGTAGCACGAGCGACAGGGTCGGAAATTGGGGGCTCCGGCGTTGCAGATACCGTGGCTCTATCCGTCATGGTTGGCAGGCCCTGTGCTTGATTGCTCGTCTGGCAGGCTGTTGAAAACTGTTTTGTTCACGGAACGTATCAGAATCGGATCGAGCATAAATCAGATTCAAAACGGGTATCTCCGATCCTTTTTCCACAGCCTGCTAGATGCGTACATGCAACCCTTGAAATGATACTGCAGCTAGGATTCGTATGCGCGTTTGCCAGTCGGACAGGCCGTAGGTCGGCCTCCCTATCCGTGAATATCCCGGACCCGCTGTTTGCCAAGCTGACACCTGAATGGGTGAAGAACGACAACAACAATTGCGGGAAATTGATGCGCTGACTGGGTTTCAGAACAGCCTCTGCCTATTTTGCAAGCCGAAGTCGCTTGGCTGTGACGCACTCGGCTCCGCGAGGAGCGGAGCCGCCACCTTTCGCTTCGGTTGGGTGACTGGTCCTGCCCCTAGCGAACCACCAGGACCGGAATCTCGGTATAGGACAGCACTTCCGCCGTCTGGCTTCCCAGCAGCAGCCTTCCCAGTCCGCGGCGGCCATGCGAGGCCATGACAATGAGGTCGCAGCCCAGATTCTGCGACAGTTCCAGGATCGCCTCGGCGGGCTTCCCGTTTTCGACATGCAGGACCTTGGCGGACACGCCCAGCGCTTCGGCAGATGCCTTGCATTTGCCGAGCATCTCCTTGGCGTACTGCCGCGCGCCTTCCTCGTAGGCGGCGAGCTCGTCGCCGGCGGCATAGCCGACCATGGCGCCGCCCCAGGCGAAGATCGGGAACGGCTCGGTGACGTTGACGAAGGTAACGGCGGCGCCGAGGCCGCTGGCCAGCGTCAGGCCGTGGGCGACGCCCTTCTCGGCCAGTTCCGATCCGTCGGTGGCGATAAGCAGATGCTTGTACATGATGATGCGACCTGTTGTGCAAGGGGGCATTCAAGTGCCGATGCGCGCCCTTGGGGTGGCGGGAGCCTTGTGGGGCTGAGCTTGATATAGTTTCGCTATCCGCTCCGTCACAGGGCCACCTTGATGTGGATCAAGGCCAGGCCGCGCTTCCTTCCGTCGCCGCGTGGTGCGGTTGACGCACGATGCTTCAATCGCTATTGATACAGACCTGTCTCACCACTTACGGCTTGCATCATGAACATGACCTACGGCAATCCTGAAAAGCGCCAGCATATCGTCGACACGGCCTACCGGCTGTTCAAGCGCGACGGCTTTCACGCCACCGGCATCGACCGGATCATCGCCGAGGCCGAGGTGGCCAAGATGACCATGTACCGGCATTTCCCCAGCAAGGACGGGTTGATTGTCGAGGTGCTGGACTGGCGCGCGCGGCGTTTCGACCGCCAGCTCGACGAACTGGCCGGGCAGGATGCGACGCCCGGCGACAAGATCATCACTATCTTCGACTGGTATGGGCGCTGGGTGCGACGCCCGGATTTCCATGGCTGCCTGTTTGCCCATGCGCTCGCCGAATTCGGCGATCCCCGCCATCCGATCTTCCAGGCGGTCGCGGCTCAGAAGAACGGGTTGCGGCTGCGCATGAGACAGCTACTTCAGGAGGTCATGCCGACCGAACAGGCCGAAAGCCTGGCGTCGGCGCTGCTGATGCTGATCGAGGGTGCGACGCTGCTGGCACGGATGGGGCAGGCCTCGGCCATCGGGGATGCCCGCAAAGCAGCCCTCAGCCTGCTCGCTGAAGCGGCCGCGTCGTCATGAGCGCTGTCGTCATCGGCCTGGCGCTGTCGGCTGCGGTCCTGCACGCGACATGGAACGCCTTCCTGCGCACCGGCGCCGACAGGTTGTGGACGGTCACCGTTATGAGTTTTTCCAGCACTATCATCGCCATCCCCTTTGCCCTTTTGCTGCCGCTGCCAGCGCCCTCGGCATGGCCTTACATCATCCTCTCGGCCGGGCTGCAGGTCGGCTACAGCTTCTTCCTGGTCGCCGCCTATCGCCATGGCGAACTGGGGCAGGTCTATCCCATCGTGCGCGGAACGGTGCCGCTGCTGGTGGCGCTTGGCGGGTTCCTGTTCGCCGGCGAGCGTCTGAGTTCCCCGCAAACCGTCGGCGTCGGCCTCGTCGCCCTCGGCATGATGAGCCTGTCGCTGGGCAAGGGCAGGGCGGCGACCTCGTCCATGCTGTTCGCGCTGGCGACAGGCACGATCATCGCCGGCTATGCCACCGTCGACGCGATCGGGGTCCGGCAGGCCGGCCATGCCGGAGCCTACACCGCCTGGGTGCTGGTGTTCTACGGTGCTCTCCTGCCGGCGGCCTTCGTGCTGTTTCGCGGGCGGCTGCGCGTGGACATCGGCTCGCCCGAGACCTGGAAAGCGCTCGGCGGCGGCATCGTCGCACTCATCGCCTATGGCGTGGTGGTGGCGGCGTTCGCGCTTGGCCCGGCCGGGCCAATCACCGCGCTACGCGAAACCAGCGTGGTGTTCGCGGCGCTGATCGGCTGGCTGTTCCTGGCCGAACAACTGACAGCGCGGCGCATCGCCGCCTGCGCCGTGGTTGCCGCCGGCGCCATCTGTCTGGGCTTTCAGGCCTGACCTCGGTCACGCGGGCCGGGAAGATCGGCGATTTCAGCGCGGGTCGTCATTGCGAGTGGGCGCAGCCTTGCGCCCACGCTGGGCGGCGGCACCGGCAACCCCTGTCGCCGCCATGGCCGCGTGCCCGGTCGAAAGCGACGGATTTGTTGGCGCGGGTCGCCGCGACCATGGTAAGCGCGAGCTGTTCGAGTACGTCCATCATGCGGCGGAAGAAGTCCCGCGCCACGGCAAGCACCGCCGCCGCTGAGCGCATTCGCCGGGCCGCTTCTCCAGACACAACCAGATATTTTAGCCGCCTCCTGCTGCCAGGCGGCACGGTTGCTGAAATAAAGTTAAAATGCAGATGCAGGCGGTGAGGGCGTATTTTCGGAAAATGCGGGATGGATATTGCAAACATCGATGGCGAATTGGAAAGCGGATGAGGTTTCAGCGGCTCATGGGCCTGGTCACCTGCGCCCTGATCGGGTGCGGTGGCAACCTGCCTGCCTCGGCAGATGAAGACGCCCCGTCCACGCCGGGCAAATGGCCCGTTTTCGCGGGAGAGCCAATATGGCTGACCCTCACGCGCTATCGGTCGTTCGAGGACCTGTGGTCCGATCCGTCGCCGATCATCTTGCATCAGTATTCAAAATCGAAAACCAGAAGCGCAACAGTAATCGATGTTTTCTCGACGTCATGATGGATACGACGCTGGTGATAGTGACAACGGATAGCCGGCTAAAGATGTAGCCGATCCAGTTGTTCCATACGAGAATTTCCATGACCGAGCCTTGAGTTGCCGCGCAAGGTTCCACCTCTCATGACGATGGACGATCTGGGCGATGGAGGATCTGGCCTGTGGCGATTGCGGCGAAGCCGGCACCATCCAGGCGATCTGCTGGACGCCTTTCGGTCGAAAACGACCAGAGCGCACAATTATGTGCTAGTCTCGCGGGCCATCAAACGGACGGCGGGTGATAGCGATGTTGGAAACGGACAAGGTGTTCGCCGGCTCGATTCCGGAAAACTACGACCGCTATATGGTGCCGTTGATTTTCGAGCCGTTCGCCGCCGATCTTGCACAACGGGCAGCGTCCTTCTCGCCAAGTGCCGTTCTGGAAATCGCCGCGGGAACCGGGGTTGTCACACGCGCATTGGCGCCAAGACTGTCTCCCGGCGCCAGCTATACGGTAACCGACCTCAACCAGCCGATGCTCGACCATGCCGCTTCGCGACAGGCTCCAGACAGTCGCATCACGTGGCGACAGGCGGATGCCCTGGCGCTGCCATTTGAAAATGCGGCCTTCGACCTCGTTTGTTGTCAGTTCGGCGCGATGTTCTTTCCCGACCGCCCATCCGGCTACCGCGAAGCAAGGCGAGTCTTGAAGCCCGGGGGACATTTCCTGTTCAACGTATGGGACCGCATCGAGGAGAATGTGTTCGCCGATGATGTGACGAATGCGCTGGCGGAGATTTTTCCGAACGATCCGCCGCGCTTTCTGGCACGCACGCCGCACGGCTACCACGATACCGCACTGATCCGTAGCGATCTGGAGGACGCGGGTTTCTCCCGCGTGGCGATCGAGACGAGAGCCGAACAAAGCCGCGCATCCTCGCCGCGCCTTCCCGCCGTCGCCTATTGCCAGGGAACGGTCCTGCGCAGCGAAATCGAGGCCAGGGACGCGGGAAAATTGGAAGCCGCGACCGACCACGCCGCGTCCGCGATCGCACGCAGGCACGGCAGCGGCGAGGTTGCCGCCAAAATCCAGGCACATGTGATCGTGGCTGTTGCCTAGGGGTTGGAATATCCGGCCGGCGCTTCGCGGCATTCCGCAGCCGCGCGGCAGTTGCGTCGCGCCTTAGCCCTCCAGCAGCCTCTCGTAGAAACCGCCAAAGGCGCCGTCGGGCGAAACGAGGTGGATTTCCAGGATCCAGTGCCGCACACGGCCATTGGCGTCGGGGTTGCGCATCGGCTCGGGGTTTTCGGGGCTGACGTGGTGGAGTTGCTTGACGCCGGGAATGCGGGCGTGCGGGAACTCGGCGACGATGTGGCCGGCGATCTTGCCGCCGAATGTCCAGCCGGCTGCTTCCGCCGAGGCGCAGGCGAAATCGTAGAGTTCGGCGCCGGTGATGCCCGGGCTTTCCTCGAAGTGGCGCTTCACGATCTCGAACTGGCGCGGCAGGTCCTGGCAGAGCGCGTGCTTGCGGGGATCCTCGCCCACCGCGTAGCTGCGGCCGACATCGGCTTCCCACTCTTCCAGCACCGGACCCAGATCGAGGAAGACGATGTCGTCGTCTTCCACCATGCGGATGGGCGGATTGTCGGCGGCGGTGGACAGCGTGTTGATGCCGGCGCGCACGATGCGCTTGTGCCAGTCGCGCTCGATGCCGAACTTTTCCCTGGCGAGCGCCCGGATATCCAGTTCGATCTCGCGCTCGGTGCGACCGGCCTTGATGAACTGCGCCTCCTCGATCGCATCAAGCAGGTTCAACGCCATGCGCTCCGCGCCCCGCAGCGCTTGCGTGCGCGCTGCTTCATGGTCGTCACTGGTCGGTTGTTCCATGTTGTCCTCGTCTCCCTCGCGATGTATTCAAGCAGATACAGCGATGAGGCTATCGTCTCAATGGCCCACAGCGCTGCGGCACTTTGGGCCTTTTGCGCCGCGGCACTGTTGATGCGCGGTTTGTCACATATATCTGCTTTGATCGCCAACGATCGCCTCATGACACCCCCTGTCATTCCTGCCAATTCCTCCCATCTGGAGACCACCATGTTCAAAGCCGCCGCCTTTGCATGCGAAGACGCCACCACGCCGCTGCATGCCTTCACCATCAACCGCCGTGATCCCGGACCGCGTGATGTCGAGATCGAAATCCTGTTCTGCGGGGTCTGCCATTCCGACCTGCACACGGCGCGCGGCGAGTGGGGCAACACCATGTATCCGGCCGTTCCCGGTCACGAGATCGTCGGGCGCGTGAACCGCGTCGGTTCCGAAGTCAGCGCCTTCAAGACTGGCGACACGGTCGGCGTTGGCTGCATCGTCGACAGCTGCCGCGCTTGCGCCAGCTGCGCCGAAGGGCTCGAGCAGTTCTGCGAAAACGGCATGACCGGCACCTACAATGCGCCGGACACCAAGATGGGCGAGGGCGCGCATACGTTTGGCGGCTATTCCAGCCATGTCGTCGTCGACGACCGCTACGTGCTGCGCATTCCCGCCTCGCTCGATCTGGCGGCGGCGGCTCCGCTCCTGTGCGCGGGCATCACCACCTATTCGCCGCTGCGCCACTGGAAGGCGGGTCCCGGCAAATCGGTCGGTATCGTCGGCCTGGGCGGGCTCGGCCATATGGGCGTCAAGATCGCGCATGCCATGGGCGCGCATGTCACCATGATCACCACCTCGCCCGACAAGGCGGAAGATGCGCGCAAGCTCGGCGCCGATGCCGTCATCATCTCGAAGGACGCGGCGCAGATGGCGGCTGCAAGCCGGTCGCTGGACCTGATCATCGATTGCGTCGCCGCCGACCACGACATCAACGCCTATCTCAACCTTTTGAAGCGCGATGGCGCGCTGGTCCAGGTCGGCGCGCCGGAAAAGCCGCTCTCGGTCAGCGCCTTCAGCCTGATCCCGGGGCGGCGGACATTCGCCGGCTCGATGATCGGCGGTATCGCCGAAACGCAGGAGATGCTGGATTTCTGCGCCGAGCACGGCATCGCCTCCGACATCGAGATGATCGACATGGACGAGATCAACGAGGCCTATGAGCGGATGCTGAAGAGCGACGTGCGGTATCGGTTCGTGATCGATATGGCGACGATGCCGAAGGTGGGGTGAGGGGGAGCGTCGTCGGCAAGGCAGCGCTCTACGGCGCCCCCCTCTGTCCTGCCGGACATCTCCCCCTCCAGTGGGGAGATTGGCTGTCACTTTGGTTTTCGCCAATTTTCAAACGTTGCAGGACGAGGCTCGGCACCACAACTGCCAATCTCCCCCTTAGTGTCTGACCCAAAAAGAAGTTGGGTGATATCAATGACTTGTGATTCAATCGGAGTTGCGAAGCCTCGACGGAGCATCACATGTGGACTGATATCACCCGCGCCAAGCATGCTCGAAAGGGACTACGTTATTCAAGCGATTTGACGGACGCGGAATGGATGGTTCTGGAACCGCTGCTTCCGCCTCGCTCGGCGCTTGGCCGCCCGCCGAAATGGTCGCAGCGGTCTATCATGGAGGGCGTGTTTTATGTGCTGCGTAGCGGTCTGCCTTGGCGAATGCTGCCCAGGGACTTGCCGCCGGTATCGACGGTGCAGCGCTATTTCTACGCTTGGCGCGACAGCGGCCTTTGGAACACGATCAACCACCTGCTGCTGATGGCCGTGCGTGTCGCCGCAGGTCGGGAGGCGTCGCCCAGCGCCGGCGTAATCGACAGCCAAAGCGTGAAAACCACTGAAAGCGGCGGGCTTTGTGGCTACGATGCGGGCAAGAAGATCAAAGGCCGAAAGCGCCATATCCTGACCGACACCTTGGGCCTGCTGGTCGGCGCGATCGTCCATACCGCTGACATCCAGGACCGAGACGGCGCCCCCGAGGTTCTGGCTTCTATTCGGGAAAGCTTTCCCTGGCTGCGCCACGTCTTCGCCGATGGCGGCTACGCCGGTGAAAAACTCCAGACCGCGCTCAGGGGAAAAGGTGGCTGGACCCTCGAAATCATCAAGCGATCCGACGCCGCAAAAGGCTTCGTCCTGCTCCCGCGCCGGTGGGTGGTGGAACGAACCTTCGCCTGGTTCGGCCGCAACCGACGCCTGTCCAAGGACTTCGAGCAGACCATCGAAAGCTCCACGGCTTGGCTGCTCCTCGCATCCGTTCAACTCATGACACGGCGCATCGCAAATCCATGATATCCATCAGAAATATTATGAGTCAGACTCTTAGGGGGAGATGTCCGGCGGGGCGGAGGGGGGCGCCGTAGGGCGCTAACCCCCGCAGAGGGCCGCCCACCTCACCCAAACGTAAACGCAAACGCCTGCGCGCCGGAATCCAGGAACTTGATCTCGAACAGCCGGTCGCTCACAGCCCCGCTCTGCCGCACCAGCTGATACAGCCGCTGGCCGGTGACCGTGCCATTACCGTCCGCGTCGATATCCGTGCCGTGGTCGCCACCCGGCGTGTGACCGTCGACGGTGACCTTGAAGCGCACCGGCTTGCCGTCTGCTGATGGGCCCAGCACCAGATGCAGGTCGCGGGCGTGGAAGCGGTAGGTGATGGCGCCGCCGCAGCCGCCGCCGACGGCGGCAAGCGTGGCGACGACGGCGAAGGTGGCGGCCATCCCGACCAGCATCGGCAGGCCGCTCTTGACGAACGGCTTGTCGGCGCGGGCGAAGACGAAGGGCAGCACCGGCAGTATGCAGGGGCTGACAATGGTCAGCACGCCACCCAGATAGGCAAGCAGGAACAGGATCATGTTTGAGAGCTTTCCAGTGTCAGGCGCCGTGCGCCGGGAGCGGTTGCGCGCCGGTGCGGGCGGTTCGTTTCATCAAAGCCAGCCGACTTGCGATCATATGTCGTCTTCCCATCGTCGCCCTTGTGCCTGAAGCTGGATACGAAGCGGAGCGCTATATTATTACGGATATAATGCTGATCACACCTATTTGACCAATAGGAAGTCTCCATGAACGATGGGCCTGTCACAGGCGACGCGCCGGCATGGCACGCGGATGTCCTCCTCGGCTCCTGGCAGGTTCGCCGTACGGTGATCGACTTCCGGGCCGGCACAAGCTGCGCGTTTTCCGGGCAGGCTGTCGTGACGGCGGATGGGTTCGCGGAAAGCGGCGAAGTCCGCCTCGGTGAGCGTGCGCTGTCGGCGAGCCGGAGCTACAGGCTGGAGAGGCGCGGGGATGTCCTTGCAGTCCTTCGCGCCGACGGTTCCGACTTCATCAGCCTTGACGGGCGTGCTTCGCAGAGCGTGCGGCACGATTGCGGCGCCGATCTCTATGCCGGGCGTTTCTTCTTTCGCGGACCGCACGAATGGACCGAGGCGTGGCGGGTCAAGGGCCCGCGCAAGAACTATGCGAGCCTCGGCCGGTTCGTCCGCCTCTGATGCGTTTGTGGGCGCCATCAAGGCCCGAGCCGCCGGCTTGTGTCAGAACCGCCCAGAAATGGTGGCGGAAACACAGAAATGGTGCCGAAATCACCCATCTGGGGGATGCGTGCCGCCGGCTTTGCCCCCATTTTAGGTTGAAGTTCGTCAAGCGAGGGCCAAGTGCCGTCGCGCAACAGCACCGGGGGGTGTTCATGAAAAAGCGTGTTCTGGCCAGGAATCTGTTTCCCTTGGGCGTGCGCACCAGCATTCGAATCGAAGCCCGATTTCGCGGCCGCCGGCGGTGGAAAGACGGAGTGGCGACACTGCCGGACGGGCGGAAATTCAGGTTCGTTCCCGGGGCGCGGCTGCATGATCTTGCTCCGGGCGAACGTGTCACGATCACCTACGATCCGGCCAGCCGCATCTATGTGGTGGGCAATAGCGGTGGCAGCACCACGACGGTTACCGGGATCGAAGCGGAAATGACGGCCGAGCCGACCGAGTAGCGCCGCCGGCAACACAGGCGCATTGTGACGTCCACCAAGGCCGCCGCCATCGATGCCCTGCTAGATTAGAGACGCTCCTTCGCTGCCGAAACGGCTCGAACTGGGCATCAACTGGCCGATGTTGCGCTCACCCGTGCGCCCGCAGATCACCTGGAAGTGCTTGGAAAGAATTTTCGACCGCCGCTAAACATCATCGCGGCGGCTGCTGATTGCAATACTTGGCATTCCGCTGTCGGCGAGGGGGCGGGGTGCATGGTATTTCTGGTGAGCGAATTTCTGCTTGAGATTGGGCGGAAGGTCCGGTTGTCGCCTGTCGCTCCACTTGCCGCTTCGATAGCTCCGGGCATTCTTTCCGCGCAGGGTCACGGCCCGGGATTCTCGCTGGACAATCGGATCGCGCGGGTCCGCGAATGGCGTTGGCTTTTAGGGCTGGCGGGCCTTGTCGTATCGCTGGGGCTGGCGGGCTGTAACCCGTTTGACCAGAATCTTGCCGACTGCGTCGGTCAAGCCGTCGGTTCCGCCCGGCAAATCGAGGCCTGCACGCAAATCATCGATGATGAGGCCGCAAGCGCGGACAGGCGAGCGACCGCCTACCTCATGCGCGGCAATGGCTTTGCGTCAAAGCCAGACTATGACCGTGCCATTGCCGACTATGACCAGGCGATCGAACTCGATCCGAAAGACGGCAAGGTGTTCTACGACCGAGGCATCGCCTGGGAATACAAGGGCGACACCGATCGCGCGATGGCGGATTACGACCAGGCGATCAGCCTCGATCCCCAAATAGTCGATGCCTACAACAATCGAGGCCTGTTGTGGGCTGCCAAGGGTGACAATGGCCGGGCCATCGCCGCGTATGACCAGGCGATCGGCCTCGATCCGAAACACATGATTTCCTATTACAACCGAGGCATCGCGTGGGGGAACAAGAACGACTATGACCACGCCATCGCCGACTACGATCAGGCCATCGGCCTCGATCCGAAATACGCCGCCGCCTACAACAATCGAGGCCTGTTGTGGGCTGACAAGGGCGATAATGATCGCGCGATGGCCGATTACGGTCAGGCGATCAGCCTCGATCCGAAATACGCCGCCGCCTACAGCAATCGAGGGCTGGTGTGGGCACACAAGCGCAACGGTGATCGCGCGATGGCCGATTACAACCAGGCGATCAGCCTCGATCCCAAAAACGCCAATGCCTATTACAATCGAGGCCTGCTGTGGGGTGCCAAGGGCGACAATGATCGCGCCATGGCGGATTTCGACCAGGCGATCGGTCTCGATCCGAAATCTCCGCTCGCCTATTTCAACCGAGGCATCATATGGGCAAACAAAGGCGGCAATGACCGCGCGATGGCCGACTACGACCACGCGATCAACCTCGATCCCAAAATAGCCAATGCCTATAACAATCGAGGTTTGCCGTGGGCTGCCAAGGGCGACTATGACCGCGCCATCGCCGACTACGACAAGGCGATCAGCCTCGATGCAAAACATGCCCTCCCTTACTACAACAGAGGTATCGCATGGGCGCACAAAGGCGACAATGACCGCGCGCTGGCCGACGACAATGAGGCAATCAGCCTCGATCCGAAGATCGTCGATGCCTACAACAACCGAGGCCTGCTGTGGGCCGCCAAAGGCGATGACGACCGCGCCATCGCCGACTACGACCAGGCGATCGGTCTCGATGCGAAACATACCATTTCATATTTCAATCGAGGCAGGGCATGGTCCGAGAAGGGTGACAATGATCGCGCCATGGCCGATTTGAGCCAGGCAATCACGCTGGCTCCGACAAATCCCGAATATTACCAAGGCCGTGGCCAGCTATGGGTCGACATGGGCGAGTATCCCCGCGCCATCGATGACTTCAGCCATTCGATTTCCGTCGATCCGAACAATAACACCGGTTATTTCTACCGGGGGATCGCCTATTTCTATTCCGGAGCGCTGGCCAATGCGCGGGCCGATTTCGAACAGTCGGCCACGCTCAGGCCCGACTTTGCCTATTCCGCGATCTGGCTGGAACTGGCCCAGCGGCGCAGCGGCGTGGGCAGCCATTTGAAAGGCTGGATCGGCAAGGTCGACATGTCGAAATGGCCGGCGCCGGTGATCCGGATGCTGCTTGGCGAGCAGACACCGGCCGATACACTCAAGGCAGCCGAAGATCCGGATGCGACCACGAAGACCGGACAGGTGTGCGAGGCCAATTTCTATACGGCCGAACTCAGCCGGCTGCAGGGGCAAAACGATGAAGCGCTGCGGCTTTACCGGGTCGCCATCAGCGACTGTCCCAAAGGCTTCGACGAATACCATGCGGCCAAGGCCGCACTGCGCCAGTTGGGGGTGACGCAGTGAGGGCCGCTGACGAGGTTATCGATGATGGGGAGGCAAGATGATGGCGTCGGGAAGAGGATGGCACAGGCTCTTGTGTCGGGCGCTCGCGGGTGTTGCCGTCCTGCTGGCCCTGACGGGTTTTGGCTCGCTTGACCAGAACCACGCTGAATGCGCTGGCCAGGCCGGTGGCGGTGCCCGGCAAATCGCCGCCTGCACGCAAATCATCAATGACGCGACAGCGGGCGCCAACATGCGCGGCACCGCTTATTTCATGCGCGGCAATGGCTGGGGCTCGGACTATCAACGCGCCATTGCCGACTATGACCAGGCAATCGAGCTAACCCCGGGCATCGCCGAATATTACGTCCGCCGGGGCTTGGCCTGGATTCACCAGGGCGATGATGTCAGGGCCCTGGCCGATCTCCAGCGGGCCATCGACCTCGGCACCACGAGGCCCGATGCGTATAATGCCCGAGGTGTCATCTGGGAACGCAAGGGCGATTACGACCGCGCCATCGCCGACTACGACAAGGCAATCAGCCAAGATCCGAAAACCGTCAATGCCTATATGAATCGCGCCTCCGTCTGGGGCAAGAAAGGCGACTATCAAAGGGCTGTCGCTGACTTCGACATGGCGATAGCCAATGATCCAAAACGGGCCGAGGCCTACTACGAGCGCGGCTTCACGCGAGGCAAGGCCGGCGACAAGGATGGAGAGCTCGCCGATTACGACGAGACAATCACGCTTAATCCGAAACACACCTACGCCTATGTCAGCCGGGCGGTGCTGTGGCTGACGAAGGGCGACAATGACCGCGCCATCGCCGACTACGATCAGGCCATCAGCCTCAATCCTCAGGGGGCCAATTCCTATGTGAACCGGGGAGTGGCCCATGCGCACAAGGGTGAATTCGACCAGGCCCTGGCTGACTTTGACAAGGCAATCAGCCTCGATGCGAAACATGCCAACGCTTACAACGGCCGAGGCTTGGTCCGGTTCAGCAGAAGCGAGATTGACCTTGCCATCGCCGACTATGACAAGGCGATCCACCTCAATCCGAAATTCGCCGAAGCTTACAACAATCGAGGATTGGCCTGGGGAAGCAAGGGCGATGTCGATCTTGCCATCGCCGACTACGACCAGGCGATCGGTCTCGATCCTAAACATACCATTTCTTATTTCAACCGAGGCAGGGCATGGTCCGAGAAGGGTGACAATGATCGCGCCATGGCCGATTTGAACCAGGCAATCACGCTGGCTCCGACAAATCCCGGATACTACCTGCGCGGCGACAAACAAGGTGAGACTCAGCGTCAATCAGGATGAGACTCGGCGGCGGGGGTGTGACGAAGGGAGGGCGTAGCCCGACCGGAGTTACACCCCCGCCGCCGCGCAATTTTTCAGCGTCTTATGATCGCGGTCGGCCCGGTAGCTTGGTGGTTTTCTGGAATGGAGAACCATCTTTGTGCCGGGTCGCCATGTAACCGATCATCAGACGAGGCTTTTTATGAAGTACCGACAAAACAATTCTATCGAGGTCGCCGCCGCCAAGGCGTCGATCAGCAGGGCGACGGCCTATCGCATCAAGACGGACGCGCACCTGCCATCGCAAAAGCAAAAGGCTCGTGGCCGGCGGAGGCCTGACCCTCTCGAGCATATCTTCGATGCCGAGGTCGTTCCCCTTTTGAAGGCGGCGCCAGGCATCCGTGTTGTCGCCATCTATGAGGAGATGCTGCGGCGGCACCCGGAACTGAGCGCGGGCATTCGCCGAACGCTGGAGCGGCGCATCCGGTCATGGCGTGCCATCCACGGCGAAGAGCAGGAGGTTATCTTCCGCCAGCTTCACGAACCCGGCCGACTCGGGCTATCGGATTTTACCGACATGGGCAGCCTTGACGTGTCGATCGCCGGCCAGTCTCTTGATCATCTACTCTACCACTTCCGGCTCGCCTGGTCCGGCTTTGAACACACCCATGTCATTCTCGGCGGCGAGAGCTTCGTGGCCCTGGCCGAAGGACTGCAGAACGCGCTGTGGTCGCTTGGGGGAGCGCCGCTCTATCATCGCAGCGACAGCCTGTCGGCGGCTTTCCGCAACCTCAGCGCCGATGCGAAGGAGGATCTCACGCATCGCTACGAAGAGCTTTGCGCGCACTACCGCATGACGCCGACCCGCAACAACAAGGGCATCGCGCACGAGAACGGTTCGATCGAAAGCAGCCATGGCCATCTCAAGGATGCCATCCGTGACGCCCTTCTGATGCGCGGCAGCAGAAATTTCGACGATCTCGGCGCGTATCGAGCCTTCATCGACGAGATCGTCAGCCGGCACAACGCCAATCATGGCAAGCGCATCGATGCCGAACGCCCTCAACTGCAGGAACTTCCAGACCAGCGGACCAGCGACTTCGAGGAGGTGGTCGTCACCGTGTCGCGGACCGGCGGCTTCACCTTGCGCAAGGTCTTCTACACCGTTCCCTCCCGCCTGATCGGACATCGGCTTCGCATCCGCCTGTTCGATGATCGCCTCGAGGTCTTTATGGGAGGAACAAAGCTGATGACGCTGCCCAGGGGCCGAGGCCATGCCGACGGGAGGCACGATCAGGTCGTCAACTATCGGCACGTCATCCATTTCCCTGCGCAAAAAGCCGATGGCGCTTCTTAATCTCGTCTATCGTGACAAGCTCTTCCCGCGGCAGGAATACCGCAGGGCCTTCGACGAGCTCATTGAGCGGCTGCCGGACAGGCAGGCGTGCAAGATCATGGTCGATCTGCTGGCGCTGGCCCACGATCGAGGCTGCGAGCGTGAGCTTGCCGAGCAACTCACCGAGACCCTCGACGCCGGCGACCTGCCCGATATTGCCGTCTTGCGAACCCTCCTCGGCCCGGACCCCGCACGGCTGCCGACCGTCTTGGTGCAACTCGCTTCCCTTAACGGCTATGAAGCCCTGATCGGGGCAACCCATGTGGGAGACGTCGCATGAGCAACGCCCACACCATCGACGAAGCCCGCCTCGGCATCATGCTCAACGAACTCCGGCTACCGACGATCAAGACGCTCTGGGCGCAATTTGCCGAGCAGGCCGATAGAGAGGGGTGGCCCGCCGCCCGGTTCCTCTCGGCCATCGCCGAGCATGAGCTGGCCGAACGGGCACATCGCAGGATCGAACGGCATCTGGCCGAAGCGCATCTGCCGCCCGGAAAGACGCTCGACAGCTTCGCCTTCGACGCCGTACCCATGGTCTCCAAGGCCCAGGTCATGGCCATGACCGCCGGTGACAGCTGGCTCGCCAAGGGCGCCAATATCCTGTTGTTCGGCCCACCCGGTGGCGGAAAGTCGCATCTTGCGGCAGCGATCGGACTCGCCCTCATTGAGAACGGCTGGCGCGTGCAGTTCGCCCGAACCACCGATCTCGTGCAGAAGCTCCAGATCGCGCGGCGAGAGCTGCAGCTCGAAGCCGCCATCGCCAAGCTCGACAAGTTCGATCTGCTCATCCTCGACGATCTGGCCTACGTCACCAAGGACCAGGCCGAAACGAGCGTGCTCTTCGAACTCATCTGCGCAAGATATGAGCGGCGTTCCATCATGATCACCGCCAATCAGCCCTTCGGAGAATGGAACAGAATCTTTCCGGACCCCGCCATGACCCTCGCCGCAGTGGACCGACTTGTTCACCACGCAACGATCTTCGAGATGAACGTCGAAAGCTACCGGCGCAGATCCGCCATGGAAGCCAAACGCCAGCGCGGCAGGCCAGCCTCTTACGCGACAATCAAGAACAAACACGAACTTGTCGCGGAGCGGCAATCAGAAATAGATGAAGGCCTTGCCAGCGACAATCAGCATGATAATTTGCACGTGACCGCGACCTGAGAATCTCATCCAGATCGCCGCTCACGTCTCATCCAGATCGTCGCGCTATATACTACCAGTTTCGTGGCCTGGTATGGAATGCCATGGGCGAGTATGCCCGTGCCATCGATGACCTCAGCCATTCGATTTCCCTCGATCCGAAAAATGCCGCCACCTATTATGACCGGGGTATCGTCTATTTTTATTCCGGCGCGCTGGCCAAGGCGCGGGCCGATTTCGAACAGGCGGCCACGCTCAAGCCCGACTTTGCGTATTCCGCGATCTGGCTGGACCTGGCCCAGCGGCGCAGCGGCGTTGGCAGCCATTTGAAGGGCTGGATCGGCAAGGTCGACATGACGAAATGGCCGGCACCGGTGATCCGGATGCTGCTTGGCGAGCAGACGCCCGCCGATACACTCAAGGCAGCCGACGATCCGGATGCGACCACGAAGACCGGACAGCTGTGCGAGGCCAATTTCTATACGGCCGAACTCAGCCAACTGCAGGGGCGGAACGATGAAGCGCTGCGGCTTTACCGCGCCGTCATCAGCGACTGTTCCAAGGGCTTCGGCGGATACGATGGTGCCAGGTCCGCGCTTCGCGAGTTGGGCGTGACGCCGTGAGCCGGCTTCAGGGCTCTCGCGCAAAGCGGAGGCCGGGTTGATCCGAGAACGGCAAGGGATTTCCCGGCGGTTGCTGGCCGGGCTCGCGATCCTGGTCGTTTCGGGGCTGCCGGCGCTCGCTGCCGTCAGCGACTGCACCAGCAGTGGTGCGGCCGATCCGGCGGCGCGGATTGCCGCCTGCACCCGCATGATCGAGGCTTCGCAGGGGCTGCCCGGTAGCCTCGAATTTGCCTACATCAAACGTGCCACTGCCCGGCTGGTGCTAAAAGACTTCGACGGCGCCATCGCGGATTACAGCGCGGTCATCGGCATCTCGCCAAAGTCGATCATCGCATATCACGGCAGAGCCGTCGCATGGTTCCAGAAGGGGGACTATGACCACGCCATCGCGGATTTCGACCAGGCGATCGGCCTTGACCCGAAGAACGCCAGAATCCAGTACAGCCGCGGTCTTGTCTGGTCACAAAAGGGGGATGTCCTGCGCGCCATCGCCGACTATGCCCAGGCAATCGAGTTCGACCCGAAATATGTGCCCCCCTACATCGAACGGGGATTGCTCTGGGCAGGCAAGGGCGACAATGATCTCGCCATCGCCGATTACGACAAGGCGATCGGGCTCGATCCGAAATCCGCCGACGCCTACAACAACCGGGGAAGGGCCTGGGCTGCCGAGGGCGATAATGATCGCGCCATCGCCGACTACGACCGGGCGATCAGTCTCGATCCGAAACCCGCCGCATCTTATTACAACCGAGGCATGGCATGGGCACGGAAGGACGATTCTGGGCATGCGATCGCCGACTACGACCAGGCAATCAATCTCGATCCGAAATATGCCTTTGCTTATCTTGAGCGGGGCGTTGTCCATTTCTATTCCGGCGCGCTGCCCAAGGCGCAAGCCGATTTCGAACAGGCGGCCTCGCTCAGGCCCGACAATGCCTACCTCGCGATCTGGCTGGACATGGCCGAACGGCGCGGTGGAGCGGCCAGCCATTTGCAGGACGCGATCGGCAAGCTCGACATGAGGAAATGGCCGGCGCCGGTGGTTCGGATGTTGCTTGGGGAGCAAGCGCCCGCCGATATACTGGAGGCGGCGGCTGAAGCCCGGAACGCAAACGCAAGAACCGGAAGGCTGTGCGACGCCAATTTCTACACCGCCGAACTCGACCGGTTGCAGGGACACGGTGATGAAGCCATGCGGCTTTACCGGATTGCCGTCAGCAATTGTCCCAAGGGCTTCACTGAGTACATCGCGGCCAAGGCCGCGCTGAAGGAGTTGGGCGTGTCGCCGTGAGACGCGGCGAGCGAGCTTTCGATGCAGCTACAGGGCTGGAAGAGCCCGGACAAGCGCGCGCCGTGCTGACCTGCGAAGGCGCGGCGGGGCATGCCGAGAAGCGATGTTCTGCTCGAGGACGGTTTGCCCAAGGTTGTGCGGCAGGCCATCGACAGGTTCGTCGATGCGTGTGATATCGATTTGCGCGGCATGTCAGGAAGAAGATGAAGAAATTCCTGTGGTCTATTTCCACTCTTGTCCTGCTCGTGCTGCTCGGGCTGGTATCCTGGACTATAGCCTACAGCAATCGAGAGAAGCTGAGCGATCAGCAGCTCATCGCGATTGTTGCGGGTAAAATGGCGAGGCGGCAATTGGGGTCAATCAGCTACGCGTCCGCAGCTGATCTGGTGAACTCCAACCCTGGTTGTTGCATTGCGCGGCATTCCAATCATGAGTGGTTGCGGGCCCAGATCATCGAGCAGGGCGCCTCTGTCGTTCAAATGAACTATGTTATCGAAGATACCCCCGACGTGCTGTATTACTTCAATGAATCCTTGATCGATTCCGATGGCCGGATACTCGAATCGAGAGGTATCGACACAAAGACTCCGATTTGGTAGCGGCAGTCACCACATCGAAGTCCAGGTCCTGATTTCTGCCCATGCACGTCGAGACTTACCAGGCCTACCGCGCCGCGCTGCTGCCGTTCTTTACCCTGGCCGATGATTCCGCAGTCCAGATTGCCGGCTACATCGCGCTTGGCGAGGTTTTGGTGGCCCGCGATGGCGATGCAATCATCGGCCATGCGCAGGTCATCGAGACCGATGACCCCGGCGTGTTCGAGCTGAAGAGCATGGCGGTGGGCGAAGCAAGGCAAGGCGAGGGCATCGGCCGCGCGCTGGTCGAGGCGACGGTGGCTCTCTGCCGCGAACAAGGCGGGCGCCGCCTGATCGTTTCCACCGCCGCCGCCGACACCGGCAACCTGCGCTTCTACCAGCGGCAGGGGTTTCGCATGGAGCGGATCGTGCGCGACGCCTTCGGCCCGGCGACCGGTTATGCGGAAGGGCTGCTCGTCGACGGCATCCCGTTGCGCGACCAGGTGTTTCTGGATCGTGACCTCGAGGCGGACGGGGAGCGCTAGAAACCCTAAGTCGAGATCTTTTCCGAAAGCCGGATTCCGCCTCCCGGGATGATCCTCTAGGCGTAGTCGAGAAGCGATCGTCCGCGCGGGCGCGGATCAGATTCCATCGCTGGGGATGCAGCGGCAGATGCCGAGGCGTTGGAGAGCGCGCGTGCCTGCCATGCGATCAGCAGCGTCTTGAGCGCGTGTTTGGATACGCCCATCGGAGCAGTAATCATCAGTCCACGTCGAACAAACCAACGGCGATGCGACTGATGCGCGAACTCGCACATGAGGTAGGCCCAGCGAGGATTGAAAACACGGAACCCTGAGAAGTCCGACCAACGATAGGAATGCCTCCCCCACGGTGATCGGTATTCAAGCCCGTCAAGGCCAAGCACCAGTTCTCGGCGCGGCAACTGACAAAGAGCGCCTATCGCGACCAACAAGCCAATGGTGCCGACGATCACTAACCGGGAGAACTCCCAGTCGTCGCCGTGGCCCGGTTTGCCCATTGCCGCGCCGGAAAGGAGCACGCCTGCCAGTGACAGCAGTGAGAGGCAAAGCAGAATGCGCTGCCATCTTGGCGCGCTTATTGTAACCGGTCCCGGAAACCGTGCGAGCCAGTGGTCGGTCTGGTGGTACGAATATGCCATTGCCACTGTCCAGCCAAGCGCCGCAACCGCTAGAAACAACATGAACATCGCCTTGCTGTCAGAGCCTCCAGACGCGATAATCCAGACGGCTGCCGCCAAGGCGATCGCCGACATGCCGAACCCAATGAGGAGATCAAGAGAGGTCATCGTCGGCGAGCCTAATGCCTCAGGCGCTAAGGCTTGGTTTCTTGCAAGAACAAGATGCGCTGGAGTCAGTCTGCAGCATCCGCCATGGGTCGGACTCGGTCGCTCATTCCGGCCCTTCCGCTTTGTCACTACACTCCCGCGAATCTCGGCGAGCCCCTCATGCGCCGAACGCTCGTTCGACCGCGTCCGGAGAAAAATATCGAATGGCCAATGATGATCGCACCATCCTCATTCCCAGGAGAACCCCGGAATCCGCGGCCATGTCGGCAAACGTCAAGCGGGCCATGGCGATCACCGCCACGCTCAACCGTTTGACATACAACGACGCGGATGAAGTACGGGCGTTGTTCAGCGAGCTCATCGGCAAGCCGGTAGACGACAGTTTTCTGCTGATCCCACCATTCTACACGACCGGCGGGTCCGACATCACCGTCGGGCGCAACGTCTTCGTCAATCAGAATTGCACCTTCTATGACCTTGGCGGGCTCGACATCGGCGACGATGTGATGATCGGGCCGAATGTGAGCATCATCACGTCCGGCCATCCCATCGAACCGTCCCAGCGGCGCGCTGGCGTCATCGCAAAGCCCATTGTGATCGAGAGAAACGTCTGGATAGCAGCCGGCGCGACGATCATCGGCGGCGTGACAGTGGGCGAGAATTCAGTCGTCGCGGCGGGTTCGGTCGTCACTAGGGACGTTCCGCCGAACAGCCTTGTCGGCGGAAATCCGGCCCGGCTCATCCGCTCGATCGCCGAGTGAGAGGTCGTCCGCAAGGGGGTCGAAATCATTCGCTGACGCTGCGTGCCTCTGGCTTCAGTCAGATCGGCTCGATACCCGCAATGGGTGGCGAATGACCTTCCGGCCAGGAACAAATCAGAGCGCGGACAGTTCAACTGCGCCGAAGGAACAGGAAGTAAAAAACGGCAAACACAACAACGATGCCGATATTCACCGCCAGCCGCTCCCAGAAACGATCCCTGAGAAACAGGAAATCCACACCGACTATGATCACCACCATCGCCACCACGTAGAGTGCGACGGCTGCATGTCTGCTCATGACAGTGGGCTTCTCCGTCCTGGCCTCCTTGTTTAACGCAATTCCGGACGGAAAACCGTTCACACTTTCCTGGACCTTCGATCCGTGCCCCTCGGTCTGAACTCGATCAGATCGCCGCGTCACGTTTCCAGCGTTGCTTCGGCCACCGCTTGGCGTGGCTTGAACAGCAAATCCCTGGCGGCGACCACGGCGCCGACCGTGATCAGGATGCAGGCGAGTGCGACCGACCAGTGGAAGGCGCCAAACCCGGCCAGCAGAAGCACGATGACCGAAAACAGGGGTGCGGCGTAGGAGAGGGCGCCCAGGATCATGATGTCACCGTGCTTGCAGCCATAGTCCCAGGCGTAGAAGCCGGCTCCGAGCGGTATGGCGCCGAGAATGGCGATGGCGGTCCACTGCGTCGGGGTCTGTGGCCAGACGGTAGGTTCAAGCGCCAGATGCAGGGCGAAGGCGACGGCGGCGGTGATGAAGCAATAGCCGGCCACGACATCGGTCGGCACCTTGCCGAAGCGGCGCGAGATGACCGAATATCCCGACCAGATGAAGGCGCAGAACAGCGCGATGACATGGCCCGGCATCACCCCATTGGCCAGCCCGACCTGGCCGCCCTTGGTGATGACGACGATGGCGCCGGCGAGACCAAGGAAGACGCCGACGAGGTGGTGGGCCTTCAATCGCTCGCCCGGCAGGAAGGCGGCGAAGACGACGATCAGCAACGGCCACAGATAGGCGATCAGGCTGACCTCGACGGGCGGCGCCGACTGGATCGCGAAGAAATAGGCGCAGTGGTAGATGCACAGCCCCGCCGTGCCCGTCGCCCAGACCTGCCATGGCTGCCGCAGCGATTTGAGCGCGGCCGGGCGGAAAATCCAGCTGCTGGCGCCGACGAGACCGCCTAGCAGGAAGGTCATCGCCGCGAGCTGGAATGGCGGGATCGGGCCTGCTGCCGTCGACAGCAATGCCAGGAATGACCAGGTCAGGATGGCCGAAAAGCCGACGAGGGTCGGGATGGTCTTGTGCACGTTGCGTCTTCCCACGGTTCGAACGGAAGTCGTCGCATGCCGGCGGGGTTTTGCGCTGCCATATACGGCCGCTTGGTATCGGGAAAGCGACGTGGCCCCACCGAAGCAGCTCCTATCCTCGTCAGACCCGATGCAAGCATGCGCCGGGCGCTCCTGGACCATCGGATGTCGGCGGCCAAAGTTGCGCCGCGCCGTTCCATGCCGCAGCTTGGCCGTGTCCGGCGACCGCGCCGGTGGCTTGAGGGAGTTCTTGCATGAAAGTGGGTTTCATCGGTCTTGGCATGATGGGCCGCAACGCCGCGCTCAACATCCGGCGGGCGGGCTTCGCCATGGTCGTCCACGACATTCGCGACGAGGCGACGGCGGTGCTGGTGGCCAAGGGCGCCGAGACGGGGCTGCATGCGGCCGACGTGCTCGACCGCTGCGACGTCGTCGTCACCATGGTGTTCGGGCCAAAGGAGATCGGGCAGGTGGTGCGCGGCCCGCATGGCTTCCTGTCGACGAATTGCCAGGGCAAATACTGGATCGACCTGACCACCTCCAGCCCGAAGCTGATGCGCGAACTGGCGGCTGAATTCACTGAGAAGGGCGGCCATCCCGTCGATGCACCGGTGACCGGTTCGGTCGATGCCGCCATACGCGGCGACATGCCGATGTTCGTCGGCGGCGAGGACGCGGATATCGCGGTGGTCAGGCCGGTGATCGAGGCGATGGGCGAGGTTCGCCGCGTCGGCAAGCATGGCAATGGCTATGTCGCCAAGCTGGTCAACAACCAGCTGTGGAAGATCCACGCCGCGGCCATCGGCGAGGCGATGGTCACCGCCAAGCTCGCCGGGCTGGAGCCGGATGTGTGGTGGGAGGTGATGAAGGGTGGGGCCGCCGACAGTTTCGTTTTGCAGCACGACGTGCCGTCGATCTTTGCCGGGCATTACGACCCGTCCTTCCCGATCGCGCTCTGCCTGAAGGATCTCGGCCTGATCGAGGAACTGCTGGCGGAAACCGGCACGCGTAGCGAACTGACGCGCGCCACGCATGATCGCTTCAAGGAGGCCGGCGCGCGCTACGGCATGGGCGCCGGCGAAATGACCGTGTGCAAGCTCATCGAGGACGACGCCGGCGTGGCGCTGCGCGTCGCCGGCGATTGGGTTGCGCCCTGGGATGTGGCGCCGCCCAAGGGCTGACGCCAGGCGGCTCGGCTCAGGCGCCGGAATGCGGATCGATGCTGTAGGGATGCACGGGGTAGCCGGGGCCGATCGCTTCGCGCACGCGGTCAACCCAGGCGCTGAATGCTGGATAGTCTTTCAACATGAAGCCGCAATCCTCGGCTCGGTGGCTGTAGGCGTAAACAGCGATATCGGCGATGGTCAGTTCGTCGCCGGCGAGGTACGGAGCGTCGGCGAGGCTGCGTTCCAGCGCGGCGAGCGTGCGGGCGCCGGCTTCGCGCTTGCCGGAGACCATCGCCTTGTTGCGCTCCAGTCGCCCCGTCAACGTCCAGAAACGCAGCGAGCCGATCACCGGCTCGACATGGTACTGCTCGAAGAACAGCCACTGCACTACCTTGGCGCGATGAAAGCGGTCAGCCGGCAGAAAGGGCGTGGCCTCGGCGAGATAGGCGAGGATGGCGTTCGATTCAGCAATCGAGCGCCCATCCTCCAGTTCCAGGACCGGGACGGCGCCGGCCGGATTGAGCCTCAGGAAGGCGTCCGTGTGGCTCTCGCCCTCGAAGATGGACACGATGCGCGTCTTGTATGGGATATCGAGCAGCCCGAGCAGGACCCTGGCCTTCCAGCCATTTTGCGAGGGCAGGTAGTCATGAAGCGTGAGCATGGCGGCCCCTTTCGTGCAAGCCGCCATGGATTTGCATGCTGACCGGGCGTGCGCCACCCGATTCCCGCGTCACCGCGATCGCCGGTGCCGGCGACCGATGGTTGGCGTCTCGCCCTGGTCAGGCCGCTTCGGAAAAAGTCTTGCGGTCGTCGATGGCGCTGCCCGCGGTGACGCCGGCTGATTTGAAGAACTCCGCCGCCGACATTTTCGCGCCGCCCTCGGGCCGGACCTTGAGCAGTTCGAGCTTCCCGCCCTGGACGATGATCTCGACTCCCTTTTCGCCGATCGAAGCGATCTCGCCGGGCTTGCCGGCGACGTCGCCAAAGCGGCGTACGGGATGCTTGCGCGTTTCATAGATGCGCAGCTTGGTGTCGCCGATCATCGTCCATGCGCCCGGGGAGGGATCGCAGCCACGGATCAGATTGTAGGTGTGGTCGATATGGGCATGCCAGTTGACGCGGGCTTCCTTGTCGCGGCACCAGCCTTCGTAGCTCGCCTGGTTCTCGTCCTGGACGACCTCCTGGTTGCGGCCGGCCACCACCAGGTCTGCGGCCTCCAGCATGGCTTCGACGCCGAGCGGGAAGAGATGGTTGAAGTAGAGGCTGCCCAGAGTGTCGTCGGGGCCGATGGCGACGGTCTTCTGCAGGACCACCGGGCCTTCGTCGAGGCCGTCATTGGGGCGGAAGATGGTCAGGCCGGTCTTGGTGTCGCCCTTGATGATCGGCCAGTTGATCGAGCTCGGGCCGCGATAGGTGGGCAGCAGCGAGGGATGGTACTGGATCATGCCGAAGCGCGGGATGGAGACGAAATCCTGCGGCGCGAATTGCAGCACATAGGCCATGACGCCGAGATCGACATCGAGCCCGCGCAGCACGTCCCGGGCCGGGGTGCTCTTCAGCGACGGGAACTGGAAGATCCGCAGGCCGCGCTCCTGGGCCGCGAGTTTGAGCGGATCGGGTTTCGCGCCTTCCTTTTCCGGAGCGCAGAACACGCCGGCGATCTCGTCGCCGCGCTTCAGGAAGGCGTCGAGCACGCTGGCGCCGAAAGCCTGTTGTCCGATGATTGCAAGACGCATGGCAATTCCCTTCCGATTGGGCATGGCTCTCCCGATCCCGCCCGCGGCGGGTTCTGTCGAAGCCGGTTGATGATTGGTTTGAGCGGCCGTTAGTGACCGGTGTTGATCCAGACCACCTTGGGTTCGGTGAAATTCTCGATGGCCATGTCGCCGTGCTCGCGGCCATAGCCGGAGTCGCGCGTGCCGCCCCATGGCAGGCGGATGTCGGTCGGGCCGTAGGTGTTGATCCAAACGGTGCCGGCCTTCAGCTTGCGGGCGAAGCGATGCACGCGGCCGATGTCGGCGCTCCAGACGCCGGCGGCGAGGCTGTAGACTGTGCCGTTGGCGATGCGCAGCGCGTCGGCATCGTCCGTGAACTTGATGACGGTCGCGACCGGGCCGAAGATTTCTTCCTGCGAGATGCGCATGTCGTGCTCGACGCCGGCAAACACGGTCGGCTGCACATAGTAGCCGGTGTCGCCGGCGCGGCCGCCGCCGGTCACCACGGTGGCGCCTTCGTTGCGGCCGATGTCAATGTAGTCGAGCACCCGCTTCATCTGCACTTCCGACACCAGCGGGCCCATCGCCGTGGACGTCTCCCCCGGGTTGCCGATCCGGGTCGAGGCGGCACGAGCGGCCAGCCGCTCGACGACCTCATCGTAAATGGAAGCGTGCACCAGGATGCGCGATCCGGCCGAGCAGACCTGGCCGGTGTTGAAGAAGATGCCCGATGCGGCTGCCTTCACCGCCGCGTCGATATCGGCGTCCGGGAAGATGATGTTGGCGGACTTGCCGCCGAGTTCCAGCGTCACCCGCTTCAGGTTGCCGGCCGCGCCGCGCAGGATCTGCTTGCCGACCGCCGGCGAGCCGGTGAAGCTGATCTTGTCGACATCGGGATGATCGACCAGCGCCTGGCCGGCGATCTTGCCGAAGCCCGGCACGACGTTGATGACGCCGGCCGGGAAACCGGCCTCAAGCGCCAGCTCGCCGATCCTGAGCGCGGTGAGCGGCGTGATCTCCGCTGGCTTCAGCACCACGGTGCAGCCGCAGGCAAGTGCTGGCGCCAGCTTCCACATGCCGATCATCAGCGGGAAATTCCAGGGAATGATGGCGCCGACGACGCCGAGCGGCTCGCGCACCGTATAGGTCAGCGCATCGGTGCGGGCAGGGATGACCTGTCCGTTTATCTTGTCGGCCATGCCGGCATAATAGGTCAGCGTATCAATGACAGCCGGCAGGTCCTGGCGGCGGATGGCCGAGACCGGCTTGCCGGAATCGAGGCTTTCCAGCGCCACCAGTTCGTCTTCCGACTGACGGATGAGATCGGCGAGCTTGAGCATCAGCCGGCCACGGTCGCTGGCTTTCATGTTGCCCCATGCGCCCTCAAAGGCTTCACGGGCTGAGCGTACGGCGGCGTCGACATCCTCGGCGCCGGCCTCGGCGACCAGCGCGATCACCTGTTCCGTGGCGGGATTGAGCGTTTCGAAATAGCGGCCCGACAGCGGCGCGACGCGCCTTCCGCCGATCAGGAGATCCTGTTTTCCGCGCACCGTCATGTCGTTCATCGTCTCTCTCCCATGGCGCCAGCCCACGAGGGGCCACTTGCTTCCCTAGGCATATGGGCAGCCGTCGAGGCCTGTAAATATGATATGTTTTGCCGGTGAAAATGTGCCTTGGCGGCCTGATCCGGGCGGAGAAATCGACGCTCCGCGCGTTGATTTCCGAAGCGAGTCCGCTGGGATTTCGGATATGTCCGATGCCGCCGACTTTCCCCGCCAAGTCCGCCAAAGCCTGAATTGCGACATGCAGGCGCGGCATCGCGGCGCAAAAGCGCTGAAGTGTGCGTGAAACGTCATTTTGCCGGGCGCGCGTGAAGCGGGCAGGTGCGGCTATCCGCAATTTCAAAACGATCGTTATAGTCACATCAATATGTCGTGGACTTCATATTGCTGGCGACGCCACCGATGACATAGCGTGCTATTTGAAGTCGAATTTCGGTTTCCTGCCAGGCCTGCTTCATCATTTTTTTCGATGTCCGTGAGGCAAAAAGGCATTCGATCTGGCGGAGAACGCCCCGGTCAATCACTGTTGTGGCGGACGCGTGAATGCGGATCGACCGGGGAGAGGGAGCACAATGGTCCGTATCAACATCGAAGCGACATGGCATTTTACCAGTGAGACGTCGCCGCATTCGATGCGCGTGATCCTGGGCATATTGCGCGAGGTCAAGTCGACCGGCACGCTGGCGACCGCCGCCGAACATACCGGCATGTCCTATCGCCATGCCTGGAACCTGGTCGACCAGTGGTCGGCCTTTTTCGGCGAGCCGCTGGTCGAGCGGCGCCGTGGCAAGGGCACGCAGCTGACGGCGCTGGGCAACAAGCTGGTGTGGGCCGAGCAGCACCTGAAGGCGCGGCTTGGTCCGCAACTGCACAACATCGCGCAGGAACTGGAGATGGAGCTGGCAAGCCTGCTGCCCGACGTGCCGCCGCGCGTGCGGATCCATGCCAGCCACGGCTTCGCGATCTCCAAGCTGAGCGACTTCCTGGCCCAGGAGCCGAAAACGGACATCGATGTCCGCTACATGACCAATCAGGCGTCGCTGGAATCGCTGCGCGCGCAGGAATGCGAACTCGCCGCCATTCATTTGCCGCATGGCGAGTTGCGCAAGCGCGCGGCGGCCGACTGCAAGCGGTGGCTGGATCCCAGCATCTATTGCGTGCTGGGCTTCGTCACCCGCGAGATGGGCCTTTTCGTGAAGCGCGGCAACCCGCTGGGCATCACCGGCATCCAGTCGCTGGTCGATTCCGGCATCAGCTTCGTCAACCGCGATATCGGCTCGGGCACGCGGCTTCTGTTCGAACAGCTGCTGGCGCAAGGCAAGATCAATTCGGACGGGATCACCGGCTACCAGAATGTCGAGATGACCCACGCGGCGGTGGCCGCCCATGTCGCCAGAGGCATGGCCGACACCGGCTTCGGCGTCGAGGCCGCTGCTGTCGAGTTCGACCTCGACTTCGTCCATGTCATCACCGAGGACTATTTCTTCCTGTGCCGCAGCAACATCCTGAACTCGCGGCCGGTGGAGCGGCTGCGCGAGATCATCAGTGGCACCGAATACCGCCGCGCGGTCAACGCGCTGCCCGGCTATGCCGTCTCCGACGCCGGCGTGGTGAAGACCGTGAAGAAGTTCTTCCGCGAGAATTCCTGAGCGGGAAGGGGCACCGGTCTTCGGAACGATCTTTCGGAGGAAACACCTGCTCGTCGCCCACCCCTGACACACCGCGTGCGCAACCGATGAATGAGGACAGCATGCTGTTTCACCTTAACTGAAGCTGAACGGCCTCGTTCAGCACGGGTCAAACCGACGGGACTACCATGGCCCGCATGACGTTTGCCGGTCGCCGGCCACGGGAACGGAAACCGCCGGGCCCCGTTAAGCATCCGCTGATAGAGGACACATCCACATGAGCAACCGGAATGCACGCGCCGTCACGGCGGGGGGTGCTGTGCTTTTGGCCTGCGCGGCGCTGTGGGCGGGAACGCACTGGTCCACGGTCACCGCCATCCTCTCCCCAAAACCCTCCGTCGCCAATGCCGCGGCATCGACGGATGCCGGCAAGGTGCATGTCAGCGTGGTGACCGCCGCCGAGGGCGACATCGACAAGATCATCGCCGGCATCGGCGTCGTCGCACCGCTGCGCACCGTCACCATCCAGAGCCGCGTCGATGGCGAAGTGACCGCGCTACCCTTCTCGGAAGGCGACATCGTCCACCAGGGCGACATTCTCGCGCAGGTCGATCCGCGCCAGTTCCAGGCAGCGTTCGCGGGCGCGCAGGCCAAGCAGGCGCAGGACCAGGCCTCGCTCGACAGCGCGCGCTCCGACGCCGACCGCTATTCCGCACTCGCCAAGAAGGACATCATCTCGGCCGAGGCCCTCGACCAGAAGACCTCCACGGTCCACCAGCTGGAAGCCGCCATCAAATCCGACCAGGCGGCGGTGGCGAGCGCGCAGGCGCAGCTCGGCTTCGCCACCATCCGCGCGCCGTTCACCGGGCGTACCGGTTTCCGCAGCGTCGATCTCGGCGGCATGGTCAATTCCGGCTCCACCACCGGCATTGTCACCATCACCCAGTTCGATCCGATCGGCGTCGTCTTCGTCGCGCCGGGCGACCGCTTCGGCGAGATCAGGCAGGCGATGAAGGACAATATCGCGACCGTCGAGGCCCTGTCCACCGATACGCAGACGGTGCTGGCCACCGGCAAGCTCACGCTGATGGACAACAATGTCGATGCCGCCAACGGCTCGATCAAGCTGCGCGCCACCTTCGACAATTCGGACGGCAAACTGTGGCCCGGTCTGCCGGTGGCGACCCGGCTGACGGTCGCGGTGCGCCACGGCACCGTGGTTCCCGACGCTGTGCTGTCGCGCGGTGTCGACGGGCTTTACGCCTATGTCGTCGACGCGCAGGGCAAGGCGCGCCGCCAGGTCGTCGACGTCGATGTCAGCACCGACGGACGGTCCCTGGTCACCAAGGGTCTCGCCGCCGGCGACCGCATCGTGTCGCAGGGCCGAGAACAGGTCGGCGACGGCACGATGGTCGCGGTGGCGCCAGACGCCGGCAATGCGCCGGACGCGCCAAAGGCGGACGGCGCCGCGCCGAAGGCGGCCACGACCGTCGCCACGGACGTCGCGCCGTGAGCCGGGGCCCGTCCGATCCCTTCATCCGCAGGCCGGTCGCCACCACGCTGATCATGGTCGGCATATTGCTGATCGGCGTCTTCGCCTATCCAAGGCTTCCCGTCTCGGCACTGCCCGAAATCGCCTTTCCAACCATCCAGGTCTCGGCGAACCTGCCGGGCGCGGCGCCCGAGACAATGGCGTCCTCCGTCGCGCAGCCGCTGGAGACGCAACTGTCCCAGGTCAGCGGCGTCACCGAAATGACGTCATCCAGTTCGCTCGGCTCGACACAGATCACCGTGCAGTTCGATCTCGACCGTGACATCGATGCGGCGGGCAGCGACATCCAGACGGCCATCAGCGCCGCCAGCGGCCAGCTGCCCAAGGACCTGCCGTCACCGCCGTCATTTCGCAAGGTCAACCCGGCGGACGCGCCGGTGCTGCAGCTTTCCGCGACCTCCGACAGCATGCCGCTGATCGATGTCGACGAATTCGTCGAAACCCGCGTCGCGCAGCGCATCAGCCAGATCTCCGGCGTCGCCCAGGTCAATATTGGCGGGCGCCAGAAGCCGGCGATCCGCATCGCCGTCGATCCGGGCAGGCTGGGGGCCGCCGGCATCACGCTGGAGGATGTGCGCACGGCCATCACCGGGCTCAGCGTCAGCGAGCCGAAAGGCAATCTCGACGACAAGAGCCGCACCTTCCCGATCTACAACAACGACCAGATCACCGACGCCGCCGGCTGGAGCGACGCGGTCGTGGCCTACCGCAATGGCGGCCCGGTGCGCATCCGCGACATCGGCCAGGCGGTGGACGGGCCCGAAGACGTCAAGATGGCGCACTGGACCAACGGCAAACGCGGCATCGCCGTCGATGTCTTCCGCCAGCCCGGCGCCAACGTCATCGAAGTGGTCAACCGCATCAAGGCCGAGCTGCCGCGCCTGCAGGCCTCCTTGCCGCCGTCGATCAAGCTCGACCTCGTCACCGACCGCACCACGACCATCCGCGCCTCGGTCTCCGACGTGCAGTTCACGCTGATGATCACCATCGCGCTGGTGGTGCTGGTGATCTTCATCTTCCTGCGCAATCTGCG
This sequence comes from Mesorhizobium sp. PAMC28654, assembly GCF_020616515.1. Taxonomy (GTDB): domain Bacteria; phylum Pseudomonadota; class Alphaproteobacteria; order Rhizobiales; family Rhizobiaceae; genus Mesorhizobium. The sequence goes on from NZ_CP085135.1 coordinate 5,941,251, forward strand.
CGCGACGCTGATCCCGGCGGCGACGCTGCCGCTGGCGCTGCTCGGCGCGCTGGCGCCGATGTGGCTGTTCGGCTTCAGCCTCGACAATCTGTCGCTGATGGCGCTGGTGGTGGCTGTCGGCTTCGTCGTCGACGACGCCATCGTCATGCTGGAAAACATCAGCCGCCACATCGAGGCCGGCGAAACGCCGATGCGGGCCGCCTTCAACGGCTCCAAGGAAGTCGGCTTCACCATCGTCTCGATCAGCCTGTCGCTGGTCGCGGTGCTGATCCCGATCCTGGCCATGGGTGGCATCGTCGGCCGGCTGTTTCGCGAATTCGCGCTGACGCTGACCCTGACGATCGCCATTTCCACCATCGTCTCGCTGACGCTGACGCCGATGATGGCAGCCTATCTGATCAAGCCGATGGAGGGCCGCCAGCATGGCCGCCTCTATCGCTGGAGCGAACGCGCCTTCGAGGCGCTGCAGAATGCCTATGGGCGCGGGCTCGACGTGGTGCTTCGCCATCAGGTGGCGACGCTCATCGTGTTCCTGGCGACGGTCGCCGCCACCGCATGGTTGTTCATCGTCATTCCCAAGGGCTTCTTCCCCGAGCAGGACACCGGCTTCATCAACGGCCTGTCACAGGCCTCGCCTGATGTCTCCTACGCGGAGATGGTCAAGCTGCAGGAGAAGGTCAGCGCCGTGGTGCTGAAAGACCCGGCCGTCTACAGCGTGTTCATGGATGTCGGCGGCGGCAATGGCGGCAACGCGCTGAACCAGGGCCATGTCAACATCACGCTGAAGCCGAAGAACCAGCGCGATGCCTCGGCGCAGGAGGTGATCGCGCGGCTGCGCGCCGCGCTGGTGCCGGTACAGGGCATCCAGCTGTTCATGCAGGCGGCGCAGGACATCAACATCGGCGCCCGCCCGGCCAAGACGCAGTACCAGTACACGCTGGAGGACAGCGACATAGACGAGCTCGGTGCATGGTCACCCAAGGTGGTGGGGGCGCTGAAGAAACTGCCCGAGCTTGCCGATGTCGCCAGCGACCAGCAGCAGCAGGCGCCGACGCTGATGCTGACCATCGACCGAGCGGCGGCCTCGCTGTTCGGCGTCGCGCCCGACACCATTGACCAGACACTCTACGACGCCTTCGGCCAGCGCCAGGTGGCGCAATACACGACGCAGACCGACACGTTCCATGTCGTGCTGGAAGTGCTGCCCGGCCTGCAGCAGGATGTCGCGACGCTGGAGCGGCTGTCGGTGAAGTCGGCATCGGGCACGCTGGTGCCGCTGGCCAATGTCGCGCACTGGACGACGCGGGGCGTGGCGCCCGTTTCGATCAACCACCAGGGTCAGTTCCCGGCGGTGACGGTGTCGTTCAACCTGGCGCCCAACGTGGCGCTGGGCGATGCGACCAACGCCATCCAGCAGGCGATGACGGCGCTGAAGCCGCCGGCCTCGCTGGAAGGATCCTTCGCCGGCAGCGCCAAGGCGTTCGAGGACTCGCTGTCAACCGTGCCGCTTTTGATCGGCGCCTCGCTGATCGTGGTCTATCTCATCCTGGGCGTGCTCTATGAGAGTTTCATCCACCCGCTCACCATCCTGTCGACCTTGCCGTCGGCGGCGCTTGGCGCGCTGATCGCGCTGATGCTGGCCGGGTTCGATTTCGGCCTGGTGGCGATGATCGGCGTCATCCTGCTGATCGGCATCGTCAAGAAGAACGGCATCATGCTGGTCGACTTCGCCACGAAGGCGGAGGCCGACCAGGGGCTGACCAGCGAGGCGGCGATCAAGCAGGCGGCGCTGATGCGGTTCCGGCCGATCCTGATGACGACGATGGCGGCAATGCTGGGCGGCGTGCCGCTGATGCTCGGCCACGGCGCAGGCTCCGAGCTGCGCCAGCCGCTGGGCTACGCCATCGTCGGCGGGCTCATCGTCAGCCAGGTGCTGACGCTGTTCACCACGCCGGTCGTCTATGTACTGCTGGACCGGCTGTCGCGGCGCTTCACCCCGTTCAAGGCGGGGCGCGAAGCCAAACGAGGCGCGGCCCCGGCTTCGGCGGCAGAGGCTTGATCTGGTTGGCCGGCGCGAAGCGCCGTCACTGGCCAACGACAGGCTTTTTCCCAGAAGGCGTGCCGTCGGGGTTCATGCCGTAGCGGCGATAGAGCGTCTGTTCGTCACGGGCCAGTTGGGCATCCATGCGCGCGTTGGCGCTTTTCGCCATGGCGTTGCGCGCGGCCATAGCGACTGGGGCTTTGACGATGTTGGAAATGCCTGTCGGATCGGCGGACGCCGCGATGCTTGTCGCGCCTTGAACAGTACCGAAGGCTGCTGCTTCAGCGTTCAGCTGCTTTTCCAGGGCTCGCGTTTCGCCTGAAAAATTCTCTCCCTGAAAACTGGATTGAGGACTCTGGCATGCAGCCAGCCCGAATGCTGCAAGTGATGCGAGAGCAAAACGAATGAAATAGCGGTTCCAATGCATCTCCAGATTACCTTGAAGTTTGATGAGATCATCCATCCGGGCGGCGCCTGAAGCGCGCCGGCCTTTAAGTCTTTGTTTTTATGCATGTCGGTGTCCCAAAACCGCCGCGCACTTTTGGGCGACATGCATTAGCAGGCGACCCGGGAGTGTCCCTGGTTTCGTATCGCCATGCCGTTGACCGGGCCCATCGCGCGCGTCGCCAATGCGCCGCCCGGTCCGGCGAAACCGACAGCGGCCATTCCGGCTTTCGTCGCCATGTTTGCCGCCTGCGTGGCCCTGGAATGCGCCTGCAACTGATCGATGCACGATTGCGCGGCGGCATAGCCCTTGGCGCGTTCTTTATCTTGCGATGTGGCACCGGGACGGCTGGCCGCAATCTCCGCGGCCGCCTGGCGGCCGGCCATGTCGGCGCGCAACGCACTCATGCGCGCATCGCCGCTGCTGCAGCCGGCGCAAAGGAGGCAGAGCAGGGCAGCAAAAAACCATCTTGCCTTCATGGTTGGACATACCCTTCTCATCGTTTGTTTCGAACCATCGGGTGATGTCGCCGTTGCCGGCGGATTTTTTGGTCCGTCCGAAGTTTCAGAGCGCCAGCCCTGGCAAAGATGCGCGAGCCGGAAGCGCGCCCGACAGCGCCGAGTGGCGTTCCGGCAGGGCAAGCGCGATCATCGACGCCCCGGCCAGAGGCGATTTCGCATGCCGAAGACGCGTCCTGGTCGCCGATCCCAAAGGATTGAAAGTTCCGTCCTGCAATTCCATGCTCCCGATTTGGCCGACAAAGCTCCGCCGGCAACAGGCACGCGAGCGCCCGAAGGACGCTGCGCTCCCGCCGTGAGGCGAGCGCGATGCCGGCTGACCAATAGCGAAGCCTCGCGGCGTGCCGAAGAGGCAATTAGCTACAATTCTTCTGCTATTCTTCTTGCTTGTTCGTCACGCCGACAAAGCGGCGCGCGGTTAATCCCCAGCCTCACTTTTGCGCAATGTCTTCCCAGGCTATTCTGAATACCTTGTGGTGGAGATTTGCGGCATGGCGAAACTCGTCTTTGGAATGAACCAGTCACTGGACGGCTATGTCGACCACCAGGAAATGTCGACAGGTCCCGTTCTTTTCCGCCACTGGATAGAGCATGTGCGTGGCCTTGCGGCCAGCGTGTACGGTCGCCGCATGTACGAGATCATGCGCTATTGGGACGAAGACCGCGCCGAGTGGAGTGCGGAGCAACGCGAGTTCGCGGCGGCGTGGCGGCGCCAACCGAAGTGGGTGGTGTCGCGCTCGCTGACGTCCGTCGGCCCCAACGCCACGCTTGTCCAGCATGACATCGAGGCGGTGATACGTGGCCTGCGGGATCGACTCGCAGGCGAGATTGCCGTTTCCGGACCAGATCTGGCTCGAAGCCTGACCGACCTCGGTCTTGTCGATGAGTACCGGCTCTATTTGCACCCCGTGGTGCTTGGCCGCGGCAAGCCATTCTTCGCCGGCCCGCGGCCGCCGCTGCGCCTTGTCTCAACAGACCACATCGGCGAGGACGTGATCAGGTTGACTTACGTTCCTGCTTGACGCCGATCTCACCAATCCAGGAGACCCCGGGAAAAGTACAACAGGCTGTTGCAACCGCTCCCGGTCAAAACATAAAGTGATTTATTCTGGCGATATCGAATTTCGATCTTATGGAAGGTATTGGATTACGGAAGATATTGGCTCATGAAAAATACTGACAGTGCGATCAGTCCCGCGGAGATATTGAATAACGTTCTCTCTATCGACCGGCACGCGGAAGTCGCTCTCGATCCGGAGCAGCGCGCGCTGCTGGCGTCGGATGTGTCCTGGCTGGAATACCGGGCCGAGTTTCGCCGGCAAATGATCAAGGGTGGGTTTCTCAAGCATCCCTGGCGAAGCATATTCGAAGCCGACATGATCTTCACCCTGATCGGCCACAAATGGTTGCAGGGCGAGATACTGACGCTGAAACAGGTGGCAACCTACTTCAAGGCTTTCGCCAGCGACGTCACGATCAGCCGGCACATTGATGACATGGTGGCTGCCGGCACGCTGGTCCGTATCCCTGATCCCAAGGATCGCCGGCGCCTGCTTTTGATGCCGACACAGCGTCTCTTCGAGATCGGCCGGATCTTCCTGCAGGCGCGCAAGGAAATCGCCCGCAAGCATGGTTACGTCTACGATCCCGCGCGAGCGAGCGCGCAACAATAGCCGTCAAACTGTAATCAATCCGGTTTGAACTGCAGTATCGTTGCCAATAGCACGACTTGGTCCAGCAACAAGGAACAGGTCATGTTGAAACGTCTATTTGCATGCGCACTCATCTTCGCCACCATCATTCCCACCACGGCGACCATGGCCGACGATGTCGGCCTGTCGGCGGCGGAGAGGGCCGCGAACAAGAAAGCCTATGCCAGGCAAAAGGCACTGGGACTGGCGGACCAGCCGCGCGGTCGCGGCGCGCAAAAGGCCCAGAAGCAGGAAGCCCGCAATGGCAAGCAGGTGCAGCGCAACGGCCAGAAATGCGCCGAGGCCACAAAGAACGCCCAGGCAACGGCGACCGGAACCGCCGTCCTTTCGAGCGTCATCGGACTGATCCCATTTGGCGGATCCGCATCCGGCATCGCCGGTGCTGCCGCCGGCGCCGGTGCTGCGGTGGTCGGCGAAGCCGCGCGCCAGAAGTCCACGGCAACGATGCAGGAAGAATGCATGTGAGCGTGTCTTGAAGGCGGGACGCGGGGCCGAGGCACGACAACCGTCGCGCCGGCGGAACAGGAGCCTGCCTCAGGATTTGAATCTGGATAGGCTTTTATCCCATTGACCAGATTGGTCTTTTCAACCCAGGGATCATCGGGCGAACCTGCCCTTGCCCTTGGCGGCTGACATCGGCGGACCGATCACCAACCCGTGATCGGCCAAATCGCCAACGCCGGGAATAAACCACCGCTTCCGCCTGTCTCCTCATCAGACGCCACTTGCGGCGTCGAGGAGATCGAGATGACCAACCATGACGACGACAGCGAGCGCGGGGGCATCAGCCGCCGCCATGCGCTGGAATGCATGATCTGGGCCGGCACCGGCGTGCTGTGGACGATGTCGGGCGGGGTGCCCGTATCGCTGAACCTGCTTGGCGCGGCGCAGGCGGCCGAGGCCATGACGACCGGGTTCACCTTCCTGCAGATTTCCGACAGCCATATCGGCTTCGACAAGGCGGCCAACCCGCATGCCATCGACACGCTGAAGGAGGCGATGGGCAAGATCCAGGCGCTGCCGCAAAAGCCCGCCTTCATGATCCACACCGGCGACATCACGCATCTGTCCAAGGCGGCGCAGTTCGACAATGCGGCTGAGATCATCGGCGGCGCTGGCTTTGACGTGCACTATGTGCCGGGCGAGCACGATGTCATCGACGACGACAATGGCAAGGCCTATCTCGACCGCTACGGCAAGGGCACCAAGGGCGCCGGCTGGTATTCGTTCGAGCAGAACGGCGTGCATTTCGTAGGGCTCGTCAATGTCGTCAACCTCAAGGCCGGCGGGCTCGGCAATCTCGGGCCCGAGCAACTGGCGTGGCTGGCGGATGACCTCAAGGCCGTCAGTGCATCGACGCCGATCGTCGTCTTCGCCCACATTCCGCTATGGGCCATCTATCCCGAATGGGGCTGGGGCACCGACGATGCCGCGCAGGCGCTCAGCCTGCTCAAGGGCTTCGGCTCGGTCACCGTGCTCAACGGCCATATCCACCAGATCATGCAGAAGGTGGAGGGCAACGTCACCTTCCACACGGCGCGCTCCACTGCCTTTCCGCAGCCGGCACCCGGCACGGCGGCGTCGCCCGGACCGATGACGGTTCCGGCCGGCCAGCTGCGCGGCCTGCTCGGCACCTCCAGCGTCGCCGTGAAGCAGGGCGGGCAGGAACTCGCCATCATCGACTCGACATTGGCGTGAGAGGACAACAGCATGATCCGCTTTCCGACCCGGCCTCTTGTTGGTCCTCTCGCAGCGCTCGGCCTCGCCATGGTGGCGCCGGCGCCGTTGCAGGCGGCCGACGCGCAGGTGGTGAAGATCGACAATTTCACCTTCACGCCGGCGGCGCTGACGGTGAAGCCCGGCACCACCGTGACCTTCGAGAATGACGACGACATCCCGCATCTGGTCGTCGCCAATGATGGTGCGTTCCGTTCCAAGGCGCTTGACACAGGTGACACATATGCCTTCACCTTCACCAAAGCAGGCGACTTCGCCTATTATTGCGGGCTTCACCCGCACATGCAGGGCAAGATCACCGTCGCCCCTTGAAGGCGCGCGGCAAATCCTGCCCGGAGTGCCCGGCGATGCAACGGTGTTGAGCGAGAAGGCCGCGACTGAGCGCTTCGGCGAGGTGGTGCTGCCCCATCTCGGCGACGCGCTGTCGCTCGCCCGCTGGCTGACGGGCAACATGACTGATGCCGAGGATGTGGTGCAGGAGGCCTGCCTCAAGGCGCATGCCGGCATCGCCAGCTATGCCGGCGGCAATGCCCGCGCCTGGCTGCTGGCCATCGTGCGCAACGCGGCCTATTCGTGGCTGGCGCGCAACCGGCCGCGTGCCGTGATGGCGGTCGGCGACCTCGCCGATCTCGACGACATGGCGGCGGGGCAGGGCGTCAGCATGCCGGACACGGACAGTCCGGAGGCGAGCCTGATCGCCAAGGCGGACACGGCGACGCTGGAAGCGGCGATCGCCGGACTGCCGGAGCCCTTTCGCGAGACGCTGGTGCTGCGCGACATCAACGGCCTCAGCTATCGCGAGATTTCGGCCATGCTCGCCATGCCCATCGGCACGGTGATGTCGCGGCTGGCGCGGGCCCGTGGCCTGCTGATGATAGAACGTGGGAGAGCGCCATGAGCGCCCGTGACGATGGACTGCCCGAAGATGCCGAAGGCATGAACCTCATGATCCATGCACTGGTCGATGGCGAACTCGACGCGGCTGCGGCCCTGGCCGTGGAACGGCGCATTGCCGCCGACCCGGCGCTTGGCGCAGAGCATGCCCGCATCGTAGCCCTGCAGGGGGCGGTCGCGCGGCTGCCGCGCGCTGAGGTCAGCGACGACTTCATGGCGCGAATGGCCGCGATCGGCTCAATGGGTAGCGCACAGGCCACCCCGGCGCCGGCGCAGGCTGCGCCCGTCCAGGCGGAAGATGTGCAAGGCATGCCCTCGGCGTTGTCCGGCCAGACGGCACGCAGGCAGAACGCCCAGATACGGCCATCGCAAGCGCGGCCGGCGTGGCGCCGCTTCGGTTCGTTCGAATGGCGCTCGCTGGCGGCCTCGATCGTGGTCACGGCGGTGCTGGCCAGCGGTGCGACGCAATGGGTGATGACCAGCAATGCACCCGACAGTTTCGCAGACGCGGTGGCCGGTGGCCATCGCCGCAGCCTGCTTGCCGCGAGCCCCTTCGACATCGCCTCGTCCGACCGGCACACGGTCAAGCCCTGGCTCGATGCGCGGATCGGCGTGTCGCCGCCGGCGCCGGACCTTGCTGCCGATGGTTACGCGCTTGTCGGCGGCCGGGTCGAGGTGATCGCCGACCGGCCGGTGCCGGCGCTGGTCTACCGCCACCGCGAACACCTGATCACCCTGGTCGCGTCCCCACAGGACAAGGGCAGCGCCACCGCGCCCACGGACCTGTCGGCCGGCGGCTTCTCGATGGTGCGCTGGAGCGACGGCGCCTTCTCCTACTGGGCGATCTCCGACATGGAACGCCCCGAACTCGACGACTTCGCCGCGCGTTTCAGGGCGGCGGCGAAGTGAGGGGGCGAGGGGCGAGCTGGCTGTCAATCTTTATGTTGACGCGAGAAGCCCGCTGTAAACCCAAATGTTGACAGCCGGCGCCTTCGTCGCGGGCAGACGCAAATCCGCTGGATCAGGGCACGCCTGCGCATAGCCAGTCCAGCCCTGCCAGATGGTCGCCCTTGCCACGGGCCGCCTGCCGCCGCGATCGCCGGGGGCCTCCCTGCCTTCAGTTGCCGTCGTCCTGGTCCTGCGGCAGCGCGTCCTGGCCGTTGTTGTTCTTGTCGTTGGAGACGGCGGGCGGCCTTGGGGCGTCGCCGCCATCCTGCGGCATCTCGTCGGGTTGCATCACCTCCGGGCCGTCGGGCGAGACTTCATCGGGCTGGGTGGACTCGCCGGGGCCGACATTCCGGCTGGGTATCGGATTGGTGAGGCGGTCCACCACCTTGATGGTGGATGTGTAGGACCGGGGCAGAGGCATGGCGGCGGCGTGCGCGGCTGGCGCCGCGACCAGGAAGGCCACCGAGGAACCGAACGCCAGATGCCTGAACTGCAACATGTGAAATCCTCTGATCGTGTCGATGGTGATCCGCGGAATCCGGAAATGCCCTGGCAACCATGGCTCCCAAGGTGGCCCGCTGCGATCGCGCATCCGGTGTTTCTGATTCGAATTTGCACAAAAATGCACGGATCGAGACGGAAAAGAGAAGCACCATCGCGGCCGGGCCGGTACAAGGATTGTAAGCGCGCAAAACATATTGCGATGGATCGCGGCTGGAGGGGACGGGCATGGGATGGTCGAAAGCGGGGCTCGTCGCCCTGTTGATGGTGTCGGCGAGTGCTGCCCAAGCCGATGGCAGCTACGGCTTCAAGATCGATCTGTCGCTGTCGGCCAAGGCGGCAAGCGAGCTTGCCCGGCTGCATGAGGGCATCGTCGTTGCCGCTTCCTATTATGGCGACCCGAAACCCGCCTTCGCCAAGAAAGCCAACGAAGTCGGGCAGATCGATCTCGGCAGGGAAGAGATCACCGTCGAAAGCACGGTTGCGTCCGTTGACGTCACCGGCAAGACGTTGGAGCGGGGCCACGTCAAATGGTTGGCCGACGGCAAGGTCATGGTCAATGTGAACGTCTATTCGGCGCGCCGAAGCGGGCCCGACAACATACTGGACTGCGATTTCTTCGACGATGCGCTGACGCTTGCGCAACAGGCGCCGCTCACATTGCATTGCAAGCTCATAGGCGAGCCGTGATATCAGCGCACCTTGCGGGCGCCTGTCCGGCTTGAATAGAGTGCCGGCCGCCGCCCGTGTCTTACGCGCGTATCAAAACCACGGGAAACTGATCCGCACGGCGAACCGTCGGGAAACGAGAAGTCCACGATGTCCGGGAGGCGTGGGCTTTGGGAGGCAGGAAAAAGGAAAGGCACTAAATGGTATCGTATGTTCAGGCAGTCATTCTCGGATTGCTGCAAGGTTTCTCGGAACTTTTCCCCATATCCAGCCTCGGCCACAGCGTGCTCATCCCGGCCTTGCTCGGCTGGAATCTCGACCAGTCGAGCGACGCCTTCCTGTCCTTCCTCGTCCTCACGCATCTGTCCACGGCACTGGTGCTGCTGGGCTTCTTCTGGCGCGACTGGGTGGCGATCGTCAGCGGCGTGCTGCGCTCGCTGGCCGAACGCCAGATCAAGAAGGAAGACACCTATGCGCGCATCGGCTGGCTGATCATCGTGTCAACCATACCGGCGGGCATTCTCGGCATCCTGTTCGAGCAGCGGCTGAAGGATTTGTTCTCCGCCGCCGACATCATCGCAGGCGCGCTCATCCTCAACGGCATCGCGCTATACGGCGTCGAATGGCTGCGTAGCCACGCCACCACCGAAGGCGCCTATGACGACCGCAAGCTGGCCGACATGTCGTGGGGCAAGAGCATCCTCATCGGCGTGGCGCAATGCCTGGCGCTGATCCCCGGCTTCTCGCGCACCGGCATGACCATCGCCGGCGGCCTGGTGACCGGGCTGTCGCACGACAATGCCGCGCGCTATTCCTTCCTGCTGGCCACGCCGATCATCTTCGCCGCCGCCGTGCTGAAAGTTCCGGACCTGTTCGCCGATGGCGCGGTCGGGTTGGGCCCAGCGGTCGTCGGCGCGGTCTGCTCGGGCGTCAGCGCCTATCTGTCAGTGCGCTTCCTGCTCAAATATTTCGAAACGCGCACGCTCACCCCCTTCGCGATCTACTGCGTCGTCGCCGGCTGCCTGGCGATGCTGGTGCTGAAGCTCTGATCAGTCCGCGATCCAGAAGCGCTTTCCACCAATGCGCATGGAACCTTGCGGCGTGGTGGAAGTTCTAAAAACAGCCGCTTTCCCTCAAGGCGGCGAAGGCTGATATAGTCAGCTTTCGGACAAGGCCTCGCCGGCTCAGCCGGCGGGGCTTTTTTCGAGCGCCTATCGCCCGTACCGCCGCCGGCCAGCCGGGAACAATCCAACCTGTGGCTCGTTGGCGCTCGAAGGAGATTGCCGTCATGAGCCTGATGAAATTCAGCACTGCGAACACGCCAAAGCCCGAACCAGCGGACGAACCGCCGGCAGAGGCGCCGACCTGGGCGCCCGACGTGCGCGAGCCCGATCCGGACCTGCTTCCCGACGAGATGCCCGTGCCAAATCCCGACGAGAACAGGGAGCCGCCCAAAAACGCGGTGGCGCCATGAGTGCCATTCGCACCGGCGGCTGCCTTTGCGGCGCCGCGCGCTTTCGTCTGGACGGCCCTCCCTTGCGGGTTGGCGTCTGCCATTGCCAGGATTGCCGGCGCACCAGCGGCAGCGCCTTCAATTTCTTCGGCGTGTGGCCGCGCTCCGCCTATGAAGGCACAGGCGAACTCGGCACATTCGTCGGCAGGAGCTTTTGCGTGACATGCGGCTCGCGGGTCGCATCGCTGCGCAAGGAGGAGGCCGAGATCATGCTTGGCTGTCTGGACGAGGCACCCAGCGACCTTATCCCGGCCTATGAATTGTGGATCGGGCGGCGCGAGCCCTGGCTCCTCAATCTGCAATGGGCAGAGCAGTTCGAGCATGACCGTGAGTCGGCGCGGGACGCTGAGGCCGCTTCGCCATAGGGCGTACCAAGCTAGCAGTTCATCGTTTCAGGGAAACGCCGAACCGCTCTATCTCTTTGTTCTGACGCAATTCCGGACGGAAAACCGTTTCACACTTTTCCTGGAATTGCTCCCGCGCCCCTTATGGAGGCGCGGGCACGTGGCCGCATGATCGAGGTCTTGATCAGCCCTGCTTGGGGCCGCTCTGGAACCAGGCGAACGCGAACAGCGCCAGCCCGACAATGGCCGAGCCCAGCCCATGCTTGAAATGGATCGCCGCCGATCCGGCTTCAAAGCCGGGCAGGAAACCCGGCAGCGAGCCCGCGGGAACCATCCAGTAGACGATGCCCAGAATGATGAAGAGGATGCCGAGGATGACGGCAAGCCCGGTAAGCGTTCGGTTCATATTTGCAACTTCCCTGATATCTGTCGATCCGGCCACCGCCGCGGCGCCAAATCAGTTCAGTCTAACGCGGCCGGCAAGAGCCTGTCTTGGGGTTTTTCGGCTGGCGGCCATACGATTTTGTAAGCTCGGGAGGTCGCAATCCCAACGTGCAGGCAGCCGTCCACGGCCGCGGTCGTGCCGGCCAGAACTTGAGGGCTTCAGTCCAAGCCGGTGTAGTCGTTGGAGGCCGGTCTAGTTGTTGGGGATGGAAACAACGGCCGAAACCGTACGGCCGGCGCCGGAACTGTTGTCCAGGCAATGCTGCGGTATGTTCGGCCATGTCGCCTTGCTGCAATCGTCGGCGGAGGTCTTGCGGACCGACGGCTTTTCGACCGCCGCCGTTTGCGCGGCGACGGCCGGCCCCGGCGTCAGTTCAAAGGCCGCCGCCATAAGCAGGGCAAGCGCACCAGCGGCCTGGGCGACGATCACGAGGGTCAATGTCTTTTTCATCACCGGCAGAACGGGGGCCGATGGCAAATGGTTCCGGCCGATCAGGGTGTGTGCTGATCTTTGTCATGTGTCGCGCTTGGCGCGTTGCGAGGGAGGCACGGTGCTCAGGATGCCCAGACGGCCTCAACATCCGGAGTGCTCTTGGGGAACCCGCCGTGAAGGCGAACGTTCACCCTCGGCTAGCGCGCGTTCGACGCGGCGAAACATGGAGATCTCCAGTGGCGAAAGACATCAACCCCAAGACGGGCGAAGCGCTCCACCCTGAAAAGGTCGAGGGCATCGCGTTCCAGATCAACGAAAACTCAGTGAACGACAAAGGACCCAGGAAGGTGTTGCCGGCCGAGCCGCCCCAGCAGCAATCCGGGACCAGATCGGAAAAGGTCGAGGGCAAGGCTTTCCAGGTGAACGAGAAAAGCGTCGACAACCCCAAGCCCGCCGATACGCCGCCCCGACGCGAATGATGCCGGGGCGCTTTAATCCCGCCCTGGTTTATGCAGTCGCGGCGATGGCTTCGAGCATGTCGACCGTCTCATACTCGCGATAGGACGTCTCGTCGTTGGTCAGCCCGTAGCGCCGGTTGGCGGACAGCTTGACGATGACCACGCCCTTGGTGGGGTTGACGTAGATGAACTGGTTGTAGACGCCGATCGCGGCGAACGCGCCGTCGCCGCCCGCCAGCACCCACCATTGATAGCCATAGCCGAACAGCGAGTCCGACAGGCCGGTTTCGCCTGGCATGAGATGCGGCGCGTCGGGCGTGACCGACGCCTTGACCCATTGCGCCGGCACGATTTGCCGGCCGTGCCATTGGCCCTGGTTGCGGAAAAGCTCGCCGATCTTGGCATAGTCGAGCGCCGTGGCGTTGAGGCCGGCATAGGCCATCTCCATGCCGTGGTCGTCGAGCAGCCAGAACCCTTCCGTCTCCATGCCGAGCGGATGCCAGAGCTTTTCTTGCACATAGTCGTGGATGGGGCGCCCGGTAACCCGGGTCAGCAGCATGCCAAGCACTTGCGTGTCCATGCTGTTGTAGAGGTTGAATGTGCCGGGCACGCGGGCTCTCGTCAGCGTCGCTGGAAATGCGTTGAACGAGCCGCCACTGGCGGTGATCGCGGCGAAGCGGTTGATGTCGGAGCTCGGATCGCTGTAGTCCTCGTTCCATCCCGCGCCCGACGACATCTGCAGCACATTCTTGATGCTGACACCGTAGGCCGATCCGGCGAGTTCGGGCAGGATGGATGAAACCGGCGTCTCGAGCGACGGGATCAGGCCTTCGCCCCAGGCGATGCCGAGCGCGGCGGAGATGACGCTCTTGGCAACGGACATCGATTTCCAGCGCTGGTGTGGCCCGCCCCAGTCCGCATAGCGTTCGAAGACGATCGATCCGTCCCTGACCACCAGCAATGCCATGGTCTCCGTCTCGTCGAGCAGCGCTTCGACGGAGCGGTCGACGCCTTCATGCGTGTAGGTGGGCGGCAGGACGATCGCCGGCCCGCACGGAAAGACAAAGGGCGTCGATGATGCCGACATGGGCGCGATCGGGAAGACCGTGTCCAAGGTCTGGAAGTTCCGACGCTGGTCGGCGCCGGTAAACAGGCTCGATATGTAGGTTTTGCGGTCCATGGGGCCTGCCTATAGCGGCGGGCCGCCAGATCAGGAAGACCGGGCTGTCACGCCGGCGGGAGCCTCATTCTTTCCGGTCTGCTTCCGCTGCGTTGCGGTCGGGACTCTTCGCGTCGCTGTTGACTGCCTTTGCATCCATGCGGTTGGAAAAAATGCGGGTGAGAATGCCGCAGGCGACCTCGGCCCTGTGCTTTTGTCGTCCGCGAAGTTCGCAGCCGCCAAGCGCGGCGGGTGCCCGGGTTACGTTGTCCCAGACCATCCATGTGTCTGCGCTGTCTGGCAGGCATTCGAATCGTGGTGTGGCATAAGGCATTGGCTCTTCCTTTCCAAGATAACGCGGGTGGAGAGCAAATGGTTCAATGCACGCCCAAGTTGGCTAACGGTTGCGGAGGACAAAGTTCGCCTCCTGTGCTTCCGGAATGACTTGACGATCATCCTATTGCACTTGAAAATAAGCGGAAAATGGCTTTCGTGCCATGATATAGCGGCTCCGCCGCCAGATGTTCACGCCGCCTCTCGTTGCCAGATCCGGCGGCCGTAGCGGCGGAAGAAGCGGGCGAGCAGAAGCTGCTGTCTGGCCCGCACGAGATCGGGCAGGCGCCGCTCCTGGCGCCAGCGCGGCATGTTCCGCCAGAAGATGATGAAGCGGGTCGCGTCCTCGATGGCCTCTTCAGCCGACAACGCCGGGCCGATGGCCGCCAGGAACATGTCTTCGCCGAGTTTGAGCCCGTCGATCACCGCCTTGCGCCGGTCGTGCTCCTGCCTTGCCTGGCGAATGCCGCACTGGCGGATCGCCTCGAAAGCATCGAGAAGGGCAGGGCTGTCGCCATCATAGCCGCAGGCGCGGGCGAAGCCGTCGCTCATCGCGGCCATTCCGGTGCGCGGACAGGTCCATGGCCGGTACGACCCGGCGACGGTGGATGCGCGACCGCCTCAGTGCGCCACGGTGACTTGAAAAGCAGCGTGGCGACCCGGCCAGGGCCGGCGGTGGCCTGCATCATCTGTCCCTCATGCGTCCATGTGCCGGAGGCCGGCCGCGCTAAACATCGCGTGTGCCTCGCGCTCATCCGAAGAATATAAGCAAAACTCAATAATTGTACAAGTGATACTCTTGTAAAAGTTTGAGCAGCGCGGACTCGACTCTTGCGTTGAAACACACGATTATGTGAACAAATCAGGAACACAAGGGAGGGGCGATGGCATTGCAGGGGAGGGAACCAACGATCGCCGATGTCGTGTCGATCGCCGTCGAATGCGTCGATTGCGGTCGCAACAGGTGGTGGAAGCCCGATCAGCTCAAGCGCTTCGGCGTGACCAGGCAAACACCACTGGCGGCGCTTTCAGGCCGCATCATCTGCTCGGCCTGCCGCGCCGACGGCCTGCCGGGCGGCACGGTGTCGATCCAGGCGGCGTTCATCGACGACAGGCAGCGCACGCTGGCCGAAGCGCGCATGCTGAACAGCCGCGAGGTACCGCTGGAGCGGAGCAAAAGGGCGTGAGACGCGACCCGTGTGACGACGCAAAGCCAATTGCCTGTCCTTGCGGGCTTCGAACGTCCGAAGTGCTGGCCGGGTTGGTCTTCAGGAAGCTAGGCTGAAGTCCCTGGGATCTTCATCGATCTCAAGCAAGCCTTTTCGAAGTCCGTCCTCCACAAGACCGCGCTTGTTGTCCTCGATATAGGATAGGCCTGTGGAAATCCCTTCGCGCCACGAAGGGCCTCGGTTCCAGGCTTCGGCGAAGGCCATGGCGAGGTCGCCGTGGCGCCGGGTTTGAACCAGGGCTTCGACAAGGGAGGCGGCCTGCAGCGTATCTTTCGCGCGCTTCGCATAGCCCGACGTATCGTTGCGTCGCCGTGAACTGACGATCAGCTTGTGGACCGCATAGCGCTCGGCCGCGGGAACCGTGACGGGGACGCCGCTTTTGTGCAGCATGACGGTGCGCACCGGATCCTGGATGAGGAAGTCGAGGAATCTGAGGGGCTGGGCTGCGGCCCCGCCCAGCGCCGGCATTTTTGCCGCGCGCCCCGAATGTTCTTCTCTCCCCGTGTTCGGGGTCAGGAACTCGACCCTGAATTTCCCGGCATTCTCAAACTGGGTGCTGAACTTGCCGTCCGATTGGTGTGGAATATCGCGGAAGGTCGGGTCGATCGCCTTGAGCACGTCCAGTATCGGCGGAAGGCTGTCTTCGATGGCGGCGGAAATCGAATGGAACTGCGCGAAATCGGCGTCGCCCGTCTGCATGGCCGTTGACGGCAGTCGAATTCCGAGAAGGCCGGGGTAGCACTGGTAGGCGACCGTCCCGACCAGGACGCCCCTGAGTCTGAACAGGCCGGCATTTGAGAGCGCGGCCACGACATCGCCGGTGAATCGTTCCGGGGCGGGCAGGTAAGCATTCCTGACGAGGGTCGACGTCAGTTTGCGGCGGGTCTTCAGGTCGTTCTTCAGCTCTTTGAATGTTTTGACCCGGTCGTCTATCTCCTTGCTGGAACTGGGACCGACATATTTCCTGACAGGCTTTCCGTCGACATTGGTCTGAAAATACCAGAATTCCTGGTTCTTGGACTTCTGCTTCACGAAAAGTCCATCGCTGGAAAAATCCGATGCGAAGGCCGCGTCGAAGGTTCGCTGATCAAGCTCGGCGAACATGGTCCTGTAGACGATATCGACTTCTTTCATTCGAAGCTCGGTTGTAAACTTTTTGCAAATTATGTACAACTGTAGCTGTCGAGATGGCGGAATTCAAGCCGTTGTAAAGTTTTTGCGAAAAATTTACAACGCGGGCGCGCAATGCCCTCAATAGCCCAGCAGTTCCTTGAGCGGGATGACTCGCCAGACGTGTTTTATGGCGTAGCGGTTGAAGGTCAGCGTCTTTGGCGGATTGTATTGCTCGACCACCAGTTCGGCGGCGGTGCGCTTGACCAGTTTCTTGATGAAGGCCTTGCCGTTGCGCTCGTTTTCTTCCGGAAACGTCTCGATCACCACGTGGTCGCCGGGCACGGCGTCGCGGCCGCCGCAATAGATGAGGTCGCCGGGCTCGTAGCGCGGCACCATGGAATCCGAGAGCACGTGCAGCGCGAACACTTTTGGCAGGTTGCGCACGCCCGGCGGGCGCTGGACGTAGCCGGCCGGCTCGCCGTTGAAGGTGAAATCGCCATCGTCGCCGCCGACCGCAGCACCCAGCACCTCGATGTCCATCGAGCCTGAGGGCAGGGGGGCGGCATCGGTGACGATCTCGGCATCGGCCACGAGGCCGGTATCCTCCAGGAACACGACCTCGCCCTTGCCCAGCGCCACCGGGTCGACGCGCAGGAAGGCGGCGGTCTTCAAAAGGTTCTCGGTCTTGGGCAAATTGCGCCCGGTTTCCCAGTTGCCGACGGCGGCGACATCGGTGTCGTTATGCTCGGCGATGTGGCGCATGACCATGCCGCGCTGCTTGCGCGCCTTGCGGATCGCCGCCCCGACCTTGATCGACAGTTCCGTCTTCGCCATGGCGCCATGTGAGCGATGAAAGCGGTTCTCGTCCATGAAAGAATCGCTTGCATATATTTTTGAGTTATGCTTATATTTGGTCATGCAGAAGCTCCGCCCTTTGTCCGCACTCGATCTTGCCCTTCAGCGGGCCGGAAGCGCCAGCGCGCTGGCCCGGCTGCTACGGGTGACGCCGTCCGCCGTGCTGCAGTGGCAGGATGTGCCGGCGCGCCGCGTGCTGGAGGTCGAGCAGTTCACCGGCGTGTCCCGCCATGCGCTGCGCCCTGACATCTTTGGGCCGGCGC
This sequence comes from Mesorhizobium sp. PAMC28654, assembly GCF_020616515.1. Lineage (GTDB taxonomy): Bacteria > Pseudomonadota > Alphaproteobacteria > Rhizobiales > Rhizobiaceae > Mesorhizobium. The sequence continues at coordinate 5,958,860 of NZ_CP085135.1, forward strand.
CCCAAAGTGCCGTGTCCCGGAGCAGCGCGCAAAACCGCGCAATGGTCGACCCGACGGGAGATGCCGCATGAACAGCATGACCCGACCCCATTCCCTTCCGCCCCGGCTGTCCTCCTCCCCGGCCGGGGCGAAGCCCGAGGCTCCCTCCAATGCATGCCGTCACCCGCAAGCCGGGTCCGGGCGGCATGCCGCAGCCTCGGGTCCGGTTCGCCCGTCACCGGCGACCGGAACGGCCGGAGCCGACGCTCCCCTCGACTCCGGCCCCCTTTTTTGCCGCGACCACTCCGCCTGGCGCGTATCGCGCGCAGCCGCCAACGGCGGGCGGGCGGGCAGGTCATGCATCCGCACGCAGGACGGCACGGTCATCCTGTTCGACCGGCGCACGGGCAGGGCGGTTTCCGCCGCCACGGTGGCTCAGGCCGAGGCCGCGTTTCGGCTAGCCGCCCTGGGCCCCGGTGACACGCCTCCCTGATCGGGCGGCGGCCAAGGCTGACACCCGCCGGCCCCGACGCCGGCTGAACCCCAACATGGGCCTTCCCCGCGTCTTTCGGCGCGGCCGGAGGCTGCGCGAAACAAGGATGAAGACCGTGAGCGCCTATACCGACCCCGAACTGCGCGAGATTGCCGCCTGGCTGAAGGACGGGCTCTCCGCCTCGAAGATCGCCACCCGCTTCAGCGCATTGCGGGGCAGTGCCGTGTCGCGTAATGCCATCATCGGCATCGTCCATCGCAACACGGCGTTGCGCGGCATCGGCTTCGCCAACCCCAAGGGTGGCAGGTCGGGCGGACGGCCACGCAAGCTGGCGGCAGCAGCGACGCAGGACGGATTTGCGGGCAGCGTTGCCAAGCGGGCCAGGCATGGCAAGCGGGCCATGCAAAGCGGGCCGGCCACGCAGGGCAGGCCGGCCACGCAGGGCGGGCAGGCCACGCAAAGCGGGCTGGCCACGCAAAGCGGGCTGGCCAAGCGAAATGAGCTGCAGCCGGGGCAGGGCGCGCCTGGTACGTCCAGGCCTCCCAGGCATCACAAATTGCCGCCGCCGGCCTGGCTGCCGCCGCGCCTGTTCCTGCAAGACGCCGGGCTGGCACCGGAGGGCGAGGCCTTTCGCCTGAAAGTGCCGGCGCCACGTTCCGTCACCCCCGGACGCCCGCCGCAGGTCGCCGCCATGCGCTTCATGGATTGCCTGTTTTCCCGCTGCCGCGCGCCGCTGGACCTGACGCTGGCGGAGGAGCCGGAGAATGAAGATACGGGCGCGCGGCCCGGGCCGGAAATGCTGTGCTGCGGCCTGCGCACCAAGGCGCAGAAGAGCTATTGCGTCTATCATCAGGCCCGCTTCCACGACCACCGCCGCACGCTGCTGGCCAATGAGCGGGCGGGGTTGGGGTAATGCGGTGGAGTGCTTCCCTTCTCCCCGTTCCTATACGGGGAGAAGGTGCCGGCAGGCGGATGAGGGGCGGCGCCGGCGCTGCGAGCTTATTCAGTAGGTTAGGCGAGATTTCGTGGCGCGATGAGTCTTCATTCCCAACCGTCAGCGCCGCCCCTCACCCTTACCCTCTCCCGTATAATGACGGGGAGAGGGGGCGTCAGCGCTAGCGCTCGATCCTTCTGCCGGCGAGCAGTGCTCGTCATCGCTGGCACCTTCTACCACCCAAAAACAAAACCGCCGGCCAGGCTTTGCCCAACCGGCTGACTTGAAAGACACGGCCCATGCATTGCGGCGCAACACGCCTATTTCAACATATGGCGGCCTTGTTTGGGCATGCGGATCTGCACGCTCCGCTGCTCAAGCACCATGGCTTCGCCGCTCGGCACCAGAATGCCGCTGACCCTGGCGAAGCCGGCGAAGGCCTTCATGGCATCGGAAGCCGAGACCTGCGCGGCGATCGCAGCGCTGCAGGCGTTCAGCGCGGTGCGGTAGACATGGCCGCGACGCTCGATCGGCCAGCGCTGCAGGAAATCGGAGGCATGATTGACGTTTTCGATATCTTCGGCCTGCCCGTCCAGGCAAACCCTGACCGTAAGGCTGGTTTTCATCGTACCCAAGGCATTTTTCTCCCTTGTTATGCGAACCCTCACCGGGCCCAACGTGCGACCGGGCCGAGTGGTTGCATCACATTGTCGGCGGGCTTGCTGGCCGGTTCGCGGGTTTCAGGGGCTGGCGGCGTCGAGCCATTCATTGGCGCGCGACCTTGGTTTCCTCACCAGCAGGCCCTGTTCGCTCGCCGCCCTGGTGAGGGCGTCGAAGGCCGGGCGCTGGCTGCAGGTGCCGTCGACGGCGAGCGCCACCAGCCGCGCGGCGGCCTGGTAGCTCAGCCTGGTCTTGTCCGGCCACTGTTGGCCAAGCGCCGTGGCAGCCTCGGCCACCGAGCCGACCAGCATGGTCTTGTTGTCGCAGAATCGCAGCGTAATCGGGTGGAATGTCGTCATCGTCGGGAGCCTCCTCTCATGCAGCGGCGCGCGCGCCGACGGGCACGCGACACGCTCCAACACATTGAATTCATGCACAAACCTGTCCGCCAATCCCTCGCGGGCATCAGGCTCATGCCTTCGACGCGACACAACGTCGAAATGCGGCGGTGGTTCCATGAGCCAACGCTTGAATCCGGCCGATGCGATGCGGGAGGCGGTGCGATGAGCGAGCGGCCCTTCATGCAGCTCTATGTCTCCGATTTCGTCGGCGACACCTTGCAGCTCTCCACCGAGCAGATCGGCGCCTACATGCTGATGCTGATGGCGATGTGGAACGCCGGCGGCACGCTGCCCGACGACGACGTGAAACTGTCGCGCGTGGTGCGCATGTCCTTGAAGAAATGGCGGGCTATCAGCGCCGATCTCCTGACTTCTTCGAGCGCGCCAATGGCGAGATCAGCCACAAGCGGCTGACGAAGGAGCTGCGCAAAAGCCTGGTGAAAAGCGAGGCGAGGGCCGCCGCCGGAGCGCTGGGCGGGGCGGCCAAGGCCTTGAAAACGCGCGGGTCTGGCATGGCAAATGACAGCTTTTTGCCGGAGCATCTTCCAGAGTCCAGAAACCAGACGAAAAAAGCTGCGGCTTTTCCGGCAAAAAGCCTTCGGCTTTTGCTGGGCGCCATCCCCCCGAGATCGCGCAGCGATCTTCGGGCTCATCAAGCGAGATCGCGCAGCGATCTTCGGGCTCATCAAGCGAAAACGCCGCCGAAAACGCACGGCGATCGTCCAGTTCATCGAGCAAAAAGCCTCCGGCTTTTGCCAGACCGCCTGGCTGGCATCAGCCCAAAACCCACACCGACGCCGCCAACACCATCATCGAGGAGATCCTGAACCATGACCGCAGCCGAATTGCAGCAGGCGACGAAGGCGCTGGCGGCGATGTTCTCATGCTTCCCGCAGTCCGCGCTCGCTGACGTGGAGATGCAGATGCGCGGCTACCTGGCTTCGGTGCAGGATGCCGAGCTTGCTGATTTGCAGGGCGCCATCCAGCGCTTCATGCGCGGCGAGGTGAAGGCCGGCAACGCCCAGTTCTGCCCCTCCAGCGCGCAGCTCTGCATCGAGGTGCGCGAGCGCCGCACGATACGCGAGCTGCTGGCGAGAAGGGCGGCGGGGGCGCTGGCGCAATCGGCGGGGAGGACCAGCGGGCGGTGAACATGCTTGCCGTCACATTCCTTGTTCGGTTGGTGCTGCCCCTCATCCGCCTGCCGGCACCTTCTCCCCGTATAGGGACGGGGAGAAGATAGAGCACAACCGCGATGCTCATTCTGCTGACGCTGGCGATTGGCGAAATCATCGGCGACGGCGTCCTTCTCCCCGTCTCTAGACGGGGAGAAGGACGCCCGGCAGGGCGATGAGGGGCAGCGCCAGCCCTGCGCGATCGAAGCAGCAAAATGGGCATCGATCGCCCGAACCCAAAATCCTCCAATACCCCTTCGAACCACCCCAACCGAGGAGCCACCCATGAGCAAGAAACCGCCAAGCCCACCAAACCGCAGGCGCCGAAACTGCCCAAGGGCGAGGCCGAGCAGGTGCGCATCCGCAAGGAGATCGGCCATGATTTCGCGCTCAGGGACGACGCCCATGGCCGCAAGCGGCTGGGTGGCCGGCACGCAGGAGGCGCGGCGCGTCTACGAGGTGTCGAATGACGGCCATACCGCCACCGGCGGCATCGTGCGGGTGCGCAATGTCGACCCGCTGCTTGGCATCACCTCGCTATCGGGCCAGCAAAGGGAAGCCGGCCAGCGCTACCGCGCGGATTTCCAGTGCAGCCAGCAGGCGAGCGTCAAGCCGATGCGCTGGACAGAGCGCGTCGACGGTGGCCGGCAAGGCGGCGGCATAGCCGACAGCGTGCTCGACGCCGGCCGCGCGCATGCCGCCGCCACAAGAGCGCTCGCCCACTGGGAGGTGGCCGCCGTGGTGCAGGCCGTGTGCTGCGCCGGCGGCTCGATCAAGAGCCTGGCCGAGCAGACCGGCGAGGGCCGCGATGTGGTGACGAAGATGTTGAAGGTGGGACTGGACCTGCTGGCGGTGCACTACGGGATGATGCTGGGGAGGAAGGTGGGGTGAGGGGGCGTCGGCAACGAATTCCTTACTCCAGTCTCATGGAAGCTCGCAGCCTGGGGGAGCTAGTGTTTGTTGGCTAACGAGCCCAATCGACATCGACGTCGGTTGGGCTTGGTGACCGAAACCGGCGAAGCACCAGAATGCTGGCCACGCAGATTATGATGGGAATGAAGACCCCGACATATATCCAAGGTTTGGCCGCGTCTACATTTCCGCCCCAGTAGACGTTGATCATGTGCAGCATCGCATTGGCAAAGATGATGGACAGCGCCAATTCGGCGATGAAGATGCCGGTGAACACGAGAAACCTTGGCAGGAACGCCGTTGTTGGCGCAGCCGCGGCAACAATAAGCGAAACAAGAAACCCAAAGACCAGCGGTCCCATAGGCTGCCGCCCGATATCGACATGAAAGATATACACAGCCTGCGTTATTGCGACCATTCCGATGAAGGTGGCCAACGCCAACGCAATGATATTGATCAATAGTCGCCTGAGAAAAGCCATGCCCGGGTTCTTTCAGAACATTGAAAGAGGGTAGCTATATCCTTGAATTCGCTATCATCTCGGCTTGGGGATAGTCGCGCTCTTCCTTGTAAAGAATAATGTAGCCGGGAAGGGCGGTCGCTTGCCATCCCGAAGGCAAAGCCTCGACGACATGCCGGATCGCTGAGCGCGGCGTGAGCGGTCCGCTTAGCGCGGAAAGCACGGTTGTGTCGAAATCGTCGTGGGGTTTCCTGTTGCGGCCGCCATTCCCCTGGTAGCGGAATGTATAGGGCAAGGCGTCCTTGAGGCGCGAGAGCGCGCTTGTCGCCGTTTCGTTGGCTTCGATGGCAAAAGCAAGTTCCCGATCAATATCGATCGGGAACTTGGCGTCGTAGTTCCTCGGGTCCACCTTGGTGGTGTCACGCTCTCGGCCAGGATCATTGGAACCGAATCCGCTGCCGTTCCAATCGATCGCCTTTACCCCGCCATAGTGACGGATGAGATCGGATTCCAGATCGACCGCGGTGAACACGAAGATGCGCACGGCCTTGAAGCTTACACGTGCGGGATCGAGGCCAACTCGATACATGATCTTGCGCGCATGACGAGCCAGCCGCTTGTGAAGTCCGGCCTCCGCGTCCGTCTTGCCGACATAGACGACGCGATCGTCGAGCAGAAGCTGATAGACACCCTGTTCCTCGGGCACCTCTTGCAGATTCGCCCTGCTGAGCGGTGCGGTTTCGAGTTCGTCCAGCACTTTGATGAGTCTGGCCAACAAGGCGCCTGGAAGGTCGAACTCGAACTCGACATAGGCCTTCATTTCAGAAAATCCGACCCGCCGAAATCGAGGTGCCGTTTCACGCTGCGCGCGATGATGTTGGCCAGTTCCACCGGCACGGCGTTGCCGAGCTGACGCATGGTTTCGGACCATGCTCCATGGAAACGGAAATTGTCTGGGAAAGTCTGCAGGCGGGCGCTTTCGCGCACGGTGAAATAGCGCACGCTGCCATCCGGCCGCAGCAGCATGTTCTCTCCGCCTGGCACGCCGTGGACGCCGGCCTTCAAGGTCTTGGCCGGTTCGTCGAGCGGGCTGCCGGTATGGCCAGGATAGGATCGTGCGCCAGGCTGGAACCGATGGTTGTTGTGGTTGGCGGCCTTGCGCGATTCATGCTCAGGGTCCGGCAGATCGCCAATCGCGTCTCGCGTTGTCCGCCATGGTGCTGTTTTCGGCTTGGCGTCGAGTCGTGCCGCACGCTCGGAATGCCGACCCCCAACCTTGCGATCAGCGTTGCGGACCTTGTGTCGGTCCCAATAGTCGCCCTGGGTCTGGTCCCACAGCAAGGCGTCAAGGGAATGCGTTTCCAGTGGAAAGGCCCATTTGATGTCGAGGTCGGCGCGGAAGCCCACAAAAATCACACGCTCCCGGCGCTGCGGGATGCCGTAATTCGCCGCGTTCAGCGAACGTGGAACGACCCGGTATTCGAGACCTCTCGGACCGCGCCGGCCAGTGTGGTGCTTTTCAAGCCGGCGCAGATGGCTTTCCCATCCCTCATCAGGTCCCGCGACCAATTCGGGATAGGTCATTTGCAGGACGATGTGCGAAAAATAGGTGGCGAAGGTTTCGCGGGTCAGGCCTTTCACGTTCTCGAAGATGAAGGCGCGCGGCTTTGTTTCCCGCAGCGCCCGGACCGCTTCAGGCCACATGTCGCGGGAATCCGCATGCGCGCGGTGCTTGCCACCCAGCGAGAATGGCTGACAGGGCGGACCGCCCGTCACCAGATCGATCTTGCCCTCGTGCTCGCGGAAATCCACGCCGCGGACATCGCCCTCGGTCGGCTGCGGCCAATCGCCAACCAGGCCGACACCATCCGCCCGGTTTTCGCGAATGGTGTCGCAGCACCACCGGTCCCATTCAATCACGGCCTGTGGCGCGAAACCGGCAAGGCTGACGCCCATTCCAAGCCCGCCGGCGCCCGCGAAGAGCTCGATCGATTTCATGCTATTTCCCCACGAACTGGCGCAGCTTGTTCTCTAATTGTTCACTCTGCCGCAATTCGCATTCCCAGACAACCAGTACGTTCCAGCCGAGTCGCTCCAACGCGTCTTGCTTGAGCGCATCGCGTTGCGCGTTCGCCGATAGTTTCGGCCCCCAAAACTCCAGCCGGGATTTTGGAAGGCGAGCGAGCCGACAGGCCGGATCGTCGTGACGATGCCAAAAGCACCCATGAATGAAAATCGCCTTTTTGCGTTTTCCAAAAGCAATGTCCGGTTTGCCGGGCAAGTCGCCCCGATGAAGCCGATAGCGATAGTTCATCCCATGAAGAAGCCGGCGCACGACCATTTCCGGCTTCGTATCCCTGCCATGGATACGCGCCATCCGCTCGCTGCGTTCACTGGTCGAGAGGGTATCCACTTTCCGTCGTCTCGTTGATTCGGGAAGATGGTGTTGCGTTTTGCCCGGAAAGGGAAGGCCCACGAGTGCATGGGATGATGGCGGGTGCGATCTCGCGCGACACTCAAAACCTCGCTAAGCTCGAATTGCACTGCTTGGGGGAATCGTGAAAGCCGTTTTCGACGTGAAGCCTGAGTCTGGCTATAAGGATGAGGAGGGCCGATACCATTTCCCTGCTCGCCATCTGGAAGCGGCTCGGAATACGGTTGGCGACTGGGTGCTCTATCGTGAACCGCGACGCAATGGCGGATTGCAAGCTTACATTGCTTTTGCCCGGGTGACCGATATCGAGCCGGACCAGGAACTGGCCGGCCATTACTATGCCAATGTGACGGACTATCTTAAATTTCCAACGCCTGTGCCTTTTATCAGGGATGGTCGCTACGCGGAGGCGCGACTGCGCGAAGTGGTTGACGCCAGCCGTGTCGGTCGCGAAATACAGGGCAAGTCGATACGATCGATCTCGCAGGAGGATTTCGACGACATCATTCTAGCCGATCTTAGCGAAACGCTTGATCCCACCAACGCCAGAAAACTCGATCTTGACCTTCACCTGGATCTGCCGTTGCCGACGCGGCCTGGTTTTGCTGGACAGCCAGGCTTCGCCGAGACGGTCGATCGTCAGGTCGAGCAGATATTGCTGAACCGAAAAATCCGTGACGCAACGTTCCGGCTGGAGGTCTGCCGGGCCTATGAGGATAAATGCGCCGTCACTGGCCTGCGCATCATCAATGGCGGCGGCAGGGCGGAGGTTCAGGCTGCCCACATCAAGCCGGTCGCCGTCGGCGGCCCGGACGTTGTTCAGAACGGCATCGCGCTATCGGCCACGGTGCATTGGCTGTTCGACAGGCACCTGATTTCGATAGACGAGAACCATCGGCTGCTGGTCGCCCACAACCGCGTGCCCAGCGAATTGCGGAATCTCTTCAGGCCGGAATCCCAAGGTTTGCATTGGCCCAAGGATTCTCGACTAATGCCGCATCCGGCGTTCCTGGCCCACCATCGCGAAGCGTTTGCCGGGGCGATGCACTGAGGCACGAGCTACTTGATGGGATGCCCACTTCTCCGATGGGCCTTCGAATGGCTTCGAGCGTTAGCTGTTTCAGTGGATAAAAGTCGTGCTGGAATTTTAGCGCCAGCTTGACAAAACTTGCGGCCCGGCGCCCCATGCGGTCTTCGTTTAGGGGCCCTGGGGAACATCGATGAAGAAGGTTTATGAGAAGCCGACGCTGAGCAAGCGTCAGTTGCTGTCGAAGGTCACCGCCCAGCAGAATCCGTCGGCGCCACGCTAACCCGACCGGTTCCAGCGCAGGCCGCTTGCTGAAAGATATCGTGCTGGCCTCCCTCCAGAGGGACGCTCTTGCCTCGCCGAAAAGCGATCCGGCCGGCTTGCGCCGGCCAGACCGCTTTCCATCCCCGGCTCAGCCGCAGACGCGGACTTCCTCGACCACGCGGTGGTGGTGGCGCCAATGCACTACCTGCTCGATACGGCAATTGTGGCGGTGATGGCGGCGATAGCCGTTGTCGCCTTGATACTGGGCGTTTTCATCATAGTAATCGCGGTGCCGGCGGGGGTAATAATTGTCGCCATTGTTCTGGTCGACATAGGCTCCGTCGGGGTTGATGATGAGGCTCGCGGCACTGGCCGGGGCGATGAAAGCGGTTGCCGAAGTAACGGCGATCAGGGACGCAATCAATAGCGTTTTCATGACTTATTCCTTTTTTAGCGGTTATGCAGATAAACCTTCGAGGCGGCGGCTCGTTCCCATACAAATCGGTAAGTTTTGTTCGCGGCCTTGTAAGAAGACGTGAAGGCCGGGGGTAAGAAAGGCGTGGAGGCGAGGCTTGGCGGCTCGCCGCTGCTGGGCGGTGTAGCTTCGGGCCCGGAGGCATGGAACCAAAGCCGCGTCAGACGGTTGTCTGTCTGATCGGTCACCGGAAAGTATCGATTGTTAAAGAGCCCGCATCCTTGTCCCCCTCGGATAGCGGGCTTTTTTGCGCCCCTATGTCAAAGTGAATAGACGGCGCGCCAGAATGCCTGCTTAATGCTGGCATCATCGGGTCTAGCTAGCGGCGGCCGGTGCTTGGGAGCGCAGATCGTACTCTTGCCCTTTGTGAGGCGTGAGATGGTCGGGTATTTTCAGCAATGCGTACTTTACCCCTGCGACCTGGCGATGCTCCAGCGCGTGTTCGATGAAATCTGTGCCGATGGCTGCCACGATGCGGCGTCGCCAGAGGCGGAGATACTTGCCACCGCGCTGCTCGTCCTGTTCCAGAACGGCATGACCAATGAAGCAGCGCTGCTGGCCGAAATGCGGTCGCGCCAGCAGGTTTACCTTCTGCGCACCGGCTGATAGCAGCCCGGTATCAAAGCGAGCCGGATGCCGGCCCAATGGTCAGGCCTTCTTCACAAACTCGGTCTTCAGCACCAGGCCCTTGACCTGTTTGGTGTTGCATTCGATCTCGCCGGGATTGCCGTTGAGGCGGATGTTCTTCACCATCGTGCCGCGCTTGATTGTTTCCGACGTGCCCTTGACCTTCAGGTCCTTGATCAAGGTGACGCTGTCGCCGTCATTCAGCGCGGCGCCGTTGCTGTCTCTTACGATCGCGTCGGTCATGTCCGGTCTTTCCAGGGGAGGGCGTCTGTCTTGGCGGCCGCAATGCCGGTCGCCTGTCTTGCGGCTTGTAGACTCGCCGCTTGTAGAAATCCGCCGCCTGTTCGTCCAGCGCATTGACGAACACCCTGCCGCCAGCCATCAGTTTTGGGGGGTTGCAAGGTGCCGGGCCGGTTGCACGGCCGGCTTGAGAGGAGGTTTGCGGATGCGGCGTCGATGCATGGTCCTGTCGTCCGTCCTGGTTGTTGCCTTGCCCAGCGTGGCGCCCGCCGTCGCCGCGCCGGAGCAGGCCTATACTCTCGTCAAGTCCGGCGATTTCTGGGGCATGTGCCACGACCGCGAGCTGGACACCCGCAAGGAGCGTGACTGCACCAATTATCTGCTTGGCCAGATCGACGCCGCCGTGACGCTGGCCGCCCGGCAGGGGCCAAAGCTGTGCATGGATTTTGGCGAGCGGATACCCACCCTGATCGACCAGGTTCTGGATCATGTGCCGGCGGACATGCCCGATGACCAGGAGATCACCCCCGCCATCCAGGCGGCCATCCTCAAGGCGCTGGCCTGCTGACGAGGCGGGCGGATTGGCAAGGCGCGGATTGGCAAGGCGCGGCTTGAGAGGGGCCCGGATTGACAGAACCGGCACAAGGCGGCCACGCTGCCGGGAGACAACGGCTTTCGGGAGGATGATGATGGCCAGCCTTGTGGTGATGTACGGCACGCCCAACGACGCGGCGGCCTTCGACCGCTACTACCGCGAAACCCATATTCCCATCGCCAAGACCATTCCGGGCCTGCGGCGCTACGAGATCAGCCGCGGGCCGGTGGTCACGCCGGCGGGGCCGTCAAAATATCATCTGGTCGCCACCTTGCTGTTCGATGACCTGGCAGCCATCCAGAACGCCTTTGCCAGCGCCGAAGGCCAGAAGGCCGCCGCCGATGTGCGGGTGTTCGCCACGGGCGGCGCGGAGATGTTCATTTTCGACAGCGAGGATGTCTGAGGCAAGGGGCGCACGGCGTCCGGCCCAGCTCTTCTGAACGCCAGGGGGCGCGCCTTTGGAGAGTTGCCTCTCGCGGTGTCGTATTTGTAGGCGAGATGGCGATGCGCATGGTGCAATGGGAATGGCCGGCTGGCTATCGGCATTACCTGAGCGATCATGATATCAAGCCGACTGAGGAATTTGGGACATTTATACTTGGGCGGGATTGAGGTGGGCTGATCATAGCCCGCGCGGGGGTGGGATATAACTTCGACACAAGCGCGCCAGACGCTTTCGGCGCGCCGGAATCCGTTTCTCGCGGATGTCCTGGCGCTGCGCTTCACTGCGCCCTCGCGCGACACCGCCTTGACAGGCAGCGAGCGCGAGCGACGGCTCGGCCTCCGCCAATTCACCGTCCAGGGCGTCACTCTCGGGAGCGATGCATCATGACCGGCGGGGACACATTCAGGACGGTGATCGTCGCGGCAACGCCCCGTTCGGGCAGTTCCATGCTCGGCCAGATGATGGCGAGCACAGGCTGCCTGGGCAAGCCGGCTGAGTATTTCGAGCCCGACCGGATGCCAGGCTCGACCCCTGCCGACCGATGCCGCCTGGCGCTCACCGAGGGGCGCTCCGCCAACGGCGTCGTGGCGACGAAACTGTTTCCGGAGCATTTCGACTGGCTGCGCCGGGACGTCCGGCTGAGCGACTGGTTCCCCGATCCGCTATGGGTGTATCTGCGCCGCCGCGACCTTCTGGGGCAGGCGATCTCGCTGGCCATCGCCATGCAGGACAAAGCCTGGAAACATCACGACACGCCGGTCGGGAGCGCCGTCTATTCACGCGAAGGCATCGAACAGGCGCTCAAGCAATTGGCGGAGCCGCGCTGGCCGGTCTTCTTCGCGCGCCACGGGATCGAGCCGCTGGAACTGGTCTATGAGGATCTTGGCGACGCCGGCGACGCGTGCCGGATGATCGCCGAACGGCTCGGCGTGGCACTGACGGCGATGCCGGCGCCGCCGGTGCTGCAGCGCCAGCGCGGCGCGGTCAACGAGGCGTGGCGCCGGCGCTTCATCGCCGAGGCCGGCAACCCCGACGATTTCGACGGCCTTGTGCCGAAGGCACGCCGGCGCTGGCGGTTCTGGCGCGGTCCGTGACGCGGCGCGGCTCCGGCTCCCGCCTGGCGACAGGCTATGAGAGGCGGCGCCAGCTTGGATGGGATTCCTCCGGTCCGCGAATCTGTATTTTAGCGCTGGCTTGACAGGTCGGTGCTATTTGCATCACCGTTCGACGGCCATTTCGGGCTTTGGGGAATATCCATGAAGAAAACTTACGAAAAGCCGACGCTCGACAAGCGTCAGAAGCTCTCGCGCGTCACAGCGGGTGGAGTTCCGTCAAATATAAAGTGATCAGCCGGCAGGCGATCGCCAACCATTAACCCGCCGCCGCGAGACGGCGGGTTTTTGTTTCTGACGCCAGCGCGATGGGCCTATGATCCGGATGGGAGTGCTGCATGCCGATCCGCATCCTTTTACTGTCGATCTGTTCCGCAATCGTGGTGCTGCCTGCCGGGGCCGATGAGCAGGAGACGGCGGGACAATTCCTGGCGCGGTGCGAACGTCCCAATCCCGCCTGCCGCGGCGAATACGAGGCCGGCTTGCAGGCTGTGAACGAGGGCCAGCTGGCGTGCCCGCCGCGCATCGACGTCAACGCGCCGATCACGCCTTGGCTCGACATCATGCACCGCATGGTCGCCGAGAAACCGGGCCTCGCCGATGGCGACAAGAACAGGCTGCAGCTGGAAGCGTTCATGCGCCTGTGGCCTTGTCCGGCGAAATGACTGTTCGCACGGCCTCGGTATCGAAAAGCAGTATCGTCACGGCATCATCCGCGGCGAGTTTGCGCCGGTCCTGCGCGCACGCCTTGCCGACCTCGCTGGCAAAGGCCACGCGAATGGTCTCCAGGCTGTCGAAATAAAGCGTCGCCACCCTGAAGGGCGTCTCACCCTGCGTGACGTTCACGATCGGCTGCTGGCTGATCTCGTAGCGGTGAAGCCCGGGCAACTGCTTGGCCAGCGGCACGTGGATGTCGAAGTAATGCCGGTCGAAGGCGGCTGGGTCGGCGGGGGTCTTGTAGATGACAAGCATCTTGGCCATGGCGGTGTTTTTCCTGTCCGGTCTTGAGTGACGGGCGCTCGCCGGGCTTCATCGGCGCCGCACCAATGTCGTCCGGCAATGGCTGAATTCGACAGGTGCCAAATTTTATCGCGAGGTCCCTTGGCCAGTTGATCCTGATCAAAGCTGACCACCGCGCACGCGCCTAACTGATGTCCCGTCTTGGGAAGGACGCAAGGCGGGCGGGTGGCCCGGGTCGTGCCCCTATCAGCTGGAAACAGCCTCGGCACGGACCACCTGAACCCTTGAAATTGACAGAGCTCGCGGTCTCCGTCATCCTTGCCGCAGTCGCCGGGCCACCAGAAGAGGCCATGTTGCGTGTAGGCGACCGAGGGCAACGTGCATGGCCAGTCCCGTCACCAGCCAGAATTCCAAGCGCGCCGCGGTGCGCAAGGCGCTCGACCGCCACAAGGTCTACATCACCGCGCAAAGCTTTTCGGCCGGCGCGTATAGCGCGCGCGTGCTGGTGGATGGCGAGGCTTACTGGGTGGATGAGTTCCGGCTCGCCCAGCTGCGGGAAGGGCTGACCCCCGCCGAGCTTGAGTTGACACCTGCCACCGACGATTGAGCGTGACGGGCCGCAACGTGCCAGCGGGACGCCGCGCCTGATGCATGCCGCTCCTTTCCTTTCGCCATCCCAGGGCGGAGCAGGCGCGAAGCGACGTCGCGGAGACCCTGGGATTCATGCCGTGATATTCACCGAGAGGCACCGCGGTCCGGATTCTAGCACTTCATCGTCGAGTTCCTTCGCGCCCCCCTCTGTCCTGCCGGACATCTCCCCCTCAAGAGGGGAGATCGGCAGCTTCGATGCAACTGCACATCATCCGGCGTTGGTGATTGGCGAAAGCCTTGGCGACATACGATCTCCCCCCTGGAGAGGGAGATGTCCGGCAGGACAGAGGGGGGCGTTGTCCCTCTGCGCAACGATCGATCGCGCCTGACCATGCCCACCCCTCCCAAACTCAAAACCTACCGCGCCAAGCGCGAATTCTCGAAAACCCCCGAACCAGCCGGCGGGCTGATCTCCGGCCCAATGGGGGGAGACGGCAACCGCTTCGTCGTCCACAAGCATCATGCCACGGCCGATCACTATGATCTCAGACTCCAGGTTGGCGATGTGCTGAAGAGCTGGGCGGTGCCGCGCGGGCCTTCGCTCAATCCGGCCGACAAAAGGCTGGCGGTGGAGACCGAGGATCATCCGCTTGAATATATCGACTTCGAGGGCGTCATTCCCGAGGGCGAATATGGTGGTGGGCCGATGATCGTCTGGGACACGGGAACGTGGGCGCCGATGGACGATGTCGAGAAAAGCCTGAGCACCGGCGCGTTCAAGTTCCGGCTGGCCGGAGAAAAGCTCAATGGCGGCTGGATGCTGACCCGGCTGAAGCCCAAGCCCGGCGAGGACGAGGGCAAGAAGAACTGGCTGCTGTTCAAGGAACGCGATCTCGCTTCCGATCCCAAGCTCGATATCCTGGAAGCGCGACCGGAAAGCGTGAAATCCGGGCTGCGCATCGAGGCGCTGGCGGCGGTTCCCAAGCCGGCCGCGAAGTCCGCACCGAAGCCGGGTTCGCTCAAGCCCGGCACGCTGCCGGGCGCGTTGAAGGCGCCGGCATCCGGCCGCATCGAGCCGCAACTGGCGACGCAGGTGCCTAAACCGCCCGATGGCGAAGACACCAATGAGCTCTGGCTGCACGAGATCAAGTTCGACGGCTACCGCACCATGGCGCATCTGAGTGACGGCGTGGTCAAGCTGATCACCCGGGGCGGCATCGACTGGACGAAGCGCTATGGCGACCTGCCGCATGCCTTCGCCAAATTGCCGTGCCGCGAGGCGATCATCGATGGCGAGATCGTCGTGCTCGATGCCAAGGGCATCAGCCGCTTCGCGCTGCTGCAGGATGCGCTGGCCGAGGGCGCCGGCAGCAAGCTGCATTTCTATGCCTTCGATCTGCTGCATCTCGATGGTTGGGATCTGACCAAGACGCCACTCTTCCGGCGCAAGGCGCTGCTGGCGCAGCTGCTCGCCGGGCTGGGCGCCAACTCCGCCATCCAGTTTTCCGATCATGTCGAAGGCTCGGGGCAGGGGCTTTACGACCAGGCGACGGAGCTCGAGCTCGAAGGCGTCGTCTCCAAGCGCGCCACCGCGATCTACCAGAGCGGCCGGAGCAAGAGCTGGACCAAGTGCAAGGCGCTGAAAAACGGTGATTTCGTCATCGCAGGGTACACCACCTCGGATGCCGCCGAGGGGCTCGCGGCGCTCGGTCTTGCCGAGTTCGAGGAGGGCGAGCTGCATTATCGCGGCAAGGTGGGGACGGGCTTCGACCGCGACACAGCCGCCGACCTGCTGGCCCGGCTGGAGCCGCTCACCGCCGGCGCGACGCCGCCCGAAGGCGTGCCGCGCGAAATCATGCGCGAGATGCATTGGGTGAGGCCGCTGTTCTCGGCCCACATCCACTATGCCAACCGCACGGCCGACAATGCGCTGCGCCACGCTGTGTTCAAGGGCCTCAGGGATGTCGGCCTATCGACGCCGGTGTCGGCGAAGCGCAAGCGGCTGATCTCCGAGGCGGATCTCGCCACCATCTGGGTGACCAATCCGGAGCGGCGGCTGTTCGGCAAGACCGGACCGACCAAGCTCGACATCGCCGTCTACTACGCGCTGGTCGGCGATTTCATGCTGCCGCACATTCTTGGCCGCCCGGTGTCGCTGGTGCGCTGCCCGACCGGCCTGCCAAAGGACTGCTTCTTCCAGCGCCACGCCTTCACCGGCATGCCGCCCTCGGTGGTGACGTTCGAAGCGACCAATTCCGAGGGCGAGACCAAATCCTACCTCTCGGTCGAGGGCGCCAAGGGCTTTTTGGCGCTGGCGCAGTTCGGCGTCGTCGAGTTCCACACCTGGGGCACGCACCGCACAAGCCTCGACAAGCCCGACCAGATCGTCTTCGACCTCGACCCCGGCGAGGGGATTTCCTGGCGCGAGGTGGTCGAGGCGGCCGTCCACATCAAGGGCGAGCTGGAGGGGCTGGGGCTGGTGCCCTTCGTAAAAACCTCCGGCGGCAGCGGCATCCATATCACGGTGCCGGTGACGCAAAAGCAGAACTGGAAGAAGCTGCACCAGGCGACCAGCGCCATCGCAACGCATCTGACGGCCACCGCGCCGGACACCTTCACCACCACCATGGGCAAGGACAACCGCAAGAAACGCATCTTCATCGACTATCACCGCAACGCACGCGGCCACACCTCGGCAGCCCCTTACTCGCTGAGGGCGCGCACCAATCTGCCCGCCTCGACGCCGGTCAGCTGGGGTGATCTGGAGGCGATCGATGCGCCGCAGGATCTGAACTTTTCGTCGCTGCCGGGGCTGCTGGAGACGTCGGGCGATCCCTGGGCGGAGATTGACGAGTTCGCGCGGGATTTGCCGGTGATGTCGGGAAGCAGAAAGTAGTTGCAGAATGAGGATCGCCGCGACCCTTCGCGCGCCCCTCTGTCCTGCCGGACATCTCCCCCCACAAGTGGGGAGATTGGCCGTCGCCCCGGCTTTCGCCTATCTCCGACGTTGCTGAAGAGAGCGAGGCTTTGAAGCTACCAATCTCCCCCCAAGTGGGGGAGATGTCCGGCAGGACAGAGGGGGGTGCTGTCCCGCCAGTGTTCAAATTCCAATGCCATCGACGCTTCCGACAATTTGAATTATCCTCCACCCCAGCCCCTCTCGGCGCCCTAGAACAATTCATCAGGGATTTGCCTGTATCGTGCGGGGTCGGTGTAGGATTTCCGCGGCGCCAATCGTCCTTCGGACGAAAAGCGCTGAGTAGTATCAGTGCATGGCCGCGTAGGAGTGTATTATGGCGCCCAGGGCAAGTTGGAAGGGTTACCTCAAGCTCAGCCTCGTCAGCTGTCCGGTCCGGCTCTATCCGGCGACGACCACCAGCGAGCGCATCTCGTTCAATCAGTTGCACAAGAAGACCCACAACCGCATCAACATGAAGCCGGTTGATCCCGAACTGGGGCTGGTCGAGCGCTCGGACCTGATCAAGGGTTATGAATATGAGGACAAGCAATACATCATCATCGATGATGCCGACCTCGAGGCTGTCAGGATCGAATCCAACCATACGATGAACATCGAGGCCTTCGTCGACGAGGGCGAGGTTGACGTCATCTACCAGGACGCGCCCTATTACATGGCGCCGGATGGCGCGATGGCGGAGGAAACCTTCGCCGTGCTGCGCGAAGCGATGCGCAAATCCGGCAAGCTGGCCATTGCCCGGCTGGTGCTGTCCAGCCGCGAGCGCATCGTGACGATCGGCGCGCGCGAGAACGGCATGTTCGTGTGCACCTTGAGGAACCCGAACGAAGTGCGCGGCACGGCTGAGTATTTCGGCAACATCCCGGCCGGCAAGCCCGACCAGGAAATGCTTGAGCTGGCCGAAGCGCTGATCAAGCAGAAGGAAACCACCTTCGATGCGAAGAACTACGAGGACCGCTACGAGATCGCGCTGATGGCGATGATCCGCGAGAAGCTGAAGGGCCACAAGCCGATCATCGCGGCGGCACCCGAGCGCGGCAATGTCATCAACCTGATGGACGCGCTGAAGGCGAGCCTGTCGCAGTCGAAGCCGCCGGCCAAGTCGAAGAGCAAGGCCGACGAGGTGGCCAAGCCCGTCGCCAAGAAGGCTGCAGCGGGCGGTGCTGCTGAAAATCCGCTGAAGGCCAATCTGCTGAAGGCGGTCGGCAAGAGCAAGAAATGACGGCACAAGCCGTCGGGGTCGCCGGGGCCGTCTTCGGCACGATCGGCGCGCTGGCGGCGTTTCCGCTCAGGCTCGCCGCGCGCGAGGTCGAGCGGCAGCACGGCCAGTTGCGGCGTGGCGTCACCAGGCGCACCACGCATGTCGTGTTCGGCCGCACGCTGCTGGCCAAGGCCGGGCTTACCAAGATCGGCGATGCCGAGATCGAGCGCCGTGTCGCCGCCGAGCGCACGGTGGGGCGCACGCTGATCAGCGAGAACGGTTTTCTGCGCCTGCTCGGGTTGATGAAGGCGCCCGAGGCGTCTTCGCTATCACGGCAATCGCTGATCGAGCAGTCGCGCCTGTCCGGCGCCGACCTCGACCTGTTGTCGCTGTTCGACGCCTTCGAGCACGACGGCGAACCCTATTCCTTCCGCGACCTGATCCTCGCCCGCAAATATGCCGGGCTGGTCGCTGGCGGGGCGACATGGGGCGCGATCGCGCGCTCCGTGCACCGCTCCGGCCCGGTGGCCTCGCTGACCGCCAAGTCGCTCAATGTAGGCTCGCAGCACGGGCGCGCGGACGCCATCTATCTCGAGGGTGGCCAGAGCGAACTCGACGGGCAGTTGCTGTTCGATCTGGGTGCCGCCGCACATGGCGACGACACGCTGGAAGAGCTGTTTTCCGAGGCCGAAGCAGCGGAGGAGGGCGGCGACCATGATGCGGCCGCCGCGCTCTACCAACGCTGCCTCGCCATCGATCCCGGCGACGCCATCGCCGCCTTCAACCGCGCCAACTGCCTGCGCGCCGGCGGCCACGCGACGGATGCCGCGCACGACTATGCGCGGGCGATAAAGCTCGACCCGGCCTTCGTCGAAGCCTGGTTCAACCTCGCCGGGCTGATGAGCGAGGAGGGCCGCGTGGCGTCGGCGCGACGGCACCTGCAGAGGGCCATCGCGCTCGACAAGAATTATGCGGACCCGGTGTTCAACCTGGCCCGGCTGGAATTCGATGCCGGCAATCTGGAGGAAGCGCGGCGGCTGTGGTCACGGTACCTGGAGCTCGACGCCGAGTCCGAATGGGCCGGGGTGGCGGCCAAGGGCGTGCAGTTCGTGGATATGCAGCTGGCACGGACGGCGGGGTGAGGGAAGACGTGCAGCTCGACGCCAAGACCATCCGAACGCGGGTTGCCGAAGAACTCCGTGCGCGCCTGGGCGAGAGATGGTTCAAGCCGGATAGCACCAAACTTCTGGTTGCATCCGCGAATAACCTGACGGACTTCAGCGTTGAATTCGACTGCTACGCAGAGCGGCGATACGGCGACTACGATTGCTCATTGGTCGCCGTACTTAGATGGAAGAAATTCGCCAAATTATTTAGAGAGTTAGCTGGCTGGTATAATATCAAATTCGAAGGTTCTGCCCCACCGAACGGCAAGGTATTTGCGAGAGTTGCTTTTGACGGAATTCATGGGGATTTTGCACTCCCCAGCCGCGCCGCCTTCTGGGTCGCCAGCGAACAAGACCTGGATGAGTTCATAACCCAGTGCGTCAATGATCTCGATGGCAAGGTCGGCGATTGGATCCAGGGATGGTTCACTTGGCCTTCGGCGCTTCAGGTAATGGACGGAAACCAGCGGTTGTGTGGCGCGTGGCGCAATATAGCCTACTATTGCCTGATGGAGCAGGTTCACGGGCACGAAGCTGCATGCAATTGGGTTCGCGGTATTGATGCCACAGGCTGGCCCCAATGGCTGGCAGCACAAGTGGAGTATCTCCAGTTGCGGATTTGTGGTGTGGGCGCCGCGCAGGCATAAGCTGGCGGTGTAATTCAAGAAGGATTGGCAGGTTCATGCTTCGGAGTACAACCCCATGACCACCTTCCTCTTCGACGGCGACGACACCGCCCCCACAACCATCCTGCTGGCCCATGGCGCCGGTGCGTCGATGGATTCTCCCTCCATGACCGCCACCGCCAAGGCGCTCAGCACGGCCGGCTTCCAGGTCGCGCGGTTCGAATTCCACTACATGGCCGCGCGCCGTTATGGCCACCGCAAGCCGCCGCCGCGCGCCGAGACGGTGAACCCGGAGTATATCAAGGCAATCGCCGATCTCAGGGCCAGAGGCGTTACGGGCAAGCTCATCATCGGCGGCAAATCGATGGGCGGGCGCGTCGCCTCGATGGTGGCGGACGAGATGTTCGCCAAGGGCGAGATCGCCGGGCTGCTGTGTCTTGGCTATCCCTTCCATCCGCCGGGCAAGCCCGAGCAGTTGCGCACGAAGCATCTGGTCGGGCTGAAGACGCCGACGCTGATCTTCCAGGGTACGCGTGATGAGTTCGGCACGCCGGATGAGGTGGCGGGTTACGGGCTGTCGGACGCGATCGAGGTGGCGTGGCTGGAGGATGGCGACCATGACCTCAAGCCGCGCAAGAGTATTTCGGGGTTTTCGGCTGGTGATCATCTGAAGACGCTGGCGGAGACGGTGAGGGACTGGGTGGGAAGGATCTAGGGCGAATGGCTGAGCCATGTATTCTGACGTAGGCGCCGCCAGCATCCACAATTTGGCCCGCGCGTCCCTTGCCACTCGCTTCCCCTTCCTGCTCTCATAACCCCAATGAAAATCGCCTCCTTCAACATCAACAACATCAACAGCCGGCTGGAAAACCTGCTGGCGTGGCTGGCCGCGGCAAAGCCCGATGTCGTCTGCCTGCAGGAGCTCAAGGCGCGCGACACGCAGTTTCCGCTGACCAGGCTCGCCGACGCCGGCTATGGCGCGGTGTGGAAGGGGGAGCCGACCTGGAACGGCGTGGCCATACTGGCGCGGGGCGCGGAGCCGGTGCTGACCCGCGATGTCCTGCCCGGCGACGATGGGGACAAGCAGAGCCGCTATATAGAGGCGGCGGTGAACGGCATCGTCATTGCCTGCCTCTATGCACCGAACGGCAACCCGCAACCCGGGCCGAAATTCGCCTACAAGCTCGCCTGGCATGCCCGGCTGGAAACGCATGCCGAGCAGTTGCTCGACACCGGCCTGCCGGTGGCGCTGGCCGGCGACTTCAACATCGTGCCCGAGCCCCGCGACATCTATGCCACGCGCTCCTATGACGACAATGCGCTGGTGCAGCCGGAAAGCCGCGCCGCCTTCGCCGCGCTCATCGAGCAGGGCTGGACGGACGCACTGCGCAAGAAGCACCCGAAGGAAACGCTCTACACATTCTGGGATTATCGCCGGAACCGCTGGCCGCGCGACGCGGGGCTGCGGCTCGACCATATCCTTTTGTCGAAGACGCTGGCGCGCCGGCTGATCGCCGCCGGCATCGACCGCGACGTGCGGGGTGAGGACGGCGCCAGCGATCATGCGCCGGTGTGGGTGGAGTTGAAGTAGGCGGCTTAGATGACCCCCGCCCACCGGCGTCTAGGGAACAACGGCAACCCCGGCATAGAACACGCCGGCGAAGATCAGTGGAACGGCGACGAGGCAGATACACATCACGACAAAGACAACATGGGCCGTGCGCTCGCCACGCCGGCAAATGGCATCGGCGGCGGCATCGTCCTGCGGGATCAGCACCCGCAGAAAGTCCAGGATTTCCTGGCCCACGGGCGCCTTGTTGTCGTTGGCGGGCAGGCTCGCGGGACCCTTCGGGATCAGCTTCTTCGGAACAGGAATCAAGGTTTGCCTCACAGTCGAATGCGCGGCCCAACGTCGAAACGAGGCGATGGTTCCGGATTTTCCAAATTGGCGGCCATCGCATTTTCGTGAGCCTGGCGTGTAGAGGCTGTCGCGCGCCAGAGCCTGAAGCGCCGGATCACGATGACGACAGATGTGATCTTGATCCGGCTGGCCACTCGACTCTTTGCCGACGCTGCGTAAGATCAGAGTGGGGTACTTCTCCATGCGATCACTGCCACGAAATATCGACGTCGATGCCGTGCTGGAAATCGGCGCCTATCTGGACGACCAGGCGCACGCCGTTCCGGTCTCGGTCCGCGCTGCCGTCGCCGCTATTCGGCGGCGGCTGAAGACGGACCTCAGCGATCACGACCTGGAAGAACTGATTGTCGAGAGCGCTTCCACGCGGCGCCTGGCGTTGCTGCTGGACAGCCGCGACCAGGTTCCACCGCCGGGCGCCTGAGCGAGCATAAAACCTGGGGCGTCGACACCGGCAACGAGCTTGCCCAGTTCGAGAGGTGTCGTTCGGGCGAAGGGAAGAACGATGCCGCGCGGATGGCCTGAGCTTTTGAGGTTTACGCTGCCCCTCATTGTCCTGCCGGACGTTCGTCGCTCGAAAAGCCAAGCAATTGGCTTTTCGTCCGCTGCGCGGATCACTCCTCAACTCCCCGTATAGGGACGGGGAGAAAAATGCTGTCATCGCCGCTTTCGCCAATCTCCAGCGTTGCCAGGTAAGGGCGCCGGCCTTGCGGCCATCTGT
Source organism: Mesorhizobium sp. PAMC28654 (assembly GCF_020616515.1). Lineage (GTDB taxonomy): Bacteria > Pseudomonadota > Alphaproteobacteria > Rhizobiales > Rhizobiaceae > Mesorhizobium. Next base: position 5,981,250 of record NZ_CP085135.1, read on the forward strand.
CCAGCCGATAGATGGGTAACAGAATGGACCGGATACATAGGTAACAGTTCTCCCCCTATGCGTCCGCCGCAGCGCCAAGCGGATTGGTTGGCGCTGGGCTGCGGCGGGCAAGCTTCATGCGCCTTGTATCGATGATGCCGAGCGGATGGGGATGGAAGGAAAGCGCCCATTGTTCATCCTCGGTGCCGGCAGGCGGATGAGGGGCAGCACCAATGTCGAACAATTCTGGCTGAAGATACCGACTTTGCTCGGTTAAACCATTCCTCACGCGACCTTTGCCGAGTGCCCCGTCACCCCAGCTCCAGCGTCGTCACCCCGAATATGCGCGATAAATCCAGCTTCGGCGCAGGGCCCTTGTACATGCGCGTGGTGGTGAAGGTCGGGGCAAAACCCGCCGCTTCAAGCGCGGCGATGAAGGTGGTGTTTTCGGCCGGGACGTCGATATGCAGGTCGCCGCCCTGGCAGGTGTCCGCCAGCCCGTCCAGCAGGTGCAGCGCGGTGTCGAGATCATCAGCGAACAGCGGGCCGATCTTGAAGCCGGCGCGGCAGGGGCGGGCGACGGCGTAGCCGGTGGTGCCGCGCGCGCTGATTGCGGCGAGGCCGTGATGCGGTGGCTGCGCCCAGCGCTGCAGGAAGGCGCGCCGGGGCGCGGGGAAGCAGCGGGCGTCATAGGCGATGATGTCGGGCACGAGTTGCGTCGTCACCGGGCGCAGCCGCTCGACCCTGACCGCCGGGCCGGCGCCGCGCCCGCTGTAGCGGATGGTCTCGTAGGCCGGCCTGAAACCCTTGCGCCGGTAGTTGGCCAGTTGTGCCGCGACGCCGTCGAGGCCGATGGTGCGGCCGGAGAGCCGCTTCATGCCGGCGCTCCACACCGCCTTGCCATGACCCTTGCCGCGCATGTCGGGACGGCAGATGTAGAGGCCGATGAAGCCGAAATCGCCGCCATAGGCGACAGCCGAGATGGCGGCGACCATCTCGTTGCCGGCGAAGGCGCCGATGAAACCCTCGGGGTCGGCGGCGAGGAAGGCGGCGGCATCGTCGATGCCGGGGTTCCAGCCCTCGGTGGCCGCCCAGTCGATGAGGACGGCCAGCTCCTGCAGCGACAGCGTGCGGATGGTCGGTTTCATTCTCTCACTCCGCGGCGATCATCCCGGGCGAGAAGGATTTCAGCACGCCGCGATAGGGCTTGGCCAGCGGGCTGGCATAGGCGCCGCGCTTCGATGTCGACAGGCCCAAGGCGATCAGCGCCTCGGCCTGCTTCACCGCCGCGCCGACGCCGTCGATGACCGGCAGGTCGAACTCCTTCTGCAATTGGTGGGCAAGGTCGGCCATGCCGGCGCAGCCGAGCACGATGGCCTCGGCGCGGTCCTCCTCGATGGCGCGCGCAATCTCGCCGCGCAGCTTTTCGACCGCGCCGGAGGCCGGGTCCTCCAGGGAGAGCACGGGAATCTCGGCGGCGCGCACGCGGGCGCGCCCGGCCATGCCGTAGCGCTGTACCAGCGCCTCGACCGGCACGCGCGAGCGGTCGGTGGTGGTGACGACGCTGAAACGCTGGGCGATGAAGGAGGCCAGGCTGAGCGCTGCCTCGCAGATGCCGATGACGGGGATGGCGGCCATGGCGCGCGCGGCATCCAGCCCGGTGTCGTCGAAACAGGCGATGATCGCGGCTTGAGCGCCCCGGCGTTCGCCGCCGGCGATTTCCATCAGAAGGCCGGGCACCGCCAGCGCCTCGTCATAATAGCCCTCGATCGAAGCCGGCCCCATGGACGAGGTGACGGCGACGATTTCGGTCCAGGCGCCGGCCACGCCGCGCGCGGCCGCCGCGATCGTCTCGGTCATGCTCGCCGTCGTGTTGGGGTTCACCACCAGTATCTGCACGATCAAACCCTGGCTCGCCGGCGGCCGACATAGAGGATGGCGCCCAGCGTCGCCAGGATCACCAGGAAGGAGAACTGGACTTGCCCCGAAAAAGTGGAGAGTTTCCTTCTGATGAAAGGCGACCTCGATGACGAAACAGAGACAGTTTACGGATGCGTTCAAGGCGGAGGCGGTTGGCCTTGTGCGAACGAGCGGTCGGACGAAGCGGCAGATCGCGGAGGATCTTGGTGTTGGTTTCTCGACGCTGACGCGATGGATGGGTCGGCAGCTGGATCGTGAGATGGGCGATCCTGGGCGTCCGCCTGATGCTGATGTCGCCGCTGAATTGAAACGGCTGCGGCGGGAGAATGAAATCCTTCGGCAGGAGCGGGATATCTTGAAACGGGCGACGGCTTTTTTCGTCAAGGAGGGAAGTCGGTGAGGTTCGCGCTCATCGACCAGGCGAAGAAGGATTTCCCTGTGGACCGTTTGTGCGCGACGCTGGGTGTCAGCCCGAGCGGCTACTTTGCCTGGGGGCGCCGGCCGGCGTGCCGCCGGCAGCGCGACGACATGATAATGCTGGCGCATGTGCGATCGTCGTTCGCGCTGTCGAACGGAACCTATGGTAGCCCGCGCATGACGCGGGAACTGCAAGACAATGGCTTTGCCATTGGCCGGCGACGAACGGCGCGTCTGATGCGGGAGAATGGCCTCCAGGCAAGACAGAAGCGGCGGTTCAAGCGCACGACGGACAGCGAACACGCCTTTCCGGTTGCCCCCAATGTCATCGACCAGGATTTTGCCGCCACTGGTCCCAACCAGAAATGGGGTGCCGACATCTCCTACATCTGGACGCGGGAGGGCTGGTTGTACCTTGCTGTCGTCATCGATCTGTTTGCCCGCAAGGTCGTTGGCTGGGCTGCTGGCAACCGGCTACACCGCAGCCTGGCTCTGGCAGCGCTCAACAAGGCGTTCGTCATGCGGCAGCCGGAACCCGGCCTCATTCACCACTCCGACCGCGGCAGCCAATATTGTTCTATCGACTACCAAGCCGAATTGCGTGCCGCCGGCGTCATCATCTCAATGTCAGGCAAGGGCAATTGCTTTGATAACGCCATGGTCGAAACATTCTTCAAGACGCTGAAAACTGAACTGATCTGGCGCACCTCTTTCCTTACCCGCGCCGATGCCCAAGCCGCCATTGCCCGATATATCGACGGCTTCTACAATCCCATCCGGCGGCATTCCGCGCTCGACTACATCAGCCCGATGCAGTTCGAGCGAAACGCCGCCGAATGAGCAACCCGCTCTCCACTTTACCGAAGCAAGTCCAAACACCGTGGTCACCGTGCCCAGCGCGTAGAGGACGGGCGTGGTGACATTGGTGGTCATGCCGTAGATTTCCAGCGGCAGCGTGTTGAAGGTGCCTGAGGTCATCAGCGTGCGGGCGAACTCGTCATAGGAGAGCGTGAAGCCGAACAGGCCGACACCGATCAGGCTCGGCGCGATCATCGGCAGCACGACATGGGCGAAGGTCTGCCAGGAGGTGGCGCCAAGGTCGCGCGCGGCTTCCTCATAGGCTGGCGAGAAGCGGTTGAAGACGGCGAACATGATGAGCACGCCGAAGGGCAAGGTCCAGGTCAGGTGCGCGCCGAAAGCCGATGTGTACCAGGCCGGGCGAAAGCCGACCCGCTGGAAGACGACACCGATGCCCAGCGAGATGATGATTGAAGGCACGACGAGGCTGGCGACCGCCAGGTAGAACAAGGCGGTCGCGCCGCGAAACTTCTGCCGGAAGGCGAGGCCGGCCAGCAGCGACACCACGACGGTGACGACCATCACCATCAGGCCCAGCACCAGCGAGCGCTTGAAGCTGCCGCCGAAATCGCCGACGGCCTGGCGTTCGAACAGGTTGGCGAACCAGTGCAGCGATACGCCGTTGAGCGGGAAGGTGAGGCCGCCCGTCTCGCCTAGGAAAGAGAGGATGAGGATCGCCGACAGCGGACCGTATAGGAACAGCACGAACAGCGCGAAGAAGGCGGCGAGCACATAGAATTCGAGGGTGCGTTTTTCGTGGCTCACGTCACAGCTCCCTGCGGATGTCGACGATGCGCAGGATCCCGGCGACCATCAAGAGCACCAGTACCAGCAGCACCACGGCGTTGGCGGCGGCGGCCGGATATTGCAGCAGCGACATCTGGTTCTTCATCATCAGCGCCACGGAAGCGCTCTGGCCGCCCGACATCACCTGCACTGTGGAGAAATCGGCCATCACCAGCGTGACGACGAAGATGGTGCCGATCGCCATGCCCGGCTTGGCCAGCGGGATGATGACGTTCCACAGTACCTGCCAGCCGGAGGCGCCGGCATCGCGCGCGGCCTCGACCAGCGAGCGGTCGATGCGCATCAGCGTGTTGAAGATCGGCGTCACCATGAACAGCGTGTAGAGATGCACCATGGCCAGCACGACGGCGAATTCCGAATAGAGCAGCCATTCGATGGGTTTTGGCACCAGCCCCAGATGCACCAGCGTCGAGTTGACCAGCCCGTTGCGGCCGAGCACCGGAATCCAGGAAATCATGCGGATGATGTTGGAGGTCAGGAACGGCACGGTGCAGACCAGGAACAGCACCATCTGCATGGCCGTGGTGCGGATGTGGAAGGCGAGAAAATAGGCGACCCAGAAGCCGATGAACAAGGTCAGCGCCCAGACGATGACGGCGAATTTGATGGTGTTGAGATAGGTCTTCCAGGTGACCCAGGAGCCCAGCACATCGGAATAGTTGGTGTCAGGAAATCCGGATACATGGCGGCGAAGTCGTAATCCCAGAAGGATACGACGACGATCATGATGATGGGCAAGAGCAGGAACGCGCCGAGGATGATGGCGAGTGGTGCTGACTGCAGGTAGGGCGTGACGGCGCTGATGGAGATGCGGCGGCGGCGCCTTGTGGGGTTGGCTGTGGCGATTGCGGGGCTTTCGAGCGCGACTGTCATGCGGAACACCTTTGGGGTGTGGTGGGAGGATTTCGTAAGTCGTGATCCTTCGCGCCCCCCTCTGTCCTGCCGGACATCTCCCCCTCAAGGGGGGAGATCGGCAGTTTCGGCGTCAACGCCTCTTCTCGCAAAGTTGGAGATTGGCGAAACCCAAGGCGACATCCAATCTCCCCCCTTGAGGGGGAGATGCCCGGCAGGGCAGAGGGGGGCGCGAAGGAACGGGGCATGTCCAGTTGACGCCTTGCCCCTTACGCCGCGATGAACTCGTTCCAGCGCTTCACCATGTAGCGGTCCTCGTCCATGACCGAGTTCCAGCAGGCGACCTTGCCCATGCGCTCTTCGAAGGAGCCGCCATCGCGCACGGCGCCGGCCTTTTCCATGACGGTGCCGTCGGGCGCCTTGATCTCGCCCTTGGCCGGCTTGCCCTCGATCCAGTAGCCCCACTCGTCATCGGACATGAACTTCTTGGCCGAGACCATGTTGGCCGAGTAGTAGCCCTGGCGGTTGAGGTAGCCGCCGACCCAGCCCGATGTGTACCAGTTGATGTATTCATAGGCCGCGTCGAGTTCGGCGCCCTTGAGATGGGCGGCGAGGCCAAGGCCGCCGCCCCATGAGCGGTAACCTTCCTTGAGCGGCTGGAAGCGGCAGGGAATGCCCTTGGAGCGCACGGCGGCCACCGCCGGGGACCACATGGACTGGATGACGACTTCGCCCGACGCCATCAGATTGACGCTCTCGTCGAAGGACTTCCAGAAGGCGCGGAACTGGCCGCCCTGCTTGGCCTTGATCAGGAAGTCGATCGTCTTGTCGATCTCGTCCTTGGTCATGTTGCCCTTGTCGGCATATTTGATGTTGCCCATCGCTTCCATGATCATGGCGGCGTCCATGATGCCGATGGAGGGGATGTTGAGGATGGCGGTCTTGCCCTTGAAGGCCGGGTCCATGATGTCGGCCCAGCTGTTGATGTCACGGCCGACGAGGTCGGGGCGGATGCCAAGCGTGTCGGCGTTGTAGATGGTGGGCACCATGGTGAACCAGTTGGTCGGCGCCTTGGCGAAAGTCTTCGAGTCCTGTGCCTCGACGAAGCCGACCGTGTGCGGCGCCGTGCCCTGGGCAATGACGCTGTCGGGGGTGAGCTTGCCGGTTTTGAACAGCGGCACCAACTCGTCGTAATATTTCAGCTTGCTGACATCCATCGGCTGCAAGACGCCGCTCGGGAACACCTTCTTGCAGATCCAGTATTCGATATCAGCGATGTCGTAGCTGTCGGGCTGGGTCACGGCGCGCTGGGCGGCGGCATCGGAATCGGTCGCCGTCATCTCCAGCGTGATGCCGAGGTCGGCCTTGCACTTGTCGGCGATGGCGTTGAGGTTCGATACACCGGTGCCGAACTGGCGGAGCGTGATGTTGGACTGCGCCCAGATGGTCGGGAAGCCGGTGATGACGCCCGAGCCGGCGGCGAGGCCGACGGCAGCGGCACCTGTCTTGAGCAGCGTGCGGCGCGAAATGCCAGTCTTGTTTTGTGATGTATTCGTCATGCCTATTCCCCTGTCTTGTTTTGCTTCGTTGAACTCATGAATGAAGGCGCCCGAGGACGATGGCGTCCTGCGAATCCCAGGCGAGCGGTACGGCGTCGCCCATGGCGACGGGTCTGGCGAAGAAGTCGGAATCGTCGATGATCACGGTGAAGTCGTCGATGCCGGCGCCGTTGACAGACAGCTTCACCGTGGCGCCGCGATATTCGATGTTGGAGATGACGCCGGTGAAGCCGAGGCCGGGCGAGGGAGCCTCGCCGATGCGCACATGGTCGGTGCGGATGGCAATGTCGATCGGCGCGCCCGGCTCCTGGCCTTGCCCGCATGCAGCCAGCGCGCCGCCGCTGTTCACGTCGAAGACGACCATGCCGTCTTGGCTGCCCGTGACGCGCCCGGAGATGACATTGTGGTCGCCCATGAAGCGCGCGACGAAGGCCGTGGCCGGCCGCTCGAACACGTCGCGTGGAGGCGCCGCCTGTTCGATGCGGCCGTCATTCATCACCACGATCAGGTCCGCCAAGGCCATCGCCTCCTCCTGGCTGTGGGTGACGTGGACGAAGGTGATGCCGAGCGAGGTCTGCAGCTTTTTCAGCTCGGCGCGCATGCGTATCTTCAGGAACGGGTCGAGCGCCGACAGCGGCTCGTCGAGCAGCAGTGCTTCCGGGTCGGTGATCAGTGCGCGGGCCAGCGCCACGCGCTGCTGCTGGCCGCCGGAAAGCTGCGCGGGACGTCGCGTCGCATAGGCCTCCATCTGCATGAGCTTCAGCATGTCGAGCGCCTTGGCGCGGCGCTGTTCCTTGTCGACGCCCTTCATCTTCAGGCTGAAGGCGACATTGTCGATGAGGTCGAGATGCGGGAACAGCGCATAGGACTGGAACATCATCGCCGTGCCGCGCCTGGCCGGCGGCAGGTCGGTGACGACGGTGTTGCCGAGCCGAACATCGCCCGACGAGATGCTTTCGTGACCGGCGATCATGCGCAACGTCGAGGTCTTGCCGCAGCCGGAGGGGCCGAGCAGGCAGCAATAGGTGCCGGCCGGGATCTTCAGGCTGATGTCCTCGACGGCGGTCGTCGTTCCATAGACTTTCGAAACGGACACGATGTCGATCTCGGCGGCTTTGGACATTCAGGCTTCCCCGTTTGGTCGCATTAACCAATGCATCATGCGTGCCAAACTCGGGGTGGCCGGCCAAGCGTTTGAATTGTCTGAAAAATCAGGATTCTCGACCGCTGCCCATGCTATGGGCTGCTTTGTGCATTGCACAAATTATGGGCGATTGCGCGCGATCCGTACGCAAATCGTATGCAATCTTTGGCTTCGTGTCCACTTTGCCTCTCGCGAGGGAAGGACGAGTCGCGTTAGAAGAGGATGGGAACATCATCGCCATGAACATTGCCGATCAGATCTATTCCGCCGCCGACAGCGCCAACCAGGATCGCGCCCAGGCGATCCGCGACAGTCTGCGCGACGCCATCGTCGACCGGCGGCTGGCGCCGGGCACCAAGCTGTCGGAAGGCGAGGTCGGCACGCTGTTCGACGTGTCCCGCACCGTCGCCCGGGCCGCGCTTCAGATGCTGTCCTTCGAAGGGCTGGTGCGCACAGAGCGCAACCGCGGCGCCTTCGTCGCCAACCCGTCGCCCGACGAGGCGCGCCAGGTGTTCGCGTCACGCCGGCTGATCGAGCCTGGCATTGCGATTGCCGCCTGCGGAAGCATCGGCGCCGCCGACATCGCCGCGTTCCGGGCGCAGCTCGACGAGGAAGGCCGCTTCATCGCCGAGCGCGGCCCGACCGCGCGGCGTTCCGAAATCAAGGCATCCGGCGATTTCCACCTGCTGCTCGCTTCGGTCGCCGGCAATGCCATCCTGCAGCGCTTCATGGAGGAGCTGGTGGCGCGGTCGTCGCTGGTCATCGCGCTCTATGGCCGCTCCGGCGTGTCGAGCTGCGGCCACAGCGAGCATCTGCGCATGCTGGAGGCGCTGGAGCGCGGCGACGCCGAACTCGCCAGCCGGCTGATGGGCCACCATATCGACCACATCGAGGCCGATCTCGACCTGCGCAAGCGACCGGGCGTGGCGCTGAAGGACGCACTGGATTTCTAAGGGTGGGGCGACGCTTTGGCGTGTCTGCCGCAGTTTACAGCGGAGCGATTAGAGCAGTTTGTTCTGCTGACCCGGCCAGGGCTCAGAACTTGTAGCTGAAGCCGATCTTGAGGGCGTTTTCCTTCAGATTCACCTCAGTACTGCCGGCGCCGGCCTGCGGTGTATCGAAGCTCGTGCTGCCAAAGTCGGTATAGCGATAGTCGACATTGGCGATGAAGTGATCGGTGAAGGCGTAGGCAAGGCCCGCACCCACGGTCCATCCGGCCTTGGTGCCGCTGAAATCGGCTCCGGGGTAAATAGGGCCGGGGAAGGTTTGAATGCCGCCGCCGCTATAATCGATGAATGCCACGCCGCCTGTCACATAGGGCAGCAAGCGGTCGAAGAAATATCCGACCTGGCCACGCAGCGACCCGCCATAGTTCAGGGTAACGGATTCACCGCTGGCGGAAAAGTTAAACGGTGCGCCGTCTTCCTTGTTGAAATAGCTGTAGAGGTCGCCCTCGACACCCAGGACGACGTTGTTGTCGAACTGATAGCGGTATCCGGCCTGGCCGCCCAAGGTAAATGCGTTGGGGGAGGGTGAGGCTTCATAGCCTCCGGCAAAGTTGGGAAGCGTAATACTGGTATCGACCCAGGAAAATCCGCCCTGGACGCCGACATAGACGCCGGACCAGGAAAACGACGGGGCGGCGGCTGCCGGTTCCAGCACATCGGCGGCATAGGCCGTGCCCATTCCGAGCAAGGACATCCCGATAGCCAGTGCAATGCGCATCGAATTCAACCCTCAATGGGCCGAGTTTTAGGCTGGTTGCAACGCCAAGTCTGTAACCTATTGGCAACGCGCGGGTAAAAAGGGGGAGGGATGTCGTGGGGAGGCGCCAGCACTGACCCCCATCTTCCCGATCGACGGGGCAGAGGAAAAGCGCCTGGCTTTTTGCCGTCAACGCTCGTCCAGCAACGCTCCTTCCTTTCCCTCCGGAGGGGGGAAAGGTGGCGCTGCGTAGCAGCGACGGATTGGGGGAACCACGTAGCAATCAAGCCTCTGGCCGATCAGTCACGCCAGTCACGGAAGATGTGTGCATAACGTAGCCGTGAACGGGAGAAGGGGCTATGCCGCAACGCTACGCCGACTGTCCGTCCGCAAGGGCCCCTTTACCCCGCGTCCTTTCACAGCCAATAACAGCCAGCCAAACAACGCCGGAAGAATCCCATGACCGACCTTCACATCGTCGAGGCGACGATCGCCCAGTTGCGGCGCGCGCTGGAAGAGGGCACCGTCACCAGCGTCGAGTTGGTCGGGGCATATCTGCGGCGCATTGCTTTCCATGACCGGCATGGCATCGCGCTGAACGCGGTTCCGGTGCTCAACCCCCGCATGTTCGAGGATGCCGCTGCCTCCGACCTGCGCCGCCAGCAAGGCGCGGTGCTCGGGCCACTGGACGGCATCCCCTATACGGCCAAGGACAGCTACAAGGTGGCGGGGCTGACGGTGGCCGCCGGCTCGCCGGCGTTCGAACATCTCGTCGCCAATGAGGACGCCTTCACCATCGCGCGATTGCGGGCCGGCGGCGCGGTGCTGGTCGGGCTGACCAACATGCCGCCGATGGCCAATGGCGGCATGCAGCGCGGCGTCTATGGCCGGGCCGAAAGTCCCTATAATGCCGATTACCTCACCGCCGCCTTCGCGTCGGGCTCGTCCAACGGCTCGGGCACGGCGACGGCGGCCAGCTTCGCCGCTTTCGGGCTGGGCGAGGAGACATGGTCGTCGGGCCGCGCGCCGGCTTCCAACAACGCTGTTGTCGCCTACACGCCGTCGCGCGGCGTCATTTCGGTTCGCGGCAACTGGCCGCTGGTGCCGACCATGGATGTGGTCGTGCCGCATACGCGCAGCGTCGGCGACATGCTGGAACTGCTCGACGTGATCGTGGCGGATGATGCGGAGACGCGTGGCGATTTCTGGCGCGCGCAGCCCTGGGTGGCGCTGCCCGTGAGTTCGGCGGTCAGGCCGCCAAGCTATGCCGGGTTGCCACTGGAAGGCGCGCTGAAGGGCAAGCGGCTGGGCGTGCCGCGCATGTATATCGGTGGGGATGCCGAGGCGACCACGCCGATCGAGACCCGCGCCTCGGTGCTCGATCTGTGGCGGCAGGCGGCGGATGATCTCAGGCGGCTCGGCGCCGAGGTGGTCGAGGTCGATTTTCCAGTTGTCTCCAATTACGAGCGCGACCGCCCGGGCGCGCAAACCATGGTCGATCGCGGCATCGTGCCCCTGGATTTCGCCGAGCGGGAAATCTGGGACCTCTGCATTTTCGGCTGGGACGATTTCCTGCGCGCCAACGCCGATCGGAACATCCCTGATCTCGCGGCGGTCGATGGCCCCAACATCTTCCCGCAGCCGCCGGGCACGCTGCCGGACCGCTACACCGGTGATTTCAGCTTCGCCGACTATGTCGAGCGGGCAAGGCTCGGCGTGACGCCCGTCGCCGATATCCCGGCGCTGGAAGACGGGCTGAAGGGGCTGGAGGCCACGAGGCGGATAGATTTCGAGGACTGGCTGGACGCGCAAGGCCTCGATGCCGTGGTGCTGCCGGCCGCCGCCGATGTCGGGCCGGCCGACGCCGATGTCAACGAAGCCTCGGCCGTGCTTGCCTGGCGCAACGGCACCTGGGTTGCCAACGGCAATCTTGTATGGCGGCATCTGGGCATCCCCACCGTCACCGTACCGATGGGGACGATGGCTGATATCGGCATGCCCGTGGGGCTGACTTTTGCCGGCAAGGCCTATGACGACACCGCGCTGCTGTGCCTCGCCGGCGATTACGAGTGCGCCACACACCGCCGCACCAGCCCGCCGCGCACGCCTGAACTGGCCGATGATATATTCACGGCGCGGGCGGGCGGCATCGCGAAGGCTGGTACCGTGCCGCCAGCGATCGTGCTGACCGCCGACACGCTTGCCTCGGGCGACGAGGACGAGATCATCATCACGCTCGACATCGCAGGCGATGCTTCGTCACCGGCCGGCGTGCAGGCGCATGTGAACGGACGGGAGATCGAGTTGCGGCGCAGCGAAACGCCGCCGGTCGAAACGCCCAAGGGCAGCATCCGCTTCACCGGCGTCGCGCTGGTTCCGGCCGGCGAGCACCGCAGGGTCCACAGCGTCTGGCGCGGGTCTTATGGCTCGGTCGTTACGGCCGTTGTGCGCACGCAGGATGGGCGCACCGCCGGGGCCTATGTGGTGACCGGCGGGATCGAGTGACAGACGAACGCTGATCTGCCAAGTTAACGAGGTCGGGCGTTCGATGCGGTTTTCAAGCAGCGCTCGGGAGGGGTGTGTGTGTGCATGCGTACGGGTCAGCTCCGCTGATTGCGGTTTTGCGTTCGAGATTTCTGCAGGTTCTTGTGGTGTCCGCCGCCGTGGCGGGCATGATCGAGGGCTGCGCCGGTCCTCGCATTATTGAAAGCGCGGTTCCCATGGCCGTCGAAGCCCGCCCATCCTGCACCGCGCAATGGCTCGCGCATGGCCACACCAACCAGAAAGAGGCACAGGCCTTCGCCAAGAAATGCCTGGAGGCGCAAGGCGTGGTGGCCAGGCAGTTCGACGACAAGGCCATCGCCCGCAAGATGACGGCGTTGATCGACGCCGATCATCCGCTGACCGCGCTTGAGCCGTCCGACATCGGGGAGTTCTGCCCCGGCTATCTCAGGCAGGACCGCGAGGGCCGCGCCGTGTTCTGGCGCACGCTGCTCTCGGCCCTGGTCCACGCGGAATCGGTCAACAACAGCGCGGCGGCGTTCTGGGAAGAAGACCAGGACCAGTACTCCATCGGTCTCATGCAGCTCTCGCTGGCCGACGAGCCCAGATACAAATGCGGCTTCAAGTCGGAGGCCGAGATCACCGATCCCGACAGGAACCTTGCCTGCGGCATCAAGGTCGTGACCATGCTGGTCGGCAAGGACGGGGTAATCGGCGGCGGCGTTGGTCACGAGATGAAGGGTGCGGCTGCCTACTGGCAGAATCTGCGGCAGCCCCTGCCGGTGCGGGCCCAGTTGATCAAGGCCACGAGAGCGGTCGCCATGTGCAAGGGCGACGGGCGAACCTCGTAGGCAGGCTAGAGACGCTGGCGCCCCACAACCTCAAGGGCTGTCGCAACTATCGCTCATCGCCTTGCGCCACGGCCCGCCCTTGCGGTCTCTGCGGGCAAACCATCCAGGCGGCAGGTCGCTGATCTGTAGCAGCGACTTGTCTATCGCGATGACCTCTTCAAGGCCGACAAGCATGGCCTCCTTCATCTCGAAACCGGCTTCCCAATTGAGGAATTGCCATGCTCCGTCATCCTCGTCGTGCACCACATAGTCGACAGAATGTTCGCCGCTCATGATCAGGCGTGTCGTGATGACCGCGAGATTGCGAGGGTCGTCGAAGGGCCAGTTGTCGTTGGTCATGACGGCAGCGAGGCCAGCCATGCTTCCCAGAATTCCTGATGCATGTGGACGAAGACAGGGATGATATCGGGGCCTTCGTCAAATATGTCGACCAGATCCGTCTTTTGGGGGATCTGTCCCATCCGCACTTTGCAAGCCATCAATCCTAGGCTCATCTTGATGGTGGTTTCTTCCGGATAGACATTTGCGCTCGCGCCGTAACAAAAGGGCAGCAGGCCATCGACTTCGAGGTGCTGACGTATCTGGAACAAGGCTTCGAAAAAGTCCTCCTCCTCGGCCTCGACCATCTTGCCTCGATAGCTGCAGGTCAAGCTGCAACTGGTGCCTTTGCGGTCAAGTGTAAATACTGCCTGCTCATCCCCGCCGGTGCCTCCGCCAACAAGGAACACACTACGCTGTTCTGCCATTCTCCCCCCCCCTTGGCCTCATCCGGAGCATAGCTCGAAAAAGTCGAATTTTCCAATGGTCGGCTACTTTGTCGATGCTCTTCTCGATAGCCATTGTCCTTGATGTAGATGGACTTTTGCGTCGCCGCCACCGTCAAAGGCGCGATGGCGAGAGGGCTCGGCGTCACCGTGGTCGAGGACGCGCATTCGACGCTGGACAGCGGCGGCGAGACGGCAGGCGAGATCATCGCCCGACACAATGCCGAGTTCGCAGGGGGCGTGACGCTGGTGACGACGGAGGAGTTGGTCGGCGGGTGAGGGCGCGTCGGGTTTGATCCGGGGAGCTTCGGCGGAAGCACTTTCCTTCGAGCGTCGCGCTGCCCCTCATCCGCCTGCCGGCGTTCGTCATTCGAAAAGCCAAGCAATTGGCTTTTCGTCCGCAAGCGGACCATTCCTCAACTCCCCGTATAGGGACGGGGAGAAGGGGAGCTTGCAGCGACCTAGGCGCCCTTCTTGCAACGTTGGTAATTGGCAAAACCATCAACGACAGCGTCTTTCTCCCCGTCACTATACGGGGAGAAATGCCCGGCAGGGCAATGAGGGGCGGCGCCAGCGTTGGACGGGATTTCTCCGCCCAGGAATCATAAAGGCGGTGCTAGTCGCTCTCCCGTCCTGATTCATTGTTCTCCCGCATCCTGCTGTTTTGCATGATGTTTTCGGCTCCGGTGTCAGCCCATCGTGAAAACACTTTCACCTTTCCCATGTTGACCCTCGGCGGGCGCGCATGGTCTAGCCTTCGGCAACGACCCTGATGATGGTGATGCCGTGACCGCCCAGACCGCCCAACACACCCGTTTTACAAACGCCAGGCTAGCCGATGGCGCGCTGGTTGACCTCACCGTCGCCGATGGCCGCTTCAGCGCCATCACGCCGGCGGGCGACGGTGCGCCCGCCATCGAGACCATCGACCTCGGCGGACAACTCACGGTGCCCGGCTTCGTCGAGGGTCACATCCATCTGGACACCTCGTTCTATGGTGACGCCTGGCGGCCGCATCTTCCCTGCACCGGCGGTTTCGACGTGCGCGAGCGCGTGGCGTTCCAGGCGCGCAACCTCACGGCTGCCGCACCCATCGCTGTGCGGGCCAAGAACCAGCTGGAGCTGTGCGTCGCCCATGGCAGCCTTTCGATGCGCAGCCACGTCATGGTCGACGGCTCGGTCGGGCTGAAGCATCTGGAGACGATCCTTGCGGTGCGCGAGGCGCACCGCGACCTCATCGACATCCAGCTCGTCGCCTTCCCGCAAAGCGGCATCCTGTCGTTACTCGGCACGGCGGAGTTCCTGGAGGAGGCGGTGAAGCTCGGCTGCGACCTGATCGGCGGGCTCGACCCCGCGAGCTTCGACCGCGACGTGAAGGGGCATCTCGACGTGGTGTTCGGCCTGGCGCAAAAGCACGGCGTCGGCGTCGACATCCACCTGCACGATGGCGGCACGCTCGGGCTGTTCGAGATCGAGGAGATCGCCGCGCGGACAAAGGCATTGGGCATGCAGGGCCATGTCACCGTCAGCCACGCCTATGCGCTGGGCGAGTTTTCCGGCGATGCGCTGAAGAAGGCCGGCGACATGCTGGCGGCGGCAGGCGTCGCGATCATGACCAACGCGCCGGGCAACCACGCCTTTCCGCCGGTCGCGGCACTCAGGCAGGCCGGCGTCACCGTGTTCGGCGGTTCCGACAACATCCGCGATTCCTGGTGGCCCTATGGCGATGGCGACATGCTGAGCCGCGCCAACATGATCGGCTACCGCTCCGGCTTCTACGAGGACCACGAGCTGGAAGCGGCCTTTGACGTGGTCACCTATGCCGGCGCCAGGGCGTTGCGACTGGACAATTACGGCATCGGGGTCGGCGCCAGCGCCGACTTCGTGACGCTTGGGGCGGAGCATGTGCCCGAGGCGGTGGTGGCGGTGCCCAAGGCGCGGACAGTCTATCGCCGGGGCAGGGCGGTGGCGAAGGATGGGAAGCTGCTGGCGTGAGAGGTTTGCCTCTTGAAACGGATCATGAAATGGTCTGGATATCCTGGGATATTGGGCCCGTGTCTGGTCCGGAGCAGGATATGCCGCGATGAAGGTATCGGTGACCGAGGCGAAGGGGCAATTGACGGAGCTGGTTCGGCGCGCGGAAGCGGGTGACGAGGTCATCCTGACTCGCAATGGCCATGCCGCTGTGCGCCTCGTGCCCGTCAGTGCGGTGCTGGACCGGAAATCCCGTCGGGCGTTGCTGGAGGCGGTGCGGACATCCGCCGCCACAAAGGCATCCGCCGGGCCAAGTGCTGCCCGCAGCCAGGATTTCCTCTACGGCGATGATGGCGAAACTTATTAGGTCGGCCTGAAGGCAGAGGCTTATTAGCAGCAAAGCGCGGGCGGCATCACGCTTCGCCCTCGCACAGATAAAGGCTTGCCGATGGCACGGTCGCGCCCGCTCCGGCCTGGAGGGGCTGGGCCACAAACAGGTTCTTTCCGATCTCGAGGAATTCGCGCTTGGCGATATCGCGCCGGTTCGATGACGGCACGATCTGGCCGTTCCGGACGGGGATCACGAAGCCGAATTCGCCCCCGGCCTGTCCGCCCCGGTCGAGCCAGTACTCGTCCATGTCCGCATGTTTGCGCACACGGTTCCGGGAGACGCGGAAATTGATCGTGTGCGTGGCATTCGACACGCCGAGAAGATGATCGGCGCCGCCGCGCAACGCAATGCCTTCCATGACCAGCAGCGCCGCGTCCTTCGGCCTGAGCCCGCCCATGTCACGGGTGGCGTCGACAACGGCACGCTTTGAATTCCGCTGCCTGCTGCCCTGGATGCCACCGATGGCGGCGGTGTAGCCGCCGGGCAATTTGTACAAAACGAAGCTCAGCTTGACCAGGTCGAACCGATCTCTCCGCCGTGTCAGCTTGATCGAAAAAGCGCCCTCATGGTTGGCGGCCGAATGGACGGCCAGCCGCATGGTCAATGTGTAGGCATCGCGCTTTCCGGCCACCATGCCGATGTCCATCGGGCGGCCATGCCATGCCGCTTCCAGCCGATCGCGCGGCAAGGTTGCCGCGGCGAGATTGAAATGATCGGCGAGCAGGTCGAAGCCGCGTCCGCCCGGCAGCCCACGCGCGAAGAACTTGTAGACTTTCTTGAGCAGCAGGTCGTCGTTCGGCCTGTCCAGCCGGTGCTGCCGCCTGAACCTGGACAGGAACCTGAACCATTTGAAAAAGCTGACCGGCTTGCAGGCGACCCTGGACAGGAAGACCATCGATCGCCGCGCGCCCATGCGGGCGCAGAGGCTGCCAAGCTGCGCGGCAACGCCGGCGGCCTCCCGAGGCCAGCCGGGAAAACCCGGCTCCTTGCTCGTGTCGGTGCTCAAGATCCGCCCCGCATATCTTCCCAGCGCACAGGCAAATCGCCACTGCACTTCGCCGTTTCCCAATCATTCGGACGATGAAAGCAGTCTTCAAACACCCCAGCCGCAACGTGGGTTGTGGTCTCAAGACCAAACGCGGCGTTGCTACCCCGTGGACATTGCCTACGCATTACACCTTGCAAGGAAATGTCCGGGATTATACGGATCGGTAAAGATTAGCGGCTTCGAATGGAAGGAAGTGTGAAGTTGAGGGGCGGCGGGGCGGCGCACGGTCCGGTTTTGCTTTGTGAGAAGACCGCGCTGCTTAAACCCGGGCGAGCCGGTTGTGCCGCAAGTTTACCAGAATGTAGTCACGTTATCGATTTTGCGTCGGGCACGTCTCCCGGGGCCGACTTCCATACTGCTGGGGTATGCACCGCCGCCATCAGCCGCCAGAGGCACCCGGCGCCGGCCGGCTCGTCGCTGCAATGCAACCTGGCTCATATCTCGTCGAAGCGTCCCTCGCGGGTCGGGTGGCGTGTGATTGCCGCTTCCTCCTCGTCGTCGGGTAGCGCGTCGTCGCTCTCCTGATACGGGTTGTCGTCGTCTTCCTCCGGCAGGTCGCCATCCTTCTCCGTGTCGAAACGACTGTCGTTTTCCGGCACGCTGTCGGGCAGGATCTCGCCGCCCTTGATCGCATCCCAGTCCTGCTGGCCGATCGTCGGTCCATCGATATCCTCCGCGACGTCCGGATTTTGGCTGTTGGTGGGTGATTTGCCGCGTGGTGCCATGCTGGCCTCCTGTAGCGACTGCCGTTTCCAGCATCGCGGGTTTCATAATCGAATCAAATCGCCGCTCCATCTCGTTGTTCGAGCGTCGAATTTTTCAAAACTGGCGACAGCCTCCGGATACGATATCCAGCACCGCCATTTCTGAAATGACTGATTGCGAAATTCGGCGCGGACACAATGGTTCCGCCCCGTCCATGGAAGGGGCCGTCTATCCGTCGGAACTTTGGCGCGAAAGGCGAGGCGACGGCGTATATTCAATGTAATGTAGCAATCACTTCATTGAGAGGCGACCCCGAGGTGATCGGGCGTTGCATTTTTGTCATGTCCTTGGGCGACCGGGAAAGCGTTTTCGCCGTAGATCCAGAGCCCGTTGACGCTATCTGTCGGAGGAGACGAACAACGAGGCGGCGATCTGGGCGCGCAGGCCGGCGGGGCGTTCCTTTGCCTTGAGCAGGCCTTGTTCGCGGGCGGCGCGCTCGAAGGCGGACCATGCGACGGCCGGCCGGCATGCGCCGTTTTCAGCCGCGACCAGAAGCTGTGCCGCGGTCTTGTAGCTCTTCGCTTCCTTGTTGCACCAATGGCCTGCAAGGGCCCTGCGCGCGTCGGGGATCGAGGTGACCACCATGGAGCGGGCGTCGATGAAGCGAATGGTCAAGGCGGGCAGGGCGCGCATGGCGACCGCCTCACCAGCCGAGCCACTCGCGCGTGCGCCAGGCAAGGCCAGCGAAGGGCGTGACGAGAACGAGAAACACCAGCATCATCGTCAACGGGTGTCTGGTCATCGAGGGTCGCGGAGCCATCGCTAGGTCACCTTTTGCTTCTGAGAATGTTGCTTCTGAGAACGCCGTTTTGCAAACCGCAGGTGTAACGTCACTTCGGCCAAGTGGTTGCATCGCCACGCTGGCGGAATTGGCCAGGTGGCGGCATTCATCCCGCGGGGCAGGGGGACGGTTCAGGGCGTTGGTTCGAGGCGGCGCCGGGGCCGAGAAGCGATATGCCGTGCGATGCCTGCGGATCATTCACGCGAACCCGTTGGCGGAACCTGTTGGAACCTTCTGGCCATCGGGGCGTTTTGAATACGGATCGCCCCCCTCGCGATCCCAAGCCCCAAGTACAGCCCCGCCGGTCTCCCCGTCCGGTGGGGCTTTATTGTCTTGGCGGCCCCCTTTGCGTCGGCAGCCTGGAACAATCAATTTTCCAGCAATCGCGCGTCGCGAAAGGGTTGACATGGAACAACCTGGGCGCGAGTTTCCGCCCATGTCCATTTTGGGGAGTCGGGAATGAAGAAAATCTACGAGAAGCCGGTTCTGGTTCGCCGCGAGAAACTGTCGAAGGTCACGGCGGCCTTGCCACTAAGCGGTAACAATGGTCCGGCCTGACGATTTTCGTCGGTCCGCCAGGGTGGCCTTTTCTTTCTCGGTTCCCGGCGCCTGAATTGCCGCGGTGCATGGCCTGGCCGGCTTCCTCCGCCGGGTTTTCAGGCATTCGCGGGCTATCCTGCTCACCATTTCGGGAAACAATCGATCTTCAAGCATTCGCACGCCGCGACCGCATTGACATCGGGCAAGCCGGGCGCGAATTTTCGCCCGCATCACTCATGGGGAATTGGGAATGAAGGGGAATTGGGAATGAAGAAAATCTACGAGAAGCCTGTGTTGGTTCGCCGCGAAAAACTGTCGAAGGTCACGGCTATCCCGCTGAATTCGTCGAAGTCGGTCTGACGGTTTCATCAGCCCGCCGCCGACAGGGGAGGCGGGCTTTTCTTTGCCGCGATTCCAGGTCCCGGTGCCTGGGTTCTCGCCGGAGCATTCGGCCCGGCGAGCTCTCTTCGCGGTGATTTCCCGCATTTTGGGGGCTTTCTTGCATCAGTGGGCGGAGAACAGGTCATTATCCGGATCTGATACGTCGGCTATGGATTGACATGCAAACAAGCGGGGGTGAGCTTGCAACCGTATCCATGGCGGGAGACGGGGCATGAAGAAAATCTACGAGAAGCCGGTGCTTGTGCGCCGCGAAAAACTGTCGAAGGTCACGGCCGGTGGGTCACCATCGAGGCCGACCTGACCTGACCAGCCCGCCGCCAGGGGTGGCGGGCTTCCTGCTTCGAGGTCTGAATTTTCACCGGCCGGAAACAGGACGTGGTCCAACGACTACATGGGTGTCGCGGGTTGACATGAGGCCGGCTGGACGCGAGTTTCCGCCCGTATCCATTTTGGGGAGTCGGGGATGAAGAAAATCTACGAGAAGCCGGTGCTTGTGCGCCGCGAAAAACTGTCAAGGGTCACGGCCGCTCCGTCTAATTCGAACGCGCCTTGATCTTTTCGATCAGCCCGCCACCCGCAAGGTGGCGGGTTTTTCGTTTCTGGGACTGGATTGCCGCCGTGGCATCCGCGCCAGCACCATCGTGTCGGTCGTCGGCTCGCTCTATCCCAGCCACAACAGCAGGGCGGCGAGCACCAGCAGAATGGCGGCGATCGACAAGCCCAGCATGATGTAGGAGCCGTTGACGATCTCGGCGATGATCTTCTTGATGGTCGCGCGGTCGTTGAGGTTGGGGAAGGGCTCGTCGGGCTCGGGCACGCCCAGGAAGCGGCACAGCGGGCTCCAGCCCTCGGTTACCTTGAACAGCAGCAGTTGGTCCGGCGGCACCGCCGCCTGCACCTCCTCGATATAGGTGCTGTAGCGCGCGATCGCCTTGTCGCGGTCGTCCATCACGCCGTTCAGCGTGCGGCCCCACACCAGCTTGCTCGACATGTCGCCGAATTTCCAGCCGAACGGCGTCAGCCATTCCAGGATCTTGAACTGCCAGACATTCTTGGTGAAATAGATCGTGTCGACGGTGCTGTCATACCAGGCTGCGGGGCCGCGCGGATGAAGAGTGAGCAGCACCTTGGCGTCGGGGTAGGCGGAGAGCAATTCCTTCCACACGCAGCAGCCGGGGTTGTCGACCGTCGCCGTGTAGTTGGCGAACACCTGGTTCCAGTCCTGCTGGCTGCCCGGCGGGCTGTTGGCCACCTTGCGCCAGAAATCGAGATGGCCCTTGTTGGCCTTGTTCAGGATCACTTCCTGCATGTGGTAGCAGGGAAAGCCGAGCCTGTTCAGCGCGGCGAAGGTCGACCACGTGCCCGTACGGCCGAAACCTGCCCCGATGACCTTGAGCGTCATTTTCCTGTTCCCCTCACTGGCCGTCCCCTTGGCCGCTGACCCCCTTTCACGGGTTATTTCAGTGCGGGCTCATGTTGCCCCCGCATGGATTGGTGCGCAACGAATTTCCTCGTCAGTGGGGAAAAACACTACAGACATGTCGTCAATCCGGCTTCATCTGGAATGGGTTGGCGTTGCCGCCATCGAGGATAGTTCCCAAGCCTGGCCGGCAAGATCAATCGACGCAGCCCGGAGCGGCAGGCGCGCCGGCGAAACGGTCCCGCGTCCACGTCATCAAGTCGGCGGTCAGGGGCGAACCCTCCGCGACCAGCGACAGGTGGCCGACGCCCGGGTAGGACAGGAAATCGACGGGCTGGCCGGCGGCGCAACGCGATTTGACATAGGCCTGCTGCATCCGCGGAAGGACCGCGTCGTCGTCCTCCCCCTGAGCGATCAGCAGCGGCGCATTGATTGCGCCGCGCGGCGTGTTCTGCTCCAGCCGTGCGCCAAGCGGGCCGGATGCAGCGTCTTGCCAGAACGCGCCGCCGCGCGGCAGCAGCGCGGTTTCGGCCACAGAGAACAGCGTTTCCTTGCCACCCAGGCAGCGTCGGGCGATGTCGCCAGCAAGGGTTCTCGACCACCAGCCCATATAGTCGCCGGGCCGAACGTCCGGATAGGCGGCGGAATAGGCGCGCATGACATAGGCCGACACGATCTTGCCGAGGATCGTGGACTGCCCATCCTCGACAAGCTCCCTGAGGTCGCTGGCCGGCGCGAAAGCGGCAATGCCGGCGAGCTTGAGTTCCGGCGCGTAATCGGACGCGCGCATGCCCGCCCACAATGCGCTGTGGCCGCCTTGCGAATGGCCCCAGACCACAAGCTTGTCGTCCAGCCTCGGCTCGCCCATGCGGCGCGCGGCGCGAACCGCGTCGAGCACGGCGCGCGCCGCCTCATCGCCGACCAGATAGGCATGGCCGCCCGAGCCGCCTTGAACCCCAAGGCCGATATAGTCCGTCGCGACATAGGCCCAGCCGGCATCGAGCAGCGGTTGCAGCGCCGGGACATTGTCGAACGGGTGCTCCATCACGGAGGGGGCACAACCCGCCGCGATGCCCGTCGTGCCATGCGCCCAGGCGATGATGGGCCGACTGTCCGTGGCCGGTTGCCGCGACACCATCACGATGGCGCTGGCCACGGCCGGCGTGTTGTCGGCCCGGGTCGTCGCATAGAGGATCCGCCAGGCCCGCGCGTTGTCGGGAACGTCGCGCGTGAACGGCTCGCTGGCGATCAGCGTTCCGGCCGGGGCGACCGGATCGGAAACCCTGGAATAGAAGGCGTCGGGCATGGCTGGCTCGCAATACCACCATGCCAGCGCAATCAGGATGCAGGCGGCAAAGCCGATCCAGGCAAGGGCGCGGGCCAAACGTGCGAAGATCCTGCGCCGTCCTGTTGCCATGTGGTCCCCTCGGTTGCGGCGATTGTGGCATGAAAACAGGTTGTTTCCACTTTGAGTCCGCTGCGAATGTCTGTAACTGGCGCGATCACATAGACCTTCTGGCTATTCCAGAGGGCGCTGACCGGTGATAATAGGTCAGCGAGATTGACCTAATTACCACCGACTGGGAGGTCGTGTTGACTTTGATGGACCTGTTGGCGTCGCGCTCGTCGCGCATGAAGGCGTCGGAAATCCGCGAACTGCTGAAGCTGCTCGACCAGCCCGACATCATCTCCTTTGCCGGCGGCATTCCCGACCCTTCGCTGTTTCCGTCCGCCGCGATCGCCGATGCCTATGCCTCGGTGCTCGCCGGCGCGGAGGCGGGGGCCGCACTGCAATACCAGGTCAGCGAAGGCTATTTGCCGCTGCGGCGGTGGCTGGTCGGCTTGATGAGCGACCTTGGCGTGCCTTGCGACGAGGGCAACATCCTCATCACTTCCGGCTCGCAGCAGGGGCTGGATTATCTGGGCAAGCTTTTTCTCTCGCCTGGCGACACCGCGCTGGTGACATGGCCGACCTATCTCGGCGCGCTGCAGGCCTTCAACGCCTATGAGCCGCGCTACGACCGGCTGACGCCGGATGGCGGCAACATGACGCCGTCGGCCTATCGCGCCGCGGCCGCCGCCAATGGCGGACGGCCGAAATTCGCCTATCTGGTGCCCGATTTCGCCAATCCGACCGGCGAGACCTTGAACCGGAAGCAGCGCGAGGCGGTGCTCGACCTCGCCGGCGAACTCGACATCGCCGTCATCGAGGACGCCGCCTATCGCGCGCTGCGCTATGACGGCGAGGCCGTGCCGCCGATCCTGGCGCTGGACTGCGCTCGCTCCGGCGGCATCGACAAGGCGCGCACCATCTATTGCGGCTCGTTCTCAAAGATCCTGTCGCCGGGCATGCGGGTGGGCTGGATCTGCGCGCCGCGCGCCGTCATCGAAAAACTCGTCCTGATGAAGCAGGCGTCGGATCTGCACAGCCCGTCGATCAACCAGATGGTCATGCATCGCGCCGCCGAAGCCGTCTTCGACGGCCAGGTCGAGAAACTCATCGGCGCCTATGGCGCGCGCCGTGACGCGCTGCTCGCCGCGCTTGAGGCTCACATGCCCGAGGGCGTGACCTGGAGCCGTCCGGAGGGCGGCATGTTCGTCTGGGTGACGCTGCCGGAGGGCATCGACGCCACCGAGCTTCTGGCACGGTCGGTCAAGGAAGCGCGCGTCGCCTTCGTGCCCGGCAACGCCTTTTACGCCGACGGAACCGGGCGCAACACGCTGCGCCTGTCCTTCACGCTCGCCGACCATCGCGCGGTGAGCGAGGGGATTCCGAGACTTGCGGCGCTGCTGAAGTAGGCGCCTAGGGTGGCGACATCCAATCTCCCCCACGAGGGGGAGATCGGCGGCTTCGCCGTCCCGCTATTCATTGACCCTTGAGCCGTCTGGCTTGAAGTGACAGGCTGGCGGCGGCTAGGCATGTTCGCCGGCCGAGAGAGATACGATGCCCAGCGCCCCATCACCCCGCATCATCCTGCTGCTCGGCAGCGCGCCCGATGTCGTGCGCTGCGAGGCCTGGCCGAAGGCAGCCTTCAGCCGGATCGTGGCCATCAACAATGCCTGGCGCGTGCGCCCCGACTGGGATTTTCTCGTCCATGCCGGCGATTTCCCGGCGGACCGGCTGCCGGCGGATGCAAGGCTGCGGCAGGCGCAGATCTTCAGCGCCTCGCACTATGTGCCGGCGCAGAACGCCTTTGGCGGCTTCGTCTATGCCGGCGCCACCATGGCGCTGACGGCGGCCTACTGGACCATCCACAGCCAGAGGCCGGATGTGCTGGCATTCCTTGGCTGCGACATGATCTATGACAGGCCGGACAAGACGCATTTTTATGGCGTCGGCCGCCCCGATCCGCTGCGCGATGACGTGACGCTGCGCAATCTCGAGGCGAAGTCGAACCGGCTGCTGGTGCAGGCGCTGAAGCGCGACTGCCTGTGCGTCAACCTGTCGGACCTGCCGCGCAGCCGCCTGACTTTTCCAAGGCTGAGTTTCGATGGACTGACGGGCCTGACCCCGGAGCGGATCGCCGCGATGCGGTCGGAAATTCTCGCCGGCATCCGTCTCGACCAGGCGGAAAAGGCGGAGAAAGCTGAGCAGGAGCTGGGCTATTTCTATGAAGACGGCATGTACTGGAACCATCTCGACGAGATCGACGAGCGGCCGCTCGCCGATATCGACCGGATGTGGATTTCGGCGGTGGAGGGAAATTGAGACGCTTCCTCGAGGATTCAATGGCGCGGGGTGGCCTATACTTCCTGCGCCTGAGATCGACGGCAAAAGCAGGCATGGCGAGGCAAGCCATGGCTCGCTCGGCACGTCTGGGACCGCGGTGGGGGGCAGCGTTCCTTATGATTGGCGGCGCGGCTCTTCGAAACTACAGCACTCGTGCCTGGACGCTGGCCGTTGCCGCACTTTGCGTCATCCTGGCCCTTATCTCGATATGGGGCTTCTATCGGTATTGGCCCAGCCGTGAGTTGCGGATGAAGGGCAATGCCGTCGCTGCATGGGGGCACGTCGCCGAGGTGTCGATCTATCTTATTGTTGTTCTGCTCGTCCTCTATTTCACGCCGACTAGCGTTTGGCTGTCCGCCATCGAAGGGCACTGACACAAACGAATGGCGGGCCGTGCGACCCGCCATCCTCGTGGTCGTGGAAAATCAGCCCTTGCCGGCGAGCGTGTGCAGCTTATCGCAGAACTCGGCATGCGGCTTGCTCATCGCCGCGTCGTTGCATTCCTTCATCATGGCGCTCTTGTGCCGCTTGGATTCCTTGTCCCAGACCTTCTTCATGTCGGCATCCGACTTCATGGTCGTCATTGCCTTGTCGGTAAAGAAGGGGGCCATCATCTTTGGCTGGTCGAGGATGCCGGCAAATGCAGAACCGGCGATTACTGATGCGGCCAATACTCCCAGGCAGACGGTTTTGATGTTCATGGATTATCTCTTCCCTGTTTTTGCCCCCGGATGAGGGCACATCATCAATATCATTTTTGGAAGATTGATTTAGAGGTAGCTGATATTGGTTGCTGTCACGTTTCGGTGAGCGTGACGGCCGAAAAGCATGCCTTCAGGCTGAACCCGAGTGGAACCGGTTTTCGAAAAAAGACCATGCTCGGACAGACGGATAGAGCCTCCCGAGTTCAGTGGCAGGCTCCAGGGAACATTTCGCCGGCGGCGTGGTTGTTGCGGTGGCCAGCCTGCTGACGCGTCTGGTCTCACAGGTCCTGTCGAGGAACCAGGGCCCGTCACCGTGAGGTGGCGGGCTTTCCGTTTTTGGTGGCAGGAGCGCGGCGTCAGGCCGCCCAGGTGGCCGCCCTGTGCAGGTTCGGCTTACTCGGCCGCCGCAGCCAGCTTGTCCTGCGTCTTGGTGTCGAAATCGCTGGCGTCGTGGCGCTCGAGCAACTGCATGGAAGGTTCACCGAAGGCGCGGTTGACCATGCGCCCGCGCTTCACCGCCGGCCTTTCGTCGATCGCCTTGGCCCAGCGCTGCACGTGCTTGTACTCGTGCACCGACAGGAACTCGGCTGAGTCATTGTACATGCGGCCGAGCACCAGCCCGCCATACCAGGGCCAAACAGCCATATCGGCGATCGTATAGTCGCCACCGCCCAGATATTCGTTGTCAGCCAGCCGGCGGTCGAGCACGTCCAGTTGCCGCTTGGTCTCCATCGAGAAACGGTCGATGGCGTATTCGAATTTTTCGGGCGCGTAGGCGTAGAAATGGCCGAAGCCGCCGCCGAGATAGGGGGCCGAGCCCATCTGCCAGAACAGCCAGGACAGTACCTCCGCGCGCGCTGGCTGGTCGGTCGGCAGGAATTCGCCGAACTTTTCCGCCAGGTAGACCAGGATCGAGCCGGATTCGAAGATGCGGACCGGCTTCTTGCCGCCGCGGTCCATCAAGGCGGGGATCTTGGAGTTGGGATTGACCTCGACGAAGCCGCTGCCGAACTGGTCGCCATCGCCGATCTTGATCAGCCAGGCGTCATATTCCGCGCCCTTGTGGCCCAGAGCCAGCAGTTCCTCCAGCATGATCGTCACCTTGACGCCATTGGGCGTCGCCAGCGAATAGAGCTGCAGCGGGTGCTTGCCCACCGGCAGTTCCTTGTCATGCGTGGAGCCGGCGATCGGGCGGTTGATGTTGGCGAAGGTGCCGCCATTGCCCTGTTTCCAGGTCCAGACTTTCGGGGGTGTGTATTCGGTCATCTCGGAAGGCCTCGTGTTTTGGGTGGGGCGAAGGATGATTTGAGGTTGATGGGGCGGGCTGGCTACAGGTAAGATACAACGGGCTGCAAAGGGGGAAGTTCAACTTACGTTGAACTATTGTCAACGCGGGCGCCGCCCCTCATTGTCCTGCCGGACGTTCGTCGTTCGAAAAGCCAAGCAATTGGCTTTTCGTCCGCTGTGCGGACCACTCCTCAACTCCCCTATAGTGACGGGGAGAAAGATGCTGACCGCGACGCCGACGCCCTTTCTGCAACGCTCACAATTGGCGAAATCCTCGATGACGGCGTCCTTCGCCCCGTTTACGGGGAGAAGTGCCCGGCAGGGCGATGAGGGGCGGCGCCAAGATCGGTAATTGGCCTTCCCACAACCCCTTGCGCCTTGCCGCGCGTGGCATACCTATAGAACATGATAGCAAAGCCGACCCAGGATAAGAGCATGACCATCAATCCCCATCTGCGCTCCGTCGTTGCGGTGCGCGCCACTGTTCCCGATGACGCCTTTACGGCGAATGCGCTGGGCACGCGCCGGGAAGGCAGCGGCGTGGTTATAAGGGACAATGGGCTGGTGCTGACCATCGGCTATCTCATCACCGAGGCCGAGGAGGTCTGGCTGACCGACCATAGCGGGCGCGTGGTGCCGGCGCATGCGCTGGCCTACGACCAGGAGTCAGGGTTTGGGCTGGTGCAGGCGCTGGCGCCGCTCGGCCTGCCGGCGGTTACCCTGGGCGACGCGGCCAAGACCAAGGTCGGCGATGCAGTGGTGCTGACCGACGGTATCGGCCAGTCCGTGCAGGCCCACATCGTCACCAAGCAGGAATTCGCCGGCTATTGGGAATATCTGCTGGACGAGGCGATCTTCATCGCCCCGGCGCATCCGTCATGGGGAGGTGCCGCGCTGTTCGGGGCCGATGGCACACTGCTCGGCATCGGCTCGCTGCGCCTGCAGATGAGCCGCAACGGCGACGTCGCCGATATCAACATGGTGGTGCCCATCAACCTGTTGCCGCCGATCCTCGACGATCTGCTGACGCGCGGCCAGGTGGCGAGGCCGCCGCGCCCGTGGCTCGGCGCGCTTTCGGCTGAAAGCGATGGCAAGGTGGTGGTGATGAGCGTCACCGAAGGCGGCCCCGCCGCCAAGGCCGGCCTGCGCCAGGGCGACGTCATCTCGGATGTGCGCGACGGCGAAGTCGACGGGCTCGCCGATTTCTATCGCAAGCTGTGGGACAGCGGCCCGGCGGGTGCTGAAATCCCGATGCGCGTGGTGCGCGACGGCCGCGAAACCTGGCTGCGGGTGAAATCAGCCGATCGTGCGAGTTTCCTGAGGAAGCCGCATCTGCAGTAGGCGGCGCGCCTTTCCATTCGCGGATCGCGATGCACTTTTCGGGATCATGCTCTAGGAATCGGCTGGTGAGACAGCCGAGGCCACAGCCTGCGCGGCGACTGCAAGCTGGGACATGACATCCACCGCGACACGCGATGCCTCCTCGCCAAGAGCCTCAGCCAACCGGACCCGGGCACGCTCCTAGGTGGCCATGGATTCATCCATCAGCCGGCGCCCCCCGTCGGTAAGCACCAGGCGTTTGCCGGCTCGGCCCCGCCCCCCATGGTTACGCACGAGCTCCCTCCGCTCGAGGCTCTTTACGCTACGGCTGAGGGTAGTGGCGTCGACCCCTGCGCGCGCCGCCAGTTCAGCGAGCGTTGGCTCATGGCTGCCGCCAATCCCCACCAGAAGGCTGAACTGCTCAGCGGTGATCCCCAAGGGTCGAAAGCAGGCATTGTAGTAGCGCGTGAGCGCTCGCGCGGTGACCCGGGCCTGGAAGGCCGGGCACTCGGTTTCGACGCGGCGATAGAGATCAGAAGCCTCTGTCATTTGCGGGTCCTCGACAAGCTTCGAATCATATAATACTGTATATGCATTATTGTTAGGGAGCCGCGCCATGACGGCCTATGTTCACGTCAATCTACGTATAAAAGATCCGGCCAGACAAGCCGCGCTTGCGCCGCGCTTTCAGGCGGCGCTGCAGGCAGCAGGAGGCCGCATCCTCCACTTCGGGCCGGTGACCCAGATGCTGGAAGGGGACGTGGCGCCATTGCCCATGGCCGGCATCTTCGAATTCGCGACCTTGGCCGACGCGCTGGCGTTCTATCATCGGAGTACGCGCCGATCAAGGTTGAGCGCGACGCGGCGCAGGAAGCGCGCATGTTTGTCGTCGACGCCGGGCTGAGTGGCCCAAGACCGCGTTCGTCCGGCTACGGACGGGTTCCGCCCCGTTTGTGATCTTCGCGGCAAAGGGCTGCCTACGGAGCCGCTGCCTTGCCATTGTCCGGAACCGGGGCGTGGGCACGGGGTAGCCGCGGCGTGACAAGGGCACCGCCGGATTCAAGCTGGCCGTTATCGTTGGCCGTTGCGGCTACGACAGGCACAATCCGGCAAGAAGTATCCCCAGGGGGCAAGCTCGGCCTCGAAAATGTGGACCAAACGAAAAGACCGCGCTTGCTTTCGCAAGGCGGCCTTTTCGCGGGAGGAGGTCAGAAGAGCCGGAGCCAATCCCGAAAACTGGGAGCGGGTTTTCGAAAAGGCCCGGACAGATAGATGGACGTCAATCAGGCCTTGGTTGCCTTGCGGACGTGGTGCTTGCGGTGATGATGCTTGCGGACGTGATGCTTGTGGGTGTGGTGCTTCTTGACGTGATGCCTGTTGTGGTGGTGATGACGGTGATGCTTGCGGACGTGGTGGTGCCGGCGATGTTTGCGGATCCGCTTGTGGCTGGGGGACTGGGCGCGCGTCTGCGTCGCGGCAGCCGGGGTGGTGGTCGTCGTGGTCGCGGCCGGAGCGGTCGTTGTCGTGGCCGGAGCGGTGGTTGTCGTCTGGGCGTTGGCGTCGACAACCGGCATCGAGAAGGCGAGGGCGAGAGCCAAGCCGAGGGCGGAGAGGATGGACTTGTTCACTTGTATCATTCCTTGTTTCAAATGATGATTGTTGATGGGAGGTTCACTGGCCTTGGTCGTCCGGTGTCACTCCAAGGAGCTTCAGGGCGTTGGCGAGGGTCCGGATGCCTTGTGCCTGCTTGTGGTCGGCACAAAACTGGGATGCGCGCCGCTGAAGCGCTGTTGCCTGCGCGGCCTGCGTCGCGTTGGCTTGTTTCGAGGGCCTCGTCGAGTTGAAGACTGAGCCGGTCGCAATGTTGGCTCCGGGTGATGGCCGCCTGCGCGGGCTGCCCGACCGCAAGCATGGCGAGCGACATGCCAAGCAGTGCTCCCATCCATCCATACGATCGTTGCATTGTCAGCCATCGCCCCGTCTGCTTTCGCGGCAACCGGTATCTCCGGCGCCCACGGATAGGGTTATGACAGCGGATTCTTTCGCCAGTTTTTCCCAACTGTTGAATCTTGTTTCTGGATTGTTTCCCGAGCGGTGGACCAGGATGCGATCCAACGTAGGGTCGCGGCACTTGGGCTGGCGGCCACCAACCGGCCAGCGGTGGACAGGGTCTCATGAACGAGACATCGTCAGTTCGACGAGGTCGGGCGCTGGCTCGGCCCCCTCAAGAACATCCCGGCGGAGGCGAGACCGCGTATCGGGAGACGGGATTTTCAATCGCCGGGTGCGACATCGTCCTCGGCATCCCCCGACGCATAGTGGCGCACGACCCAGGACCGGAACAGCGCGACGGCAGGATCGACCATGTCGTCGGGATGGACGGTAAGATAGTAGCCGAAGCCGCTGGGGCTGGCCGTTTGCGGGGAGAGAGCGACAAGGCGGCCGTCGGCAAACTCGGCCGCGAACATGTCGGGATCGACCAGCGTGATGCCACCGCCGGCTATGGCATGTTGCACGGCAAGCGCCTCGGTTTCGAAGGCAAGGCCACGCGCGGCGCCGAGATCGATGCCGCAATGGCGGGCGTGGATCGACCAGAAGATATCAAAGGGCTCACCTTCCAGCTTGACGTGCAGCAGTTCGTTGGCGCGTAGAAAATCGGCAAGGCCAAGCCCCTGCGCCCGCGCGGCAAGCCACGGCGCGCAGGCTGGCGTCTGGTTGATCATCCAGAGCGGATCGCGGATGACGTCGCCAAGGTGAGGACGGTCGAAAACGACCGCGATGTCGACGCTGCGTCCTGCCGGCAGGCCAATGCCATTGCTGCTTGATATGTCGATCGGCACGTCGGGAAAGGCGCGGCGGAACTCGGCAATCAGGGACAGTCCCGCGACATGCAGGAAGGTCGGCGGCATGTGAACCTTGAGGATGCGGCCGCTGGGACCGGGTTCGCGCCTCAGCATTTTCAGCGTTTCTTCCATGCGGTCGAAGGATCCTGTCACCACCGGCAGCAGGGCTGCGCCGGCGGCGGTGAGTGACATGCCCTGCGCGCGTCGTTCCAGCAGCCGGCAGCCGAGATATTCCTCCAGCCGACCGACATGCCGGCTGAGCGCGCTCTGCGAAATATGCAACGCCGCGGCCGCGCCGGTGAAGCTGAGCCGTCCACCGACCGCCTCGAAGGCGCGCAGCGCGTTCAGCGGCAACCAGACCCGGCCGCCCCTCTGGTCATCAGTAGTCTCGGCCGCCGGCACGGTGCCGGCCGCATCGGCGGAAGGAAGCGTCGAACCCTTGCTTCCTTTTTTACTCATTGTCCGTCTCCGCCTTGTCGCGGTTTGCCCGCATTCGATAGGGTCATCTAAAAACGCAATTTGAACAGTTCCAGCCTGGGTGCCATGGTGACCCAAAAGGAAAACAGCCATGCTCGATCTGGAGAGAATCCGCGACCTCGTCAACCAGCGCCGGCCCGGCCATACGTTGCCGCGGGACCTCTATAACAGTCCCGAGGCGTTCAAGTTCGATCTCGACGCCATATTCGGCCAATCGTGGATCCTGGCGGGATTCACCTGCGAGATCCCGCGGCCGCGCGGCTATCTCGCCGTCAGCGTTGGCGGCTCCCCCGTGGTTATCACGCGCGACGGTGAAGGCGTCTATCGTGCCTTCCACAATTCCTGCCGTCACCGTGGAGCGCAGGTTTGCGCCGAGGGGGCGGGCGGACGGGCGCGCCTGACCTGCCCCTATCACCAGTGGGTGTATGATCTCGACGGCAGGCTGGTCCATGCCCGCATGCCGGAAACCTTCGAGCGGGCCGAGCACGGGCTGCGGCCAGTGCATCTCGAGAATGTAGCCGGCGCGCTGTTCGTCTGCCTCGCCGAGACGCCGCCTTCCTTCGCGCGCTTCCGCGCCGATCTCGAGCCGCTGCTTGCCCCGCACAGGCTGGAGGAGGCCAAGATCGCCTTCCAGAATACGCTGGTCGAGCGCGGCAACTGGAAGCTTGTGATGGAGAATGCGCGTGAGTGCTACCATTGCGGCGTCAGCCATCCCGAACTGTGCCTGACCTTCCCCATCGCGGCCAGCGTCGACGGGCATTTCGCGGTCGCGGAGGATCCGCACTATGCGGCCTTCGCCGCCCGGGTCGAGGAAGCCGGGCTCGGCATGGGCCCGTTCGTCGGTCCATGGTGGCAGGTCGAGCGCTTTCCGCTCAACAAGGGGCATGTCGGGCTCACCATCGACGGCGCGCTTGCATGCAGGAAGCCGATGGTCGAGGGCGCCGGCGACATCGGCTCACTGCGCTGGGCCATCGAGCCGCACGGTTTCTGCCATTCGACCGCCGACACCACGGTCTATTTCAGCGCCATGCCGACGGCGGCGGGAGAGACGGTGGTGACCTGCAAATGGCTGGTACACAAGGACGCGGTGGAGGGCGTCGACTACGACATCGAGCATCTCACCGCCTTGTGGAACGTGACCAATCTCCAGGACCGGGACCTGGTGGAGGTCAATCAGCGCGGCGTGAACTCGGTGGGATATGTACCCGGGCCCTACAGCCTGCCCGACGAAGCCTATGTCCAGCGCTTCGTCGACTGGTACTGCGACAAGGCCATGGACTATATCGCGGCGCGCACGGGCGTGGACGCAAGGCCAATCGAACTGCGCGGCGTGATCTCCGGCGCCGTCGAGAGCAACCTCACGCCGGCCCCGGATTTGCAAGCAAGCGCCGGTCGAGATTCGCTGGAGAAAAACGGCGCGCTGGCCTCGGATTAAGCTGAACGACCACGCTGCTCCACGCCCGCATGGCGGTGCATGCCGGTCATCGTGCCCCATGCTGGAGAATTCCGATGTTCCCGACATCGCCAAGGTGTTAGGAATTGGTGGAGTTGCGAGGGATGCGACCGGTGAGGATACGGCGGAAACGATGGGATTGGTGGGTTGCGCTGGCCGCGACCTGCGTCCTGATGTTTCAGCTGACGACGGGTGCGCTCGCCTTTGATCCGGAGGCCAACGCCTTCCAGCTGGACGCGTTCGGCAATCCGCTGTGCCTCAACGGCATCGACCATTCCGGACCAGGCCAGGGCGACAGCGGCCATTCAAAGCAGCCGGGGTGCTGCCTGGCGGGATGCTGCCTGTCATCAGCGGCCCTCATGCCACCGCCGGACATCGCGTCGCTGCCGCTCAAGATGGCGGCGTCTTCGCAAGTCGTCATTCCCCTTCGGCCGACCCTTTTCTTTTCGGATCGCGGCTACGTTCCGGGCAATCCCCGGGCGCCCCCTTTGATGGGCTGAGCCCCCCTCCAGACGCAAAGCGTCTGGAGACCATCCTAAAACCATCCACGGACATGTTCGGCGCGTAGCGATTTGCGGCAGGTCAGCTCAAGCGATCCTCGCTGGAGCCCCCGCGCCGCCCGCGAGCCGGCAAGTCCGGAAAAAACAATGCAGGTGATCGGCCTGCGCCCATCCTGAAAGGAATTCCCATGTCCAGAACCGCTCTTGCCTCCACCATCGCCATCGCCGCCGTCATCGCTGTTACCGGCGAGGCTTTCGCCCATGCGCAGCTAAAATCGGCCGTTCCGCCGGTGGGCGGCTCCGTCACCGCTTCGCCTTCCGTCATCGATCTCACCTTCTCGGAAAATCTGAACTTCAAGTTCTCCGGCATCAAGGTCACCGGCCCCGACAAGAAGGCGGTGAAGATGGGCGAGGGGATGCTGATGGACAGCGACACCACGCTGATGGTTCCCGTTACCGGAACACTGGCTGACGGCAGCTACAAGGTCGACTGGCACGCCCTGTCGGCCGATGGCCACAAGACCCATGGCAGCTACAATTTCACCGTGAAGTCCAAGTGACTGTTGACGCCGCCCTTTCCGGCTGCCGGTTCCTGCACTTTGCGTCCGCGATGCTCCTGTGGGGAGCTTTTGCCTTCCTGCGGACGCTGGTGCCCTCGGATCTCGCTGCCGGCATAGGGCGGCGTCTGCGATGGCTGTGGATCGTTGCGGCCGCGATAGCGGTTGCAACGATCGCCGCCGGTTTGCCCCTGGAAGCCGCGATGATCGGCGACGGCTGGGCCGACGCTTTCGATCCGGTGACGCTGCGGGCGGTGTTGTTCGAGACGACGGTCGGTCATGCCTGGCTGGGGCAGGCCTTCGCGGCGCTGCTTCTGCTGGCGGCATTCGCGGCACCCGAGCGGATGCGAATGGCAGCCGTTGCACTGGCGGCGGGTCTGGCCACGGCCAGCGCGGCGCTGACCGGACATGCGGTGATGCAGGCCGGCTGGACCGGCATCGCGCATCGCCTCAACGATGCCTGCCATATCCTCGCCGGCGGCGCCTGGCTTGGCGCGCTCGTGCCGTTGCTGATGGTGCACAGGGCATTCGACCGGCCGGAAAGCCGGCGGCAGGCGGGAACGGCGCTGAGGAAATTCTCATTCGCCGGGCATTTCGCCGTGGCTGTCGTGCTGCTGTCCGGCGTGGCCAACACGATGCTGGTGCTCGGCCGCTGGCCGACGCAATGGTCGTCACCCTATCAGGCGATGCTTGCCGCCAAGATCGCTGTCGTGGCTGTCATGACCGGCCTTGCCATCGTCAATCGATACCATTTCGTTCCGAGACTGGCTGGGCTTCCAGACGATAGCATGCGCGCCATCCGGCTGGTCACGATCGCCGAGATCGTGCTGGGCGTGGTGGTTGTCGGGCTGGTCTCGGTGTTCGGGATGCTGGAACCGGCATGAGCGGCGCGGGCGCTAGAGCAGAATCTGATCATTCCGGCTCATATCCTGTTGCGGCGAAGTAGTTGGCGCACTCGGTTGGTGTGAAGCAAGGCAGTGCGGCGCTGATGGTATCCCACAATTCCGCGACGGTTCGTGCGGCGGCTTTGCGTAGAATCGATTTCAGCTTGGAAAAGGCGTTCTCGATCGGGTTGAAGTCGGGGGAATAGGGCGGGAGGAACATCATCCTTGCGCCGGTTGCTTCGATCGCCACACGGGCGGCTGCGCTTTTGTGCGCCGGCAGGTTGTCGAGGATCACGACATCGTCGGGCCGCAGCGTCGGCACGAGAACCTGCTCGACATAGGCGACAAACCATTCGCCAGTCATCGGGCCGTCCAGGACCATTGGCGCGGTCATGCCAGTGAGGCGCAGGGCGCCGGTGAACGTCGTCGTCTTCCAATGGCCATGCGGGATTGGCGATCGGCACCGCATCCCGCGCTTCGTGCGCCCCCGCAGTCGAGCCATCTTTGTCGAGGCTCCGGTCTCGTCGATGAAGACCAGATGCTCGGGATCAAGATCGGGCTGGGCGTCGAACCAGGCGTTTCGTCGCGCCGCCACGTCTGGCCGCTCCTGCTCGCTGGCGTGCGCCGTTTTTTTTGAAGGTCATGGAGTGACGATCGAGAAACCGCCAGATCGTGCTCGTCGCAAACGACGCGCCATGCTCCTGTCGCAGCAACTCGGCGAGTTCGACCAGCGTGATGTCCACCCGCCTCTCGATCGCCGCCAGGATGATGTCGCGATACGCTTCAACGCGGTGGGACCGCCTGTCGCCGCCCTGCGGCTTTGCGCAGGTGGCTCCGGTCTCGCGCCATTCCCGGACCCAACGCACCGAGCTTGCCGCCGCCACGCCAAATCGCGCCGCTGCCGCCCGTCGCGACAGGCCGCCATCAACCGCTGCGACCACCCGAGCCCGCAAATCTTCCGATAAGGATTTCGCCATGCCATGCCGGCCTCCGAATCCAGCAGATATGCTGAATCAGATTTCCAATCCCAACGAAACCCCTATCGATTCTATCCGCTCGGATTTTGCTCTAGCAGGCTGTTGGAGAACCTCTATGGAGATACAATTATGCTCTGTGGCAGATTGAAAATTTTCTACTATGCATTGTGGACGCGTATGGCGGCTTCCAATGGGATTTCGACGGCGTGCGAGAGTTCGATGAGCGGCGCCATTGCGCGCGTCGGAGGGCGGAGCGCCCAGTGCTGGCGCTGCGGCGGCAAGGCGAGAAACGCCAAGTCGATACTATTCGGATCCGTACGCCACCGCTCCGAAGTTTCTCCCGGTGCCCGACTTCAGACAGGCTCTCGCCCACGCAGCCGAATGATTTTGCGCCGTTTGGACAGGGTAGAGTCAACCGGAAATCCAGTTCTCAGTCTGTTGCTGACATCGCTGAAGACAGCGGTTATCTTCCATGAAACTCTAGCGCCAAGCAGTTCAGATAATGCCAGTGATTTCGGATACCAATATCCTAAGCGACGCAGTGGCTAGCGGTATCGTTCTTATTGTCCTCACCTCGGCCACATTCTACTGCGTTCATGTACTTCTGAAAGCATGGAGAACAGGTTCCATTCGGTCAAGAACTGGGCTCGTTCTCCGAAGCTCAGACGTTCTGATTTTCCGGCGCCTAGTTGGCGCTACCGCCTTCGCGGTTGCTTTACTTACACTTTGCCTTTTTGCTGTCACTGCCGAATTTATGCGGCATACGTTCGGCATCAGCGCGCTACTCTGGGGAGTGGCACTCGTTGTCTTGACCCTCTTTTTTATGGCGGCTTTCGCCGCCAAGTTTAGTCGATAAGCTTGGTCTACGTGGGCTTGATGCCGCCGGGCTCATCGCTTCGCCGACCCTTTGGACCCGCGAGCGCCATCACGCCCGCCACGAGCATCAGCGCCAGCATGGCAAACGTCATCAGGCTGGGCACGTGGAAGAAGATGCCGCTCCAGCCAGGGGAGATGATGTTCGCCGTGTTGAAGGCTTCGCCGCTGAACCGGCACATCACGAATGATGCCTGGTTGCGGACCATGTCGGCGTCTATGTCGGAGATCAGCGCCTGCACGGCGTCCTTCTGGTCGCCCATCTCCTGCATGTAGACGAGCAGCGCTTGTGCCGCCGACAGGTAGGCATGGCCGCATTCGTTGAAGGGGCTTTCCTCGTCGCGCAGGCTGCCGGGCACCAGGCCCCACAGGCAGTAGCTGTACTGGATATTGCCGTAGTTCATCAGCCGCCTGAATGTCAGGTCGGTCCGTTGCTGGCGCGCGGCGAGGTCGAGGATCCTGCCGCGATAGTCGGCGATGACAGCCATCTGGCCGTGGGTGAGGCTGGGGATCGGGATGCCGCTGGTCGGTCCGCCGATGCTGACGCTGTGGGCACCGGCGGGAGCGGCCAGGGCGAAAAGCAGAACGGCGCCCACGAGGGACGCCGCCGCAAGGCGCACAGAACTTGTGGCGCGCCGGATCATGCGGCTAGCGCATGGCCGGCCGTTTGGAGACCGGGCGGGTAAGCTGGCCGCCGTAGCTGCGTTCGACCACGGCGCCGAAGACGAGGCCGATGGTGGTCCACAGCACGACGTGGATGCCGAGCGAGGCGACGCGGAAGCGCCAGAGCAGGTCAGCCGAGAACTTTTCCGGCACTTCGTTGATGGGCGGCAGCGCGTACTGGACGAGGGCGATGAAGATGATGAAGGCCGCCCCGGCGATGATCGTCGCGTTCCAGGCGCCATATTGCGCCCACAGCCGTCGCGCCAGCGCCACGGCGGCGACCTGCGCCGCGATGGAAACCACCAGCATGACGAAGAACAGCTCCGTGCGCGCGCCGATCGTATCGGGATTGCCGACGGAGGGCGGATTGGCCGGATATTTGATGTAGGGCACCAGGACGATGGCAACGAAGCCGGCCAGCGCCAGAAGGACGGCGGTGCCGCGCGGACCGAAATTGCTGACGCGGCCATAGGTATAGGCGAACACCAGCGAGAACAGCCCGCCGACCGCCGCGCCATAGACCAGCACCCCGGTCAACAGGCCAAGGCCTGCCTGTGTCGAACGGCTGACGATTTCGGGTTCGGGCACTTCGCCCGCGGCCTGGGCGTTTGCCTCCTCGAAGGCGATGGCGCGGTCGACCTGCGGCTCGCCATAGATCCTGGCGAAGCCGAATGCGAGAATGCCGGCGAAGATGCCGACCAGCATCCCGCGAAGAAGAAGATTTCCAACCATGACCGTTGTCCCCACGGCATGACCGTGCCGCCCTTGGGCAGGGATCATGCGTTTGCTGCATTTTCATTGCATTGCAAGACCGTAACGCGCCCCTGAGGGACGCGCGGCCTAAAGCACTATGTCAATTGCCCGAAGCGCGCGCTTGCGGGCGCGATGCATCAGTGACAGGGGAAGCCAAGCAGATGGCGGCCATCATGCACGAATTCGTGCACACCCATGCCGGAGATCAGCGAGGTCGCGCCTTGCTCGGC
Organism: Mesorhizobium sp. PAMC28654; assembly: GCF_020616515.1. Taxonomy (GTDB): domain Bacteria; phylum Pseudomonadota; class Alphaproteobacteria; order Rhizobiales; family Rhizobiaceae; genus Mesorhizobium. The sequence continues at coordinate 6,019,179 of NZ_CP085135.1, forward strand.
GCCGATGAAATAGATCGCCAGCATCAGCAGAAGACCGCCGAAGATCGCCCACGGCAAAAGTTCTTTCAAAGGGATCGGCACCGGACCGTAGGTGGGTGCGAAAGTAGCGTTGGACATATGGACCTCTCCTGGGATGCTGCGTCCCGTTCATCGACCTCAGCTACGGGAGAAGGCCTGACTTTCAGCAAGAATATTGCCGATCACAGTGGCGCGACCGTGCCGGATTTACACCGGCTTCCAAACCCGTATCGTTGAAGACAATATCCACCGGATCGATAGCCGTCAACGAATTGTGGCTGGCCATGACCGATTGTGTATATGGCGCGGCTTGCCGGGCCGTGGGCAATCGTCCGGCCACAAGGAAAGCGCTTCTCATGCTCGTACGCCTCACCATGATCCGCAGCGGGGCAACGCCCGCGACGCGCAAGGGGGCGTTTGCGCTTGATGAGCCGCTGGAGCCGCGCGCCCACGAGTTGGCGGCGGCTGTGGGGGCGAGGTTGCGCCGTGCCGACCGCGTGCTGACGAGCCCGACGCCGCGGGCCCGGCAGACGGCCGAGGCGATGTCGCTGCAAGCATCCGTCGAACCTCTTCTGGCGGAGCAGGACCATGGACGCTGGGCCGGCAAGAGCCTTGAAGCGGTGCATGCCGATGATCCCCAGGGCATAGCGGCCTGGCTTGCCGACCCCGATGCCGCCCCGCATGGCGGCGAATCGCTGGCGGATGTGTCGCGCCGGGCTTCGACGTTCATGGATCGCCTGATGGCGGAGCGCGGCCACACCATCGTGGTGACGCATGCCAGCGTCATTCGCGCGGCAATAGTCCATGTCCTAGGCGCGCCACTTGCCGCCTGCCGCAGGATCGACATCGAGCCGCTGGGCGTCACCGAGTTCTCCAGCGACGGACGCCGCTGGATGCTCAGGATCACCAGGTCGGAGAAGGCCGATTGAGCGTGTGATAGGCACGTCTTAGAAAGCGGCGTGACAAACAACACTTGAAGGCGTATATTGACATAAAGATGTCTTTATGTGACTTGGGTTCGCGTGTCGCCCCAAGGATAAAAAATGTCGCAGAATTCCGCATCGCTGGACGATCTCCTGGGCCCTGTCGCGGCCAAGCCCGACGGTTCGGAGGTGCTTGCGGCGCTGACCGCGGCGGCGCGCGAACGTATCCTCGTCCTTGACGGCGCCATGGGCACGCAGATCCAGGGGCTCGGCTTCGACGAGGATCATTTCCGGGGCGAGGCCTTCGCCGGCTGCGCCTGCCACCAGCAGGGCAACAATGACCTGTTGATCCTGACGCAGCCCAAGGCGATCGAGGACATCCACTATCAATACGCCATCGCCGGCGCCGACATCCTGGAGACGAACACCTTCTCCTCTACTACAATCGCCCAGGCCGATTATGGCATGGAGGATGCCGTCTACGCGCTGAACCGCGACGGTGCGCGGCTGGTGCGGCGGGCGGCGGTGAGGGCGCAGCAGCAGGACGGCAAGCGCCGGTTCGTCGCCGGCGCGCTGGGGCCGACCAACCGCACCGCGTCGATGTCGCCGGATGTCAACAATCCCGGCTATCGCGCTGTAACCTTTGATGATCTGCGCCTTGCCTATGGCGAGCAGCTGCGTGGGTTGATCGATGGCGGCGCCGACATCATCCTGATCGAAACCATCTTCGACACGCTGAACGCCAAGGCGGCGACCTTCGCTTGCAACGAGATCTTCATCGAGAAGGGCGTGCGCCTGCCGGTGATGATTTCGGGCACCATCACCGACCTGTCGGGACGCACGCTGTCGGGCCAGACGCCGACGGCCTTCTGGCATTCGGTGCGCCATGCCAGCCCGTTCACCATCGGCCTCAACTGCGCGCTTGGCGCCAATGCCATGCGCGCGCATCTGGCCGAGATTTCCGGCGTCGCCGACACGTTCACCTGCGCCTATCCGAATGCCGGCCTGCCCAATGAATTCGGCAGGTATGACGAGAGCCCGGAATTCATGGCCGCGCAGATCGAGGATTTTGCACGGGAAGGGCTGGTCAATGTCGTCGGCGGCTGCTGCGGCTCGACGCCTGATCATATCAGGGCGATTGCCGAGGCCGTGAAAAAGTATCCGCCGCGCGCGATCCCCGAGATCGAACGCAAGATGCGGCTGTCCGGGCTGGAGCCGTTCACGCTGACCGACGAGATTCCCTTCGTCAATGTCGGTGAGCGCACCAATGTCACGGGATCGGCCAAGTTCAGGAAACTGATCACCGCGGGCGACTATGTTCCGGCGCTTGATGTGGCGCGCGACCAGGTCGCCAATGGAGCCCAGATCATCGACATCAACATGGACGAGGGCCTGATCGATTCCAAGAAAGCGATGGTCGAGTATCTCAACCTGATCGCCGCCGAGCCGGACATCGCCCGTGTTCCCGTGATGGTCGACAGTTCGAAATGGGAGATCATCGAGGCCGGCCTGAAATGCGTGCAGGGCAAGCCGCTGGTCAATTCCATCTCGATGAAGGAAGGCGAGGAAGCGTTCCTGCATCACGCCAGGCTGGTGCGGGCTTATGGCGCCGCCGTGGTCGTCATGGCCTTCGACGAGGCCGGCCAGGCCGACACCAGGGCGCGCAAGGTCGAGATCTGCACCCGCGCCTACAAGCTCCTGACCGAACAGGCCGGCTTCCCGCCGGAAGATATCGTCTTCGACCCCAATGTCTTCGCGGTCGCCACCGGCATCGAGGAGCACGACAATTACGGCGTCGACTTCATCGAAGCGACGGGCGAAATCACCTCGACGCTGCCGCACGTCCATATTTCCGGCGGCGTGTCGAACCTGTCCTTCTCGTTTCGCGGCAACGAGCCGGTGCGCGAGGCCATGCATGCGGTGTTCCTCTACCATGCCATCCAGCGCGGCATGGACATGGGCATCGTCAATGCCGGGCAGCTTGCCGTCTACGACACGATCGAGCCGGAGCTGCGCGAGGCCTGCGAGGATGTCGTGCTCAACCGCGCGCCAAGGGCCGGCGGCACCGCCACCGAACGCTTGTTGGAGATCGCCGAGCGCTTCAAGGGCACGGCCGGCAAGGAAGCGCGGGAGCGCGATCTCGCCTGGCGCGAATGGACGGTCGAACAACGCATTTCCCATGCGCTGGTCAACGGCATCACCGAATTCATCGACGCCGACACCGAGGAGGCGCGGCTGGCTGCCGAGCGCCCGCTGCATGTCATCGAAGGCCCGCTGATGGCCGGCATGAATGTCGTTGGCGACCTTTTTGGCGCGGGAAAGATGTTGCCGCAAGTGGTGAAGTCAGCGCGCGTGATGAAGCAGGCGGTCGCCGGACTGCTGCCGCACATGGAGGCCGAGAAGCTGGCCAACGCCGCCAAGGGCATCGACAATGGCGAGCGCCAGACGGCCGGAAAAATCCTGATGGCGACGGTGAAGGGCGATGTCCACGACATCGGCAAGAACATCGTCGGCGTCGTGCTGGCCTGCAACAATTACGAGATCATCGATCTCGGCGTCATGGTGCCGGCGGCAAAAATCCTGCAGACGGCGCGCGACAAACAAGTCGACATTATCGGCCTGTCTGGCCTGATCACGCCGTCGCTGGACGAGATGGTGCACATGGCCGCCGAGATGGAGCGCGAGGGGTTCGACATTCCGCTGCTGATCGGCGGGGCAACGACCAGCCGCGTGCACACGGCGGTGAAGATCCATCCGCGCTACTCCAGTGGGCAGACTGTCTATGTCAACGATGCCAGCCGGGCGGTGGGCGTGGTGTCCGCTTTGCTGTCCAACGATGCCAAGGCCGAGTATGTCGATGGGGTGAGGGCCGAATACAAGAAGGTCGCCGACGCGCATGCCCGCTCCGAGGCCGACAAGCAGCGGCTGCCGCTGGCGAAGGCGAGGGCCAACGCGCACAAGATCGACTGGTCGGGTTACGAGCCAACGAAACCGTCTTTCACCGGCGTCAGGGCGTTCGAAAACTGGGACCTCACCGAGCTCTCGCGCTATATCGACTGGACGCCGTTCTTCCAGACCTGGGAGCTGAAGGGGCGCTATCCGAAAATCCTGGAGGACGAGGCGCAAGGTGCCGCCGCGCGCCAGTTCGAGGATGCGCAGGCGATGCTGAAGAAGATCATCGCCGAAAAGTGGTTCGCGCCGCGCGGCGTCATCGGCTTCTGGCCGGCCAATGCGGTGGGCGACGACATCAGGCTGTTCACTGACGAGGCGCGATCGCAGGAGTTGGCGACCTTCTTCACGCTGCGCCAGCAACTGACCAAGCGCGACGGCAAGGCCAATGTCGCGCTGTCGGATTTCGTCGCACCCGCCGACAGCGGCAAGCCCGACTATATCGGCGGCTTCATCGTCACCGCCGGCATCGAGGAGGTGGCGATTGCCGAGCGGTTCGAGCGGGCCAATGACGACTATTCCTCGATCATGGTCAAGGCGCTGGCCGACCGCTTTGCTGAAGCCTTCGCCGAGCGCATGCACGAGAAGGTGCGCAGGGAATTCTGGGGCTATGCAGCCGATGAGACGCTGGCGCCCGACGAACTGATCGGCGAACCCTATCGCGGCATCCGCCCGGCGCCCGGCTATCCCGCGCAGCCCGACCATACGGAAAAGAAAACGCTGTTCCAGCTGCTGGATGGCGAGCGCAATGCGGGCGTGAGCCTGACCGAGAGCTATGCGATGTGGCCGGGCTCGTCGGTCTCCGGCATCTATCTTGCGCATCCCGAAAGCTACTATTTCGGCGTCGCCAAGGTCGAGCGCGACCAGGTCGAGGATTATGCCGGTCGCAAGGGCATGCCGCTGGCCGAGGTGGAGCGCTGGCTCGGGCCGATCCTCAACTATGTGCCCCAGAATTATGCCGAGGCGGCGGAGTAGGGGCGGCTCTATCTTCCCGTTTGAGCATGATCTCGGACAAACGGGGACCGTTTGTCCGAGAAAACCGGTTCCCACTTTTCGGGATCATGATCGGTCAGGAATTTCCGCAGTTGCTCGGTGCCGGCGCTCCCGCGAAACGGCCCGCGATCCATGCCATGGCATCGCTGGCGGAGTGCCGCGCGGCAAAGGCATGGCCCACGCCTTTCAGTCTTTCCAGCTCGACCTTGCTACCACGGCGACATAGTCCTTTTACATAAGCCATGGTAACCGAAGGCCGCACCAGATTATCCTTTGTGCCCTGCGCGATGAACACGGGAATGCGGGACGGCAGCGGCCCGGGCGTATTGTCGGCAAGCAGATGCTTCCAGGGTTGCAGGTCGGAGAGATCGTTGACGCTCAGGAAGCTATGTTCCAGCGCCCTGGTTGGGCCGCGGCGGTCGAGAACGTCGAACCAGCGCTCGATGCACTTGCCCGCCAATTTGTTCACGACGGGCAGGGCCCGCGGCATCACGACATGATCGATCGGCGCGACATAGACCCGCGACCAGGACCATAGCGTCATCGCGGTTATGTTGTTGCCGCCGCCAGTGCCTTGGTCCTCGCGCATCAATTCGGCAAGTTCGGTCGCCGGCGCGGCGGCAGCGACACCAACCAGGTGCAATTCCGGCGCATAGGCGGATGCGAGAAGCCCGCTATAAAGTGCTGCATGCCCGCCCTGCGAGTGGCCCCAGACGGCGAAATTGTCGCTCGCGCCGGCATCCGGAATCTGTCGGGCGGCGCGCACGGAATCGAGCACGGCCCGGCCTTCGCTCGTCCCGACAAGATAGGGGTGGGGCCCCGCCCGGTCGATCCCAAGACCCGGATAGTCGGTGGCGGTCACGACATATCCGCGCGCCAGCGCATCCCGCAATCCCTGGACCGAAGAGAAGAACACTCTCGCCCTGGAGGGCCCGCATTGAGGCTCGACGCCTGTCGTGGGATGCGCCCACGCTACAATTGGCCGGCCGCCGGTCGGTATGTGCCCGGCGGGTACGACGACCACGCCTGATACAGGGATTGGTTCGCCCGACAGGCCTGTCGACATATAGATGATGCGATAGGCTGTTGAGCCATCCGGGGCGCCGGACATGCGTTGTGCACTGACCAGCGACCCGGGAAGGTCCGATGCCTGCGCCCGGCCCGTCGTGAATGCCGCCGCGATCAACATGGCAACGGCAAGGAAAAGCCCCGCCAGTACTTGACCGGCTGGGAATGCGGCATCGCGTCCGCCGTGAATTATGTCGGCCTGGGGCCGGATGGATATTCTGGTGCTCATGATCGGTCCTCAACGGTGATCAATGTGGGGGAACCGGGCCGATGTCGGTAGCGCATATTTGCGCGTCAATCGCCGGCCGACCGCCGTGCAATTGATCCGGCGTATACTCGCGGGCCTCTCGGATCAGGCCAGCGGCTGTAACAATGGCCATTTCTACCAATTCTGGCGGGTGACAGCAATTCCAGCCGCACGGCGCGGGTCTGGCGAAAGGCTCTACGACGGGAGGCGTGAGGCCTTCCCGTCGCGAACGCGGCATCCGCCTCAGTTGGGCCAGCAACGCCGGCCACCGCCACCGAGATGATAGCCGGGAGGGCATGGGTTCCACTGATACGGGCGCTGTGAATAATAGCCCCACGGATAAGGCCCGCGACCAAAGCGATGGCAGGCGCCGCCCGGACCCCTATACCAGCCGGGTCCGCAGCCATCGGCGACGTAGATCAAGCGGGCCGACGGCTGTCCCGTCGAATCCAAAGCGAGGCTTTGTGCCCGTGAGGTGCCAGCCGCACCAAGGGTCATGACGGCAGCAGCCGCCACGGTCAGAAGCATCTTGGAAGTCATTTTTCTCATCCTGTTGTTGTTGATAAAAGCCGCCGCCTTCGTGGCGCGCGGAGTCATTTCGACCACGCCAGCTTTGGTGCCTGTTCGAGCTTGCTTTGCCTCGGTCAAGCGTCTATCTAGACGGTGTCTAAATGCTCCTTTCTCTCATCTCGCGAAGGGAGTCAACAGAAATCTAGACGGTGTAAGGATTTAATTTTGGAGCAACTCAAACCCTACCATCACGGTGCCCTGCGCGATGCGCTGCTCGCGGCCGCCGAGTCCATATTGCGGCGGGACGGCCTGCCGGCCCTGACACTTCGCGCCATTGCACGCGAGGCAGGCGTGTCGCACGGCGCGCCCGGTCATCACTTCAAGGACCTGTCGGAATTGTTGAGCGAACTTGCCGCCCTGGGTTTCGAGCGCCTGACGTCGATGATGCAGGAGGTGAGCCCCACGGAGCCGAACTGGAGGATCGCGGCCAGTCACGCCTACGTGGCCTTTGCGATCGACAATCCCGGCCTGTTCTCGCTGATGTTTCGGGGCGAGCGGCTCAATGCGGACAATCCTCGCCTACTCGCCGCGAGACAAAGCGTATTTGGCGTCCTGGTGCAGTTCGGCAGCAGCTCGGACCTTGCTGAGGATCGCACGCGCATCGGCGCCATGACCGCGCAATGGTGCCTCCTGCATGGCTATGCCGTTCTTGCGATCGATGGCCGTCTCGCCCGGCTGATGGCGATCGCCCCGCCAGGGACCGATACGATGGGGTTGCTGGACTTCGCCCTCACGTACCAGGCTGGAAACAAAATCTGACGGAAAGGGAACCGGCTCCGATCCTGTCCAACCGTGATCCACCTATCGAACGGTTGCGATGCCGGCCAGAATGAGGTCGATGCCGGCCAGGAATTGCTCGCGGTCGTCGTGCTCGCGCAGTTGCGTCGCCAGCTGGCGCACGAACGGGTACTGCTCGGGGTCGAGCCGAGCCCACTGCGCGGCGACGCTGCCGAGGAACGCCGAGCGATCCGTGTCGCGTGGGAGGCGGCGGGCGTTCGCGGCGTTTTGTCCGGCGGCGCCGAGGATATAGCTGACGAGCGTTGACCAGGCGTTGAACCGCTGTTGTTCGGGAACGCCGAGCGCCTGGAGCTGGCCGCCTATGCCTTCGGATACAAGCAGCATGGCGGGTTCAAACGGCTCGCGGGAAAGCTGGGCGCCGGCCCAGGGATGTGCGTCGATCGCGTCGAACAGGCCAAGCGCAATGGCACGGATCGTCTCCCTAGGCTCCGCATCGCTGGCCACGCCAGTCATGGCTCGAGCGATGATGTCGATGGTGGCCGCCGCGAGCAGCTCGTTCTTGTCGGCGACGTGCCAGTAGATCGCACCGGCCCCGGTTGCCAGGCGGGCCGCCAGCGCGCGGAAGGTGAGGGCGCTCTCGCCCTCGGTGTCGAGGATCTCGATCGCGGCCTCGACGATCCGTTCCTTTGAGAGCGCGTCCGTGCGCCGTTCGATTCGCTTGTTCGCCATGGGTGCCATCTTGACATGAATGGAACGGTGTTCCAATTATATGTTTATGGAACAGTGTTCCAGTCCAATTTTGAAAGGAAGAAGATGACACCCCCAGTCACGATCATCGGTGCGGGGCTTGGCGGCCTCACGCTGGCACGCGTCCTCCACGTCCACGGCATTGCCGCGACGATCTACGAGGCCGAGCCCTCGGCCGAGGCCCGCACGCAGGGCGGACAGCTCGACATTCACGAATACAACGGGCAAGTCGCGCTCGAAGCGGCCGGCCTCTTCGACGCGTTCCGTGCCATCATCCACGAGGGCGGCCAGGCTTCGCGCGTGCTCGACCAGCACGGTGCGGTGCTGTTCGAAGAGCTCGATGACGGCACCGGTGGGCGTCCCGAAGTTCTGCGCGGCGATCTCAGGCGCATTCTCATCGAATCCTTGCCCGCGCACACGATCCAATGGGGAAAGAAGCTCGCCGGTGTCGCGGCGCTAGGCTTCGGCCGCCACGAGCTGACATTCGCCGACGGGTCGACGGTCAGCACCGAACTCCTCGTCGGCGCGGACGGCGCCTGGTCGAAGGTCCGGCCGCTGCTGTCGGACGCAAAGCCCGAATATGTCGGCGCGTCGTTCATCGAGACCTATCTGTACGACGCCGACGTGCGGCATCCCGCGGCGGCCGAAGCGGCGGGCAGCGGCGCGCTGTTCGCGCTCGCCCCGGGAAAGGGGATTTCAGCGCATCGCGAGGCGGGGGGCGTTCTTCACACCTATGTCCAGCTGAAGCGGCCCGCCGCGTGGTTCACCGGCATCGACTTCAGCGACGCCCGCGCCGCGAGCGCCCGCATCGCCGCCGAGTTCGACGGGTGGGCGCCAGCGCTCACCGCGCTCATCACCGACGGCGAAACCCCGCCGGTCCTGCGCACCATCAACGCGCTGCCGAACAGCCACCGATGGGACCGCGTGCCCGGGGTGACCCTGTTGGGCGACGCCGCGCACCTGGCGCCGCCGGCCGGCGAAGGCGCGAACCTGGCAATGTTCGACGGCGCGGAACTGGCAAAGGCGATCGCCGCGCATCCCGATGACATCGAAGTGGCACTTACCGCCTACGAGGCGGCGATGTTCCCGCGCAGCGAAGCGGAAGCCGTCGATGCACACCAGATCCTCGATCTCTGCATCGGCGAGCGGGCGCCGTTCGGACTGGTCGACTTCTTCGCCCGCGCGTCGAAAGGGGAGACCAAGGGAGCCGCGCGGTCCTGATCCGCATCGCTGACGGTCCGGGTTCCATTGCCGCTGTTGCTGTTGAACGCCAGAATACGCGTCGTGAAGAATATCCAGATCATCGACGGCGCCGTGAACGCTACCTTCAGCGTGTTCCAGGCAACAGAGCAGGAGTACGCTGCGCGTCCACGCGCCTGGGCAATACAACAATCTCACCTTCTGATGGCGCTATAGCTGCTTCTTCATCACCTCGAACATATTCCCAGACTCCTCTATCCTCTCAACCGAGCGCCAACCAAACCTGGTGTAGTATGCTGTTAGCCAGCCGGTGGCCGCATAGAGATACAGATCTGACGACCCGCCATTCTTCGCCGCTGCGCATATGGCTGACATCAAGGCCTCGCCAATTCTCTTGCCCCGATGCTCCACGGGCACGTAGAGACTTGATAGCCAAGGTCGCCAATAGTCATGGGATTGCAGGTCACACTCAACCAGCAATGCAACGCCAACCGGGTGCTCGTTTAGAAAGGCGCATGCCAACAGTTCATTGTCACTGTTTGCAACCTCGTTGCACCAGGAAAGAGTGTCGTCGTAACAATAGCCCTGTGCTTGGCCCACTCGGCGCTCAGCCATCTGGCTACCAGTGGGATAGCGGCCGAGTCTTCGGCGAGTGACACTACTCGTATAGGCTGAACCCCACCTTCAGTCCGAATCAAGGTATTGATGGGACTCTCTCCGTATTCGGCTTAAGCGGTGGTCAGGGGCGCGGCCCCGAAGCCAGTTCGTCAGGACGCAGCGTCAGCACCGACACGCCGGAAGCCGTAACGGCAACGGTGTGCTCGAACTGCGCGGAAAGCGAGCCGTCTCTCGTCACGACAGTCCAGCCGTCAGCCTCGGTTCTCACACTGCGTCGGCCCCGATTGAGCATAGGCTCGATGGTGAAGACCATGCCTTCACGCAGCGCGAGGCCGGTTCCCGGCTTGCCGCAGTGCAGAACCTGCGGTTCCTCGTGCATCTCCCGGCCGATGCCGTGGCCGCAAAATTCACGCACCACGGAATAGCCGTTGCGCTTGGCATGTCGTTCGATCGCCCAGCCAATGTCTCCGAGCCGCGCGCCCGGACGAACCGCCCGGATGCCCATCCACATGGCTTCGTAGGTGGTCTGGACCTGCCTCCTGGCGGCTGGATTTACCGCGCCAACCAGATAGGTTTTGCTGGAATCCGCGATATAGCCGTTTTTCTCAAGCGTGATGTCGAAATTGACGATGTCGCCGTCCCGAAGCACGTTCGATTGCGATGGGACGCCGTGGCAGACCACATCGTTCACAGAGGAATTCAACACAAAGCCATAGCCATATTGGCCCTTGCTCGCGGGTCGGGCCTGGAGATCGCCGACGATGAACTGCTCGACCATCTCATTGACCTGGAGCGTCGACATGCCGGCGAGCGAGGTACGATCGAGCAGGCCGAACACGGACGCCAGCAGCCGCCCGGATTCGGCCAGCAACGCCAGTTCCCGAGGCTGCTTCGTCATGCTTCGGCAAGTGGTTGAGCCGAAACACCTGCGGAACCAAGCTCGCGCTTGATTATCTCGGTGAAGCTGAGCGTCGGATTGGTCTCGCAGAGCATGCCGACCTTGATCCAGTAGGCGGCCTGCGCATTGATCGAACGACACGATACCTTGCTCGCCCTGCGCAGCAGATCGTGCAGATCATCATCTATGTTCACAATGCCCATTGGGTGTTCCCGTATACGAATCGTATATGGAGCGTATATATGTCATGGATGAGAAAGCCAATGACGTGACTGAGCCGGACAAGGTGTGATGGAAAATACTCGACCCATTGAACCGACGCCGATCATGTTGGGCGATTGCCGAGATCACCAAGTATTTTGAGAGTGAGCCCGAGCTGGGCTCTGCCGATGGTAACCGCTTCGACGTTCTAGCCAAACGCACGCCCTATGAGATTGGCACCGGCCTTCGAGCCTCCCGGTCCGTGTCAGGAATCGCAACTGATTCGCCTTGGCGACCAATCCAGCTACTTTTCGCGTGAGAGGCAGAATCCACCCAGAAAAAGTCAGGTCGGAGAACCATCGGTCAGGCTCCCTGCCGGCGCAGCCAAAACGCATCGCCGCCCACGCGGAATGCTGAACAAGATATAGCGTTTCCCTCGTAGGTGCCGGTAGATATCCACAAGATATCGCATTCCCGGCGGATTCCGACGGGTTCCAGCTTCCATCGGAGGCACGGGTTCACCAAGTGAACGCCACTCGATCAAGGCCGTGAAATACTTGCCTGATTTGGAAATGATCTCAACTGTGTCAGATATAGCACAGTCAACCCGCGCAAATCAGATACGCGTGGAGCGGGGAAGAATTCCGTAACGCGTGAAACCGAGTGAGGCCTGCCTTGGCAGGGCCGCTCTCGGATTCTGCCGAATCGGAGCTCTCCCGGGGCGGGGGACGACTGCGGCAATGAAGAATATTAGTGTGCCCGTAATTGGGCTGAAGGCTCTGCGCCGGTCCGCCCGGTCGAGCGTGTTTGGACTCCTGACGGCCTCGATACTGCTTCTGCCCGTGGGCAGGGCGTTCGCGTTGGCGGTCGGCGATCAGGTCTACAACCCCAAATCCGACAGTTTCGAAACGATAGTCCAAATCCCGTCACCGCCCAATGGCTGGGTGGTGACCTCGGTCATCGTCGACGGCAAAACCACCTTCAACGCCTTCATCGTCACTCCGCCCGACGTCGGCACAACCTACGTCTCCGGCGGAACGACCTACAAGGTTCTTTCCTACGATACGACGACGGTCGATGGCCAAACCTACTACACCGGCATTGTCGTCGAGAACGAGACCGACTCCAGTAATCCGAAAACCACGCTCAACGCCTATCAGATCGGGGTGCAGGTTGATGGTGGCGCGCTAGGCGGTGACGGTAGCGGCGGCACGGTGACCCAAGGCAACGATGTGCGCTTTGTCGACAACCGGACCGGTTCCAACGGTTCGGGCGGCTCCAATGCCTATGGCATCAAGATCGACTTCGGCATTCTCGGCAGCCTGACCATTGGCGTGAGCGGCTCCGACGGCCAGCCGGGCGGCAACGGACCGAAGATCATTGACACGCTGCCCTCGACCGACAGCTATAGTTCCAGCGATACCGGCAAGGCCGCGGTCGAGATCTCCAGCGTTGGCGGCGATGGCGGCAAGGGCGGCGATTCTTACGGCAATCAGAAGGCGCGCCAGGGTGGCGCCGCCGGCCAGGGTGGCGACATCACGCTGACCTCTGCGGCGACGATTACCACCAATGCGAGCGGCGCCGACGGCATCCACGTGATGAGCAAGGGTGGCCAGGGCGGCGCCGGCGGCAGTGGCTACATCTTCAGCCAAGGCGGCTCTGGCGGCCCGCCGACGACCGGCGGTACGGTCATCGTCAACAATAGCGGCCAGATCACCACCAATCAGGAGAAGTCGGTCGGCATCTTTGCCCAGTCGATCGGCGGCGGCGGCGGTGCGGGCGGCGACAGCTTCGGCATCGTCGGCCTGCCCGGCTCGGCCTCGGCCGGCGGCGATGGCGGTATGGTCACCGTGGGCAATACCGGCGTCATCGAGACCAAGGGTGCGCGTTCCTATGGCATCTGGGCGCAGTCGCTCGGCGGCAGCGGCGGCGATGCCGGTGATGCCGGTGGCATCGTCGCGCTGGGCAACAAGCTCGGCTCCGGCGGCGGCACCGGCAACACCGCGACCGTCAACAACAATGCCGGCGGCAGCATCACCACCTATGGCGTCGGTGCCTTCGGCATCCTGGCGCAGTCGATCGGCGGCGGCGGCGGCGACGCGGGCGGCGCTGGCGGCCTCGTCGCCATCGGTGGCGACGCCGGCTCCGGCGGCGACGGCGGAACCGTCATCGTCACCAATGCCGCGGGCAACGTCATCAGGACGTTCGGCGGCTCGGATACGAGCGTCACCGAGCTCGGCCCCGCCATCACGGATGTCGGCGCCGACGCGATCGTGGCGCAGTCGATCGGCGGCGGCGGCGGCAATGGCTCGGGCAGCGGCGGCCTGGTGGCGATCGGCGGCGAGGGCAGTGCCGGCGGCGGCGGCGGGACGGTGTCCGTCACCAATGATGGTACGCTCATCACCATCGGACCCAAGGCGCGCGGCATCTTCGCCCAGTCGATCGGCGGCGGCGGCGGCAATGGCGGCGACAGCGGCGGCCTCGTCGCGATCGGCGGCAAGGGCTCCTCCACCAGCAATGGCGGCACGGTCACCGTCAACAATACGGGCACCATCACGACCGCGGGCACCGCCATCCAGGCGGAGTCGATCGGCGGCGGTGGCGGCGATGGCGGCTCCAGTGCCGGCCTCTTCTCCATCGGCGGCTCTGGCGGCGGCGGCGGCGACGGTCTCGGAGTCACAGTGAACTCCTCCGGCCGCCTGACCACCAGCGGCGACAATTCCGTCGGCATCCTCGCCCAGTCGCTCGGCGGCGGCGGCGGCAATGGCGGCGGCTCTTATACCGCTGGTGCGCCGATCTCGATCGCCATTGGCGGCGCCGGCGACAAGGGCGGCAACGGCGGATCGGTCGAGGTCAACCACGTGGCCACGCCCGGCGATCTCAGCCACCTTGTCACTTCCGTGATCAATACCGGCACGCGCACCACCAACGGTCAGGGCCAAACGGTCGTCACCGGCAACAAGGCCTATGGCGTCTTCGCGCAGTCGGTCGGCGGCGGCGGCGGCAGGGGTGGTCTTGCGGTCTCGATCGCGAACGGCACCTCCGGCGCCGGCGCCAGTTTCGCGATTGGCGGCAGCGGCGGCCTTGGCGGCAACGGCGAGGACGTGACTGTCAACTACAAGGGCTACATCACCACCCAAGGCGATAGCGCCTACGGCATCTTCGCGCAGAGCGTCGGCGGCGGCGGCGGAGATGGCGGCGGCGCCGTCGCGGTCAGCGGCGGTGGCGCGTTCAGTTTCGGCCTTGCCATGGGTGGCAAGGGCGGCGTGGCGGGCGATGGAGATATAGTCACCGTCAACACCGCCGGCGGCACGATCGAGACCTTCGGCCTCCAGTCCTATGGCATCTTCGCGCAGAGCGTTGGCGGCGGCGGCGGCAATGGCGGCTTTGCCGGCGGCGGCACGCTGGGCGCGGTGGCGATGACGGTCACGCTCGGCGGCGATGCGGGCACGGGCGGCCTCGCCAAAGCCGTGACGGTCAACAATGCCTCGACGATCATCACCCACCAGAACGGGGCGATCGGCATCAACGCGCAGAGTCTCGGCGGCGGCGGCGGCAATGGTGGTTTCGCCATCTCCGGCGCCATCGCGGTCGGCGCTGTTTCGGCGGCGGTCGGCGGCCACGGCGGCGGCGGCAGCAATGGCGGCACCGTCACGGTGGACAACCAAGGCGACATCACCACCTCCGGCGACAAGGCCTACGGCATCCTGGCGCAGTCGGTGGGCGGCGGCGGCGGCAATGGCGGCTCAGCGGTCGCCTTCACGCTGGGCGTCTCGCCCGATCCGGCCGAAATCCCCACCGTGGCGGTCTCGATCTCGGTTGGCGGCGGCGGCGGCGATGGGAGCATCGCCGATATCGTCCATGTCACCAATGGCGGCAGCATCACCACCCATGGCACGGACGCCCACGGCATCTGGGCGCAGAGCATCGGTGGCGGCGGCGGCATTGGCGGCTACGCGGCCAGCGGCTCGATGACCATCGGCGGCGGCGCCAACATTGAGGTCGCGGTCGGCGGCACTGGCGGTAAGGGCGAGACCGCCGGCGCCGTCATCGTCGACGCGGGCAAGGACAGCGATGGCAACATCATCGCGGATTCCATCATCACCACCTTCGGCATCGGCGCCAACGGCATCCGCGCGCAGTCGATCGGCGGCGGCGGCGGCGATGGCGGCTTCGCGGTCGGCGTGAACATCGGCATTAACAACAGCGAGTTGCTCCAAGGAAACATCGGCGTCACGGTCGGTGGCAGCGGCGGCGTTGCCGGTGACGGCTCGACGGTGACGGTGAACAACTGGTCGGGCATCCGGACCTATGGCGACAACGCCGTCGGCATCTATGCGCAGAGCGCGGGCGGCGGTGGCGGCGATGGCGGCAACGCCATCACCGGCGTGCTCGGCTGGGCGAACGCCACCAGTTCGAGCGCGCAGACGGTCAATATCTCGGTCGCGGTCGGCGGCAAGGGCGGTGCGGCCGGCGATGGCGAGGATGTGACCGTCCACAATTACGGCAGCATCGAGACCGGCCTCGATACTCAAACGGTCGATGCCGAAGGCGATCCGATCATTACCGGCAACAGCGCCTATGGCATCTTCGCTCAGTCGATCGGCGGCGGAGGCGGCATTGGCGGCCGGGCCAACTCGATCAACGTGCTGGTCGGCAAGGGCGACGCGCCTCCCGACGCCCAAACCAACATCGCCATGTCGGTCGCGGTCGGCGGCGATGGCGGCGGCGCCGGTAATGGCGGCCATGTGGCCGTCACCAATAGCGGCGATATCGTCACCAATGCCTCCCTCTCGGACGGCATCTACGCGCAAAGCGTGGGCGGCGGTGGCGGTGCCGGCGGCAATGGTCTGCTCGGCACCGGCGAACTGATTCCGGTCCCGGTGGCGCTGATCGCCAACGTGCTGATGGGCAAGACCAAGATCTACAGCAATCTCGGCATCGCGGTCGGCGGTAATGACGGCAGCACCGGAACCGGCGGCCTCGTCGAGGTTACCAACACCGGCGACATCACCACGAAGGGCAGCAATTCCAACGGCATCTTCGCGCAATCGGTCGGCGGCGGCGGCGGTGTCGGCGGCAAAGCCAATATCGGCGCCACCGGAACGCTCGGCATCGGCGGCAGGGGCACCAGCGGCGGCGACGGCGGCATCGTCACCGTCACCAACAATGGCAACGGCAAGATCGAGACCTTCGGCGCGGCCTCCAACGGCATCTTCGCGCAGTCGGTCGGCGGTGGCGGTGGCGTCGCCGGCAATGTCGACCGCGTGCTGGAAAGCGCGATGGGGCCGATCCCGGCACTCAATCTCGGCATCGGCCTGGCGTTCGGGCAAGGCGCTGGTGACGGCGGTTCGGGCAAGGACGTCACCGTCGAGGGCAACGGGGCGATCATCACCCATGGCTCGTCCTCGGCCGGCATCTTCGCGCAGTCGGTCGGTGGCGGCGGCGGCATTCTCGGCACGCTCGGCAACGAGCTGATCCCCGGTATCCACGACGTCACGAACTGGGCCGTCGGCAGCAATGGCGACGCCGGCGATTCCGGCATCGTCCACGTCAACTATGCCGGCGCGATCGACACCTATGGCGACGGCTCCATCGGCATCTTCGCGCAGAGCAATGGCGGCACGAAGGATACGACACAGCAGTATCTCGGCACCGCCGGCAACGTCACGGTCGATCTCACCGGCTCGGTGGTCACCCATGCCGCCGGCACCGACGCAATCGTCGCGCAGAGCAAGGCGGTCGAGGGCAACGGCGACATCGCCATCAACCTCAACAGCACCAACGGCCTTGTAAAGGGCGGCGCCACCGACGCCACCCATGTTGGCGTCGGTGTCTGGATCATCGACGGCGCCACCAACACGATCAGCAACAAGGGCACGATCACGACCGCGAGTGGCACCGCCGGTGGCTGGGCGATCCTTTCCGGCGTGGGCAACGAGGACGTGACCAATTATGGCACGGTCACCGGCTCCTTCGATCTCGGCACCGGCGCCAACAGCTTCACCAACAAGGCCGGCGCGACCTTCAATGCCGGTTCCTACGCCCAGCTCGGCGGCGACAACCTCTTCACCGACAGCGGCTATTTCTCGCCGGGCGGCGACGGCAATGTGATGACGACCAACCTCGACGGCAATTGGAACCAGTCCTCGACCGGCATCTATAAGCTCGACGTCGACCTCGATCCTGGATCGGACCTCATCAACGTCAGCGGCACGGCCGATCTGAACGGTGCGGTTGCCGTAAACATATTGAACCCAGCCGCGGCGAAGCCCGGCAGCCAGGACTTCCTGATCCTCTATGCGCATGATGGGGTAACCCACGACGGGTTGAAGCTGAACGCGTTACCCAGTGCGGTCGCGCAGTATCAACTGCAGTTCCCAGATAGCGACAACGTTTACCTCAACGTCGACATCAACTTCGCCCCCATCGGCCTGACCAGGAACCAGACCTTGATCGGGAACGCCGTCAACGCGATCCAGACCGGCCAGCCACCTGCGAGCTTCAACAAGATCGCCGCGGCGCTGTTCTACGTTCCGACGCTCGGCCAACTGGGCGGGGTCTACGATTCGATTTCCGGCGAGGGCGTGTCGGGCGTCCAGCAGCCCCAATTCGACGCCTACGGCACCTTCCTGTCCTCGATGACACGCCAGTCCGACTTCTGGCGCACCGGCCTCGGCACGGATCCGATGGACCAGACCATCGCGCCGCAGGCCTATGACGAGCCGAAGGCCAAGAAGGATGCGTTCGGTGCCTTGCAGAAGGCGCCCGACGAGCGGCGCTGGAGCTATTGGGCGACCGCCGGCGGCAGCACCGGCCAACTCGCTGGCAACGCGGCCGTCGGCAGTGCCGAGACCGTCTACCAGGGCGGCAGCTTCGCCGCGGGCTTCGATTCCGTTGGCGATCCGGACGTCATGATGGGCTTTGCCATGGGTGGCGCGGCTACCTCCTTTGCCGTGCCGGATCGAGCCACCAGCGGCAATATCATCGGCGGCCAGGTCGGGGCCCATCTCGCCCGCAAATGGGACCAGTTCTACATCAATGGGGCGCTCGCCTTCGGTCTCTACAACAACAACATCGACCGCGACGCCAGCGTTCCCGGCTCGAACGCACCGCTCGACCCGATTGCCGGTCTCCCGACCGAGCACTGGAAAAGCAATTTCCTGAGCGCCGGCTTGGGCACAAGCATGGAAGCCGGCTGGCGGCAGACGGTGGGCGAGGGCGCCATCACGCCTTTTGCCGGAGTGCAGTTCTCGATGCTGTCGATGGACGCCTTCAACGAGACCTCGATCGGCGGGGGCGCGCTTGGCCTCAGCTTCGACAGCCGCGCGGTCCTGTCGCTGCCGGTCTCGCTCGGCCTGCAACTCGACACGACGGTGGACGTCGGCAACGGCAAGTCGCTGCAGGCCTGGGGCCGGGCAGCCTGGGTGCATGAGTTCGAGCCGGACCGCTCGGTCAAGCCGGAGTTCCAGGCAGCTCCCGGCTATCCCCTCGTCATCCAGGGCGCCGCGGCCGCCGAGAATGCCGTTGCGGTCGACGCCGGGCTGAAGATGAACCTTGCCAACAACACCTCGATGTTCACCACCTTCGACGGCAAGTTCGGGCAGGGCGTGCAGACCTATGGCGGCAATGTCGGCTTCAAGGTGAACTGGTAGGGGGCTACTGAACAATTTCCGATTTCAAATGAGTTGTGTATCGGGAGTTAAAGAGTCCTAGACATCCTCTTTGCCCTTTGATTTTGTAAAAAAGGGTTTGGGGGATAATTATGAAGTTTCGAGTTTTTGTATTCGCGGTATTTGCCGCGACCGTTTCCGGTTGCCAATACAAGGCGGAGCCGCTGCCGATTGCCTCTTACAATGTATATTCATCCTACGGCGACAAGCTGCCGGGCAAATACCTGCTTTATGTGGACCCAAGTGCACTGAGCCGTGACATAAAGCCGTCTGACATGAACTGTGCGGCTCACACGTTTCCGCTTGATTTGCGATCCGGCTTCAAGGGATCGGTTAGCAAGACCTTCGCGACTCTCGTCACCGAGCTGCAGCTCGTCGAGCGGCCCGTCGATCGAGCTGATCTGGCTGCTCAGGGTGCCAAGGGAATGATCATCGTCAAGGGTGAAGAGTTCGATGGCCGGCTTCGCGTCGTTCCAGGGTTCTGGACGGTCGGGATGGAAACAGAAGTTCAACTTGCAGCATCGATCATCGTCGATGGGCCTAAAGGCCGGCTCCTGGGCTCCACCGTTGCAGGGGAAGGAAATGCCCAAGGTGACGCGGGTGCATTCTGTGAAGGCGGAGCAAAGGCGCTCATTGATTCAGCCGAAAAGGCGTTGAAGCAGACCGTCGGACGACTGGGCGAGGCTCTTACGAACTCGGAGCGTGTCCGGAAGGGATCTTGAAATCTCGAATGTGCCCGTGGGGCCCACGGCACGGGCTGCGCTATCCAGGCATGCCTTTTTCGGCGCCGATGCGGCGGCCGCAGACGGCCGCCGCATCGAGATCTGATCGAGTGGCCACTTCGTTCATTTAAGGTAGAAGTGGCCGGCCAGTCGGCGGTGCGCGTCGGCTGTGCCAACGGGATCCGCGACGAATGGATGCTCAGTGACGGGCTATTGCATGGCGGAGGGGTTCATCCACAGGAACTCCCAGACGTTGCCGTCGGGGTCCTCGATGTGGCGGTTGAACATGAAGCCGAGATCCTGTGCTGGATTAGGATCGGCGCGGCCGCCCGCCGCCACGCCTTTTTCGATTGTGGCATTGACCTCGTCCTTGCTGCCGACGGTGAGCGCGATCAGCATCTGGCTGTCACGCCTGGCGTCACCGATCCGCCGCGCCGTGAACTGGCTGTAGTGCTGGTGCGTAAGCAACATGACCCCGATCGCGTCGGAGAACATGATCGAACTGGCCTGATCGCTCGAGAACTGGGGGTTCAGCGAGCCTCCGATCGCGAGATAAAAGTTTGTCGCCGCCTGCAGATCGCGCACCGGCAGATTGAGGAAGATCATCTTGGTCATCGGTCTAAGCCTTGCCTTCGTTGACGGGTACTGGTCAGTCCAGTACTGTGGCTGACAGCTATCATGCGGGAACGGTACCGTCTAGTACTGGTAATGGGGCGACATGAAAATCGACGGTGAGACCAGATCGGCCCGCAAGGATCGTGAAATCATTCAGGCGGCCACGGCGGCGTTCATCGGCAAGGGTTACGACGGAACCAGCATGGAGGAGATCGCCACCAGGGCGGGGGCTTCCAAGCAGACCGTCTACAAGCATTTCAAGGACAAGGAGACGCTTTTCGCCGAAGTCGTTCTGGCGACCGCGACCCAGGCCAACGATGTCATTGAATCCGTGACGACACTCCTTTCCGAGGCGAAATTCCTGGAGGGTGGCCTGCAGCAGCTTGCCCGGCGATTGATAGCGATGCTCATGGATGAAGAGTTGTTGAAGCTGCGGCGCCTGATCATCGCCAACGCGGATCGGATGCCGCAGCTTGGCCGCGGTTGGTACGAGAAAGGTTTTGAGCGCATGCTCGCCTCGATGGCGTCATGCTTTCAAAAGCTCACCAGTCGAGGCTTGATGAAGACCAATGACCCCCATTTGGCGGCCAGTCATTTTTTTGGAATGCTTCTGTGGATCCCGATGAACGAAGCGATGTTCACAGGAAGCAATCAGCGCTCGAAGGCCGAACTTGAACGGCACGCCGATGCCTCGGTCGAGGCGTTTCTCGTCGCCTATGGGGTGCAGCCGAAATAGTCGCGTTGCCGCAGTCCTCGTGCGGCCTTCTCCGCGTGGCGCTTGCGGTGGATGAGAACGCCTAAATGTCGCGCGACCCTTGCCTTTGGCGACCGTAATCTAGAGCAAAATCCGAGCGGATAGAATCGATAGGGGTTTCGTTGGGATTGGAAATCTGATTCAGCATATCTGCTGGATTCGGAGGCCGGCATGGCATGGCGAAATCCTTATCGGAAGATTTGCGGGCTCGGGTGGTCGCAGCGGTTGATGGCGGCCTGTCGCGACGGGCGGCAGCGGCGCGATTTGGCGTGGCGGCGGCAAGCTCGGTGCGTTGGGTCCGGGAATGGCGCGAGACCGGAGCCACCTGCGCAAAGCCGCAGGGCGGCGACAGGCGGTCCCACCGCGTTGAAGCGTATCGCGACATCATCCTGGCGGCGATCGAGAGGCGGGTGGACATCACGCTGGTCGAACTCGCCGAGTTGCTGCGACAGGAGCATGGCGCGTCGTTTGCGACGAGCACGATCTGGCGGTTTCTCGATCGTCACTCCATGACCTTCAAAAAAAACGGCGCACGCCAGCGAGCAGGAGCGGCCAGACGTGGCGGCGCGACGAAACGCCTGGTTCGACGCCCAGCCCGATCTTGATCCCGAGCATCTGGTCTTCATCGACGAGACCGGAGCCTCGACAAAGATGGCTCGACTGCGGGGGCGCACGAAGCGCGGGATGCGGTGCCGATCGCCAATCCCGCATGGCCATTGGAAGACGACGACGTTCACCGGCGCCCTGCGCCTCACTGGCATGACCGCGCCAATGGTCCTGGACGGCCCGATGACTGGCGAATGGTTTGTCGCCTATGTCGAGCAGGTTCTCGTGCCGACGCTGCGGCCCGACGATGTCGTGATCCTCGACAACCTGCCGGCGCACAAAAGCGCAGCCGCCCGTGTGGCGATCGAAGCAACCGGCGCAAGGATGATGTTCCTCCCGCCCTATTCCCCCGACTTCAACCCGATCGAGAACGCCTTTTCCAAGCTGAAATCGATTCTACGCAAAGCCGCCGCACGAACCGTCGCGGAATTGTGGGATACCATCAGCGCCGCACTGCCTTGCTTCACACCAACCGAGTGCGCCAACTACTTCGCCGCAACAGGATATGAGCCGGAATGATCAGATTCTGCTCTAGTTCATCGGATGTATGGGTCGGTGGCGCTCGCAGGGCGCGTCGCGGACCGCTCCGGAGTTGCCTGATGACCAGCAATGATGCCCCTATCCTCGTCCTGTTCCGGAACGATTTGCGGATCCGCGACAACCGGGCGCTCGCGGCGGCCGCCGCCACGGGCCGGCCCGTCGTGCCATTGTTCATCCTCGACGAGGAGGGCCAGGGGGCGCGCCGTAGTGGCGCGGCCAGCCGTTGGTGGCTGCACCATTCGCTCGACGCTCTGGCGCGAGACCTGGACGGACTGGGCGCGCGGCTCATCCTGCGGCAGGGCGCGACGCAAGGGATCGTCGCCGAGGCGCTCGAAGCGACGAGGGCCGGCTCGGTGTTCTGGAACCGCCGCTATGCGCCGGCCGACATAGCGACGGACAAGGCCATGATGGCGAAGCTGCGCGAAGACGGCTTCGTGGCGGAAAGCTTCGAGGGCTTCCTGCTGCATGAGCCGTTGAGGCTCAGGACGCAGGCGGGCGATTTCTACAAGGTGTTCACGCCGTTCTACCGGAAGCTGTCGGAACTGCAGCATCGCCATCCGGTCGACGCGCCGGCTTCACTCGCCGGCTGGAAGGGGAAACTGCATGGCGATCCGCTCGGCGCGTTCGCGCTGCTGCCGGGCAGGCCGGACTGGTCGGGCGGACTTTCCGAGCGGTGGCAGCCCGGCGAGGAGGGCGCTTTGCGCCGCCTCGAAACCTTCGTCGACGACCACCTCGACGGCTACGCCGAAAACCGTGACTTTCCAGGCGAAGACGGCACGTCCGGGCTTTCGCCGCATCTCGCGCATGGCGAGATCACGCCGTTCCAGATCATGGCCGCCGTCAGCAGCAAACGCTCGGCGGACGCCGAAACCTTCAGAAAGGAGGTCGGCTGGCGCGAGTTCTCCTACCACTTGCTCTTCAACCTGCCGAAAATCGACAGGGAGAACATCCGCGACGAATTCGATGCCTTCGAATGGCAGGGCGCCGAAGCCGAGATGAAGGCATGGCGGCGGGGGCTGACCGGCTACCCAATCGTCGATGCCGGCCTGCGCGAATTGTGGCGCACGGGCTGGATGCACAATCGCGTGCGCATGATCGTGGCGTCGTTTCTGGTCAAGGACCTGCTGATCGACTGGCGAGAAGGCGAGGCGTGGTTCTGGGACACGCTGGTCGACGCCGACGCGGCGAGCAATCCCGCGAGCTGGCAGTGGGTGGCCGGATCGGGCGCCGACGCCGCGCCCTACTTCCGCATCTTCAATCCGGTTCTGCAGGGCGAGAAATTCGACCCCCGGGGCATCTATGTCCGCCGCTACGTGCCGGAACTCGCCGGGCTGCCCGACAAGTACATCCACCGTCCCTGGGAAGCGCCGGCGCAGGTGCTGCGACAGTGCGGGCTGACGCTCGGAAAGGACTATCCGCACCCGGTGGTGGACCATGCCGTGGCCAGGGACAGGGCCTTGGCGGCCTATCGCAGCGCGCGCGGGCAGTGACATTCCTTCCGCCGGGCGGGCTTCGCCTCAGCCAGGCAGCAAACCCATCGCCAACTCGATCAGCTCGAGCTGGTAGCGCTTTTCGATCTGCTGTCCCGCGAAGACGAGACGGTAGATGATCGGAGCAACCAGCAGGTCTATCAGCCGATCCGGGTCCGGTGCGGGCTCGGATCGGCCGGTTGCACGGTTCACCAGCACCTCAAAATTCGCCTGGGCGTATCCGGCGGCGCGGCGCGCGAGCGCCGTATTGGCAACCCGTTCCTGGATCAGCGCGAAGCCGACGCCCGTCGAGATGTCGTCGACGAAGCGTTCGGGCCATATTTCCAGATCGCCCCGCAACGACCCGGAATCAGGAAGGTCGGCGTCCGGCCGGAAACGCTCCGCGGCGACATCGGCCAGGAGCTCGCCGACCGTCCCCCATCGCCGGTAGATGGTCGACGGCGTGACGTTCGCCCGTTCGGCGATCATCGGCACGCTGAGCTCAACGGTTTCGATTTCGGCCCTGAGGGCTTTTACGGCCTCATGAACGGCTTTCTGTATCCGCTCGCTGCGTCCACCCGGTCGGATCAGGGGAGGGCCGGACATGGTAAAAAACCGTTAATCGATTAAAGCTAAGGAATTGCATTAAGGCGACGGGCAATGCCCCTTCGCATCGACTGACCAAGGCCTTAGCAGATGTATTCGCTTCGTTCCAATATCTTTCCGTTTTCGTTGTTGCGGCCACGCCAGGGGAACCCTTCGGTGGATGGCGAGCGCAAGCGCGGCCGCCGGCGCATGGCGATCACTATGGCGGCCTTTGCGTCTATTTTCTGCATCATCGGGGCGCGCCTGGTGTTCTATGGTTCGTCCACACCGCATGCGGCGGACGTTCTCGTGCGGCCAGTCGGCGCGGCGCGGCCCGACATCATCGACCGCAACGGGACGATACTGGCGACCGACCTGCGCATGGCGTCGCTCTATGCCGAGCCACGGCGGATCGTGGACGCGAACGAAGCTGTGGAAAAGCTAGGCAGTGTGCTGCCCGAGCTCGATTACGAGCAGACCTATCACAAGCTCAGGAGTGGGTCGGGCTTCATCTGGCTGAGGCGGCAGCTTACCCCTCGGCAGCAGCAGGATGTGCTGGCCCTGGGCATTCCCGGCATCGGCTTTCGCCCTGAAATCAAGCGCTTCTATCCAGGTGGCGTCCAGGCGTCGCACATATTGGGACTGACCAACATCGACAATGTCGGCCTGTCTGGAATGGAGAAATGGATCGACGATCAATGGCTCGTCGACCTCCGCGGCGCGGGCCTGGGGGGCAGCGGTGCGTTCCAGCCGGTCCAGCTGTCGATCGATGCGCGTGTCCAGCATGTCGTCCATGACGAGCTTTCGCGCGCGATGGAACGATACAAGGCCACGGCGGCGGGCGGCGTGATCCTGAACGTCAAGACCGGCGAGGTGATGGCCATGGTCTCGCTTCCGGACTACGACCCCAACAATCCGTTCAACGCCCAGGAGAAGGATCGGCTCAATCGCATGTCGGCCGGCACGGCCGAGATGGGCTCGACGATCAAGACGTTCACGACCGCGATGGCGCTCGAGATCGGCGGCGCCAGCATCTCGACGATGTTCGACGCCAGCGCGCCCATCATTGTCGGCCGGCAAAGGGTGCGTGATGCCCATGGCAAGGGGCGGCCCCTGTCGCTGGAGGAGGTCTTCCTGTTTTCCTCCAATATCGGTTCGGCCAAGGAGGCGATGATGGTCGGGGTGGAGCGGCATCGCGCCTTCCTGGAGCGGATGGGCCTTCTGTCGCGCATGACGACCGAGCTTCCGGAGGTCGCGCGGCCCGTCCAGCCGAAGGTGTGGAAGCAGGCGACGTCGATCACCGCCGCCTTCGGCCACGGCTTTGCCACGACCCCGCTTCAGACGGCGGTCGGCATCGCGGCCATCTTGAACCAGGGCAAGCTCGTTCCGGCGACGTTCATCCGCAGGTCCGAGCAGGCCAGGGCGATCGCCCAGACCGTGGTCAGCGAAGAGACGAGCAGAAGCATGCGCTATCTCTATCGCCTCAACGGGATAAAGGGCTCGGGGCGGCGCGCCAACATCATGGGCTTCCGCGTCGGCGGGAAAACCGGCACGGCAGAGAAGGTCGTTGCCGGGCGCTATGCCAAGAACCACAATTTCAACGTCTTCGCGGCGGCCTTTCCGATGAACGATCCGCAATTCGTCGTCCTTGTCGTCGTGGACGATCCGAGACCGGAGCGTCCACGCATGGGCATCACCGCCGCCTCCAACGCCGCGCCGGTGGCAGGCGCGATCATCGAAAGGACGGCGGCGATGCTTGGCGTGCGGCCCGATTTTACCGATGACACCCAGCTCACGGTCAACAGTCTTCGGTGATGGCCGGTTTCGATGGCGTGGCGGCTCGCCTGCCGGCGGCGTCGGTCAGCTGTGCCAACGGAATCCGCTCTTGGGTACCGAGCCTCGGCGTCGACATCCCGGCGGCGGCCAGTTACCATCAAGGGATACAAACAGCCAGACAAGGGAACGGCAGATGAGCGTGCGTCCTCTCCAGCAAACCCACACCGAAGGCGATGCCATCGACCATCTGGTCGCGTCGCACCGGCCGGGCCATGGCCTGGTCCGCGCCTTCTATCATGACCCCGCCATCTACGCGCGCGACATGGAACGGGTGTTCCGTCGCCATTGGCATTGCCTGGCGCATGCCAGCGTCATTCCCAACCCCGGCGACTTCGAACTGTTCAAGCTGGGCGACGAGGCCGTCATCCTGACGCATGGCATGGATGGAACCATCCATGCCATGCTCAATGTCTGCCGCCATCGCGGCGCGGAAGTCTGCACCAAGGAGAAGGGCAATGCGAAGATGTTCGTGTGCCCCTACCACGCCTGGGCCTATTCCAATGACGGATCGCTGCGCGCGGCGCGGCTGATGCCCAAGGATTTCGACCGCGCGGCGCATGGGCTGAAGAAGCTGCATGTGCGCGTCGCCGAGGGTCTGGTGTTCATCTCCTTCGCCGAGACCCCCTTGGATTTCGATCCGATCGAGCAGTCGCTGCGCACCAGCTGCGGCCAGTATGGCTGGGCCGACGCCAAGGTCGCGTACCGGCAGAGCTATCCGGTCGACGCCAACTGGAAGCTCGCCGTTGAGAACTATGTCGAGTGCTATCATTGCGGCCCTGCGCATCCGGAATATTCGCAGACGCATGCGCTGGAAAAGCCCAAGGAGATGATCGAGCAGCTCAACGCGGCGATGGAGCAGCGCACCTGCGCGCTCGGCATCGAGATCCACAGCGGCAACCGCTGGCAAAATTCGGCCGCCGGACAGGAAGCGATCGATACGTTCCGCTACGCGCTCTATGACGGCGTTTCGAGCGGCAGCCAGGACGGCTCGCCGGTGGCGCCGCTGATGGGCCGTTTCACCGACTATGATGGCGG
Organism: Mesorhizobium sp. PAMC28654; assembly: GCF_020616515.1. Taxonomy (GTDB): domain Bacteria; phylum Pseudomonadota; class Alphaproteobacteria; order Rhizobiales; family Rhizobiaceae; genus Mesorhizobium. The sequence goes on from NZ_CP085135.1 coordinate 6,046,184, forward strand.
CGTCACCTCCATCCACCTCGGCGGCACCAGTTTCCTGGTCTGCTATCCCGACCACGGCATGATCTATCGCTTCATTCCCAAGACTGCCGACACCTGCGAGATGGAACTGATCTGGCTGGTGCGTGGCGACGCGGTCGAGGGCGAGGATTACGACCTCGAAAAGCTGACCTGGCTTTGGAAGGTCACCACCGACGAGGACAAGAAGATCATCGAGCACACCTCGCGTGGCGTGCGCTCGCATTATTTCGTGCCGGGTCCGATCGCGCCGATGGAATATAACGAGCTGCGCTACATCAACTGGTACCTCGAAGAACTCGCTCGCGCCTGACAAAACCGATGGCGGATGACATGCGCAGGACCGGCTGATGGCGCCGGTCAAGGTCGATCCCGACAAGGTCAGGGAGTTCGAGGATTCGGCCAGTTTTCATGCCTGGCTGGCTGGGCATCACGACGCGGAAAGCGAAGTCTGGATCAAGGTCCACAAGGTGGGTTCGGGGCTGAAATCGATCACGCCCAAGCAAGCCATCGACGTGGTGCTGTGCTTTGGCTGGATCGACGCCGTGCGCAAGTCCTTCGACGACAAGAGCTTCCTGCAGCGCTATACGCCGCGCGGCAGGAACAGCATCTGGAGCAAGATCAACATCGACAATGTCGCCCGGCTGGTCGAGGAAGGCCGCATGACCGGGCATGGCCTCAAACAGGTCGAGGCGGCCAAGGCCGACGGCCGCTGGGACCGCGCCTATGGCAGCGGCAAGGGCATGAAGATCCCCGACGACCTGCAGGCGGCCATCGACGCCGAGCCGGAGGCCAGGGCGATGCTCGGCAAGCTCAGCGCGCAGAACCGTTTCGCGCTGGCCTTCCGCACCCACAACTTGAAGACCGAAGCCGGCCGCAGGAAGAAGATCGAGGGCTTCGTCGAGATGCTGAAGCGCGGCGAGACGATCCATCCGCAACGCGGGACTTAAGCTTTTTTGGGGGCCGCGATGCAATTTCATCGCCGGCGCCTGACGGCTGACTAGACGGCGGCCTGGCTCTCGCGGATCAGGCTGACGACGAGTTGATCCACGCTGGGATCGTCAAGGCTGACGACATGGGCCATCCGGATCGCGTCCCTCGGGCGGATCCTGGTCACGTGCTGGCGCATGATCACCGACACGAAGGCAGGCCCGGAGCCGGTCAACACCATGGCCTGGCCCCTGAGGACGGGTTCCGAGATCGGCGCCCACTGCACGGCCATCAGCGATGGTTCTCCCACCGGCCGGCGGTTGACGCCGTTGAAATAGATCCAGTTCAGGCGCGAGATGGCCACGCCATAATGGTTGCCGCGCGCTCGCGCCAGCGTGGCGGGTCCATGGCGCTCCACCCAGCCGGTGACCCTTCGGAACGTGACAATCTCGGTCTCGCGCCGCACGAATGTCACTGATCGCATCAGGAGGTCGGCCTGGCCGGGAATCGAAAAATAGGTGAAATAGATGCCGCCGGCGATCGCCGGGGTCGGGGGACGCGTCAAGCTCTCGAACAGGCTTCTGGAAATCGGCGGCAGGCCCGCAATGCGCGTTCCCTGCTCGGTCTGGTCCTGGTAGAGTTCATCTTCGTCGATGCCGAAGTAATCGCAGATCAGCTTGGCCGTCTTCTTGTTGGGAACGGTGGTGCCCTGCAGGTAGCGCTCGAACTGTGTTAGGTTAATATCAAGCTCGCGGCAGACAGCACTGACGGAGGCATGGCTTTCGCACAGCCGTTTCAGGTTTTCCGAAATATTCTTGCGAATTGGCACGTCATCGTCCCCGCCGCGACAGACGTCCGAACTCGAACCACTTGCTCGCCTAGTCCCCAACCAATATTGCACCAATTTTCATCCGCCGCGATTGCCTCGCGAAAAAATGACCGCGTATATGTCTACAACCTGCAAAAGACCGAGAAACCGTACGTTTCCGACATTTTGGCTAGGCAAATCATCAGAATGGGCGTATTTCCGGTTGCAAGAGCGACCCGTTTTTGCGGACCGGCCTCTCGACATCGTGGGATGGAGAGCGGTGTGGACAATACCGACCTGCGCGACCTTCTTGAATTTACGCATACCCAGTTGAACACGATTCGCAAGGCTGTCGCGACAAGCGGGCATGCCAGGGCGATGTTCAGTATCGATTGCCTGGTTGGCGCCGCCGCCGAACAGGCGAAATGCAAACTTGCCGGCCTGAATTGCGGCGACATGCCGATGGGCCGTCGTATTGACGTAGTCGATGACGGTGTGGTGGCGCCGGGCAAGCTTGTGTCAGGCAGGGCAGGGCAGGGTGTTTCACCACGGCCAAGGCGGTCCCCTTGAGCCTGTTCACAAGACTTCGCGCCAGCAGCGTTTCGGCAAGTGTGATCCCCTATAAATTCGTGCTTTTGGAATCCGGCATTCCCAAAGCGGACAGGCCCGATGAGAATGTCAAAGCCTTCGTCGCCGAAAGGGCGGGCTTCAAGGCGGTGAAGGGCTGGCTGATCCTCCATGGCGCCATTCTCGACAAGCATGTCGTCATCGAGCAGGTCAGGACGGGAGCCCGCTTTGACGTGACGCCGCTGATGGTTTCAGCCCCCTTCTTCGAGCATCCAGGCCCCGTTGAGGAATTCGAGGGATTGTGCGGGCAGATCAGCCTGCCTTACTGGCCGGGTCCGACCGCGATTGTTCGGGCTCCGGCTGAGATCGATCCCACAGCGGCGGCTCCGGTAGAGTCCGAAAAAGAACCAGGAGAGTGACAGGGCCGGTGGCTAAGTCCGTCTTCCTGTTTGATGGATTTGACGGACTTGCCGCTGAACGATAGCATCCCAACCATGAGCAAGACTCTTGCAGTTTCAATCACCTCTACGACCACCGCGCAGCGGTGGGTGTTAGACGCATGAACTGAGCTTGTTCATTTGCTGACAACCAACCCGCCGGAGACGAGCGGGTTTTTTTGTGCCCGGTTTCCCCGCATTCGAGGACGAAGTCGTGGACAATAATGGAAAGCGCATTCTTGCAAATCGTGCGTTGGCCGTTGCCAATGAGTGTCTTGCTACCCGCTTCGCAGGCGCTGGTTTGGACTTGCTTCGGTAAAGTGGAGAGCGGGTTGCTCATTCGGCGGCGTTTCGCTCGAACTGCATCGGGCTGATGTAGTCGAGCGCGGAATGCCGCCGGATGGGATTGTAGAAGCCGTCGATATATCGGGCAATGGCGGCTTGGGCATCGGCGCGGGTAAGGAAAGAGGTGCGCCAGATCAGTTCAGTTTTCAGCGTCTTGAAGAATGTTTCGACCATGGCGTTATCAAAGCAATTGCCCTTGCCTGACATTGAGATGATGACGCCGGCGGCACGCAATTCGGCTTGGTAGTCGATAGAACAATATTGGCTGCCGCGGTCGGAGTGGTGAATGAGGCCGGGTTCCGGCTGCCGCATGACGAACGCCTTGTTGAGCGCTGCCAGAGCCAGGCTGCGGTGTAGCCGGTTGCCAGCAGCCCAGCCAACGACCTTGCGGGCAAACAGATCGATGACGACAGCAAGGTACAACCAGCCCTCCCGCGTCCAGATGTAGGAGATGTCGGCACCCCATTTCTGGTTGGGACCAGTGGCGGCAAAATCCTGGTCGATGACATTGGGGGCAACCGGAAAGGCGTGTTCGCTGTCCGTCGTGCGCTTGAACCGCCGCTTCTGTCTTGCCTGGAGGCCATTCTCCCGCATCAGACGCGCCGTTCGTCGCCGGCCAATGGCAAAGCCATTGTCTTGCAGTTCCCGCGTCATGCGCGGGCTACCATAGGTTCCGTTCGACAGCGCGAACGACGATCGCACATGCGCCAGCATTATCATGTCGTCGCGCTGCCGGCGGCACGCCGGCCGGCGCCCCCAGGCAAAGTAGCCGCTCGGGCTGACACCCAGCGTCGCGCACAAACGGTCCACAGGGAAATCCTTCTTCGCCTGGTCGATGAGCGCGAACCTCACCGACTTCCCTCCTTGACGAAAAAAGCCGTCGCCCGTTTCAAGATATCCCGCTCCTGCCGAAGGATTTCATTCTCCCGCCGCAGCCGTTTCAATTCAGCGGCGACATCAGCATCAGGCGGACGCCCAGGATCGCCCATCTCACGATCCAGCTGCCGACCCATCCATCGCGTCAGCGTCGAGAAACCAACACCAAGATCCTCCGCGATCTGCCGCTTCGTCCGACCGCTCGTTCGCACAAGGCCAACCGCCTCCGCCTTGAACGCATCCGTAAACTGTCTCTGTTTCGTCATCGAGGTCGCCTTTCATCAGAAGGAAACTCTCCACTTTTTCGGGGCAAGTCCAGTTTTGCCTATGTGGCAGGTTCACTCATGCGTGGGGAAGGCACTGAGTTTTCGGATATCGATCTGGTGGTGGTCTTTCCGTCCTTGGAAAGAGCCTGGCGAGAATCGTTCGTGCAGGACGGCTTTCCGATCGAAGCATTCGTCCATGATCCGCGGACGCTGGCCTATTTCCTTCGTCACGACGCGCACAGCGGATATCCAATCATGGTGGATATGGTGGCGACCGGCGACATAGTTGGATCGGACAAGGACAAGGCGCGCTCAATTCAGACAGAGGCGACGAAGGTCCTGATGGAAGGGCCAAAACCTCTTGCAGGCCAGAACCACGATATCTTGCGGTACCAGGTAACCGATCTCGCCGACGATCTGCGTGGCGAGCGTCCGCCTGAGGAAATCGCGGCCATTGCAGTGCAGCTCTATCAAAAACTGGCCGACCTCATTCTATCGGGGCGTGGCGCGTGGTGCGGCAGAGGAAAATGGATACCAAGACTGCTGAAGAGGCTCGATGCTGAACTGGCAACCGAATTTGAAGTCGCCTTCAGGCTCGCGGTGCAAGGCGATGGAGCCAGATTTCTGGCCTTGGCCGATAAGGAGCTTGCCTTGCATGGCGGCCGCTATTTCGAGGGCTATAGACAGGAGGCCCCACTTGAGGCGCGCCGCGTCGAATAGAAACGAGGACATATTGGTGAAGCATGATTTGAGGTCATGCTTGCCTAGTTGGTCACCTGTTCGCCATCAAACGATACTTCCTGGCCCTCGCCGACGGCGACCGTGCGGTGAAGGTTCAGCTTCTTGCCGCTGAATGTCAGAATAATTTCTTGCTGTTCGCCAAACCCAAGGACGGGTGCGTCGATCACGAAGGTCTCCTCGTTCAGCCACGTCCCCTTGGCCTCGGTGATGTGGCCAATGCCGGGGTCGGAGGCTTTCGGCGCCCCTTTGCGATAGAACCCATAGAGCCCCATCGGCTGGCTGTACTTCACGGAGGAGCCGACCGGATAGCGCGAAGCGAATTCAACTTCAAAATGCGGATGAGTGTCGGTTAGATCGAGGGCAAACGACTTTAGTCCGAATTCGTTGTCGGGGAATTTGTAGGTCTTTCCCGAGATCGCGGAAGCGATGCCGGGCGTTGGGCCGACGGGCGTCGACTTTTCGACCGCGGCGTCCTTGATCGCGCTGGCAAGCTGCCCGAGGGCGTTCGGGTTCGGTGGCAGCACCGACCCGGACTTGACCGCGCCGGAAACAGCATCGATCAGGGTATTATACCGGACCTGCTTCCTGGCGGTGGTCACCACGACGACATCCAGATCGGGAAACACCACGATCAACTGGCCGTTCTTGCCGTTCATCATGTAAACGTGCCTGTCGGGAAACACCCAGATAAAGTTGGAATAGCTCTCGTTAGGGTCATCCGACGCGTGCACATTCACGAGCGTATGGTTCAAAACATCCGCCCAGCCCTGCGGAAGCAGCTGCTTTCCCTCCCATTCGCCATGGTGCAAATACAAATAACCGAGCTTCGCCATGTCGCGCGGCAGCAGATACAGCATGCCGTGTCCCATCGTGAGACCTTGGGGATCGCGGTCCCAGTGCCAATCAACAATGCCCAAGGGATCAAAGAGCTTTTCCCTCGCATAATCCTCGGCGAGCTTTCCGGTCAGCCTGGTGATAACAGCCGATACCAGATCCGGGTTGCCGTTGCTGTAATTGAAGATCTGTCCCGGTGGATGCGACATGGGACGATCGAGAATGAATTGGGTCCAATCGGAGCTCCGTGCCAGATCGAACATGGACTGCTGCCTGCCGCCCTCAAATCCCTGATCCCAATCGAACCCGGGAGTCATGTCCAGAAGGTTCTGGACCGTGATGGCTTTCTTTCGGTCATCGACATTTGCAATGTGGCGATCGGTGAAGAAATCCAGCATGGGATGATCGAGACGGTCGAGCAGGCCGTCCTTGTAGACCATCCCGAGAAGGGTGCCGGTAACAGCCTTGGTTGCAGAGAACATGTTGTGCGGGATGTCAGCCGTGTAGGGAGCGTAGGAGGCCTCCGTGACAATGCGTCCATGGCTCACGACGAGCAGACTGTCGAAGCCGTGGCTTGCGCCATAGTCGACAAGCTTGGCCAGCGCCGACGAATCCATGCCTTGCTCTTCCGGCGTGGATGCCAGCCATTCCTTGGTTGGCCATGGTGATTGATCGGGGTCGTCGGCGCGCGCCGGTCCGAGGCAAAGGCAGGTCAGCAGGGCACATAAGCTCAACACCGCGCCCCAAACGAAGCGCTTCTTCACTGGCATGCGCATGCTGGTCTCCGTGCTAGGACGACCCACCCCGCGGGAAGATATAGCATGCGCGGATCGCCACGGAAGCGAAGCCGACCCGGATTTTGAGCCGCGCCGGGTCCGGCCGACGGGGGTCACGCCTGGGCGGCGCCGATGTCTCCGATCAGCCTGGCATATTCCGCTTCCGCCTCGCCATAGCTGCCATTGGCCAGCTCGATGAGCCCGGCGCGGTCGCGGATGATGACCTCGCCCCGGCGGGAGCGGATGAGCGAGCGGCCTTCGAGCAGCTGCAGGGTGATGGTGACGCCAGGCCGTCTCACGCCAAGCATGCTGGCGAGGAATTCATGCGTGATGGCCATGCGTTCGTCTGGCAGCCTGTCGTCGCACATGAGCAGCCAGCGGGCCAGGCGCTCCTCTAGCTTCAGCTGGGCATTGGCGAGCGCGGTGCAGCCGGTCTGGGTCTGCATGTAGTTGACGAAGCGCAGCAAATAGAGGCGCAAGGTCGGGCTTGCCGCCAGCGCGGCGTTGAAATGGGTGGCATCGATGCGGATGGCTTCGCCTTCGAACAGCATCGAGCATGCATGCGCGGCACGGTCGTCCCCCATCACCAGCGACGCCCCGGTCATGCCTTCGAAGCCAATGAAACCCACCTCGGCGCCATGTCCGCTCGCGGTCCTGGCAATCACGGCGGCGATGCCGTGTTCCATGAAATGGACGGCTTCGATCGGCGTGTCGGGGGTGACGAGCATGGCCCGCAACGGCAGGCCGCGACGCGTCATATAGGGTTGGATCAGCGCCAGATCGTCTGGCATCATCCGCCGCAACAGCTCGTTCCGATACGGTCGAGGATCAGACATGGCGCGGCCCGACAGGGGGCACGAGCCGTCCAACCTCCGCCATGCCCGGGGCAACGCGTTGGCACTTTCCAGCATATGGGGAATGGAAACAGAAAGACTCAAGAATGCGGCATTGAATTCGATTCACGGCGACCCCCATCGCCCGAATACGAAAAGATCGATCTCAACGTTAGTGTTGGAATCGTACCAACCCCCATTGGTATAAAAGCGACATAGTTCTGAGCCAAAGGCGTGTTAAGTTAGCCGGCTTACGAGATGACTTCGCCGTGGTTGCGGATAGCCGTTCGCGACCACGATGCTTGCCGCTCAGGCCCGGGTTTGTCGGCCTGCCGCTGGCCCCCGCAGTGGCCTCGAAAGCTTGCGGTCACAATCGCGGCATCGCGCTATTTCAGGATTCCCTGATGTGCTAGAGCAAAATCCGAGCGGATAGAATCGATAGGGGTTTCGTTGGGATTGGAAATCTGATTCAGCATATCTGCTGGATTCGGAGGCCGGCATGGCATGGCGAAATCCTTATCGGAAGATTTGCGGGCTCGGGTGGTCGCAGCGGTTGATGGCGGCCTGTCGCGACGGGCGGCAGCGGCGCGATTTGGCGTGGCGGCGGCAAGCTCGGTGCGTTGGGTCCGGGAATGGCGCGAGACCGGAGCCACCTGCGCAAAGCCGCAGGGCGGCGACAGGCGGTCCCACCGCGTTGAAGCGTATCGCGACATCATCCTGGCGGCGATCGAGAGGCGGGTGGACATCACGCTGGTCGAACTCGCCGAGTTGCTGCGACAGGAGCATGGCGCGTCGTTTGCGACGAGCACGATCTGGCGGTTTCTCGATCGTCACTCCATGACCTTCAAAAAAAACGGCGCACGCCAGCGAGCAGGAGCGGCCAGACGTGGCGGCGCGACGAAACGCCTGGTTCGACGCCCAGCCCGATCTTGATCCCGAGCATCTGGTCTTCATCGACGAGACCGGAGCCTCGACAAAGATGGCTCGACTGCGGGGGCGCACGAAGCGCGGGATGCGGTGCCGATCGCCAATCCCGCATGGCCATTGGAAGACGACGACGTTCACCGGCGCCCTGCGCCTCACTGGCATGACCGCGCCAATGGTCCTGGACGGCCCGATGACTGGCGAATGGTTTGTCGCCTATGTCGAGCAGGTTCTCGTGCCGACGCTGCGGCCCGACGATGTCGTGATCCTCGACAACCTGCCGGCGCACAAAAGCGCAGCCGCCCGTGTGGCGATCGAAGCAACCGGCGCAAGGATGATGTTCCTCCCGCCCTATTCCCCCGACTTCAACCCGATCGAGAACGCCTTTTCCAAGCTGAAATCGATTCTACGCAAAGCCGCCGCACGAACCGTCGCGGAATTGTGGGATACCATCAGCGCCGCACTGCCTTGCTTCACACCAACCGAGTGCGCCAACTACTTCGCCGCAACAGGATATGAGCCGGAATGATCAGATTCTGCTCTATCGCGGCGTCAATGTGGGAGCCTATCGCCAGCGCGCCGCCGGACCGGCTTGTACAAGTGGCCATGATCAGCTCCGGCAAGCTGACACCCTTGCGCTTTCCTTGCCGGCTTTCCGGGACCGGCTGGGTGCATGCCGTGACCGACGAGCCGATCGGCGTCGAGCCGACGCACTGGCGCGAATGGCATATACGCATGGTGATCCGCGACGATTGAGCACCCCCGGCGGATGGTTCCCGTCAGCCGGCCGTGATCGCCGCCGCGATGGCGCGGGCCTGCAGCCGCGCATTGGCGAAGCAGCCGCGGATGCTCGGCCGCATGCCGGTGAACCACAGGCCGGGCAGGCGCTGATCGTTGCCGGCGCCGTTGAAAAGCGGATACCCCTTGGCGTCGAGCACGCCGAGCTTGCCGACCATCTGTTCGAGCCCCGTGCGGTAGCCCGTGGCGGCGATGACGATGTCGGGGCGGATCCGCTGGCCATTGGCGAGGATCACGCCGTCGCGGGTGAACTGGCCGATCTCCGGCAGCACCTCGATCTTGCCGGCCTTGATGGCGTCGACAGCGCCGTCGTCGGATGCAATCGCCACATAGTCGCCGGCCAGGCGGCTGGCGCCGCCGACGCAGGCGGCCGGCAGATTGAACCGCGTCAGGTCGCCGAAGGCCATGCGTTGGGCCATCCGCAACAGCGTGTCCGCCAGCCGCACCGGCAGGCGCGCGATATAGGGCGACATCAGGTGAACCGGGATGTTGAAGAGGCGCTTGGGCAGCAGCGTCGGGCCGTGCCGCGCGGACAGCCAGATGGCTGATGTGTCGACGCGGGCCAGATGATTGAGCACGTCGAAGCCCGAATTGCCGGCGCCGACCACCAGGACCTTCTTGCCCGCGTAGTCGCCGGCATCGCCGAAATCGGCCGAATGTATGATCTGGCCGGGAAACTCCGCCATGCCTTTCCATTTTGGAATGCAAGGGGTGCGGTCGCGCCCGGTGGCGATGATGACATGGGCGGCGGTCCGCGTCCCCATGTTGGTGGCGATCGTCCAATGGCTGCCGGTGAAGGCGATCTCGTCGATGCAGACGCCAAATTCGATCGGCAGCCGGTGATGGCTGCGGAACTGGTCGAGGTGATCGACGACCACGGATTTGTCCGGAAAGGCCGGGGTGCCCGCTGGGTAGTCGAGGCCGGGCAAGCTCGAAAGCGAGCGATGCGTGTTCAGATGCAGGTCATGGTGCCGTCGCCGCCACGGCTCGCCGATGCGGTCTTCCTTCTCCAGAAGCCGTACGTGCAGACCCGCCTTGATCAGGGCATGGGTGGCGGCAAGGCCGGCCGCGCCGGCACCGATCACGATGACTCCGTCGAAGATCCTGGTTCCATGCATGGCTGGGTGCCTCGGCAACAAAAACAAATCCGCGCTTGACCACCCAACCACATCAAGCACGAACCGCCGGCGAACACCGGTCGAGCCGCTGATATATTTACTTTGTGGCGACAGCCCAGATAATGGCCGGCGCTCCCAGTACACATTCCTGTTACCGTTCAGTCGCGGATGGCCCGCGCCGCCTTCCGCAGCAGTTCGAACGCGCCGAAGCGCTTGTCGTGAAGCGCCTTCAGTGGCCCGCCGGCCGGACGGTAGATCTCGCCCATGGTGGCCATGCCGGTCATCGCCGATATCAGGTCGGGATAGCGTCCCGCCGCCACCGCGCCGAGCATGGCCGATCCGAGCAGCACCGGTTCGGGCGAGGTGGAACTCGCCACCGTCAGTCCTGTCGTGTCGGCGAGAAGCTGGCGGACCAGTTCGCTCTGCGCGGCACCGCCCGAGACCACGATGGTGTCGATGGCCAGTCCCTTGCCTGCCATGGCCGCCATGATCTGGCGCACGCCATAGCCGAGGCCGCAGAGGCCGGCGACATAGAGCGCGACGAGGCTGTCAGGCGAGGTGTCCATGCCGAGCCCGGCGATCAGGCCCTTGGCCTCGGGATCGGCGAAGGGCGAGCGGTTGCCGAGGAATTCGGGGACGACATGCAGGCCGTCGGCAAGGCGTACGGCCTCGGAAAGGTCGGGGGAGCGTTCGGCTGCCTGGCGAGCAAGCCAGGCCGCGAGGCTGATGCCCTGTGCCTTGGCCCGTGCGGAGGCCTCGGTCGATGCCGGATGGAAGGAGATGAGATGATCGATCGCCGCGCCCGCCGCCGACTGGCCGCCTTCGCTGAGCCACAGTCCGGGCACCATCGAGGAGAAATAGGGGCCCCAGACACCGGGCACGAATGCCGGCTCGCTGGTGCTGGCCATGGTGCAGGCGGAGGTGCCGAAGACATAGGCCATGCGCGACTGCAGGGTGCCGGTGTCGCCGCCGGCCTTGGGGGCCTTGCCGCCGACTGTACCAACGCCGCCGGCATGGGCGTCGATCAGCCCAGCGGCGACAGCCGTTCCCCGCCGCAGGCCGAAATCAGCGGCGGCGGCCTCGGTCAGGCCTTGGGCCAACGCCGTGCCGCCGGCGACGATCTCGGTGCCGATGCGGGCAAAGCCTTCGTCGGCGAGTTCGCCGAGCCCGATGGCGCGGAAATAGGCCTCGTCCCAGCGGCTTTCATGCGCGAGGTAGGTCCATTTGCAGGTGACGGTGCAGATAGAGCGCGCCGTGCTGCCGGTCGCTCGCCATGTCAGATAGTCGGGAAGGTCGAAGAAATACTGCGCCCTGGCAAAGCTGTCGGGCATGTTTTCCTTCAGCCACAGCAGTTTCGGCGTCTCCATCTCCGGCGAGATCGCGCCGCCGACATAGTCGAGTACAGCGTATTTGCCGGCATTGATGCGTCGTGTCTGGTCGAGCGAGCGATGGTCCATCCAGACGATGATGTTGCGCTGGCTGTCGCCGGACGCACCGACGGGCAGGGGAACGCCGTTCTGCCCGATCACGACCAGCGAGCAGGTCGCGTCGAAGCCGATGCCGGCAACATCGCTGGCATCGACACCGGACGCCGTCACAGCCTCGCGGACGCTGGCCGAGACCGCGCGCCAGATGTCCTCGCTCGACTGCTCGGCGATCTCGCCGGGTTCGAGGAACAGGGCGATGTCACGCTTGGCCGAGGCCAGCATCGTTCCTTCGCTGTCAAACACACCGGCCCGGGCGCTGCCTGTGCCGACGTCGACGCCGATGTAGTGGGGCATGGTTCAGGCTCCGCCGAGGGGAGTAAGGGGGTAGGGCAGTAGGGATCAGGGGAGTAAGGCAGTGACGACCTGTTCAGCTCACATACTGCCTTACTGCCCTATTCCCCTACTGCCCTAAAGATCGTTGCTCTGTGGCAGGATCACCAGGTCGCGGATGGTGATGTTGCGTGGCCGCGTCAGCATGAACATCACGGCTTCGGCGACCTCGACGGGCTGCATCAGGCCGCCGGCGGCGAGTTCCGCCTCCAGCTTGTCCTTCGGCCAGTCGCTGATCAGCGCGGTCACCACCGGTCCGGGCGCCACCGCGCCGACGCGCAGGCCGTGTTTGGCGACCTGGCGGCGCACCGTGTGGACGAAGGCCTGCACGGCATGCTTGGAGGCGGTGTAGATCGGCTCCCAGACGACGGGAACGAGCCCGGCGATCGAACTGGTGACGATGATATCACCGGTCTTGCGTTCGATCATGTGCGGCAGCACCGCGTGGATGGAACGGAACACCGAGTTGATGTTGAGATTCAGCATCCGGTCCCATGCATCTGGATCGCCATCGACAATCTGGCCGCCGACATAGGCGCCGGCATTGGCGTGGAAGATGTCGAGCTGGCCGGCCTTGTCCAGTATTTGCGGCATCATGGTCGCGACGCTGGCTGGCTTCATCAGGTCGACCACCACGGGAATGGCGTTCGGCCCGAGTTCGGCGCAGATGGTTTTCAGCGCGTCCTCGGCACGGTCGACCAGCGCCACGCGGACGCCCGCCGCGATCAGATGTTTCGCGCATTCGAGGCCGATGCCCGATGCGGCGCCTGTGATCGCCGCCACCTTGCCTGTTAGATCCTGAGCCATGTTGGTCCTCGTGTGTTTGTTGTTGAGCATGATCCCGAGAAACCGGTTTCCCGTTTCGGGATCATGCTCTTGGGGGTGTCAGGCGCGGCCGTGGGAAACCCGCGAACGGCGTGCCAGGGAGTCGACGATGACAGCGATCGCCAGGACGGCGCCGGTGATCATGTAGCGAAGCGACGACGACAGATCGAGCAAGGTCAGCCCGCTGGCGATCGACTGGATGACGATGATGCCGAGCAGGGCGGAATAGGCGCTGCCGCGCCCGCCAAACAGGCTGGTGCCGCCGATGACGGCCGCCGCGATCGCGTTGAGGTTGACGTCGCCGGTGCCGGCCTGCTGGCTGGCCGAGGCAAGGCGGGCCGCCGACAGCACGCCGCCAAGGGCCGCGAAGGTGGAGCAGGCGGCAAAGGCGCTGAGATAGATCAGCCGAACCTTGATGCCGGCGCGCCGCGCCGCTTCGCGATTGCCGCCGACGGCGGTCATCGAGCGGCCCCATTTGGTGCGGGTGAGCGCGTAGTTCATCGCCACGACCAGGCCGACGAACAGGCCGAACATCCACGGAATGCCGCGCGCCTGGTTGAGGTAGCCGACGATGAGTTCCAGCACCAGCGTGATGGCGACGACGCGCACGATGAGGCCGCTAAGCGACGGCGCCGACAGGTTGACCGCGCGACGGCGGCTGATGGTGCGCAGCCCGGTGATGAGCATGACGATGCCGGGCAGGGCCGCCAGGCCGTAGGAGACCCAGTGGGGCATGACCATGAGCTGGCCGAAATTCACCAGGTTCGAGCCATAGGGCAGGTTGATCGAGCCGGAGGAGCCGAGGATGTAGAGCTGCATGCCGAGCACCGCCAGCAGGCCGGCCAGCGTCGAGACGAAGCTTGGCATGCCCAGCCGGTTGAACAGCATCGCGTAGAGGCAGCCGATGGCCGCACCGAAGGCGAGGGCGGCGAGGATGGCGAGCGCCACCGGCCAGCCCTGGTTGACCCACAGCGTGCCGACGAGAGCCGAGGCAAAGCCGCTGATCGAGCCGACCGATAGGTCGATCTCGCCGACCATCAGCACGCAGACGATGCCGAGCGCGATGACGCCGACCGTCGAGCAGTCGAACAGCAGGTTGACGAGGTTGCTGGACGAGACGAACACCGGGTTGAGGCTGGTGAACACGGTCCAGATGATGACGAGGCCGACGACGACGGGCAGCGAGCCGAGATCGCCGGAGCGCACGCGGTCGAGGAAGGCGCTGAGCGCGCCACCAACACCCGCCTCATGCTTGACGCGGACGTCGCTACGGTCGAGCGCCGTCGAAGCCGATGTGTCGTGCTTGATCTCCGAGCTCATGGCCGTTGCTCCTGGTTTTGCTGCGCCTGATTTTGCTGGGTTTGCCGGCGCTCGGCGCGGCGTGAGACAGCATTGTTCGAGGCGCCGGTGATGGCGCTGACCAGTTCCTGGTTGGAGGCGTCGGGAGCGAAGACGCCGTTGTTGCGGCCAAGCCGCAGCACGACGATGCGGTCGGCGACGGCGCGGACATCCTCCATATTGTGGCTGATCATCAGCACGCCGAGGCCGCGTTCACGCACCCGGTCGATGAGGTTCAACACTTCCGCCGTCTGGGCGACGCCAAGGGCGGCGGTCGGCTCGTCGAGCAGGATGAGCTTTGGTTCGAGCAGCAGCGAGCGGGCGATGGCGACGGTCTGGCGCTGGCCGCCCGACAGCGAGGCGACCACTTCGCGAACGCTGGGAATACGCGCCGACAATTCGTTGAGCAGCGTCCAGGCGCGGATTTCCATCGCCACCTCGTCCAGCCGCAGCGGATTCAACTCCTTGCCGAGGAAGATGTTGGCGACGACGTCGAGGTTCTCGCACAGCGCCAGGTCCTGGAAGACGGTGGCGATGCCCAACGTCAGCGCCGCGCTCGGGTCGGGCATGGTAACGGGCTTGCCGCGAAAATTGATGGCGCCGGAGCTTGGCTGATGGACGCCGGCAAGGATCTTCACCAGTGTCGACTTGCCGGCGCCATTGTCGCCGACCAGCGCCACGACTTCGCCGGCATGCACGTCGAGATCGATGTCGGTCAGCGCGGAGACGGCGCCGAAATTCTTCGAGATACCACGCAGGCTGAGCACCAGTTCGCCGGTCGAAACCGGTCTGTCGGCGATGTCGGTCATGGGGGGCAAACCTTTCCGGAGGGCCGGTCAAGAGTGGGTGTCCGGCCGCGAAAGCGGCCAGACACGGGGAGAACTCCCTTAGTTGATGATGCCGAGCTTCTTGCAGCCCTCGACATAGCGGTCGACGCAGAGCTCGGCGGCCGTGTTGATCTTCTTGTCGATGATCTCGGCCTTGAGGTTTTCCTGCGTCACAACAGCCGGCGTGAATAGCTGCGAGGGGGTGTCGTACAAGGTCATCTCGGCCTTAGGCGTCTCGCCCGACAGGAGCTTGATGACGACGTTGGCGGCGGCGGCGGCGACGATCTCGCTCGGCTTGGAGATGGTGTTGTACTGGTCGCCGGCGATGATCAGCTGTAGGGCCGCGATCGTGGCGTCATTGCCGGTGACCGGCGGCACAGGATCGACACCGGCCGCCTTGAAGGCGGCGATGGCGCCGCCGCCAGTGCCGTCATTGGCGGCGACGACGCCGAGGATCTTGGTCGAGAAGCGGGTGATCTGGCCGCTCGCCCATTGCTGCGCCTTCGGCGGCGCCCATTCCGGCGTGTCGTATTCGGCCAGGATCGGATAGCCGCTGTTGTCCAGGCCTTCATGGATGCCCTTCTTGATCAGGCCGGCGGCCGCGTCGGTCGGCGAACCGTTGATCTGCAGCAGGCCGCCGCTGGCGGGGTCGACCTTGTTGGCCTTCAGATGCGCGATCAGCGAATCCGCGATGGCCTTGCCGATGCCCTCGTTGTTGAAGGAGACGTAGAAATCGGCGGGCGCGGTCGGGATCGGCCGGTCATACGCGATGACCTTGATGCCCTGGCTTTGCGCCAGCTTGACCAGCGAGGCGGCGGCCGTCGAGTCGACGGGGTCGAGCACGATCGCCTTGGCGCCTTGCGAGATGACCGAGTTGAACTGCTGCTGCTGGCGCGAGATATCGGCATCGGCGTTCTGGTAGAGCACCTTGCAGCCAGGGCAGAGTTTTTTCATCTCGGCGGCAAAGCCCGGGTAGTCGTGCTGCTCGTAGCGGGTCGAGGCCTGGTCGGGCATCAGGAAGGCGACCGTGGCATCGGTAACGGGGGCGGCGAAAGCGGTGCCGGCAAGGAGAGAAAGTGCGAGCGCTGCCGCACTGGTCGATTTCCAGGCAAATGTGGTCATTCGAATATCTCCGGTTGAAGAAAAAAGTTTCTCGAAAACCTGAGCGCGGCATGGCGCTGCAGGCCTTGACTGCAAGTGGAACTGCTGCGAGGAATTTGATCAGCGACATCAGGATGATTGTCCTCGATCATCCTTCAGCGCGTGCCCGCATCCTCCTGATATTGCTGGATTTCAGGACAAGCGATCTCCAGCACGGGGCGCCTCCAACGCACCCGCGTCATGCCTTCCAGACTGTGATTGGGCTCCTCCCGTTCCTCCCTTTTAGGCGGCGATGTCCGCGTTTATGTTTTCCAGCAAGGTCCTGAAGCGCGATGGCGACATGCCCTTCTGCGACAGGAACTGGCGGTTGAAATTCGAGATGTTGTTGTAGCCGGCGGCGAAGCAGATCTCGGTGATCGACGTCTGCGCCTCGCTCATGAGAAGCTGGCAGGCGAGGTTGATGCGCAGCCGGTTGACATATTGCACCAGAGCCATGCCGGTATGGCGGCGGAAGCTGCGCGAGAAGGCGCTGGGCGTGCGCCCAGCGATTTCGGCGAGGTCGCTTTCGCTGAACGGCTCGGTCAGATGGGCATTGATGTAGGCGAGCGCCTGGTTGATGCCGGCCGACATGAAGCCGGAGGGATCGGGAAGATAGCTGGAACTGGTCAGCGTGCGGACATCGGTGGCGCGGCTCAGGATGTCGAGCACGCCCATGAACAGCGAGAGACGGCGCACGCCTTGCGCCTCGACCAGTTCGGCGAGCAGGGGCGCCGCGAGCTCGGCCGTGGCCGACGAGAACAGAGCGCCGCGACGGCTGGTTTCAAGAATGCCAGCGCAGGCGGCAAGTTCGGGCAGGGCGGCGGTCGAGTCCGCGATGAATTCTTCGGAAAACTGGACGACGCGGCCGCGCAGCGGCACGGTCTCGCCGGCCGGCACGTCGCTCACCCAATTGTGCGGCAGGTTGGGGCCGGTGAGCACCAGATTGCCCGGCTCGAACTCGCCGATGAAGTCGCCGACAAAATAGTGGCCGGTGGTGGCGACGACTAGGTGCAGTTCATATTCGGGGTGGAAGTGCCAGCGCACGGTGCGGAACGGATAGCCGTGGGCCCAAGCCTTGAACGACTCTCCACGTCTGATGGCGACGACTTCCAGGTCCGGATTCATCTTCGTTCCTCCCGGCGCGGGCCCGGTCTTGTGACCAGTTGCCGAACCTCATTCCCGCGGGACGCGTTTGCCGCTCTCCGCAGTGGTTAAAGCTTAGGCGGCAATTGAAGCAGCCGCCACCACGGTCTGTCCACCTGACCGATACTTTTTTGACATTTTGATACTCGCCATCTCCCTTTGCAGGTGGGTGGCGGGCCCGCCGACCGACCGGGCAGGGGCGATTTCGCATAGTACCTTGGGGTTATGGTCGCGCCGCGCCGGCTAAGTCATGTTTTGCATCAACTTCAAGAAATGCCACCGGAGGCCAGCGTCACAGCCAGTTTCCGGAAAAAGCATCGAGCACATCTTTCCGGAGGCGGAACAATGCAAGACACTGTCAAACTCGACCGCACGCTCGGACTTTGGTCCGTCGTGCTCTTCGGCCTGGCCTACATGACGCCGATGATCGTCTTCGGCACCTTTGGCGCGCTGGCGGCGGCAAGCCAGGGAACGACCGCCATGGCTTATCTCATAGCTGCTGCCGCCATCCTGCTCACCGCAATCAGCTACGGCGTCATGGCGCGCGTCTATCCGGTCGCCGGCTCGGCCTACACCTATGCGCGCCGGTCGATCAGCCCCAGCATCGGCTTCCTCGTCGGCTGGGCGGTGCTGCTCGACTATTTCTTCTTGCCGATGGTGATCTGGCTGATTGGTGCCGCATATCTCGCCTCGGCCTTCCCCGCTGTTCCGACCTGGGTGTGGATCGTCAGCTTCATCGCGGTGACGACCGTGGTCAATGTCGTCGGCATCGCCTTCGCCAACCGCGTCAACTTCATCCTCATGCTGGTGCAACTCGGCGTGCTAGCCGCCTTCCTGTTCCTGGCCGCCCGCTATGTGGTGGCGCTGAACGGCCCCGGCGGCCTCGTCTCGGTCACCCCCTTCTTCAAGAGCGGCGTGCCGTTCTCGGCCTCTGTGGCGGGTGCGGCCATCGCCGCCTATTCCTTCCTTGGCTTTGACGCCGTGTCGACGCTGACCGAGGAGACCAGGGACGCCAAGCGCACCATGCCGAAGGCGATCATGATCATCGCGCTGGCCGGCGGTGTGATCTTCATCGCCTCGGCCTATGTCACGCAGCTTGCCCATCCCGGCATGGATTTCGTTTCGGTCGACGCCGCCGCCACCGAAATCGCCAAGGCGATCGGCGGCGACCTGTTCGTCACCATCTTCCTGGCGACGCTGGTCGTGGCGCAGTTCACCTCGGGTCTTGCAGCACAAGCCAGTGTCGGCCGGCTGCTCTACGCCATGGGGCGCGACACGGTGCTGCCGGTCTCGTTCTTCGGCAATCTGCACCCGAAATGGCACACGCCGATCCTCAACCTGATCCTTGTCGGCGTGGTCGGGCTTGCGGCGCTGACGATGGACGTCACCACCTCGACCTCGTTCATCAACTTCGGCGCCTTCCTCGCCTTCACCGCCGTCAATGTCTCGGTGATCGCGCTCTATCTGAAACGCGACCAGCAGGTGCGTCCGCTCGGCGTGCTGATCGGGCTGATCATCCCAGCGCTGGCGGCGGTCTGCGACCTCTTCCTGCTGTGGAACCTCGATGGGAACGCCAAGGTGCTCGGCCTCGTCTGGCTGGCGGTCGGCATTGTCTATCTCGGCTACCTGACCAGCTTCTTCAAGGTTGCGCCGCCGGAGATGGATTTCGCCGAGTAAGGCGAGGGCGGCGGCCTCTCACGGTGAGTCAGGCCGCCGCTCTATCTCGTTGTTCGGGAATCGGAAAACCGGGTCCCGTTCGGGGTCCGATACAATCACCATGAACGACCGAGTGTGCCCATTGCGGACCTTCCGGATCAAGTCATACCTTGTTGCTCGATAGGAAGCGCATGGAGTGGGAGCTGACATGCCTGATCGATGGATTGAAACCTTCGAAGGTGAGCGATGGCTTCAGCTATACGACCTCTACAGCAAAGAGTGGTGGACTGCAGGACGGGGCTTTGAGGATGTGGTCAAAATGGTCGAGCATTCCGATTTGGCAATCGGCCTTTGCTCGGATGACCGGCTGATTGCATTTGCACGAGTGCTGACGGACTACACATTCAAAGCACTGATCTTCGATGTCATCGTGCACGCCGATTTTCGAGGTAGGAATCTTGGACGGGATATCGTCACGCGGATCGTTGACCACGAGAGCTTGGCGCGCGTGCGTAGCTTTGAACTCTATTGCCCCGACACTCTTGTTCCATTCTACGGAAAGCTAGGCTTCTCAAAAGGAACGGCGAATCTTCTGTTCCGAGAACGATAACGCGCTGTCCGCATCCCACTAGGCTAAAAACAGCCGGAACAGTTCGGCCTGGCTGGATATTGCGAGCTTCGAATAGATCTGCCGGCGATGGACTTTGACCGTGTTGGGCGACAGCGACAGGACGGCGGCGAGCGAGAGGTTGGAATGTCCCTTGAGGACCAGCGTGACGATTTCAAGCTCGCGGCGGGTCAGCAGCGGGTGCTCGATCCTCACTGCCGGGGCCGCGTTCTTGATGTCGAGCGAGAGGCCGGGGACATGAAACCAGTGCCGCGCCGCCAGCGCGCAGACAATGGGTGCGGCGGATCTCAGCCGCTCCAGCTCATCCCCGGCAAACAGCGGCGCCGCACCGGTTCGCGACAGCGACAGGACGCCGGCAAAGCCGTTCTCCAGCTTCAGCACGAAACCGATCTCGTCGCCGATTTCGGTCGTGGCGTAATGCCGCCGATAATATTCGGTCTGCAGGAAATCGTCGGGCGCCAGCTCCCGCATGACGATCATGCGCTCGGCTCCGTCACCGCGGACCGCGTCGTAGAAGGGGTCCAGCACATAGGCGCCGGCAAGATAGCGGTCGACGATGATCGAGCGCTCGGCGACGATCTTCTCATTGTAGAGGTCGAAGGCGCGTCCATCAGGCGAATAGACGAAGCCGTTCATCATCTGGAAGGGCGTCAGCAGGCGAAGCGCGGCTGCCAGCGCATCGGGAAAGCCGCGCGCGCCGATGGCGGAAGCCGCGGCGCCAAGGCCGGCATTCCAGGCATCGAAGGACGGATGCGGGCCAGGCTGTCTCTCTGCGGACTTCATGGAAACGGCAGGCCCTCTCTTCCGGCTTTGGCGAGATTGTGCAGGTCCGGCATCCCCGGGCAAGCACGCTTTCCGTTTCCTTCTGAAAACCCGGCATCAAACCACCTCTGGAGACCCGAGCCATGACCCATCCGCTGGACCTCAACGCCAACGCGATCGCCGATGGTGTCCGATCCGGCGCCTTCAGCGCGCAGACGGTGGTTGAAGAGTCCATCCGCCGCGCCAGGGCGGTCGACGAGAGGCTCAACGCCTTTGCCGTCATCCGCGAGGAGCAGGCGATGGAAGCAGCCCGCCGGGCCGACCGGGCCGTGGCGCGCGGCGAGGTCACCGGGCCGCTGCACGGCGTGCCGTTCGCGGCCAAGGACTTGACGCCGACCGCCGGCGATGTGACGACGCTGGGGTCATGGACAAGGGGAGACTGGGTGCCGACGGAGACGGCGCTATGCATCCGCCGCCTGGAAGCGGCCGGCGCCATCCTGATCGGCAAGACGACGACGCCGGAATTCGCGTTCTCCTCCTTCACCAACAGCCCGCGCTGGGGCGTGACCCGCAACCCATGGAACCCGGAGCGCACCAGCGGCGGCTCCTCCGGAGGCGCCGGCGTGGCGGTGGCGACGGGCGTGGTGCCGTTCGCTGAGGGGACGGACATGGGCGGTTCGGTGCGCATTCCCGCCGCCTTCTGCGGCGTCGTCGGGCTGAAACCCAGCCTCGGCCGCATCCCGATGACCATCCTGCCCAGCGTGTTCGACAACATTTCGCATTTCGGACCGCTGGCGCGCAGCGTCGGCGACGCCATCGCCTTCATGGAAGCGACGGCGGGCGGCAGCGACGAGGACATCGGCTCGCTGCCGATCGGGTTTGACGGCTCAGCGGCGCGGGCGGGTGAGTTGGAAGGCAAGCGTTTCGCGCTGTCGCTGGACCTCGGCTACTACCAGATCCAGCCTCGGGTCGAAGCCGTTATCCGGCACGCCGTGGCCGAGATGCGGCGGGCAGGGGCTGTTGTCGACGAGGTGCCGATGGGCTGGACGCGCGCCGTCAACGACGAGTGGTTCGATCTCTGGTGCGTCTTCATGTCGGCCTTCTTCGGCGGGGAGATCGCCGCCCATCGCCACCATATGGACCCATCGGTGGTCTCGATGATCGAACGCGGGCTGGCGATGAACGCGACCGCCTACAAACGGGTCGAATTGCTGCGCACGTCGATGTGGCGCGACATGGCAAAACTCTACGAGCGCTATGATGCGCTGCTGTGCCCGACCTGCGCCATATCAGCGCCGCCGGTGACCGAGACCGACGACGACTATGTGGCGACGTTGCCCAATGGCCGTTTCAAGGGGCTGGACCTCACCTGTCCCTTCAACATGCTGCCGCAACTGCCGGCGCTGTCGCTGCCCGCCGGCTTCGCGGCGGACGGTCTGCCGGTCGGCCTGCAGATCGTCGGCCGGCGTTTTGCCGACGAACAGGTGCTGTCGATGGCCGCGGCCGTCGAGGCGCGGCTGGCCGTCGCCGGCCTCAGCACGCCGTCGTCGGCTGCTCGCGACGAAGCAGCGATCAGGCTGATATCAACCCGCTGAGCGCCTTGTTGAAGGGGCGGTCCGGAAACAGGGTGCGCATGGTCAATTCCGGGTCGAGATGCAGGCTCTCGGCGGCGACGGTGGCGATCAGCGCGTCGAGGTCCAGGGTGGGGGCGAGGTCGCGGCCTTCATAGAGCGCCTTCGCCGAAAGCCCCGGCCAGTCGGACAGGATGCGGCCGCCCTTGACGGCCCCGCCCACCACCATGGCGGCCGACGCCGTGCCATGGTCGGTGCCTTGCGTGCCATTGGCGGCGGCGGTGCGGCCGAATTCGGTGGCCACGAACACCGTGGTCTGGTTCCAGTTGTCGCCAAGGCCGTCGCGCAGCGCGCCGATCAGCGCATCGAGGCCGCGCAGCTGGTTGCCCAGCCGTCCAGCCTGGGCGCTGTGCGTGTCCCAGCCATTGGTTTCGATCATGGCGATGCGCGGACCGTCGGCGCGGCCAAGGAAGGTCGCCGCCGTGCGGCCGACATCCTGCGGGCTCTGGCCGGCCTTCTGCTGGTCGGCAAGGCCGCGCGCTTGCATCGCCTCGCTCCACAGCGCGTGCAATTGCGGGTCGGCATCATAGAGCGTGCTGACGCGCGTCAGGAGATCGTCGTCGGCGTCCTTGAGGTTGGAGGGCGCGTAGGAGGTGACCTCGGCGCTGCCGCGCAAGGCTAGCGGGATGGTCGGGGCGAAGGCGATGGCGTCGCCCCTGGATTTGGGCATCAGCGACACCAGCCGGTTCAGCCAGCCATCCTTGAGCTGGTAGGGATTGACGCCGCCGGTTTCCAGCACGTTCTGGCCGTCGAAATGCGAACGGTCGCGGTAGGGTGAGGCGACGGCCTGAACGAACAGCGCCTGCTTGGCCGAATACATCTTGGCAAGCTCGGCCAGCGAGGAATGCAGCGCGAAAGTGCCGTCGAGCTTCAGCGCCGTGGCTGGATCGATGGCGAGGTCGCCGCGCAATCCGGCATAGGCCGGATCGGCGTAGGGCACGACCGTGTTCAGCCCGTCGGCGGCGCCGCGCTGGATGATGAAGACGAACCGCCGCTCTGTCGCGACATTGGCGAAGACGATGTGCGGGGCAAGCAAAAGCGATCCGGCGCCGGCGGCGGCGAAGCGGAGGAACTGGCGGCGGTGGATCATGGTCTTACCTCCGTTGGAAGTCGGGAGAGACGATCAGGAGCGCGAGGCCGGTGCGCAGGGACTCCGCCCGGCCGACTTCGGTAGACGTCATGTTGCTGATATCGGGCAGGATGCGGGGCGCGAGTTGGCGCGGATCGAGATCGAGCTTCCTGGTCAGCCGCTGCGCAACCTCGACCCGGCGCACCAGCGCGTCGGGCGCCGCCCAGCTGGCGGCGATGTCGTCATAGCCGGCGGGCGAGCGCGGCCGCCACACCGGCTGTCCTAACTGGTTCAGCATCGGCGCCACAGGCATGTCGGCGACAGTCGTGATGCCAAGCCCGCGCAAGGCCGAAACCGTCCATTCCCACGGAGTCTTGAACTTCACTTGCTGCGGCGTCCATGCCGCCTTGAGATCAATCAGCGTGTGATAGACCGTCGGCAGGTCGCCGCGCGAGGAGACGAAGGCGGCCTGCAAGGCGGCAACCGCTTCATCGGGCGGATCGTCCGCAATGAAGTGGCGGGCAAGCTTGGTCGCCAGATGCAGCGCGGTGGCGTTGGACGAGGCGAGATCGTGCAGCACCGCGCGCGCCTGGCCTTCGCCCTGTTGCTGATAGGTCTTGCCGATGATGGTTTTCGGGCCGGGCTCGTGCAGGGGCGGGCGGAACTTGAAGCCGGCGGTCTCGTCGCCTTCCGTCTTGACGTTGAGCCCGCCGATGCTCCAGCCGCTCAGCGCCAGTGCGAACTGGGTCACGTCGCCTTGCGTGTAGCCGGTGCGAACGCCCAGCGTGTGCAGTTCCATGATCTCGCGGGCGAGGTTCTCGTTGATGCCGATCTTGCGCTTGTTGCCATTGCGCTCGACGCGATCGGCCAGCTTGCTGTTCGGCCCGGCCGAACGCACCTGGTCGAGGAAGAACAGCATCGCCGGATGGCGTTCGACAGCCATCAGCATGTCCTCGAAGCGGCCCAGCACATGCGGCCGGATCGCCTCGCGCTCGAAGGCGCCGGCCAGGATCGTCACCTGCGGCTTGTCGGCGGATACGGCGAAATGGTTCGACCAGAAATAGACGAGCCGCTCCAGGAACGGGGTGGGGGTGGTCAGTGCCGAGGCGACGCGCATGGCGACTTCGGCGCGGTAGAGCTCCTGGCCCTTCTGGCGCAGCGCCTTCATCGCCGCCGCCTTGGCGTCGGCATCGTCGTCCTTTGCGTCAGCCTTCAGGTCGGCGCGATCTTCCCGATATTGCGATGCGATCTTGGCGGAGGTGTCGGCCGAGGCGAAGGCGGCCGGCGCCATCTCATAGTGGTCCATCTGGCTGAGCAGCCACTGCCGGGGATCGGCCGGTGCTGTGTCATCGGCCCGCGCACCCAGCCCGAAGCGATTGAGCGCGATGGCCTGGTCGGCATTAGGGGGAGTGGCCATATGTGCAGTCCCTGCAAGGTTGGCTTGTTGCAAGGTTGAACGGCTGATGGCGGCCGATCCGTCGCTGCGGGCCGAATTTAGTTGGGATCGCGGCCTGATTGGCTACGCCGTCTCCCGCAGGATCACGGTTGGTTCCATCAGCACCATGCGGCGCGGATGCGTGGGGTCGTCCAGAAAATCGATGAGCGCTCCGATCGCCAGGTAGCCGGCCTCGGAAATACGCCGTTCGATCGTCGACAGGGGGCGTACGAGCAGCGGTGCGATGTAGATGTTGTCGAAGCCCATCACCGCGCAATCCTCGGGAACGCTCAAGCCCCGTTCGCGCAGCGCTACCGTCGCGCCCATCGCCAGCATGTCGCTCATGCAGCACATGGCGGAGAAGCTGGTGCGGTCGAGCAGCGTGCGTGTCGCCATCAGTCCAAACCGATGATTGAAGGCACCGCACTCGATCAGGTCGGGATCGACCGGCAGCCCGGCCGCGCGATGCGCCCGCTCGAATCCGGCCCGCCTGATCTTGGTGTTGGAGGCCAGCGGATTGCCGCTGACAAAGGCGATGCGGCTGTGTCCGTTGGCGATCAGATGGCTCGCTGACAGGAACGCGCCCGTCTCGTAATCCGTGTCGATGCGCGCGGCGAGGCAATCGAGGTCGGGAACTTCCCGGTCCATCGACACCAGGGGGATATGAAGTCTTTCCAGAAGTTGCGCATCCGGGATCAGGTCGCTGGCGGCGAGTACGATGCCATCGACGCCGTGGCTGGCGAGGAAGGTCAGGTGCGACGTCTCTTTTTCGGGATCGCTGTCGGAATTGCACAGGATTGTCGAATAGCCGCGCTCGCGCGCGGCCTCGTCGCAGGCGCGGACCAGTTCGGTGAAATAGGCGTTGAGGATATCAGGCACGATGATGCCGATGACGCGCGAACTGCGGGTGATCAGCGAGCGGGCGATCGAGTTGGGCGTGTAGTTGAGTTCCTTGACCAGGGCCCGGATCTTTTCCCGGGTCTCCTCGCTGATGAACTGGTCTTTCCGGTTGAGGACCTTTGAAACCGTCGCGGTCGATACACCGGCCCGCCGGGCAATATCCTTGATCGTCGTTGCCACATTCCCTCGCCACTTCGACCAGCGACAGCCCTGTCTCCAGCCGCCATCGCAACGCCGGCCCGCGATTAGCACGGATACCGATTCCGACAAACAGGTCGTGCGATCGACAGCCTTCGCCGCTCGATTGACAACCGCCACATTAGCATCTAGGTAAACGTTTACCTACGCAAGTTCTTCTTCGTTCTACACGTCGGAAGGCTTCCGTTGGTTGCCAGGCACATCCGGGGAGGGTCGGGTGTGCCTTGAGGGTTTTATGGCTTTTCGAGACGGCGCTTGCCTGCATCGAAGGGATTTCTGAATGCGACAAACGCTTGAGCCGGGCGCTGTCGGCGAGGAGGCTAACGGATTGCGACCATCACCCGTAACCAAGCTGTCGATCGAGAAACTCAATGTCAATTTCGGGTCGGTGACCGCCTTGAGCGATGTCAGCCTTGACATCGCCGACGGCGAATTCGTCTGCATCCTCGGCGCCTCCGGCTGCGGCAAGAGCACGCTGTTCAATGTCGTGTCGGGACTGCTGCAGGCGACCTCCGGCAAGATCGTGCTCGACGGCCAGGACGTCAGCAGCCGTCCCGGCCAGGTCGGCTACATGCTGCAGAAGGACCTGATGCTGCCCTGGCGCACGGTGCTGGGCAACATCACGCTCGCCGCGTCATTGACGCGCGGCGCCACGGCCAGGGACCAGGAACAGGCAGCCGAACTGGCAACGCGTTACGGCCTGGGCGATTTTCTCAACCACTATCCGCACGCTCTGTCCGGCGGCATGCGCCAGCGCGTCGCCATGATGCGCACGATCGCCGCGGGACGGCAGGTGATGCTGCTGGACGAGCCGTTCGGCGCGCTCGACGCGCAGACGCGGCTTGGCATGCAGCAATGGCTGCTGCAGCTGTGGCGCGATCTCAACCGCACCATCCTGTTCGTCACCCATGATGTGGACGAGGCTATCTATCTCGCCGACCGCATCGTCGTGATGACGCCGCGTCCCGGCCGCATCGCTGAGATCCTCACCGTGGACCTGCCCAGGCCACGGCCGCTGGAAGTGCTGACGACCGACATTTTTGTCGGCCTGAAGCGGCAGATCATGCAGCACCTCTACCACTGATCCAGGGAAGGCCAGCGAAATGAACACACGGTTTGGAGCGGCGGCGGGGCCGTTCATGGTCTGGGTCGTGGCCATGGTGCTGATCCTGGCCTCCTGGCAAGTGCTGGTATGGGTCACCGGGCTGCCGCCCTATGTCATTCCGCCGCCCGCACTTGCTTTCTCGACGCTGTTCGACAACTGGCCACGGCTCTCCGTCCTGACCGGCCAGACGCTCTATGAAACCGCGATCGGTTACCTGCTCGGCGCGCTCATCGGCTTCTTGCTCGCCTTGGCGATGGGGCAGATCCGCGTCGTGCAGCGCCTCGTCATGCCCGCCCTGATCATCTCGCAGGCCGTGCCGATCGTCGCCATCGCGGCACCCCTGGTCATCGTCTTCGGCTTCGGCCTGACCCCCAAGCTGATCATCGTCGCCTGGATCGTGTTCTTCCCGGTCGTCGTCAACGTGCTGAACGGGCTGGCTTCGGTCGACCGTGACATGCTGAACCTGGCGCGCCTGATGGGCGGCGGCGGCTTGCGCACCTTCGCCATCGTCAAGCTTCCGGCGTGCATCGGCCCGCTGTTTTCCGGCCTGAAGATCGGCGCCACCTACGCGGTGACGGGCGCCGTCATCGGCGAATGGACCGCCTCGTCCAAGCAGGGCCTTGGCACTTATCTGCTCACCGCCAACGCCCAGATGAACACGGCCGGCGTCTACGCCGCCATGCTGCTGCTGACGGTGATCGGCGTCGGCTCGTTCCTGCTGGTGTTCGGGCTCGAGGTGCTGATGACGCCTTGGCGCTCGCGCTCCACCGCGCCCGCGTGGCTGCAGTGGAAGCCCGCACGGCCCGCGTGAGCCGGGCCACCAATCTGGAAATACCAACCAACGATAACAGGAGGAGTTAGTTGACATGACCTATACAAAGATGATCTCGGCAACCGTGGGCCTGCTTGCCCTGGGTGCCGCCTTTGGCGCCGCCCCGGCTGCCGCCGCCGACCTCACGACCGTCCGCTTCGTCTATGACTGGCCGAGCGCCGACTTCGAGCTGATCCCGACGCTCGTCGGCCAGCAGAAGGGCTTTTATGAAGCCGAGGGCCTCAAGGTCGATGTGATCTTCCCGCCGGACTCGCAGACGACCGCGCGGCTGCTCGCCGTCGGCCAGGCCGAGATCGGCTTCGAGGCCACCACGGACGTGGTGTTCGGCGCCTCGCAGGGCATCCCGATCACCTCGATCGGCCTCTACACCAAGAGCAACAATTGGGGCCTGTTCGGCCGCCCCGGCGAGCCGCTGTCGCTCGACAATCTGAAGGGCAAGTCGATCGCCATCTACACCGACTCCTGGACCAAGGCGATGATGCCGTTCGTGCTCAAGGCGGCCAAGCTGACCGAGGATGACGTCAAGCTGATCATCGCGCAGGATTCCGACACCAATCTGCTGCTCGCCGGCAAGATCGACATCGCCACCAACACCGAGAATTATCTGGTGCCGCAGGTGCAGGAGACCTTGAAGAAGGACCCGACCGCGCTTGTCGGCAAGGCTGCCGGCGCGCCCGACGTACCGGTGTGGACCTACACCGCGTCCACCGACTACCTGGCGGCTCACGGCGATGTCGCCAAGAAGTGGATGCGCGCCACCATCAAGGCGACCGAATGGGCCGCCGACCATCCGGAGGAAGCCGCCGAGATGTTCACCAAGGCTTACCCGGAAGGGGGCAGCCTTGCCTACAACGTCTCCGGCTGGAAGCTGACCGCCGCCCTGATGAAGGGCGACAACGGCTACATGATGCAGGAAGACAAGCACTGGCTGCCGATCGCCCAGGCGCTGAAGGACACCGACCAGATCAAGGAAGTCCTGCCGGCCTCGAAATACTACACCAACGAACTGCTGAAATAGGCGCGACATCGCCTCTCACGACAAGGGTCATCCCAAGCGGGGTGGCCCTTCTTACCGCATCACAGGAAATGGACGGCATGGCCAAGAGCAGAATTATCGTTGATTGCGACCCCGGCGTGGACGATGCCATCGCGCTTCTCCTGGCGTTTGCCTCGCCCGACGAGATCGAGATCGTCGGCATCACGACGGTCAACGGCAATGTCTCGCTGCCGTTGACCACGCGCAACGCCTTGCGCATCACCGCCATGGCCGGCCGGCAGGACATTCCAGTCTATGCCGGCTGCAGCCGCCCGATCATGCAGGGCCATCCGAGGGAGCCCTCGGTGCACGGCCTCGACGGGCTTGGCGATCTCGGCGTGGCCGATGCCACCCACGAGGCCGAGCGCCAGCACGCCGTCGATTTCATCATCGACACGGTAATGCGCGAGCCCGGCCAGATCACGCTCTGCCCGATCGGGCCGCTGACCAACATCGCGCTGGCGCTGATCAAGGAGCCGTCCATTTCGACCAAGATCAAGGCCATCGTCCTCATGGGCGGCGCCGTCTTCAATCCGGGCAACACCGCGACCGATGCCGAGTTCAACATCTGGATCGACCCGCATGCGGCGCAGATCGTGCTGTCGTCGGGCATCCCGATGACCATTTTCGGATTGGACGTGACCCGCCACGCGACGCTGACCCAGGAGCGGTTCGAGCAGTTGGAGCGCAACGCCAGCCCGATCATGAAGACCGCAATCGCCATGATGCGCTACTATGGCAGCGGCGACGCCAGCCTGCATGACCCTTGCGTGACCGCCTTCCTGATCGACCCCAGCCTGTTCAAGGGCGTCGACGCGGTGATCGAGGTCGACTGCGATCCCAAGGGCGCCTATGGCCGCACGCGAGCGGTCGAGAACGGCGCGGGCCTTCCGGTCTGCCATGTCATCACAGAGGTCGACGACGAGAGGCTGTTCCAGCTCATCGACCAGCGGCTGCGGCTTCTGTAGCTCGCCAGCGCGACCTCCACGGCGGCGGCAGTCAACGGGCCATGCCCGCCGACAGCGATCATGCTGCCCCCGCGCCCTGCTTGTCGAATTTTCGGATCGCCTCGGCGGTGACGGGCGTGAAGAAATTCACCAGATTGCCATCGGGGTCGCGGAACAGGAGCGAGCGGTTGCCCCAGGGCATGGTGGTCGGCTCCTGCACGATGGCATCGGCGAGGGCGCCAGACAGCCGGGTGAATTCCGCATCGACGTCGACGACGCGGAATTCGAGGATGGCGGTGTGGTTGTCCGCAGGGCGTGCCACGTCGCCGCCGAACAGTTGCAAGGTGCGTGTGCTGCCGATCGCCAGCGTGCAGGCCGGTGTCACCAGCTCGGCGAAATCCGGCGTGTACATGGTCACGGCCATGCCGGTGATCTGTTCGTAGAAATGCACGAGGCGCTGGACATCGGCGGTGATGATGCGGATCGAGACGAAATTCATGATGGTCTTCCCTTGTTGGTCGAAGCCCGCGACCGGGCCGTGACCGACTGGTAAACCCGGCCTGCTGCCACCATAGTGGCAACAGGAGGATGCGATGCGCCGCGCCGATCGACTGTTCCAGATCATCCAGATCATGCGGCGCTCGAGCCGCCCGGTGACGGCCAGCCAACTGGCTGAGGAACTGGAAGTGTCGAAGCGCTCCGTGTACCGCGACGTCGCCGACCTGATGGCGCAGCGGGTGCCGATCCAGGGCGAGGCGGGGCTGGGTTACGTCCTCGACCAGGATTTCGACATGCCGCCGCTGATGCTGACGCCCGACGAGCTGGAAGCAGCGGTGCTGGGCGCGCAATGGGTGGCCGACAAGGGCGACGCGGTTCTGGCGGCCGCCGCGCGCGACCTGATCGCCAAGATCTCGGCGGCGGTGCCCGAGCATCTGCGCCCCTTCATTGCCCATCCCACCATTGGCTCGCTCGTCGGCGCGCCTCCCGGCAGGGAGATCGCGCTGGACGGCATCGATGTCGCCCGCACCCGCCAGTGGATCCGCGGCGGTCGCAAGATCCATATCCGTTACCGTGACGACCAGGGCAGGGAGAGCGAAAGAACGATCTGGCCGGTGATCATCGGCTACGCCGAAACCGTCCGGCTGCTGGCCGCCTGGTGCGAGCTGCGCTCGACCTTCCGGCACTTCAGGGTGGATCGCATCATCGCCGCCGAGTTCCTCGACGAGCGCCACGGCCGCCGGCCCGCTGATCTCAGGGCACAATGGACGCGCCATTTTGAGGCCGAGCGCGGCGTCAGCCTGTTCTGATGCAAGCCGGCCGGGAAGGCGACGGACAACAGTTTGTCGGAGTAGAGCAACCCGGTCGCTCGCCAGCCTCATCAGGCTGGAGGCCAGCGGTTCGAAGCCGCTCCCCGCGGCCAGTTTCCGCGCTACGCGCTTCGCCAGATCGCGCAATAGGAATTGATGTCGGACTTGAACTGGACGATCTTCAGTTTGTCACGGGCGGCGGCGATCTTGCGTTGCTTCATATAGTTGGCGTCGCCGACGTCCCACCTCCAGAGGACATTCCTGGGATTCGGCGCCCATTTGGTACGCAACAGGTATTTGGGGGGCGAGGTGCTCTTGTCCGACCAGCAGTCGATGGCGACAGGCATCATGCCGTCTGCCTGCATCTGCTTGCTCTCGGCGTTCGCCTGATCCGTGGTCAGCCAGCCGTCATCCCGCTTGGAGCTGGTGGAGCAGCCTGCAACCACCAGACAAAGTCCTGCAAAGGCAGCCGACTTCAGGCCCGAGTGACGTCGATCGCTCATGTGGTGCGCCTCCTTTCGTCCGGACGTCAGGAAACCACCTATGTCGCTGGCTGACAAGTAAAAGCGCTTCGTCGTCAGCCAAGAGGGTTCCAAAGCGCCCATACGCCGGCGGCGATGCCATCAGCGCTTGTTCCATCCACCGGCGTTGGCGGTTGCAATAGCCACTGCCTATGGCCGCCGGTACAGGGATCATGCCGGCGAAACGAGCCATTGCCGTAGTCGGCGCGGTCTATCCTTCCAAGTTCGAAGGGAGACTGTTGTCGCTTACCAAAACCCGGGCGCTGTGCACGGACGGTCTCATCGGTATCGGCCTGCCGCGAATCTGTGCTAAGCCGCCGCCAAACCAACCAAAAGGACGACACCCGTGAGCGAACTGACCGTGGCCGAGGCGACCGAAAACATCTATGCCTCACTCCGGGCGGACAATGCCGACATCGACGCACATATAGCGGCGCTCAAGGCAGCGCTGACACGAGAGGGGATGAAAGAGGCGGTGTTCGATCCGAGTAAATTGGCGCAGAGCAACCGATCGGGCCGCAAGTTGATGCAGGCTTATTTTCGGCAGCGCGGCGTGAGCGTGAGGTTTTCGGACTAGAGCCTGTTCCACCCCGATGGAATCGGGATGGGGCTCTATCTGGCTGTTTGAGAAGGATCCCAGGACAAACGGGAACCGTTTGTCCGAGAAAACCGGCTCCCGCTTTCGGGATCATGCTCCAGCTAGAAGTCCTTTGAAACCGCGTCCGCCAGATGGTCCAGTATGTTTCCCCAGCCCCTCGTATGACCTTCTACAATTGCCGTCGTCGGCAGACGCTCGTGGGTCAGCACGAGGTCGGTTTCATCGCCGTGCGGATTGAGTTCGACGGTCACCAACGTATTCACATTGTTCGTCAGCGGGCCAATCCACGTGAACACGAGCTTGCGTGGCCGGTCGACCTGCACATAGGTGCCGGATACTTCGCGGCTTGCTTCCCCCGATGACATGACAAGGCTGAAGGCGCCGCCAGGGCGCGGGTCAGAGCTTGCCTTGCAATTGACCGCGCCCGGGAAGGGGCTCATCCACCGAACCATCAAATCCGGTTTGGTCCACAGGTCGAAAATCTGCTCCGCCCCGGCTCTCACCCGGCGGCGTATCCGCACGGTAGGGGCCGTGGTGTCACCGTGAACCATGCTTGCGATCCTTTGGCCCGTGATCCTTGTTAAGCTCGTCCAGCAGGCGCTCCATACCGTCCAGGCGCTCCTCCCAATAGCGGCGCGTCCGCTCGATCCAGCCATCGATCTCGTCCAGAGAACGGGCGTTGATGGAGAGAATGTGGTCGCGCCCTTTCCTGTGCCGCTCGACCACGCCACTCGCTTCCAGCACGCGGATGTGTTTCGACACCGCATTCAGAGACATATCGAAGGGTTCGGCAAGCTCGGTCACACGCGCCTCGCCGCGCGAGAGCCGTTCGATAATCGCCCGCCGCGTCGGATCGGCTAACGCGGCGAATACCGCGTCGAGGCGCGCTGTGGGCGAAGCGGCTTCTTTCGACGCTTCGATCTCAACCATGGTGGTCCGCCAGCTCGATTCTCCATTTGAAAATATTCAACCCAACGGTTGACAATCTGTCAAGCCAGCGCTTTATTCAACCATATGGTTGAATAAATTTGATGATGAAGGAGAGCGCGATGCCAAATAGACCTCTTGCCGCCGCGGCCACGGCGGTCGCACTTCTGTCGGCCGCCGTCGCCCCGGCGCGGGCCGAGCCGGTCAAGAACGTCGTCCTTGTCCACGGCGCCTTCGCCGACGGTTCCGGGTGGCGGGATGTCGCCGACATTCTTGGCAAGGACGGCTACACGGTCAGCGTTGTGCAGGAGCCGCTGACATCACTCGCCGACGACGTCGCGGCGACAAAAAGGGTGCTGGATCTGCAGCAGGGCCCCACAATTCTGGTCGGCCACAGCTATGGAGGGGTGGTCATCACCGAGGCGGGCAATGCACCAAATGTCGTCGGCCTCGTCTATATTGCCGCCTTCATCCCCGACCGGGGCGAGAGTGCGGTCGGCCTGCTGTCGCAAGCGCCCGCCGCCAACCAGGACATGCGCGCCACCAAGGACGATTTCCTGTACCTTGAGCCGGCCGCTTTCCCCGCCGATTTCGCGGCCGACGTCGCGCCAGTCCAGGCGAACTTCATGGCACGCTCCCAGCAGATGCTAGCCAAGGCCGCTGGCGGCGCGGCGGTGACGGAAGCCGCCTGGCACCAGAAGAAGAGCTGGGCGCTGGTCGCGAGCCTCGACCACAACATCAATCCCGATCTTGAGCGCAGCATGGCGAAGCGGGCCGGCAGTGAAACCATCGAGGTTCCCGCCAGCCACGCTGTCTACCTTTCCAGGCCTGATGAAGTGGCTGGTTTGATCGAGCGGGCGGCAAAGGCGTCCGCCCGGTAACCTTCCATCCGAGACCATTATAATCCTTGAACGGTCGCCCGCGCCGCGGGCGGCCGTGATGGCGGCTCCGCCAACCCTGAATGACTGGCGGGGGCAGGACCTACTTCACCGTTATGGCCAGGCCGCTGAGATCGGCGTTGACTTGCAGGCCTACCTGCTTGCCCGTGAGTTCGAGTTGGGCGCCCTTGTCATTGGTCATGACGATTACCTGGGCTCCTTTGCCGATCGCACCGCCACCGCCCGCCGCGCCGTACACGCCCGTCACATCGCTGGCCCGGCGAATATGGCGCACGGTACCGTGGAAATAGGTCTTGGAAACCCCGAAGGCGATGCCGCCCGAGATGCCGCCGATCGAGATGGGATAGCTTCGACCATGGAAGGTCAGCGTGCCGTCACCGCCGGAGCCGCCGACGAAGAAGGCCGCCTTGTAAACGGCGAAGCGGATCGTGCCGCTGTCGGCATGCGCGGCGCTGGCAAAGCCAATGCCCGCTGTCGCGATGGCGGCAACAGCGACTGAACGAAAACTGGACGAAATCTTCATGATGGGCTCCTCAAGATCGCTGCTTACCCGGCCGGGTTCGCCAGCGTCGTGCCAAGTTACAACTGAACAATCTCGCCTGTCATTGGTTCCAAGCAAGCGGCCTGAATCTGGCCCTTGCTCGCCCTGGGTTTGCCGTTGCCAGGCGCGGAATGAAGTGCTGGCGATAGGACTGGCAACCTCGATGTCGCGGCGACGGGGGTAACTCGCCGCGCATTGTCTGACAGTGTGCCAAACGTGACGGGCGGTTGATCGTGGCAAGGTCACAGACATGTCTGTCACGTCGACTTAGGAAATGGACAGGATCTCGAGTTCGCGCTGGCCTAGAGCAAAATCCGAGCGGATAGAATCGATAGGGGTTTCGTTGGGATTGGAAATCTGATTC
Source organism: Mesorhizobium sp. PAMC28654 (assembly GCF_020616515.1). Lineage (GTDB taxonomy): Bacteria > Pseudomonadota > Alphaproteobacteria > Rhizobiales > Rhizobiaceae > Mesorhizobium. The sequence continues at coordinate 6,080,898 of NZ_CP085135.1, forward strand.
AGCATATCTGCTGGATTCGGAGGCCGGCATGGCATGGCGAAATCCTTATCGGAAGATTTGCGGGCTCGGGTGGTCGCAGCGGTTGATGGCGGCCTGTCGCGACGGGCGGCAGCGGCGCGATTTGGCGTGGCGGCGGCAAGCTCGGTGCGTTGGGTCCGGGAATGGCGCGAGACCGGAGCCACCTGCGCAAAGCCGCAGGGCGGCGACAGGCGGTCCCACCGCGTTGAAGCGTATCGCGACATCATCCTGGCGGCGATCGAGAGGCGGGTGGACATCACGCTGGTCGAACTCGCCGAGTTGCTGCGACAGGAGCATGGCGCGTCGTTTGCGACGAGCACGATCTGGCGGTTTCTCGATCGTCACTCCATGACCTTCAAAAAAAACGGCGCACGCCAGCGAGCAGGAGCGGCCAGACGTGGCGGCGCGACGAAACGCCTGGTTCGACGCCCAGCCCGATCTTGATCCCGAGCATCTGGTCTTCATCGACGAGACCGGAGCCTCGACAAAGATGGCTCGACTGCGGGGGCGCACGAAGCGCGGGATGCGGTGCCGATCGCCAATCCCGCATGGCCATTGGAAGACGACGACGTTCACCGGCGCCCTGCGCCTCACTGGCATGACCGCGCCAATGGTCCTGGACGGCCCGATGACTGGCGAATGGTTTGTCGCCTATGTCGAGCAGGTTCTCGTGCCGACGCTGCGGCCCGACGATGTCGTGATCCTCGACAACCTGCCGGCGCACAAAAGCGCAGCCGCCCGTGTGGCGATCGAAGCAACCGGCGCAAGGATGATGTTCCTCCCGCCCTATTCCCCCGACTTCAACCCGATCGAGAACGCCTTTTCCAAGCTGAAATCGATTCTACGCAAAGCCGCCGCACGAACCGTCGCGGAATTGTGGGATACCATCAGCGCCGCACTGCCTTGCTTCACACCAACCGAGTGCGCCAACTACTTCGCCGCAACAGGATATGAGCCGGAATGATCAGATTCTGCTCTAGCTGGACAATGTCGCCAACGGTTTTGCCAATGAGCGCGATGGCAACCGGTGAACCATGCGAGATGGAAGCCTGGGACGGGTTGGCCTCATCCTCGCCGACGATGCGGAAGGTCTGGGTGCGGCCATCATCCCGCGCGAAGGCAACGCTGTGACCGAAGGCGATCACGTCATTGGACGTCGGCGCCGGCATGAGCCGAGCCGTGCGGACGCGCTCGGCATAATAGCTGACATCTCGAACCGGAACCGCCGACTGCCGCCGCCTCTCGTTGACATCTTCCAGCAGGTTGGCGGACGCGAGAGCCTGCTGGGCGCGAGCCAATTCATCCTGCAGCATTTTCAGGCCCGCCTCCGTGACGAGGTTGATCCGATCGGAGATAAAGCGAGCCGGCAGGATGGTTTCCGATGCCGCCTCGGCGCTTTCCTCGCTGGCGAATGCTACGCTCAATTGGTCGGAACTCCGTGTCGAACACTGTTGCTAATCGGATAACCCACAGCCGGCAATAAAGCTGCAAAAAATTTGACGGCCTGTTTAGCGGAACCGGATTGCCACAAACGAGCCTTTCCCCGACATCCCGAAACCTACCCGAACGGCTTTGGCGGCCTGTGCATGTCGATCGACGGAAGAGCCGGGCGTGGAAGGCGTCACATGGCCGGGTCTTCGTAGATGCCGATGATCAGGAGCCATGCACCCGAGATCAGGAAAGCGAACAGGACGATGATTCCAATGGCCGCGATGTAAAGTCCGACGCCGCGTCCGAGAATGAGGAAGAGCGAGCCCGCGACCTCGGCAAGGTAACACATCGTGCCGCCCGCAAGCCGCGGCGGGTTCAACCCGATGGAGCTCATGCCCGATCGGATCGCCACGATATAACCCCTGACAAATATGAACGTCGCCACAAGCCAGAGGAGAAGCCATTCGAAGCCAAGTGCGGGAAGATATTGATCTCCCAGAAGCGCAAGGCTGCATGCCATGAAAATCGCGCTGAAGCCCGACAGCATGTTGATGGCCCGGTTCTTATGCGTCGTGTTGCGGACTATGTGTTCGGGGTTGATGGAGATCGCGACGAAGATCAAGCCTGCAAGCGCTGCCGCGCCGCTGCCCACCATGACAAAGAAATTACTCCATTGATCCAACATAGGATTCTCCTCGGGTCCCAATTCCAGGATGTCGAGCTTCGGCCGGCCTGATCGACGCGAGGTCAGGCTACCATGGCTGCATTCCCGAACTCCACGGGGGCGAGATGGCGCATTGTCCGGGACGTTGCCCGATCGGCGCGCGCCTCAAAACCTTATGAGGTGACGATATCGCCTTGTGGCCTTGAGCAGCAATTCTCCGGCTCTTGGCAACAACAGGATCGGGAAGGCCAGCCGCAGCTTGATACGGTTTCGAAGGCGCAGATGGGGTATCAACGCCCATATATCCCAGGCAAGTTCGCGCATCCTTGCGTCGTTCTTGTAACGCCCGGCGCGCAAATACATGTGTGCACATAGCATCACGAAGCGCGGCGCGATGATATCGCGCACATAGTAGTGTCCGCGCCACCTGTCGTCTGGAAACTGCGAAACGAGCTTGCGAAAATAGTATCGCTGCGACTTCATCATGCGGTCCGAGGCGCCCGATGACGTATCGTAGATGCGCCATTGCGATAGCGAGTGAGAAATATAGGCATTGTCGTAGTTGCCTCGGAACATGCGAAGGAACAGATCGTCATCCTCGTAACCCGACAGGTTCTCGTCGAAGCCACCTACGGCTTCGAGCGCGGCCCGGTTTATGAGCGTTGCCGAGGGCTGGATCACCGCGCCTTGGGCAAGGAACTGCAAGAGGTCCCGCTTGGGATTCTGCAAAATCGGACGGTCGATAAAGGACCGCGCCACGATCAGGCCGTTTTCGTCGATGTCGTCGAAGTCGCTGTAGGACCATCCGAGCGGCAACCCTTCGCGGTGCTTTTCAAAAGGCTTGACGAGCTCTTCGAGGTGGTTCGGATACCATCTGTCATCTTGATCTATGAGCGCGATCAGATTGCTCTTGCCGCGCCCGATCGCAAGGTTCCGGCTCGCGGACTGGCCGGCATTCTTCTCCGCCACTATGAAAATTATTGGATATCGACGGCTCAGTTCCTCCACGATGGCGCGGCTTCCGTCGGTAGACCCGTCGTCGACAATGATGAACTCGTCCGGCAACAGGGTCTGCTCCAGGACCGAGTTTATCGCCTCGCGCAGGAAACGCTCGCCGTTGTACACCGGCATGACGGCGGTGATCGTCAGCCTCTTTTCGCGGCGACGACCGGTCTTGGGATCGGCGGCACTCCCTGCCGCGGCCATACGGTTCGAGAAGCTCGATGACGGGTTTTGCCTTTCATCGGCCTTCAGAGGCTGCATCCCGTCAACAGCCTTCGAGCCCGGAAACACGCTTGCCTCCAGACCCTTCACGATACGCGGCCCCAGCGAATGCGGGCCGCCATGCCCGGTTTTGCTGATGATGCACATCGAGTTCTCGAAACGGATCGACCTGATCTGCTTCAGGACACTCTCGTTGAACAGAAGCCGGTATTCAGGGAATTCGGCGGCCATCAGATCGGTGATCGTTTCATCCACGCCCCAGTGTTCCGCGTGAAGTGCGTCGACGAGCAATTTGAGGAATGAAATGGACGACTTCCTGTAAAACAGGCCGCCTTGCCATTGTTGCCAATAGCTCGTGTGCAAATCCTCGATGACATAGATGCCGCCGGCCTCGACAAGCGGGAAATATTTGAGAAAGGCGGTGATGACATCGTCCGAAACGTGCGATCCATCATCAATGATGATGTCAAAGGAGAGCGATATCGCTGTTATCTCTTCCCTGATGGCGTCGGCCGTACAGTCGCCGACGACAACTTCGATGCCTGACGCGAATTGGAGAAGCCGGCATTTCGGGTCGATGTCGCAGCCGATGAGGATTTTCGGCTTGGTGAAATACTCCGAGTATATTTCCAGGGATCCGCCATTCTGGATGCCGATCTCCAGGAGCGCGATCGGCTTGTCGCGGAATTGCGCGAACACGCTTTGATAAACTGGAATGTAGGATTGCCACTTGTCTGAAATTTTACCGCTGTTGGCCGCAAAAATTTCACCGAAAGACTTTTCCGCTGTCTCAACCAAGCTCGTCTAGCCCTTCTCGACCCCGGCCCATGTCAGCGTACGCCATCAGATGGCGACAAGCCCGCTCCCGATGCGCCTCTTCAACGCATGCTTAAGTGGCTTTCGCAATGTTGACAAATGTCATCACGACGGCGGCGGGTTACCGCTTTTGGCGCTTAGCGGACCTTTGGGGCCGCGCTCCCTGCGGGTTTGTTGAACTGGCCACAACATTGGGAGAACGAGCGCAAGATATTAGCGCATTCTAAAAATCGTCAAGGGGTAGGAAGTTACGGTCGGCTCGTCTGCCATAACGAGCACATCGCGCAATATCCAGACACTCGTCGCGCCGCTCGAAAGCGTACCATCGTTCGAAGTCCAGTTCCTGCGCAAAGCGCACGCCACCTTCAATTAGAATTTCGGGCTTGAGCTTGGCGAACAATTAATGGCCGCACGCATATATTTGCTGGATGATTGCCGGTAGATCCTTCTTTATTGCATATGCGTCCTTGACCGCCGTGACGGTGCTGTTGGTTGCAATGCCGCCGCTGACGATCCTTGTCGGCTTTCTGACCGTTGGCCTCGGGGCGCTGATCCCCTCAATCTGGCTCTATGCCACGGCGATGATGCCAGGACTATTGCTGTACCGGAGAGGCTTTCACTGGTCGCTTGCCGCGCTCGTCAGTATCGGGGCTGCAGCTGCGCTGGCCATCATACCCGCCAGGATCGCCGCGCAGCGAGCCGAGCGGGCCCTGCTCGAGCTTACATCCGGTGACTTCCGCAAGCCCTTACCGCGCAGGCCGCAGCAGATTGAGTTGATCCGCGACGAGGTGGCCTTTGTCCGCAAAGGCGACGATCCTGTCGAGCATGCGGCCTGCGATGAAGTCTGCCAGCACCTGCTGCTGACACGTCAGCTCACAACCGTCACCGTCGTCGCCCACGCCCAGTACGGCAAGCCGCCGATCGTGGTCAGCTACTCCCTTGCGGCGATGGCGAGGTGCCCCACGGCCTTCGGCAGCCGCCACACAAGGGTGCTTCGATCGACCACAATGGCCAGGATTGCCGGCCTCTGCATCATGCCGTCGCGGGGCGTCGGCATGATGGATGGCATCAGTATCAGCCAGGAGGAACTCGCCTACCGTTCGGTCCCCACACTCTATTTGACCGTGGTCAAACAGGCGCGGCGGATAGGAGTCACGGAGAGACGGCAGGGAGAGGACATTCCTCTCGTGCGCGCCACTGAAGTGGAGATCGGCAGCACGACGGCGCCCTTTCTGATTTTTCCTTATGCCGGGCTGCTGACGTCTGTCAGCGGGATCGGAAACCCGAAAGACGACCGTACCGTCAATCCGCAACCATTGCTGGCTTTGATGGACGAACTCGGCTTCTCGCTCGTTAGCCAGGGAAAACGGCGGCCCGACATGCCGGTGCCGGCGATGATCTTCTTTGCTGATGGTCCACTGCAGCCTGACAGGAACATGGTGTTGTCGATCCTTGCGCAGCCCGGCGTGGATCGCTTTGATGATGATCTGGAGGCTGCGGTCAACCAATGGGCGGAAAGGTTCTGGTCCGGCGAAGTTGACCTGGACTATGGCGACCGTTCGGCACTGTCCGCCGTGACGCTCGACCGCAGGATTTCACGGATTGGCGGTGTGAATGTGCTGTGGCGCGGCCGTCCAGGGCTGGTGGCGCTGCTGGCAGAACCGATCCTGACACGGCTGGCATGGCCAGTGAGTGCTCCCAACTACGATCGGGACCGACAATTGGCGATGCTGGTGGCTCGCCAGGACGAGTCTTTCCTGGCGGCACACTCGGCGGCGCTGCGTGCGATTGTGCGGAATCAGCTGTCGCGCAACACCTCGCCGTTGTTGGTTGCGGCCGCCAGGCTTGGGGCCGAGGGGATGCCTGCCGTGCTGGCCGGAATGGGTTCGGCCGACAACACCGTCCGCATCGATGCCATGCTTGCCGCTTGCCGCGTGCCGACGGATGTTGCGCCTCACATCCTGCCGGTCATCAGGACCATGCTGTTCGAACAAGGTCGATACGACGACTATTTGATCATTGCGCTCGCTGCCCTGGACAGCGTCGAAGCGGCCGAGCAGGAGGTCGAACGTCGACCTGACAAGGAAGGAAAGCGCCTGACCGCAATTTTGAACCACGCAATAGTCGACGGTAAGGTTGGCTGTCCAGATTTCACAAGCTGATCATTGTCGGTCGAGAATTGTCGTTCCGGCGAGAAGCCCGCCTGTTCAATGGACGGTCAAACCCACCGCAGTCATGCATGGATTAGTGTGGCACAACCTCAGGTGGGCATGTTCACCGCTGGCCCGCGCCGTAGCGCAGCCCGTTGACGAGCAGGGCGACCATGCGTTCGGCGCGGCCGCTTCCGGCATTGTGGGCCGACATGCACAGGCTCGCCACCGCGCCCAGGAGGTCGTCGGCATCGACATCGGCGCGGACCTCGCCGGCGGCGGTGGCCGCATCGAGAAGCGCGCGAAGGGCAGGGCGCAGCCGCTGGTCGAAGTAACCCGGCAGATTGTCGAAGGCCGGATCTCCCGAATGCAGCGCCTTGGCCAGCCCACGCTTGGCGGCAATGAAGGCGGCGTATCGCTGCATCCACGCCGCCAGCGCCTCAAAAGGTTCGTGCTCGGCCGACAGGATGGGGGCGGCATCGGCGCAAGCGTCGATCTCGCGGCGGAAGACGGCGGAGATCAGGTCGGAGCGCTGTGGGAAATGGCGATAGACGGTGCCGATGCCGACGCCGGCTTTCTCCGCGATCTCGCGCACCGGCGCGTCCACGCCTGAGGTCGCGAACACCGCCATGGCCGTCTGCAGCAGCGTGTCGAGGTTGCGCTGTGCGTCGGCGCGCACGCGCCGTTCCGTACCGCCACGCGGCTTCAGGCCATCATCTGAATCGTCTGTTTTGTCGTTCACGGTGCATCCACTTGCTAAACGGAACAATGTTCCGTATAAAGCGGAATGCCGTTCCGGTTATCTGAATAGCACAGCAGGCTGGCGTTGGCCACATCAACGCAAAAGGAGATCATCATGCAGGACAAGCCCGTCGCCCTCGTTACCGGGGCCAATCAAGGTATCGGTCTTCAGATCGCGAAAGACCTGGTCACGCACGGCTTCACCGTTCTGGTCGGGTCACGCAATTTCGAGAAAGGCGAGGCCGCGGCCAAGGAGGTTGGGCCGGATGCCCGCGCACTCCAGCTCGACGTGACGGACCAGGCTTCGATCACCGCCGCTGCTCAGCGCATCCGCAATGAGCTTGGCCGCCTCGACGTGCTCGTCAACAACGCGGCCATCTCGAATACGAGACTGCGGCCGGGCATGTCCGTCGAGGAGTATTCTCAGTCGACCCGCCCGAGCAACGTATCCCTCGACGAAGTGCGCGCGGTGTTCGAAACCAATGTGTTCGGCGTGCTCGCCGTCACGCAGGCGATGCTGCCGCTGATGCGCGAGGCGCCGGCAGCCCGCATCGTCAACGTGTCGAGCGGGGTTGGCTCGCTGACGCGGAACTCGGACCCGGCCTTCCCCTACCGCCAGATCTTCGGCCCGGTTTACCCAGCGTCCAAGACCGCGCTCAATGCCATGACGCTTGCCATTGCGATCGAGCTGGAGCCGACGGGGATCAAGGTCAACGCCGTCTCGCCGGGTTTCACCAAAACGAACCTCAACAATTATGCGGGCACGGAGACTGTCGAGGAGGGCGCCCGCGAAGCTGTACGCGTTGCGCTACTCGGCCCGGAGGGACCGACGGGAGCGTTCTCGGGCACGAACGGCCCGATCCCGTGGTGATGCAATATCGAGCGCATGAAATCCGGCTGAAATGTCGTCGCTGGCCACGCATCAATGAACAACAAGGAATGGACCATGCAGTACCGCACACTTGGAAGAACCGGAATCAAAGTCAGCCCCTATTGCCTGGGGGCGATGATGTTCGGCAGTATCGCGAACTCCGATCACGACGAATGCATCCGCATCATCCACAGGGCCCTCGATTTCGGCATCAACTTCATCGACACCGCCGACAGGTACAGCAACGGCGAGTCGGAGGAGATCGTTGGCAAGGCGCTTAAAGGCCGGCGTGACAACGTCGTGCTGTCCACCAAGGTCCACGGGCCCATGGGGAACGATCCGAACAGCCAAGGCAATTCCCGACGCTGGATCGTGCAGGCGGTGGAGGCGTCGCTGCGCCGCCTGCGGACCGACCATATCGATCTCTACCTCATTCATCGGCCGGCGCCGGATACCGACATCGAGGAAACGCTGTCCGCGCTCACCGACCTGATGCACGCGGGCAAGGTGCGTGCTATCGGGTCCTCGACCTTCCCTGCCTCCGAGATGGTCGAGGCCCAGTGGGTCGCCGAGCGCCGCGGGCTCGCCCGTTTCCGCACGGAACAGCCACCCTATTCGATCCTGGATCGCGGCATCGAGCGCGAAGTGCTCCCCGTCTGCGAGCGCTACGGAATGGGAGCGATGGTCTGGAGTCCCTTGTCCAAGGGGCTGCTGACTGGGCGCTACCGCAAGGGGCAGCCACAGCCCGACAGCCTGCGGGTGAAATACATGCCGAGGCAAATGTCCGATGAGCGCAGCCTGGACGCGGTCGAGCAACTGATCCCGCTGGCGGAAGAGGCGGGGTTGTCGCTCACCCACATGGCGATGGCTTTCGTGATGGCGCATCGCGGCGTGACGTCAGCCATTCTCGGGCCGCGCACGATGCAGCATCTCGACGATCTGCTCGCCGGCGCGGAGGTTCGCCTTGGCGACGACGTTCTGGACCGGATCGACCAGATCGTCCCGCCGGGAACCGACGTCGGGCTGAACGAGGCGAACTACAACCCGCCGGCGATCCTGCAAGCCAATCTGCGCCGCCGACCCATCACGGAGCGCGGCGCAGCCTGATCGGCTCATGAGGCGGCGTCCGGTCGTTCTGGACGCCGCCTTCTACTTTTGTGCTTTCGCCCGGGCTGGCGCCTTCTTCTTCGCCTTGGCCTGGTTGTAGCCGACGGCGGCGCGGATCAGTTCTTTCAGCGCCTGTGCGTCGATCTCGTCACCCTCGAAGATGTCGATCGACCGCCACACCTTGCCGCCGAAGCCGTTGTTGAACAGCTTGCCGGGGTCGGCCAAGCTCGCGCCATGGGAGAAGGTGAGCTTGATCTTGTCCTTGTGGGCGTTGCCGACCACCATGTTGCCGTTGCTGCACCATACCGGGCTACCCATCCACTTCCACTCCTCGACGATCTCCGGGTCGGCTTCAAGGATGGTCTTGCGGATGCCGGCGAGCTTCTTGCCGCGCCAGTCGGTGAGGCCGGCGATCAACTGGTCGATATGGTCGGATGGGTTCATGGGATGTTTTTCCTGCCGTGTCCGCGTTTCATAGTGCCGTCAAACAGATGCATGCGCCATACCCGGTGATGCCAGCGCTGTTCGCCGGGCCGGCCATGATTGCTGGCCTCACCAGCGCGCCAACTGCGTGATCTGGACGAGGTTGCCGCAGGTGTCGTTGAGCTGCGCGATGGTCGAACCGGTGACCTCGGTCGGCGCCATGGTGAAGGTGCCGCCGCTCGCCTTGATGCGCTCATGGTCGGCCTTGATGTCGTCGGTGAAGAACATCACCGCCGGCTGTTCCTGCTTGAAGATGGCCTGCTGGTAGGCCTTGGCCGCCGGGTTGTCGTTGAGCGCGAGCTGCAGTTCGGTCCCATCGGGATCGTCGGGCGAGGTGACGGTCAGCCAGCGGTAGGGGCCGTTGCTGAAGTCGGCTTTCTTGGTGAAGCCCAGCACGTCGGTGTAGAAGCGCAGGGCGTTTTCCTGGTTGTCGACATGGATGGTGGTCAGTTTGATCTTCATCGCTATTCCTCCTTGGTGATGGTCGCGTTTGCGCTGCCCGCGAAAAGGGTTCGGCGGCGAATGGTTTCGGTACTGTCAATCAATCGGCGCGATCCACAGGAACAGCGCCGTCGCGCGTCGCTTGGTCTACGGAATCCAGCCGGGCAGGGCGGCGGCCTGCTTCAGCCACTCCGCCATCTGCGCCTCGTCGAACGCATCGTCTTCATAGATGTCGATCCAGCGGGCGTCCTTGCTCTTCACCGTGCCGCCGGGCGGGATCGGTTGGAGCGACATGCCGGCGAAGAAGGTCACCTTCACGTAACGGGTCAGCACATGAAACGTCACGAACCAGCCCTGGCCTTCGACGCAGTAGAAGGGCGAGTTCCATCTCACCGCCTTGTTGACGCCAGGCACGTTGTCGACGATGAGCGCGTCGAGGCGCTCGCCCAGGCCGCGTTTCCAGCCCGGCATCGCGGCGATGTAGGCCTGCACGGGGGCGTCGCCGTCGCCCTTGGCTATTTGCGGATTGCCGCCCGAGAGCAGCACGACCTCTTCGCCCGTTCGCGCCGTCTTGACGTCGCGCGCTCTTGCCTTCTTGCCTGTCATTGCGTTCATCCCCCGATTGTCGACCCCCGCCATTTGGTGGCATAGGGCAGCGCGAACAAGTAGAGACCGGTGAGCAGCAGCAAGGCGAGCGGCAACAGCGGCAGGAAATACACCCATTGGGCGGGTTGTTTCCCCAAACCCAAGGTGGCGAAGATGGCGGCGACGATCAGCGTGAAGATGATCGACAGCCAGCGATGGATTTGTCGAAACCATGTGTTCCAGTTCAAAGGGACCTCCCGTCAAAATTGAGCCGATGCGGATCCAGCGAACCGCTTGCCGTCAGCCTTCAATCCGTCCGCGCCAGGATCTGCTCCAGGGCCGCGAGATAATGGTGCCAGCCGCTCCTGGCGCCCCGATAGGCCTGTTCCTGGTCCGACCGGAAGCCCGACTGTTCCATGCGCAGGCGCGTGCCGGTGGGGGTGGGCGTCAGCGTCCAGGTGACGGTGCTTTCGAGGCCATAGGCATCCCAGGTGTAGGACAGCGTCCTGTTGGGCTCGACCGCCGTGACCTTGCAGTCGACGACGATGCTGATGCCGGGCTGCGGTTCCTTGCTCAGATTGAAACGGTGGCCGGTAACCGGCACGAAATCGTTCTTCATCAGCCACTCCTCGATCAGGTGCGGTTGGGTCAGCGCGCGCCAGATCTTTTCCGGCGGATAGGCTATCTCGCGCTCGACAATGACGGAGCGCGTCTCGGTCGCAAGGCTGGTCATTGGTCCATTCTCTTGAGCAGGGTTTCGAGATCGTCGAACCGGTTTTCCCAGAACGCGTTCATCTGTTTCGTCCAGTCGACCAGCGGCGAAAGTGCCGCGAGCTGGGCGCTGTAGTGGGTCTGCCGTCCTTCATGGCGATCGCGCACCAACCCGGCCCGCCTGAGAACACCGAGATGCTTCGACACCGCCGGTTGCGAGACGCCGGCCTGCGCCGTCAGCGCTCCCACCGTCTGCTCTCCCTCGCGGCACAGCCGTTCGAAGATTGCCCGCCGCGTCGGATCGGCAAGTGTCGTGAAGAGGACATCGTGAGCGTTTGGCATTTCAATTCATAACCCGTTGGCTATTGGTTGACGTATAACCGCAGGGATATATGTTGGTCAAGTGGGAATGTGAGGGCAGCACAATGATCCTTGTCACGGGAGCCACCGGCCATATCGGGCGCGCCGTCGTCAGCGACCTCGCGTTGCGCGGCCGCGAGGTGGTCGCGATGGTGCGGGATTCCCGGGCGGCGGCCGGGCTAATGCCGCCGGGCATCGCGCTGCGCGTTGCCGACTACGAGGATGTTTCCTCGTTGGGGAGGGCACTTGCCGGCATCGACGAGATGGTCCTCATCTCCAGCGATGGCGACGCAAAGACGGTGATGCGCCATCATGCCAATGTGATCGAAACAGCCGGGGCGGCCAGGCTGCGGCACATCACCTTCACCAGCATCGTCGATACCGACGCGTCGTCACCATTCTACTTCGCGCCTGTCTATCGGGACGCGGAGCAGCGGCTGGCGGCCTGCGGCGTGCCTTCGACCATCGTCAGATGCGGCCTCTACTGCGACTTCATCCTCGACCATTGGCTTCAGCCGAGCCATGCGTCGGGAGAACTGGTGCTGCCCGCTGGACAGGGCCAAATCGCACTGGTTTCAAGGGACGATGTGGCGGCTGCCGTGACCGCCGTGGCAGCGAGGCCCGATGTGTCTGGCGACCTCTGCACGATCACCGGTCGGCAGGCGTCAAGCTTTGGCGACATCGCCGCCGCATACGCTGAGGCGGTGGGAGGGCCGATGCACTACCGCCCCTGTTCAATTACCGAATACATGCAGTGGGCGTCGGCGCGTCTCGACGATCCCTGGCCGCAAGCCTTCGCCAGCCTGTGCACCTCGATTGCTGAAGGTCGCTACAACCAGGTGTCCGGTGACTTCACCGCCCTTACGGGGCGCGAACCAGAGAGTTTTCGGGATTTCCTTGGTCGAACTACATCCGCGATTGCCTAGCGCATAAAGGTAAGCGGCAACCCTGAAGTCACGAATGTTACGCGCCTACCAACTGGGGCCGCAGCTGTGCTTCGATGGCCGCCTTGTCGATGACCGACCAGACGCGCACGATTTTTTCCGCGCGAAACTCATAGAAGACATTCTCGCTGAAGGAGACTTTCCTGCCGTTGATCGCAAGGCCCAGGAATTCTCCCCTTGGCGTGCAGCTGAAGAGGAGCCGGCTGGCGATGCGGGATGGCTCGGCCATCATCATCTGGACGTTGAACTGAAGGTCGGGGATTTCCCGGAAATCCCGCTCCAGCATCTCGCGATAGCCGGACAGGCCGAGCCTGCGGCCGTTGTGCAAGACATCGTCATCGACGAAACGCCCGAGCCTGCTCCAGTCCTGTTTGTTCAGGCAGGAGATATAGCCGAGATAGACATCGGACAGGTCGGTTTTGATCACGGCGATTTGGCTCGTCTTCTGCAGGGGTGTCATTCCAAAAGTAAGGCGAGGTGCGGTCACAACTGGAGCCCGTTGCATCCCGACGGAATCGAGACCGGGCTCCATTTGCCTATTTGAGCATGTTCCGTTGCAAAAACCGGATCACATCTTCGAGATCACGCGGCGGCCGCAAACTCAATCGGTTGGCTGCCGCCCTCACGGCAGGTGATCCGTTCAGGTGGCGAGCTGCCCAAGATTGACCTGGAGGGTGTGGACTTATCGGCAAAGGTGCCGACGTCCTCCGTGGGGAAGACCGACTACGCGTTCAATTTTCTTGGTCATACCAAGTGTGACAGTTGTCGGGTATGAGTATTCTTGAAAGTAACAGTCGAATGAATTTCCGCGAAATTGACCATGTTGTCAAAAGAAAAAGCATAAATACTAAAAAGCCCACTATGGGAAGAATGATTATCCAAAGAACAGTAAAGGGATAATTTTCCACAATCTCGATGAATTTATTTGGCCGCCGAATAACCTCGACCATGGCCGATCGGATTTCTGGATTGTAAAGAAAGAAGGCGAGAATGGCCGCGAAGAGGCAGAAAACTGTAATAGCCGCCAAAACCGATTCCGCGCTTTCAAGAAACGTGCGTTCTCTGAATTTGTGGGTGGGTTGGATCATCCAAATGCCTGTACCAAAGAGAATTTAGAGATCTGGTCTGCTCAACTATTCCATTGAGTTGCCGGCGCATTATGAATAGCATTGGGTGTTATGCAAGCGATCTAGATGTTGCCGTTCATCATGGGCCGCAGGGGATCCAACTTGCTCGTTCGGGGCGATTGTGGTTTTGACCCCGCTGGCGGATTTTTCCCACCCTGGTGTCGGAATTCCTGCTCACCCTTCGTCCTTTGCTTGCCAGCATCGAACAAGGGGAGCGACGAGATGAGGAAACCGGTCTCAATCAACGGTGTGACGCACGATGGTGTCATGCAGTCACCGGGAGCAGTCCAATGATCCCCACCATCACCGCCTTTGAACGGTCGCCCGATCGTGGCACGGGGCTGGCGCGCGACATGCCGGTTCGCTGGGCGTTGGAAGAAGTCGGCCAGCCCTATGAGGTTCGTCTTGTTTCCTTCAGCGAAATGAAGGAGCCCGCGCATCTGGCGCTTCATCCCTTCGGGCAGATTCCGACCTATGAGGAGGGCGACCTCGCTCTGTTCGAGTCCGGGGCGATCGTGTTCCATATCGCGGAGCGCCATCGTGGCCTGCTGCCGCACGATGCGAATGCGCGGGCGCGCGCGATCACCTGGATGTTTGCCGCGATCAGCACGATCGAACCGCCGATCCTCGAACGCACAACGGCAATGTTCCTGGAGGGCGATGCAAATTGGCGCGAGCAAAGACTGCCCCTGATCGATGATCGCATACGCAGCCGTCTGGCCGCACTCTCGGATCGGCTCGGCAATGCCGATTGGCTCGACGGCACGTTCAGCGCCGGTGACTTGGTCATGGTGAGCGTGCTGCGCAGGTTGAGCGCATCGGGGATGCTGGACGAATATCCCAACCTCGCCGCCTATGTCGCCCGCGGCGAAGCGCGGCCTGCTTTCAGGAGTGCCTTCGACGCTCAATTGGCGGTTTTCACCGCCGCATCGACCGGCTGAGAAGCGGGAAACCACCCCTGAACCAGTTGGGGAAATGCGCAACTTGCATCCCGCGCGTCAAGGAAACGTTAACCTTGTCGCTCCACCCTCCGCGCTCAACCATACCTTTGGAGCGGCAGATATGTACCGAATTCTCATCGTGTCCTTCATGGCGGTCGCACTTGCCGGCTGTGGCTCGACGCACGCAATGCGCACCGCTACCGGCGCGGTTATCGGCGCCGGCTCGGGAGCTTTGGCTGGAGCCGCCATTGCCGGAACCGGCGGTGCGGTGGTTGGTGGGCTGGGTGGCGCGGCTGTGGGCGCGGTGGTTGGATCCAACCAGTGAACAATCACCCGTCCCGCCTAGAGCAATTACAGGAAAAGTGCGTAGCCGTTTTCCCGGGAAAAGCGCATGGCGCTTTCCCTTGGGAATTGCGTCAAAACAAAGAGATAGAGCGGTTTGTCATTTCTCTGAAACGGTGAACTGCTCTGGCCCTTTGATCCGGTAGTTCAGGGAGGCGCCGTGGTTTTGCATCCTCGGCGTTCTGCCCTACTGCGTTTTTCTCTGGGCCGCCCCGCGCAGCATGGCGCCACGACCGCGCAGGTCCTGCACGAAAATGCGCCGTTCCTCCGGCGTCAGCTTTTGGGCGAAATCGAGCACGGCCTTCTCGACGGCGGTGCGCACATTGATGTCGGCCTTGCGCACCACTTCCAACTGGGTGTTTACCGCCGGCTGGTCGATCGTATCGGCCGCCAATAGCGTGGAAAGTGCTGCCCGGCCGTTGCGCGCGGCCTCGACATCGGCGGCCGCGTCTTGCCTTGCCTGGTTCAGCATCTGCCGGAAGGTTTTTTGCTGCTGCGCCGACAAATGCTGGGCGGCAAAGCGCAGGCCCTGGCCCGGCTGCGCCAGCCTGTTGTGACCGAACGAATACCAGATGAGCGCACCGCCGGCGGCGCCAACGAAGAACACGTTGAAGGCAAGCGACGCGGCGATGAGGATGGTGCGTGATCTAGGGCTCATCACTCGTCCACCGTCTGCTCATCCGCCGTCGGCCCATCCGCCGTCTGCAGGGGATCGTTGAAGGCGGTGAGGTTGTGGACGTCACCCTCGTCATAGGCCTGGCCGATCATCGGCGCGACGATGGCCAGCGTCATGGCCCCGGCCAGCGCGCCGGCGAGGCCGATGCCGACAATGCCCGCGCCCCAGAACCCAGCCCGTTGCCAGAGCGTGGGTTTCGGCATGGCACGACCAATGGTCCCAAAGGGGGCAACCTTGAGGGCAGGGGCCGCCTGAAGAATGGCCTGCCGCAGCTCGCGGCTGGCGGGTGCCACGACGGAACTGTCCAGCAGCCCGTCGAGCAGGCTGGCCTCGGCGCGTAGCGCGCGTACCGCCTCGGGATGGCTGTTCATGAAGGCAAGCGCTGCTTCACGCTCGGCCTGCGGCCAGCGATTGGGGCGGGAGCCATAGGCTTCCACGATCTCGGCAAAGCGTTCGGGCGTCATCGATCCCGGTCCTTGTCAGTGTTCATCATTGTCCCCCTTGAGATAGGCGCCGAGATTGCGCCGCGCCCTGGACAGCAAGCTTTCCAGCGCATCGATGCTGACTTCCATGACGGACGCGGCCTCGATGTTGGAAAGCTCCTGATAGTAGTGGAGCACGATCGCTTCGCGCTGCCTATCGGGCAGGGCGGCCAAGGCGGCGTCCACCTTGCGTTGCCGCTCGGTCTCGAACAAGCCCTGGTCCGGGGCTGGTCCGGTGTCGGCCTGTTCGGGCACCTCGGCGACATAGGTTTCGCGGCGGCGCCGCAGCCGGTCGGAGCAGAGGTTGAGCGCCACCCGGTAAAGCCAGGTGTCGAAGCGCGCGGTGCCGGCCTGCCAGCGCGCGGCCTGCTGCCATATCCTAAGGAATGCTTCCTGTGCGACATCCTCGGCCTCGCCCCGGTCACCAAGCATGCGGGCGGCAAGCCCCAGCAGGCGCGGCAATTTGCGGGCGACCATGTCGGCGGTCGCGGCCGGGTCATTGCGCGCGATCCGCACAAGGAGCTCCTCGTCTGTCTCCCTGGCGGTCAAAGGCATGCTGTCCGTACAATTGCGTCGTCAGTCGTTCGCGTTCTTCGCCGCCTTGCGGGCGTCGAGTTCGTCCTGGGTAAGGAAGCCGTCGCCATTGGTGTCCAGCCGCTCGAAGCGCTTCTTGGCCAGGGCGTCGATCTCGTTGCCATCGATGAAGCCATCGCCGTTGGTGTCCAGCCGTTTGAACATCTTCTCCGGGTCGCCCTTCATCTTGGCCGATGCCGGCCGCGCCTTCCACTCGTCCAAGGACACTTTCCCGTCACCATTGGTGTCGGCGCGCAGCATCTGCTTGCGGGTCATGGCCTGGAACTCGGTAAGCGACAGCTTGCCGTCGCCATCGGTATCACCCTTCATGGCGGCAACCGCCGGCCAGGCGATCAGCAGCGCGAGCGGGATGAGCGCGAGGCGTAGCCTTGGTCTGAAATCCATACGTGCGTCCTTTCAAGTCAAGCGATTGGTCAAGCAATCAGGTCAGTCCAGCATTGAACGGTCGTGACAGCCGTTTCCGTCGCTGGCAGTCTGAAAAAACTGACGATCGCGGTGAACATTTTTGCCGCTCATGGCTGTCACGTCCGTTTGCCGGCACACCGATGCGGGTATAGACTGCGGGTGGCACCGACGGCTGGAACAACAAGGAACGGAAAACGGCCGGTCGGCGTTCATGGTGCGGGAGGCAGCATGGCCACGCCCGATATCGTCACAATAGCTGAAACCGCCGCATCCGAGGCGGTTGCGCCCGCCATCGCCAAGCCGATGGAACAGCCGCCCCCGCCCCAGGTCTCGGACAAGCTCGCGCGCGGATTGACCTCGTCGGAGCTTGCCACCACGCTGTCGCATTTCCATCGCGCCGAGATCGCCCGCATGGCCGGCTGGCGCGACCGGCTCGACCGTACCAGCAACTGGGCGATCACCGTGGTCGCCGCCATGCTGTCGGTGTCCCTGTCGGCGGCCAACGCGCATCACGGCGTGCTTCTGTTCGCCATGCTGCTGATCACGCTGCTGCTATGGATCGAGGCACGCCGCTACCGGTTCTTCGACGTCTACCGGGCGCGCGTGCGCCAGTTCGAACGCTATTATTTCGCCCAGATCTTCTCGCCGCAGCCCGATTTCGCTTCCAACTGGCTGTCCATCCTGGGCGAGAGCCTGAGAGCGCCGCGCTTTCTCGTATCGCAGCGCGCCTCGCTCGCCCGGCGGCTGCGCCGCAACTACATCTTCATGTACCTGATCCTGCTGTTGGCCTGGGTGCTGAAGATCACGACGCCCGCCCTGCAAAAGGAAGGCGTCGACGTCGGCATCGCCGGGTCGCTGCACGACGCGCTGGCTGGCGCGGCACTCGGGCCGGTACCCGGCGCGGTCGTCGTTGTCCTGGTCGTGCTCTTCTATGCCGGGCTTTTCGCGGCTGCCTATCTCGTCCCCGACGACGAGGGCGAACTGTCGCATGGCGACGTGCATGTGTGAGCCTGGCTTGGCTAGGCGGTGGCCTTCATGGCCGCGAGCCGGGCAGTGAGGTAGCCCTTGACCTGGCGCAGCGCCTGGTCGCGCGTGACGCCGTCGGACTGAAGGCCGAGCCGCAACCATAGGCCGTCGATCAGCGTGGTGATGCCGAAGGCGATGTCCTCGGCCTCCTCGACGGGAACGAGGTCGCGCAGGCCCGACATCAGGTTCGAGCGCATCCGCCCGTGGATGAC
The DNA here is from genome assembly GCF_020616515.1 of Mesorhizobium sp. PAMC28654. Taxonomy (GTDB): domain Bacteria; phylum Pseudomonadota; class Alphaproteobacteria; order Rhizobiales; family Rhizobiaceae; genus Mesorhizobium. The sequence continues at coordinate 6,099,249 of NZ_CP085135.1, forward strand.
CTTCTGGATGCGCCGCAGCTTCTCGTCGCGCGGCACCTCACCACACAGTGACAGCCAGGCGTGGCAGAGCGAGGGCTGGAAAAGGTGCGGTTCGAAATTGCCGTCGATAACGGCGTCGATGCGCTGCATCGGCGTGTCGGCCTTTTTCAGCCTTGCCACCACGGCATCGCGCAGCACGAGATTGGACTCGCGCATCGCATGCTCGAACAGCTCCTGCTTGCTTTTGAAATAGTGGAGCACGATGCCCTTGGAGGCGCCGGCCTGGGCGGCGACCTTTTCGATGGTCGCGCCGGCAATGCCTTCGCGCTGCAGCACGACATAAGCCGCCTGCCGCAACTCCTTGCGCCTGATGTCGCTGATGCGCGTGAGCTTCACGGGCCGATCCCCTCTTTCAGAATCCACGTTGACATTTTCGTCCACCGAGATCAAGAATTGACCGGCGGGACAATAATAAGACCAACGGGTCAAAATCGACTGTCAATGAGGAGAACAAAATGCTTCGGATCCTTCGTATGGGCGCCTCGCTGTTTGTACTGGCGCTGGCTGTGCAGCCAACCGTCGCGGCCGAGCCCGAACAATGCCAGGCCGTGCGCATGGCCGAGCCGGGCTGGAACGACCTTGCCTTCACCACCGGCGTCGCCAGCGTCCTGTTCGACGCGCTGGGCTACAAAGCGGATAGTTCGTTGCTCGGCATCAACGTCATCTACGAATCCCTGAAGAACAAGGATCTGGATATCTTCCTCGGCTATTGGGACCCGGCCATGGTCACCTATTATGAGCCCTACAAGAAGGATGGTTCGATCGACGATGTGCGCGTCAATCTCACCGGCGCGAAATACACCTTCGCCGTACCGACCTATGTCTGGGACGCGGGCGTCAAGGATTTTGGCGACCTGCACAAGTTCGCCGACAAGTTCGGCAAGAAGATGTACGGCATCGAGCCCGGTTCGAACCAACTGATGATGGACGCGATCGCCGATCCGTCGCTTGATCTCAAGGGTTGGGAAGTGGTCGAGTCCAGCGAGGCCGGCATGCTTTCCGAGGTCGGATACCAGATCAAGGAAAAGCGCTTCATCGTCTTCCAGGGCTGGGCGCCGCACCCGATGAACCGGATGTATGATTTCAAATATCTGACCGGCGGCGACAAGTTCTTCGGGCCGAATTTCGGCGCCGCGACCGTGAGCACCCAGGTGCGCAAGGGCTATGTCGCTGAGTGTCCCAATGCCGGGCAACTGCTGAAGAATCTCACCTTTGATATCGATTTCGAGAATGTCGGCATGGGCTATCTGATCAATGACGGCCTGAAGCCGGAGGAGGCGGGGCTGAAGGCGATCAAGGAGAATCCGGGCAAGCTTGATGCCTGGCTGGCCGGCGTCACGACATTCGACGGCAAGCCTGGACTGGAGGCCGTGAAGCAGAAGCTCGGCCTGTGAAGGTAGCGGATCAGCAGGGCTGGGTGGCCCGCAAGTGCAAGCTCGCCGGCTCCGAGACGGCTTTCGTTGAGATCGCCTGCGTCTCGACAGATACTGTTGAGATCGCCAGCGAGAGCCCGGCGCTGGTGCTGGTGCATGGTTTCACCGACACCAGCCGCAGCTTCTCGCTGATGGCGCCGCATCTGGCTGGCCGCCGGCTCATCATCCCGGACCTGCGCGGCCACGGCGCCTCGCCGGTAGGCGCTGGGGGCCTCAGCCCAGCGGATTTCGCAGTTGATGTCGCCGGGCTGATCAGGACCTTGCGGCTGGAGCGGCCGGTTCTGGTCGGCCATTCGCTGGGCAGCATGGTCGCCATCGAGACCGCCGCCGCATATCCCGACATGCTCGGCGGGCTGGTGGTGCTGGCCGGAACATTGCGGCCTGACATCGCCGACGATCATCCCATGGTGATCGGTGTCGGCTCATTTGAAGACCCGATATCCTCGGCCGACCCTTTCTATGACTATTGGCACGCCTGCGAGGCCGAAATTGCGCCGGAGTTCCTGCGGATGGTGGCGCAGGAGGCGTCGGCGATGCCGTCCGCACTCTGGCGCGCCATCCTCGGACAGGTGCGCCGCACCGACCTGACCGCCAGCGCGCGCGCCCTTCGCGTGAAAACGCTGATCATCGGCGGCGGCCGCGACCCGCTGTTTGATGCAACGCATCAGCAGCGGCTACGCGACGAGATTCCCTGCGCCGTCTTCGTCAACGCCGAGCATTGCGGCCACAATCCGCACTGGGAAGACCCGGCACTGGTCGCGCGAACCATAGCCGCGCATTTCAAGCTGCGGACGCGAGCGGTTCCCGCCTGATGGGATAACGAGGTCCGCCTACGGCATAAAACAAACCGTGCGGATTGTTTTTCCTGGTATCGGGGCGCGGATGCGTGATTGCACAAATGATCGCTTTTCGCGACAGCGCGTGAAAGTCTTCACTGTCGCGGCAACGGCAAAGTGCCAAAATTCCAACCTTCACCCATGCGGTAAACGAGAGGGCGCGTGGCCATGGAGGCCATTTCAATCGCTGGATTCTTTGGCTGGCAGATCTGGCTGACCGCCCTGTACCTGTCGGGGGACGTCCAATGCGCAGTTTGATCTTTCGTATGATGCTCCTGGTCGCGGGCTCACTGGTTTTGTTCGGCTGTGAGCGAAGCAGTCCATTCGGCAAGCCGGAGCAACCGGTCAAGTCCGTGGTCGAGGTCGTGGCCTCGACATGAGCCAGCGATCCCGGCGACGATAGCGTCCGGGCGTCACCTGTTGTTCCGGTCACATAGAAGCCTGCTGCTTGCGTTTTTGAGTGTTCGACGGTCGGCTTATCGGCCATACTCGTTTCATGCGCATTCTCGAGCCATCTGGCTTTTCGTCGACGCGCTTTCCCTTCCCAGTTGGCCGGATTTGCCGAATGGCATTTCTGGCCCCTTTGCTGTTGGCCGTGCTTCCGACATCGGCAAGCGGGCAAACGGTCATGACGACCGGAGCCTATTCGTTCTCCGATGAACTCGGCGGTTTCCACATCACGGGCGCCTCGGGCAATGGGAGCAGGGACGATCCGTTTGTCATCACCGAAGAGCTGAATTCGGCGACACCGGTGACGCTAACGATCCGTGCGGTGAAACCGATCCAGCCGTTCGGCGTGGCGGGCAAATTCGCCACCGGCATGCTGAAAATGCGCATCGACGTGCTCAACAATGGCGGGCAAGGCTGGATCGAATTCCAGTTCGAGCTGCAGTCGATCCTCGGCCAGCCGAGCACTGACGACGACGGACTGTCTTTCGACCAACCCAACAAGGCGCCGGACTATATCGCGTCCAGCGGCTTCGCCGACTATTATCGGGAATTGGCGCCCTATGACCGCCTGCTGTTCAGGAACGGCAAGATCGACCCGCTGAAGACGGCGACCTTCGATTTCCTGATTACCGATCTGGTGCCCAAAAAGACGTTCTGGCTGGTGCAGGAACCGCGCATACCGACGACCTGAATTTGAAAAATGCGGCGGTGTGACGCTGACCTCGTTCAACGGAACGAAACGCTGTCATGGCCGTTGGTTCGCATCGGAATGCATCGCGAGCAACGCGCCGCGGAATAGCGGTGGAGGTGGTCGGTAGCAGTCCCAGGAGAACACAGATGAGCACCACCACGCTTCTTATCATACTCATTGTCATCATTGTATTCGGTGGCGGCTGGTTTGGCCGAGGCCGCTGGTATTAAGCAACGGCTGCGAACGCTTTTCAGCCACCGTCCCCACGGCAAGCCGCATCATAGTCGGCCAGCACCTGGCCGATCGCGGCGTGGAGGATGGAATGGGGATTTCCCGACGGTCCCAGTTCGGCCGGCAGCATCGGCAGGAACTGCCGCATAAGCGTTTCGGGAATGCCGACGCCGTTGAGCGCCTCGATCAGGCGACCGCAGGCAACGGCGGCGCTGGGGTTGCTCCAGTAGTAGCGGATGCGGTCGCTGTAGCTGTAATGCCGCTGCAGATAGAGGCTCGTTTCGCTGCCATGATAGTGGCTGTGCCAATGGCCGGGTGATGCCAGCATCACGCGCTCCATGGTGCGGGCAAGCGACCGTTCGCCATAGTCGGCGACCATTTCGGAGGCGATCAGGTCGAGCCCGTAAAGCGCCTCGCGCAAGGCGAAGGTCAGCCCGGGACCGACCTTGAGGATCGGAAAGCCGTTGCCGACAAGTGCCGCCAGCGCCGCGCGGCTCTGGTAGTCGGTGGAGTGAGCCTCGTAGACCAGGGACGGTTCTTCATCGAGCAGTCCGGTCAGCGCCGTCGACGCCTCGGGCCGGTAGGCGACAACGTTCTGACTGCCGAACTCGACGCCCGGCTGCACGACCACGGCGATGACGCGGCCAAATGCTTCCGCCAGGCCCTCGCGGGCAAAGATCTCGCGATGAACCTCGATCGTGCGGCGCGCCGCCGCTGCTTGCGTGGGTTTCAGGTCGCTGATCGCGTGGTCGACGCCGCCGGGCGCAGGGACTTCGGTGCCGATGATATAGACCGGCAAGGCGCTGCCCGCCGCGCGCGCCGCCTTTTCGGCCGCCTTGGCAAGCCGTGCGGCTCGGGTGGCGATGGTCTCGTCGTCCAGCGCGGCCGGCTCGCCCGCGCATCCCATCGACGCGTCGAGATGGATCTTTGAGAAGCCGGCCCAGACATAAGCGGTGACCATGGCCTCGGCCTTGTTCATCGCCCGCGCCGCTGGCTCATTGCGCCACGGGTTCGGCCCGAGATGGTCGCCCCCGAAGATGATCCGCCGGGGGTCGAGACCTTCCTTGCCGGCGATCTCGCGCACGAAGGCGATGAACAGGTCAGGCGTCATGCCGGTGTAGCCGCCAAACTGGTTGACCTGGTTGCAGGTCGCCTCGATCAGCAGCGTGGTGTCCGTGTCGGCGACGGCACGCCGGATCGCCGTCTGGATGACGAGCGGATGGGCCGAGCAGATCGAGGTGATGCCGTAGGGCGCTCCATCCTTCCGGGCAGTGGCGAGGCCTGCAAGCGGGTTGATCATGCCGCCCTCGCGGTCCCAGCGATGAACTGGTCGAGCACATCGAAGCCGGCGATGCCTTCCATCGGCCCGCGCCGCGTGACATTGCGGGCGCCGGCGGCATTGGCATAGAACAGCGCTTTCGCGGGCTCCATGCCCTTGCGCCGGCAGGTCAGATAGGTGGCGCCGAAACAGTCGCCGGCGCCGGTCGGGTCGACTTCCTCCACCAGGAAACCGGCACAGTCGATCCTGGTGCCGTCGGCGCCGAACCGGGAGGAGCCGGCGGCGCCGCGCTTCAGCACGATCTCGCCGACGCCTCTCGCGATCAACGCCTTGACCGCCTGGTCTTCATCGTCGACCCCGGCGGCTGCAAGCAACTCGTCGCCGGAGGGCAGCAGCAGGTCGGCATCGTCGACCAGCGCGGCGAATTGCGCGCCGTCGGCGCCTTCGATCAGTTCCTTGCGCACATTGGGATCGAAGGAGGTCGAGCCGCCGCGCGCACGCACTGACTTCGCCGCATAGCCGACGATTTCCTTCAGCCCGGATATCGACAGGGCCGAGCCCATGACATGCAAATGGCCGGCGCCGTCCGCCAGGCGGCGCACTTCCTCGGTAAGGCTGATCCGGCCGGCGGCGGATTCGGCGATGTTGTAGACGAAGTCCCTGCCGCCGTCGGGTCGGTAGCGCACGAAGGCGCTGCCCGTCGGGTAGCGGTCGCTGATCGTCACGGCCGAGACGTCGACGCCGTCGCGCCTCAGCCTTTCCAGATTGATCGTTCCAAAATCGTCGCGGCCAACGCAGCCGATGATGCCGGCGCCGCCCCCCAGCTTCGCGACCTGATCGATGAAGATGGCGGGAGCACCGCTCGGATAGGGGCCCATCAGCGTCTGCGGCTCGAGGAAGCCCAGGCCCCGGTCCGTCGCCATGATCTCGACCAGGATTTCGCCGGCGGCAATCGTCGGCCCGGCGGATTCGGCGGCGATCTCCCTACGGGGAAGGCTCATTGCTGCAATTCCTTCTCGTCCCCAGCCAGCCGGACGCGGGCGGCGTGCGGCCCGCACGATAGCGCCTGGCTGCAACCGAGGTAAATCGCGGCGAAAGCGAAGTCAACAAAAACTGTACGTGCGTGCATTTTATTTAATTCACGCGCGGCTTTTATGGAGAGCCGCTTAGCGGTTTACCGCACAGAGGGCGCGGTTATCAGCCAAAAATCAGGTCCGGCGGCGCTTGACACGAATACACGCCAGGGCAATAGAATATACACGCATGTTCATTTCTACATGCGCATTCGTAAAGGAGGAGACGAAATGCCATCAGGAAAATTTATTGCAATGCTCGCCGCGTCCGTCGCTGCATCAGCGCTGACGGCAAGTGCCGCCTTGTCCGAGGAGATCACGGTCGCGACGGTCAACAATGGCGACATGATCATCATGCAGAAGCTGTCGCCCGAGTGGGAGAAGGCGACCGGAAACAAGGTGAACTGGCTGGTGCTGGAGGAGAATGTCCTGCGCGAGCGGGTCACCACCGACATCGCGACCAAGGCCGGCCAGTTCGACGTGCTGACGATCGGCGGCTATGAAACGCCGATCTGGGGCAAGAATGGCTGGCTGGCACCACTCAACGATCTCGGCGCCGACTATGATTACGACGATCTGATCGCTCCGGTCCGCAGCGGCCTGACGGTCGACGGCAAGCTTTACGCCGTGCCTTTCTACGCCGAAAGCTCATTCACCCTCTACCGCAAGGATCTGTTCGACGCCGCCGGCCTGAAGATGCCGGAGACGCCGACCTACGACCAGATCAAGGAGTTTGCCGCCAAGCTCACCGACAAGTCGAAGGAACAGTACGGCCTTTGCCTGCGCGGCAAGCCGGGCTGGGGCGAGAACATGGCCTTCGTCGGCACTCTGGTGAATACATTCGGCGGCCGCTGGTTCGACATGGACTGGAAGCCGCAGATCAATTCGCCGGCATGGAAGCAGGCGATCGGCTGGTATGTCGACGCGATGAAGCAATACGGACCTCCGGGCGTGAGTTCCAACGGCTTCAACGAAAACCAGGCGCTGTTCGCCTCGGGACATTGCGCTATCTGGATCGATGCCACATCGGCGGCGGGCCGCGTCTATGATCCCAAGCAAAGCAAGGTCGCCGACAAGGTTGCCTTCGCCAAGGCGCCGGTGGCGGTCACGCCCAATGGCTCGGCCTGGGGCTGGGCATGGAGCCTGGCCATTCCGGCTACTTCCAAAAAGGCGGAGGCCGCGAAGTCGTTCGTGAAGTGGGCGACATCGAAAGCCTATGTCCAGCGCGTCGGCGAGACCGAAGGCTGGGTCGCCGCACCTCCGGGAACGCGCAAGTCCACCTATGCCAGCCCGGACTACCAGAAGGCGGCGCCTTTCGCCGCGACGGTGCTTTCGGCGATCGAATCCGCCGATCCGACCAAGCAGACCAAGGATCCGGTGCCGTATACCGGTATCCAGTTCGTCGCCATCCCGGAATTCCAGGGCATCGGAACCCAGGTCGGCCAGGCGGTCGCTGCGGCGGTAACCGGACAGCAATCGGTGGATGACGCACTCGACGGCGCACAGAGTGCAGTGGAGAAGACGATGACGGAGGCAGGGTACATCAAATAGCCCGAGCTCAAGTCCATACAGGTGGACTCATACAGGTAGCCAAGCGGCGGGGCCGCCCTTGGCGATCCGCGCCTGTAGTGACCTCCCATCGAAGCAGGCCGGAGGATGCGCGGATCCGCCAAGGCGGGTCCGTGCGTTCGTTGGCGGCAGCCCGGCGTGACGTCGCACTCCGCCATCTGGCTGATATCTTTCGAAAACCCAGGAAGAATTCGACATGAAGCTGAACAACAAGATTGCCCTCATAACAGGCGGTGCGCGTGGCATTGGCCTCGGCTTCGCGCAGGCCTATGCGCGCGAAGGCGCCAGGGTGGTGATCGCCGATATCGACATCGAGCGCGCGACGCGGGCCGCCGCCGAGATCGGCGCGGCGGCCAGCGCCGTCAGGCTCGACGTCAGCGACCTCGATGCGATTGAGAGCGTTGTCGCCAAGGTCGATAGCGATTTCGGCGGCATCGACATCCTCGTCAACAATGCGGCCGTCTTCGACATGGCGCCGATAACCGATATCACCGAAGCGAGCTACGACCGGGTGTTCGCCATCAACCTCAAGGGGCCGCTGTTCATGATGAAGGCGGTGGCCAACGTCATGATCGCGCGCGGTCGCGGCGGCAAGATCATCAACATGGCAAGCCAGGCCGGCCGCCGCGGCGAGGCGCTGGTGACGCTTTACTGCGCCTCCAAGGCAGCGATCATCTCGGCGACCCAGTCGGCGGCACTTGCGCTGGTGAAGCACGGCATCAACGTCAACGCGATCGCGCCCGGTGTCGTCGATGGCGAGCATTGGGAGGTTGTGGATGCGCATTTCGCCCGCTGGGAAGGGCTGAAGCCGGGCGAGAAGAAGGCGGCGGTGGCGAAGTCCGTTCCGATCGGCCGGTTCGCGCAGCCGCAGGATATTGCCGGGCTTGCCGTGTTCCTGGCTTCGTCCGACAGCGACTATATCCTGGCGCAGACCTACAATGTCGACGGCGGCAACTGGATGAGCTGACGCGTGCCTGAGCCGCGCCGTCCGGAACAAGGGAGACAGACATGAAGGCCATCCGATTTACCGCCGCGGGCGTCGCCGGCATGGCGGATCTCGATCTGCCAGAGATTAAACCGGGACACGCTTTGGTGCGGGTTCGCGCGGCCGGGCTTTGCCATACCGATATCGAGGTGCTGCATGGCCGCTACGGGGAGGGCGCGTTTCCCTTGGTTCCAGGTCACGAATATGCTGGAATGGTCGAGGCGGTCGCCGACGACGTCACCACCGTCAGGACAGGCGACCGGGTTGCCGTCGACCCCAACATTCCCTGTGGCCATTGTGCCGCCTGCATGAAGGGCCTGACCAATCTGTGCGCGGGGCTGAGGGCCTACGGCGTGACCGAGAATGGCGGTTTCGCCGAGTTCAGCCTCGTTGCCGTTGATCATCTGCACGGGATCGGCGATCTCCCGTTCGAGACGGCGGCGCTCGCCGAGCCGCTCGCCTGCGTCCTCAATGGTCTTGGTGCCGCCGGGATCGAAGCCGGCGCGCGTGCGCCCGGCACGGCGCTTGTCTTTGGCGCGGGGCCGATCGGCCTGCTCCTGGCGTTGTCGCTCAAGGCCAAGGGCGTGGGAAAAGTGGCGGTCGCCGACATCAGCGAACAGCGCCTTGCCTTTGCCGAGTCTCTCGGGCTGGAGCCGCTGATGTCCGGTTCGCAGGCGCTGTCGGCGCGCGCGCGCGGCTTCGATTTCGTCGCCGACGCCACCGGCGTCGCCAAGGTGGTCGAAGGCATGATCGGCTTCACCGCCGATGGCGGCACGGCGCTGGTCTTCGGCGTCTGCGCGCCCGATGCCCGGATCTCGGTCGCACCGTTCGAGATATTTCGCCGGCAGATCAGGCTGGCCGGGTCGCATTCGCTCAACCGCAACATCCCGCAGGCGCTCGACATCCTCGCCCAAGACGATGGCACGATGGCGCGGCTGGTCAGCCACCAGTTGCCGCTTTCGGAACTGCTGCCATTCTTCGCCAAGGCCAGCGGCGACCCGACGACGATGAAGGTACAGTTCTCGGCGGAATCCTAGACCGTGGCCTGCGCGGGAAAGACAGATGCTTCGCCTTTCGGCGGAACGGTGACTCATCTATCAAGATGAGAGAGCGCGTCGCGCCTGAACGGATTCATGCGACGCGCTCCAGGTCTTTGTTTTTATGCATGTCGTTTTCCCAAAACCGCCGAACACTTTTGGGCGACATGCAATAGGGAGCGCGTGAATGGCAAAGACGATCAGGACGATGGAGGACTTTTCGGCCTTTGTCGGTCTGTCTCGCACGACGGTTTCCAAATATTTCAACGATCCCAACTCGGTAAGGAAGAACACGCGCAGCGCCATCGAGGTGGCGCTGAAGAAATCCGACTTCCGGCCTTCCATGTTCGCCGTCAATCTCAACCGCCGACGCAGCAACATCCTGGGCGTCATCATCCCGAATTCGACCGATCCCTTCTACATGGCGCTGACGCGCCGCATCGAGACGATCGCCAATGAAGCAGGGTTCCTGGCCTTCGTGCTGTCCTCGGACGGACGCGCCGAAATGGAAGACCAGGCTATCCAGACGTTCAAGTCGATGAACATCGCCGGCGCCATCATCGCGCCGCTTGGCGTGCAGTCGCACCATCGCATCCTGGCGGAACTCGGAGCGAGCATCCCGCTGATCTATGTCGACTCGCCGCTGGACGAGACCTCCTCCTTCGTCGGCACCGACAACCGACAGAGTTTTCGGCTCATCGTCGATTATCTCTGCCGGTCCGGCGCGCCGCCCTGTTACTTCGCCATGCCACTCGTCAACAACAACGCCAATGCCCGGCAGGATGCCTATGTCGAGGCCATGCGGCAGTTCAAGATGACGCCGAGCATCGTGCCAGTTACCGACACGCGGTCGTGGGATTTCGAGAAATTCGGCTTTGACGAGGCGCTCCGCATCCTGAAGGGGCCGGGCTTTGCGACCAGGACGGTGCTCTGCGCCAATGACCGCGTCGCGCTCGGCGTGATCGCGGCTGCGTATCAGTTGGGCCTGAAGGTGGGGCACGGGGCGGATTGCGACCTGCGGGTCGCCGGGCATGACGACCACCCGCTGTCACGATATGCCTGTCCGCCGCTCACAACGGTCGCGCAGAACTACAACGAGATCGGCCGGCTAGCCATCGAGCTTCTGCTGGAGAGGCTCGATGAGAAATCGCCTGCGGCAAAACCGGGAGCCGGCCGCATCCTGCTGAACGCCGAGCTGATGTTGCGAAGTTCGGCCTGACCCGTCAGGGGCCGTCCAGGAAGCATATCATGCGTCGTTCGAATATGCTGTTTTAGCGGTAACTGTTTCTTGTTGGGTTTTGTGCACATTGGCCGTGATTTGCGCGGGCAAACCCAGGGCATGGCTGAAAACGACAAGAAGAACCGCAACGGAACGTTCTGGGCGCGTGCGCTGGAGCGCGCGCATCTTGGCGTCTGGGACTGGGATATCACAAGCGGCGACTGCTTCTATTCCGCCACCTGGGCACGGATGCTTGGCTATGACGAGGGTGAGCTTGCCAACGCCAGCGACCTCTGGTTCCGGCTGACTCATCCCGACGACCGCGAACGCGCGCTGGCCAGCGGCGACCGCCACATCGCGGGCCTGAGCGACAACATCGAGACGGAGCTGCGGCTCAAGCACAAGGATGGTCACTGGGTCTGGGTGCTCGATCGCGGCGGCATCGTCGAGCGCGACGAGGACGGCCGACCCACCAGGCTGATGGGCGTCCAGACCGACATCACCAAGCAGAAGCAGGCGGAATATCAGCTCGAGCAGGTCAATGCGCGCTTTCGCCTGGCGCTCGCCGCCAGTGGCACCGGCATCTGGCACTACGACATCGACACCAACAAGAGCTATTGGGACGCCCGCACCCGGGACATATTTGGCCTGGTCGCTGACAGCGACGAGGTGACGGCTGGCCTCTGGCATACCTACCTGCATCCGGACGACAAGGCCGCCACCGAGCGGGCGCACCAGCCGCCGGCGGATTCCGACACCGTGGTGGCCTCGCAATACCGCATCATCAGGCGCGACGGCGAAATCCGCCACGTGGAATCGCTGGTGCGCTTCATCGCCGCCGGCGCTTCCGGCCAGATCCTGGGCACGGTGCGCGATATCACCGAGGACAAGCTGCGCGAGCAGGAACTGGCCTATGCCGCCCGCCACGACGCGCTGACCGGGCTGCTCAACCGCGCCGCGTTCGACCGGCTGCTGGCCGGGCATATCGCGGCGGGTCCGCTCGCGGTGTTCTATGTCGATCTCGATTACTTCAAGGCGCTCAATGATTTCGCCGGTCATGCCGCGGGCGACCTGGCGCTGAAAAGCGTCGCCAGGGGCATTGTCGGCTGCCTGCCGGCGCAGGCGCAGGCCGCGCGGCTGGGCGGCGACGAATTCGCGCTGCTGGTGCCCGATTGCGATGCAGCGCAGGCCGAGCGGCTGGCCGTCGCCGTGCTCGCTTCGGTGCGCAACGCCGATCTCGGATCGGCCACCTCACGCAAGCTCGCGGCCAGCATCGGCATCGCCTTTGTCGACGACGCCACCACCACCGTGGCCGATGCGCTCGCCTGTGCCGACGATGCCTGCTACGCGGCAAAGGCCGCCGGGCGCAACCGCTTCGCGGTGTTCTCCGCCGAGACTGCATCGGGCTCCGGTGGCCTCAATGCCGCGCGGGTCGCCGCCGACACGGTCGATGCGATGGAGGACGGAAGGCTGAAACTGTTCGGCCAGGAAATCCATTTGCTCGGCCAGGGCTGGGACAAGATCCGCCATGTCGAGGTGCTGGCGCGGATGGTCGGGCGCAATGGCCGGCTGGTGCCGCCCGGCGAATTCATCCCGGTGGCGGAGCGTTTTGGCATCGCGTCGCGGCTCGACCGCTGGATCATCAGGACCGCACTCATCCAGCATGGCCCGGCGTTGCGTGCCGGCGCGCTGACGCTCGGCTTCAACCTGTCGGCACAGACGCTGAGCGACCCGCTTCTGTGGGACTTCGTCGACGGCGTCATCGAGGAGACCGGGGCGCCGCATTCGGGCATCGGCTTCGAGATCACCGAAACCGCGGCCGTCACCAATTTCGACGCCGCCGAACAGTTCGTGCGCAAGGCGCGTGAACGGCGCTGCCGCGTCAGCCTCGATGATTTCGGCGCCGGCATGAGCTCGTTCGAATATCTGCGCCGCTTTCCTGTCGACACGATCAAGATCGACGGCTCCTTCATCGAACATATCACCGAGAGCAGCTTCGACCGCGAGATCGTCTCGGCCATCACCAGCATCGCCAGGAGCCTCGGCTGTAGCGTGGTGGCGGAGAAGATCGAGCGGCAAGACACGCTCGACATCCTCCGTGACATGGGCGTCGCTTTTGGCCAGGGTTTCCTGCTGCACCGGCCGGAGCCGCTGGAGGCGATCGTTGCGCGGGCGAGTGTTGGCATCGAGTCGGACCGGCGGATGGCTTAGGGTAGATGGGTGCGTCGCGGGAGCAGGAACGTCATCAACGTTGGCGCTGCGCCAACATTTTGTCCATCATCACATAGCGGCCTAACGAATCCGCCAGCAACCGCCAATGCGTTGCCGCCCGCCGGTTCCCCGCCTAAGCTGAGGGCTCACGCAGCGGGCAGGGGACGGGGCATTGGGGCGCAAGCAGGCGGATGCGGCGATGCGGGACCTGCAGTTTGCCAGGAATCTCGACTGGAACCTGCTGAAATTCTTCCACGAGATCGCCAATGCCCGCAGCGTCACCAGGGCGGCGCAGGAACTCAACCGCAAGCAGCCGGCGCTGAGCCTGGCGCTGCGACGGCTGGAGGAGCGGCTGGGCGTGACGCTGTGCCAGCGCGGCCCGACCGGTTTCGAGCTGACCGAGGAGGGGCGCATCCTCGCCGAGCGCTGCCGCGATTTTACCGGCGCCATCCGCGAAATCCCGGCGCGGCTGTCCGACGTGAAGGCCGAGATACGCGGGCATCTCAGGGTCATGCTGGTCAGCAATCTGGTCGCGCCGGCGCTCGATGACGCCATCGCGGCGTTCCATGCGAAGTATCCCGCCGTCGAACTGATCGTCGAGGTGGCGGCGTGGACCGAAGTGGTCAATTCGCTGATCCAGCACAAGATCGATGTCGGCATCTCGCCATCGCGGGTCAAGCGGGCCGAGCTTGCCTATCTGCACCTGTTCACCGAGATCCACCGGCCCTATTGCGGGCGTCCGCATCCGCTGTTCGGCAAGGCTGTCACCGAGCCGGCCGACCTTGCGGTGGAGGCCTTCGTGCTGACCGGCGCCGACGAGGGCGACGAACTGACCCAGTTCCGGCTCGAGCACGGGCTCGGCCGCAACATCGCCGGCATGTCCGATCATCTGGAGGAGGCCAAGCGGCTTGCGGTGCTGGGCGTCGGCCTGTGCTTCCTGCCCGAAGGCTACGCGCAGCCCGAAGTCGATGCCGGCCGGCTGTGGCCGCTGCTTTCCGGAAGCAACGTGCCGCGCAACAACATGTTCGTGGTGACGGACCCGCAGAGCCCCGGCCATACGGCGCGCGACCTGTTCATCGCCGAGATCGTCGAACCGTCGCGGGCGGGGTGAGAGGAAAATGCATTGATTTTGTCAATGTATCGCGTTCGATCTTTGGACGTTGATGGTGGGTGGAGGCCCTTTCTATGGTTGAACATGGCGACATTGCATCGGTCTCGTTGATGCTGCCCTAGAGGCAAGACGAGCAGCGTGTCGACCAGGGGAACAACCTCGAAAAGGGGAATCTGAGATGACCGTGCAAACTCCCATATCACCCAGGCAGACGCTGCCGACCGAAACGCCGCCGGCCATCGCCGACGGCGTCGAGACCATCCTGTCCGTCACCGAGGCGGACATTGCCGACTATACCGAATCCGTCGTGCCGCAGTCCAAGCGGCGTTCGAACTTCCGCATGCTGGCGCAGTTCCTGTCGATGCAGGCGGTGTTCGGCACCGTGCTCGTCGGCTACGGCGCGCGCTTCCAGGGACTGACGCTCTCCGAACTGACGGTGGCGATGCTGATCGCCGCCGGTGTGATGAGCCTCTACTGCATCGGCTCGGCCAATGCCGGCGCCGTCACCGGCCAGACCCATTCGGTCATGGCGCGCAGCATCTTCGGCACGCTTGGCAGCGGCCTCGTCTCGCTGCTTCTCATCGTCAACGGCATGGCCTTCTACCTGTTCACGGTGAAATTCATCATCGACATCGCCGGCGGGCTGATGACCTTGCCGGCGGTCGGCGCCATCACCGCGCTTTTGGCGATCGTCATGATCGTCAACACCTATTTCGGCTTTGAAGGCGTGCAGCGCTTCGCCCAGTTCGTCGCCGTGCCGGTGATCCTGGTGTGGGGCATCTTCGCCACCATCCTGGCCTTCACCACCGTGTCCAGCAGTGTGCTGGCGGCGGTGCCGCATGTCGACTCGAAGACCGGCATGCTCATGGTCATCGGCTCCATGGTCGGCCTCTCCACCTGGGGCAATGAGCCGGACTTCTTCCGCTATGCCAAGGCAGGGCGGGCCGCGTGGTGGAACATCCCGACCATCGTCATTTCCTATCTGGTCGGCGCGCTGCTGTTCCCGATCATGGGCTACATGATCGCCGCGCTCTCCAACCAGCCGGATTTCGGCCCGAGCATCAGCTACTTCGTCAACTTCACCATGTTCGGCAGCGCGCTGCTCGGCATCATCGTCATCGTCATCAACCAGTGGGCGGTGCAGGACGGCAATCTCTACATCGCCGTCAACGGCGCACAGAACGTGCTGTCCGGCATCCGCGGCTGGAAGCGCCAGTACACGGTCGTCGGCCTCGGCCTGATCGCCTCGGTGCTGACCTTCTACCTGCCGAACCTGCAGGATACGTTCAACCTGACCACCAGCATCGGCTCGACCACCGTGCCTGTGGCCAGCACGATCATGGCGATCGACCTGTTCCTGCTGCCCTGGCTGTTCGGCATCAAGCGCCCGATGTTCCGCGTCGCCAATTGGAGTGAACTCGGCATCGCCAACTGGCCGGGCGTCATCGCGCTCGCCGCCGGAACGCTGGTCGGCGTCTACACGGCGGGCCTGATCCCGATGCTCAACAGCGACTATATCGGCTTCCCGGCCTTGCAGTCCTGGCTGACCGGCGCGGTCGTCTACCTGATCGGCGTGACGCTCGTCCACAAGAGCGCCAATGTGAAGGCGCTGCTCGGCTTCTCCAGCATCTGACCCCTTGCGACGTCCGGGAGCCGCCACCGGCTCCCGGACGTCCCTCCGCTTCATTCAATGCATCCGCCATACACACGGGAGGAATCGCCATGACATCCTTCGACCTGCTCATCAGGGCGCCGCGCGCCATCATGCCCGACGGCGAACGGGCGGTTTCGATCGGCGTCAACGCCGGCCGGATTGCCCGTATCGGCGCGCTCGACATACCGGCAACCGCCAGGGAGATCGTCACGCTCGGTGATGACACCGTGCTTCTGCCCGGCCTTGTCGACAGCCACGTCCATATCTGCGAACCCGGGAACACCGATTGGGAAGGGTTCCTGACCGCGACCCGCGCGGCCGCCGCCGGCGGCATCACCACGCTGGTCGACATGCCGCTGGACAGCGTGCCAACGACGGTGACGCTGGAGGCGCTGGCCGCCAAGCGCAGTGCCGCCGACGGCCAGTGCCATGTCGATGTCGGCTTCTGGGGCGGCGCCATCCCGTCGAACCTCGCCGACCTGCCAAAGCTGCACGCCGCCGGCGTGCTCGGCTTCAAATCGTTCCTGTGCGACACCGGCACCGACGATTTTCCGGGCATTTCGCCCGAACACATGGAAAGCGTGATGCGGGTGGTGGCCAGGCTCGGCTCAACCTTCATCGTCCATGCCGAGAGCGCCGAGGCTTCGGCCCGGATGCCCACTATCAGCACAAGGCGCTACGCCGATTACCTCGCGTCGCGGCCCAAGGGCATCGAAAACCTGTCGATCGCCGAAGTGATCGAGGCGGCACGCACTACGGGCGCCCGCGCGCATATATTGCATCTGTCGAGCGCCGACGCGCTGCCGATGATCGCCTCGGCCATCGAGGACGGCGTGCGGCTCAGCGTCGAGACCTGCCCGCATTACCTGACCCTGTCGGCGGAAGAGATCGGCGACGGCGAGACCGCCGCCAAGGTCGGCCCGCCGATCCGCGAGGCCAGGAATCAGGAGCGGCTGTGGGGCGGTATCGCCGAGGGTACGCTCGACATGATCGTCTCCGATCATTCGCCCTGCACGCCCGACATGAAGGCGCTGGACACCGGCGATTTCGGCGCCGCCTGGGGCGGCATCTCCTCGCTGCAGCTCGGCCTGCCGGTGATGTGGAGCGCGGCGCGGCAGCGCGGTTATGCGCTGGCCGACATCGTGCGCTGGATGGCCGAGCGGCCGGCGGAGCTCGCCGGCCTGGCGCACAAGGGCCGGCTCGCGGTCGGCGGCGACGCCGATTTCGCGGTCTTCGCGCCCGATGCGGAATTCACCGTCGATCCGGCCCGTCTGCATCATCGCCATCCGGTGACGCCCTATGCCGGCAAGACGCTCACCGGCGTGGTCAGGGAGACCTTCCTGCGCGGTCGTCGCATCGAACCATTCGGCCGCCCGCGCGGCGCATTTATTGCTCGCGACGGCGTTGCCGCCGGCGAGACCCAAGAACTGAAAAGGAGTGCCTGAAATGAAGATCCTGGTCGTCAACGTCAACACCAGCCAGTCGATGTCGGATGTCATCGACGAGGCTGCAAAACGCGCCGCATCGGCCGGCACCGAGATCGTCACGCTGACGCCGTTCTTCGGCGCCGAAGCGGTGGATTGCAATTTCGAGAGCTATATCTCCGCTGTCGCCGTGATGGACCGGGTGCTCGCCTATGACGAGCCCTTCGACGCGGTTGTGATGGCCGGCTTCGGCGAACATGGCCGCGACGGCTTGCAGGAGTTGATCGAGCAGCCGGTGATCGAGATCTGCGAGGCCTCCGCCCATATGGCGATGATGATCGGCCGCAGCTATTCCGTCGTCACCACCTTGCAGCGCTCGGTGCCGCCGATCGAGGACCGGCTGCGGCTCTCCGGTCTGTCGGACCGCTGCGCCTCCGTGCGCGCCAACGGCATGAGCACGCTGGAGGTCGACCAGGACCCGACCGGCGCCATGCGCTCGATCGTCGAGGAAGCGCGCAAGGCGGTCGAGCAGGACCATGCCGAGGTGATCTGCCTGGGATGCGCCGGCATGGCCGGGCTGGAAGACGCCATCACCTCGGAACTCGGCGTGCCCGTCATCGACGGCGTTGCCGCCGCCGTGCGCTTCGCCGAGGCGGTGGTCGGCCTCGGGCTGAAGACCAGCAAGGTATCGACCTACGCCAAGCCGGATGCCAAGCGGATCATCGGCTGGCCGCTGTCGGAAGCGCTGGGGCTGAAGCCCCGCTCGGTCGGCCCGGCGCTGCGCGTGGGAGGCCGTCGATGAATATGATCGGCAAGACCAAGGCAGCCGAGGATGCCTATGCGATGCCCGGCCTGCAGGAGACTTTCGCCGCCGAGGTGGACTTGGCCTCGCGCTGGCTGGGCGGAAGCGTGCTGGCGGCCAGCGACGAATCCTTCGGCGAGAAGGAAAGCCTGCTGACGCCCACACCTTCGGCCTTCGTGCCCGGCACTTACGGGCCGCGCGGCGAGATCGTCGACGGCTGGGAAACCAAACGCCGGCGCGAGCCCGGCCACGACTGGGCGCTGATCCGGCTGGGCGCTGCCGGCATTATCACCGCCGTCGATGTCGACACCTCCTTCTTCACCGGCAATTTCCCGACCACGTGCCGCATCGAGGCGTGCGGCGTCGAGGGCTATCCCGGTCCGAAGGCGCTGCAATCGACCGACACCGAATGGATCGAGATCGTTCCGCGTTCGCCGCTCAAGGGCGATACCCACAACCGCTTCGAGGTTTCGGACCGGCGCCGCTTCACCCATATCCGTCTGTCGGCGTTTCCCGATGGCGGCATCGCGCGGCTGCGCGTCTTCGGCCATGTCGTCGCGGACCCGCGCCTGTTCGATCACCTGACCATCGACCTTGCCAGCCAGGACCATGGCGGCCAGGTGGTGACCAGCAGCGACGGCTTCTATACTTCGGCGGCGATGCTCAACCGGCCCGACAAGGGCCGCAACATGGGCGACGGCTGGGAGACGCGCCGCCGCCGCGACGACGGCAACGATCATGCCCTGTTCCGGCTGGCGCTGCCGGGCACGCTTCGGCTGGTCGAGATCGACACGGCGCATTTCAAATACAACGCCTCGGCCGAGGTCGCGCTTCATGGCGCGACCGGGGAGACGATGCCGCAAGCGGATTCGGATGCATGGCAGCAATTGCTGTCGCGCCGGCCCCTGCAGCCGGACACACGGCATGTCTTCCCGCTGCCGGCCAGCACGCCGATTTCCTTCGTGCGGCTCGACGCCTTTCCCGATGGCGGCATTTCCCGCGTCAGGCTGTGGGGCGCTGTCGACCCCACCGCGCGGCGCGCGGCGGGCTATCGCTGGTTCAACGCGCTGCCTGCAGGGCAGGCCGCGCATGTGCTGCGGGAATTGGGTGCATCGGCCGATCTTGCCGAGCGGCTGACGGCGGCGCGGCCGCTGGCTGGCGAGGCCATCGGTTCGCTTGGCGGCGACGCGGCGATGCTGGCAGCCATGCGGGCAATGCTGGATGGAGACGCGGCCTGACCGTGTCATACTGGGAGGAGAACACGACATGGAAACCGGCAGGCACTTTCTGACGGCGCTACGACGGCTGCTGTTCGCGGCGATGGAATTTCGCTTTGGGGCGTTGAAGACTGGGAAATGAGCGAAAACGGGCACTTCGCATAACGAAGCGAGGTGGAGCGATGAGCCGGCACCTCGTGCTAACGAGCGAACAGGTTCACCGCCATGAAATCCACGAAGACTCGAATCTTCGGGGATAGATAACGGCTCGTGGGCCAAAGGATGCGGAACGTGCCGGTCGCCGAAAGGTAGTCCTCAAGCAGCGGCCGCAGGCTTCCGTTCGCAACCTGCGCCTCGACGGCAAAGGGCGGCAGGCAGGTGACGCCGAAGCCGTTTTCGGCAAGATGGATGAGGGGTTCGATGGTGCTGGCGACAGTCGTCGTCGGCAGGTCCAGCCGCAGTTCCACACCGTCGCGCGACAGCGGCCATTGTTCAAGCTTGCCCGTACTCGGGTAGCGGTGTTGAAGACATTTGTGATGCAGAAGGTCTTCCGGCACTATCGGCGTTCCCCAGGCCGCGAGATAGTCGGGCGAGGCGACGATCTGGTGCCGGAAGCTGCCGAGCTTGCGGCTCATCAGCCGCGTGTCCCTGATATCCCCGGTTCGAACGACGGCATCGAAACCTTCCTCGATGACATCGACCAGGCGGTCCGTGAAATCGAGGTCCAGCCTGATATCCGGATAGGCTCGCATGAACGCGGACAGCGCGGGCATCAACAGCATTCCCGTCAGGGGAAGGCTGACCCGAAGAAGACCGCGCGGCGCGGTGTGGGATTTAGAAAGCTCGGCTTGCGCCTCATCGAGTTCGGACAGGATGCGCCGGCAGGTATCGAGATAGAAGCTTCCCTCCTGCGTCAGCGTCATGCTGCGCGTCGAGCGGTGGAACAGGCGTACGCCGATGCTGTCCTCAAGACGGGCGATGGCCTTGCCGACCGCCGAACTTGAAAGCCCGAGTGTCCGACTCGCCGCGACGAAGCTGCCGGCCTCGGCTGCCTGCACGAAAATGCCGAGCGTCCCCAGCTGGTCCATGACGCCTCCAATTGCGGAATGAAATTCCGTTCTCTCACGAATAGAGGACCATTTATCGTCTATCCGTGAGTCGATATCCAGTGGCGCGACGGCACGAACGCCGCTTTTCCCGACAGGAGCCCATCATGGATTCGATCTCCCCAGCCGGCTTTATCGCCAAGCCCGAACCAACGATCTTCATAGTCAATGTCATCCACGTTCACCCCGGCAAACAGGATGAGGCCTTCCGCATCATCCAGGATGTCGTGCACTACGTGGCCGAGCGAAAGGCCGGCTTCCTGTGGAGCAATCTGGCCAAGAGCACCGATGGCCTGACCGTCGTCAACATCGAGGCCATCCAGGGGGCGGGCAATGTCGACGAGTTCTTCTCCGACCCCGTCTTCGTCGAGAGGTTCCGCAAGCTCGATACAGTGTCAAAAAGTGAGTTCCACACCTACAGCGTTGGCGACCTCGTTCTGCCGAAGCTGGCGGCGGTGCTGGGTGGGGATGCGGCCTGAGGGGGGGCTTTGGGGGCGCCCAAGACGGTTAAATGAGCGAGGACGGAGAGGCGCCCTCCCTTCTCCCCCTGTGGGAGAAGGTGGATCGGCGCGCAGCGCCGAGACGGTTGAGGGGTGCTGGAAGGAATGAGGCGTTGGTGTTTTCTGGAGCACCCCTCATCCGACCTCGCTTCGCGAGGCCACCTTCTCCCACAAGGGGAGAAGGGAGGGCGCCCCGCCTCACACCGAACGGATCAAGCCACCATCAACGCGGATGTTCTGGCCGGTGATGTAGCCGGCGCCTTCGGAGGCGAGGAACGCGATTGTGGCGGCGATCTCCTCGGATTTGCCGTAGCGCTGCATCGGCACGCTGTCGCGGCGTTCCTCGGTGGCGGGCAGGCTGTCGATCCAGCCGGGCAGCACGTTGTTCATGCGCACATTGTCGGGCGCGTATTTGTCGGCGAAAATCTTGGTGAAGGCGGCAAGGCCCGCCCGAAACACCGCCGAGGTCGGGAACATCGGGCTCGGCTCGAACGCCCATGCCGTCGAGATGTTGACGATGGCGCCGGCCTTCTGCTTGACCATCTGCGGCGTGATGATGCGCACCGGCCGGATGACGTTCATCAGATAGACGTCCATGCCGGTGTGCCACTGCTCGTCGGTGATTTCCAGGATCGGCGCGCGCGGGCCATGGCCGGCGCTGTTGACGAGAACGTCGATGCGGCCAAAGCGTTCGAGCGTGACGTCCGCCAGGCGCTGCAGATCGTCATTCGACTGGTTGGAACCGGTGACGCCGAGCCCGCCCAACTCCTTGGCCAGCGCCTCGCCCTTGCCGGAGGAGGACAGGATTGCAACCTTGAATCCGTCCGCGGCCAGGCGCTTTGCCGCCGCCGCACCCATGCCGCTGCCGCCAGCGGTGACGACAGCTACTTTTTCTACACTCATCGGATTCTTCCTCTCAGGGGTTGGCGCGCAAGTCAAAGGCGATGTTTTCAGATCTCGGGCAGTGATATAACCGGTTTCGCCTGATGGTTCGAACCAGAATGCCTGAATTCAACCTGTAGAAAAACTCCTGCATGCCCGACACCCTGCATCGCCTGCCGCCGCTGAACGCGCTTCGCGCCTTCGAAGCCTCGGCGCGTCATCTCAACTTCCGCATCGCCGCCGAGGAACTGAGCGTGACGCAGGGCGCCGTCGCGCAGCACATACGCGGGCTGGAGGCTGACCTCGGTGTAAAGCTGTTCGAGCGGCTGCCGCGCGGCCTGGCGCTGACCGACGAGGGTCGCGCCTATATGCCCAACATCCGCCGCGCCTTCGACCTGATCTCGGAGGCGACGCTCTTGCTGCGTCCCGAGCCGGCGCGGCTGACGATATCAGTCACGCCGAGCTTCGCCACCAAATGGCTGATTCCGAAACTGCCGGACTTCGTCGCCGACAATCCGCTGGTCGATTTGCGCATCATGGCCAGCGAAAGCCTGTCGAGCTTTCAGGCTGATGGCGTCGACATCGCGGTCCGGCAGGGACGCCCGCCCTTCGGCGCCGGCCTCGTCGTCGACCTGTTGTTCCCGCAACAGCTGGTCGCCGTGTGCAGCCCGGCCCTGCTGCAGGCCGGCGCCGGCGGCATCGCGCCCGCCGACATCCAGCATCACGTGCTGCTGCACGATGCGCACAATCTGTGGCCGGAATTCATGGAAAAGGCCGTTGGCCTGAAGATGGTGGCGGAGGTCAAGCGCATGCGCTTCAACCAGACGGGGCTGGCCATCGACGCCGCCATCGCCGGCCAGGGCATAGCGCTGGCCAGCCGCTTCCTGGTCGCGGCCGACCTCGCCGCCGGCCGGCTGGTGCAACCGCTCAAGGCGGAAATGCGCGGCACCCAGGATTTTTATGTCGTGGTGCCGAGGAAGCAGGCGCATCCGGAGCCGACGCAGGCCGTGCGGCAATGGCTGCTGGATGCGGGGCGGGCGGGGTGAACTGACTTCATTGTCGGTCAGCGCTGCCCCTCATTGTCCTGCCGGACATTTCTCCCCGTATAGTGACGGGGAGAAAGTGGCTGGCCGCAACGCCGGCCCTCTTCTTTGCAACGCCCGTCATTGGCGAAACCATCGATGAAGGCGTCCCTCTCCCCGTCACTATACGGGGAGAGGGTGCCGGCAGGCAGGTGAGGGGCGGCGCCAACGGAAGCAGGACGATCCGAACCTCCAAGCGATTTCCCTCAAGCTATCGTCCTGCGCCAGAGTTTTCTTATCCGCTAAAGATTGACTGCATACGAAATTATTTTTACGACTTAACCATGCAGTCGAATACCCTTCCACAAGTCCGTTCCCGAAAGATCGTCGTCATTGGCGGCGGCATTGCGGGCCTGTCGCTGGCCGCCGCCGTGGGTGATGGGGCCGATGTCACCGTCATCGAGCGCGAGAGCCAGCTTGGCTATCATGCCAGCGGGCGCTCGGCGGCGCTGTTCACCGAGACCTATGGCAACCGGCTGGTGCGAGCACTGACCATCGCCAGCCGCAAGGCGATCTTCGATGGTGGCTTCGTCGCGCATGAGCGCGGCGCACTGCATGTCGGCCGTGCCGAGGACGGTGCGGCCATCGACCGGCTGGCGGGCGAATTGCAGGCGCTGGTGCCCAGCGTGCGGCGCCTTTCGGCGGCCGAGGTGCATGCGCTGGTTCCGGTCATCGACCCCACGACGACCTGTGGCGGCGTGTACGAGCCGGGCGCGGTGGATGTCGATACGGCCAGGATGCTGGCGACTTGTGCCTCCTCACTGAAAGCCAGGGGCGGGGTCATCCGCACCGGCGAGGAGGTACTCGCCATTGTTCGGGAGGGCGACGACTTCAGGGTGACGACCAGCGCCGGCACCTATGCGGCCGACATTGTCGTCAATGCCGCCGGCGCCTGGGTCGACGTGGTCGCCGGGCTGGCCGGGCTTCCCCGGCTAGGCTTCCAGCCCAAGCGGCGCACCGCCTTCCTGTTCGATCCGCCCGAAGGCACGGATATCAGCTCGTGGCCGCTGGTTGTCGACCTGCACGAGAAATTCTACTTCAAGCCGGATGCCGGACGGCTGATCGGCTCGCCGGCCGATGAGACCAATTCCGAGCCCTGCGACGCGTATCCGGAAGACATCGACGTCGCCATCGCCGTTGATCGCATCGAGAAGGTCACGTCGATGCGCATCGGCCGTCCGTCGACGCCATGGGCTGGGCTGCGCACCTTTTCGCCGGACCGGTCGCCGGTCGCCGGCTTCGATCCGCGCCTGCCCGGTTTCTTCTGGCTGGGCGGGCAGGGCGGCTACGGTTTTCAGGTGTCGCTGACCCTGGCGCGTATTGGCGCCGCGCTGATACGCGGCGAGGCGCTGCCCGCCGATGTGGTAGACCTTGGCGTGACGGCGGAAGCGCTTTCGCCGGAGCGGTTCCTCAGCGGACAGGCGGTGACGCCATGAGCCTCAGATCATTCCTTCAGCCGTGCCTACCCCCAACACTGTCATCCGGAGCGTTTGCGATGAAATCTCTGCGCGCAGTCCTCACCTCGTCCCTTCTGGCTTCTTCCGTCCTTCTCGGCGGGCAAGCCTATGCAAAAACCCTGGTCTATTGCTCGGAGGCCAATCCCGAGACCTTCAACCCGGCGATCGGCATCGCCGATTCCACGATGGATGCCGCCGCCAAGACGATCTTCAACCGGCTGGTCGAGTTCAAGCCGGGCACGACCGAGGTCGGCCCGGCGCTGGCCGAGAGCTGGGATGTCTCGCCGGACGGCAAGACCTACACGTTCCACCTGCGCCACGGCGTGAAATTCCAGTCGAACGAGCACTTTGCGCCGACGCGCGATTTCGACGCCGATGACGTGCTCTACACGTTCAACCGCCAGCGCGATGCCAACAACCCGTATCACAAGCTCGGCGGCGGCACTTACGAGTACTTCAATGCGCTGGGCATGGGCACGCTGATCGACAAGATAGACAAGATCGACGACTACACGGTGCGCTTCACGCTGACGTCGGCCAATGTCACCTTCCTGGCCGGCATCGCGCTCGATTATCTGTCCATCCTGTCGCTGGAGCAGACGCAGAAGATGGTGGCGGCCGGCACGCCGGAACTGATCGACAGCGCCCCGGTCGGCACCGGCCCGTTCGTGCTCGATGCCTATGTGCCCGACAGTCAGGTCCGCTATTCCGCCAACAAGGATTATTGGCGCGGCGCGCCCAAGATCGACACGCTGGTCTTCGCCATCACGCCGGAGCCCACAACCCGCGTCGAGCGCATCAAGGCCAATGAATGCCAGGTCGCCGCACCGCCGCCGCCAAGTGCTGTCGCCGATCTGCGCGGTGATCCCGACATCAACGTGCTCGACCTCAAGGGCCAGAACATCGGCATCCTCGGCTTCAATGTCGAGCACCAGCCGCTGGGCGATGTGCGCGTGCGCATGGCGCTGGCCAAGGCCATCGACCGCAAGGCGATCGTCGAGGCTGTCTATGCGGGCGCCGGCACCGTGGCCGGCAGCGTCGTGCCGCCGGCGCAGCTCGGCGCGGTCACCGATGCCGGCATCGACTATGATCCGGATGGCGCCAGGAAACTGCTGAAGGAAGCCGGCCACGAGAGCGACCTCAAGATCAGCCTGTGGGCGATGCCGGTGTCGCGGCCCTACAACCCCAACGCCAAGCGCATGGCCGAGATGATCCAGGCCGACTGGGCGGCGGTCGGCGTCAAGGCCGACATCGTCAGCTTCGAGTGGGGCGAGTACCTGAAGCGCACGGCGGCGGGCGAGCAGGATACGTTCCTGCTCGGCGGCAGCAGCGACAATGGCGATCCCGACAACATGCTGAGCTACCTGTTGTCTTGTGACGGCGTGAAGGGCGGCTCCAACCGTTCGCGCTGGTGCGACAAGGATTTTGAAAAACTGCTGGATGAAGGCCGCGTCGCCGCCGACCCGAAGGAACGCGCCGCGATCTACCAGAAGGCGCAGGAAATCCTGAAGGTTGAGGTGCCGGTGGCGCCGATCGCCCATTCGATGGTGGCGATCCCGGTCCGCAAGAGCGTGCTGAATTATGTGCTCGACCCGTTCGGCCGGCAGAATTTCGCGGCCGTGGATATGGCGGAGTAGGGCTTGGCGCTCTTCCTTCTCCCCTTGTGGGGTAAGAGGACGGTTTGCCGGAGGCAAATTGAAAGGTCCAGCGGACCTTTCAAAGGACTCGAACGCCCGGAGCCATAGCGAAGGGCCGGGTGGATGAAGAACTCCCTGCTTCCCATTTTGGGAAAAGGAAAAAGCGAGACCACCATGCTGAAAGACCTCAACACCCTCCTCGATCGCTACCTCGCTGATGGCGCGGTAGGCGCATCGCTGGCCTATGCCAAGGGCGGCTCGGCGCCGGTGGCCGTCACCGCCGGCCTAGCCGACCGCGGGCAGGGCGTCACGGTGCTGCCCGACCGGCTGTTCAAGATCGGCAGCTGCACCAAGACCTTCGTGTCCGCCGCTCTCGTCAAGCTTGCCCAGGATGGCAAGCTCGATCTGTCGGCGCCGATCTCCGGGTGGTTTCCGGATCTGCCGGGCGCCGGGGATATCTCCGTGCGACAGCTGGTCAACCATCGCAGCGGCCTGCCGGAGTTCGAATATTACATCCCGATGGACCCGACCCGGCGGTGGACGCCGCAACAACTGGTCGACATTGCCTTCGCCTCCGAAAAGCCGAAGTCGCCGGGCGGCCCGGCCGTCTACAACAACACCGGCTATGTGCTGGCCGGCATGCTGATCGAGGTCGTGTCGGGACAGTCGCTGGGCGGCTATGTCAGGAATGTCGTGCTGCAGCCGCTCGGGCTGAAGAACACATGGTCGCCGGCGACGGAAGCGTTTCCGGAAAAATCCATGGTGCGCGGCTACTACCACCGGCCGCCGCCAGCGGCGGGCGCGCCGACCGATCTCGCCTCCGGCGGCGAGATGTGGCGCATGGACGGCGTGTTGCCCTATTCGGACGAGTTGCAGGATTCGTCGGATTCGTTTCCGTTCAGCGGCGCCTATGGCTGCGGCGACATGGTGTCGACCCCGACAGACATGGTGGGCTTCATGCGCGGGCTGTTCGGCGGCCGGGTTATCTCGCCCGCCTTCTTCGCCGAGATGTTCGAGAGCCGCGCGCCGGTCAGCTTTCCGGGCACGCGCATGCGCGAGACGGGCGCCGGCCTGTTCCAGAGCGCTTACGCCGATCGCGCCTTCTACGGCCACCAGGGCAGCATCCCCGGCTATGTCTCGGTCATGCTGCACGATCCGCAATCGCACCTGACCATCGCCATGACCAGCAATGTCGGCTCCGGCAACCGCCTGTCCTTCCAGGCAAGCGGGCTGCACCCGGTGGTGGATGAGGCGATACGAATCCTGCTGGGGTGAGGGGTAGGGGCCGGGCTTGTGTCACAGGCTGATCCGTCCGGCGATATTGAACCCGCGACGCCGTCATCTTCGCGCCATAGGCATTGGCACCTTGACCGAAAACGGGATTCGACTTTTTCATTACCGTGCGGGGACGTGCCGGCTTTTTCGGAGCTTCTGCGAATCCGCTGGTGAGGACTCTTGAGGACGGGAATCATGAGTCAGCAAGACTGGGGTCGGCAGGACTGGCGGTTGAATAGCGAGACGGAAATCGTCGTCGACGTGCCCGTCGCGAGGCTCTGGGCCGCGCTGACAGACGCCGAAGAGGCGCAACGCTACTTCATGGGCGCGCGCGTGACCACCGGGGATGTGGGCGAGGCCTATCGCGTGGAGCGTGGGGACGGATGGCGTGTGAGCGGCATAGTTCTGGTGAAGGATGCTCCGCACAGATTGCGTGTCACCTGGGGCATCAAAGCTCCGGCCGGCGTGGCAATGCCGAATTGCGAGGTGGAATATCGTGTTGAGCCTGCCGACGCGCTTCAGGTGGTGGTGCAGTCAAAGCTGACCATCCGCGAGTATATCGATGGTCCGCTGCCGCCGCATCTCGCCGATGCAGGCCGAAGTGGATGGGCGATGATTGCTCGGAACCTGAAAGCCTATCTTGGATGAACCGCCTCGGAGGCGAAGTTCGTCACGCCGCGTCGCGTCTGTCGGCCTGCGATGGCTCTGGGCCGGTTAGCGAGGGCGACGCCTCCTCCGGCAAGGGCAGCCGGGTTCCGCGACGGCCATATTGCCGGGGTGAGCAGCCCATGACGCGCTTGAAGGCCGTGCTGAAGGCGCTTTCGGATTCGTAGCCGAGCGACAGGGCAATGACGGAGACGGGATCGCCGGAATTGGCCAGCCTGTCGCCGGCCAGCAGCATGCGCCAGCGCGTCAGATAGTCCATCGGCGAGAGCCCGACCGTCTCCTTGAACCGCAGCGCGAAGGTCGATCGCGACATGCCCACGCGTTCGGCCAGCGCCTGCAATGTCCAGCCATGCGCGGGGTCGTCATGCATGGCTGATATCGCCGCGCCCATCTGCCTGTCGGCCAGCGCGAAGAGCCAGCCGACGCCGCCATGCAAACCCGTCATGTGCAGCCGCAGCGCCTCGATGAGGATCATGTGGGCGAGGTGCTCGACGATGAGAAAGCCGCCCGGTTGGGGGCGCGCAATTCCTGCATCATCCGCTCGACGGGCCAGCGCAGCGCCGAATGATCGGACTCCCCGCGGATGTGGACGATGGGCGGCAGCATCCGTAGCAGGATGCCGGCATGGTTGCCCGACAGGCCGAAGCGGCTGCTGACCAGCAGGAAATCGCCGCCGCCCTTGTGGGTGGTGATGCCGCCGGTGCGCGCCGGCGAAAACACCGCTGACGCCTCGACTGGCGTCACCGCCAGGTCGCTGGCGAGGCGGAAGGGGCGACCGCGCGGCAGCAGGAAGCAATCGCCCGTTTCCAGTTGCACCGCATCGGCTTCGCCCTCGACGGACAGCCAGCATTGGCCGGACACCACGGCGCCGCATTTGATGGCGGCCTGCTGGTCGGGGAACTGGATCGACCAGTCGCCGCCCGCGTCGAGTCCGGCGGACAGGTAGTTGCGCGGCTTCAGCAGCGACAGCACGTCTGACAAGGGATCCATGGGCATTCCCGGACGATCGCGAAGATCATGCGGACTTTACAGCATGGATCGTATCACCTCAACCGCCTAACTTGATAGCAACGGGGCTGCCAATACGGCCCTCAAGCGAAAGCGAGGAGATCTGTCATGCGTGTATTCGTTACCGGTGCCACCGGATTTGTCGGTTCCGCCGTGGTGCGCGAACTCATCGGCGCGGGCCATCAGGTGCTCGGTCTTGCCCGCTCGGACGAGGGCGCCAAGGCGGTTGCCGCCGCCGGCGCGCAAGCGCTGCGCGGCGACATCGAGGACCTGGAAAGCCTGCGCCGGGGCGTCGCCCAGGCGGACGGCGTTGTTCACACCGCGTTCAATCATGATTTTTCGAAATTCGCTGCCAATTGCGAGGGGGACAGGCGGGCCATCGAGACGATCGGCGCGGCGCTCGAAGGCTCCGAGCGGCCGCTGCTCGTCACCTCCGGCCTGGCGCTGGTCAGGAATGGCGGCGTGGCGACAGAAGACAACGACCCGATGCCCGCCTCGGCCTCCTTGCCGCGCGCTTCGGAAGCGGCGGCCGAGGCCCTGGCGGCAAGCGGCGTGCGCGCCTCGGTGGTGCGTCTTTCACCTTCCGTCCATGGCGACGGCGACCACGGTTTCGTGCCGATGCTGATCGGCGTCGCGCGCCAGAAGGGCGTTTCGGCCTATATCGGTGACGGGCAAAACCGCTGGCCGGCGGTGCACCGGCTCGATGCCGCCAGCCTGTTTCGGCTGGCGCTGGAGAGAGGGGACGGCGGTGCGCGCTATCACGCGATCGATGATGAGGGCGTGCCGACCCGCGAGATCGCCGAGATCATCGGCCGTCGCCTGAACCTGCCGGTCGTTTCCAAGACCTTCGGGGAGGCCGCCGGGCATTTCGGCTTTATCGGCCACTTCTTCGGCATGGATTGGCCGACCTCGAGCGCCAAGACGCGAGAGCTGCTAGGCTGGCAGCCGAAGCAGGCCGGGTTGATCGAGGACCTCGATCATCCCCGTTATTTCGGCGGCTGAAAAAAGAGCCGCGCGCTTTCGTGCCGTCGGCCTTTTCCCGGATGGAGTGATCAGCCAAGATGTGACACGCTGCGGCGAGCCCCCCACGGGAGACGCCGCAGTGAAACCCACGCTCCCGCTCTTGCTCAGCCTCAATGCCGGCTATGTCGATACGGCCGGGTTCCTGGCGCTGCAGGGCCTGTTCACCGCGCATGTCACCGGAAATTTCGTCACGCTGGGCGCCTCGCTGGTGCTGGGCATTTCCGGCGTGGTGGCGAAGCTCCTGGCGCTGCCGGTGTTCTGCGTCGTGGTGATGTTCTCGCGGCTAGCCGGCAATCGTCTGCGCCAGCGCAAGCTGCCGGCGCTTGGCATCCTGCTGGCGGTCAAGCTCGGGCTGCTGATCGCCGGTGCCGCGCTGGCGATAAGGCTTGGTCCGTTCCCCACCGGCGACAGCCTGGCCGCGATCGTCACCGGCATGACGCTGGTCGCCGCCATGGCGATCCAGAATGCGGTGCACCGCATCCACCTGTCCGCCGCGCCGCCATCGACGCTGATGACCGGCACGACGACGCAGATCGATCTTGGCGACCTGCTGGGCGGCGTGACGGCGGAGGCCCGGCCGGCCATTGTGACCCGCCTGAAGCGCATGGCGTCGGCCGTCGCGGTGTTCGCGGTTGGCTGTGGCGCGGCGGCGCTCGGCTTTGCCTTCGCCAGCGTCTGGTGCTTCGTCGTGCCGCCGGTCGTGGCGCTGGCCGCGCTGGTGCTGAAGCTGTCGGCGCCCGAGGAGGAGGCAAAGTAATCGGCGGATTGCCGCTGGCCCAATGCCAAGCCCTGCTTGCAGGCTGGAACTGACTGCCGCGCTGCCTTAGACGGCGGTCCGATGGTTGAACATGCAGGCGAAATCCTGATCCTGACCGGCCCGCCGGGGTCAGGCAAGACGACGACGGCACGGGCTCTTGCCAACGAGCTGGGCTCGCCGAAGGTGCATCTTCACTCCGACGATTTCTGGCATTTCATCAAGCATGGCGCCGTCGTGCCGTACCTGCCCGAAGCCCACGAACAGAACAAAGTGGTCGATGCGCTGGCCAAGGTGGCGCGGGCCTATGCCGAAGGCGGCTATTTCGTCGTAGTCGACGGCATCGTCGGCCCCTGGTTCCTGCCGCCATTCGCGGCGTTGCCCGTGCCGCTCCATTATGTGGTGCTACGCCCGCCGCTCGATGTCGCCATCCAGCGTTGCCGCGAGCGCGGCGGCGACACGCTGACCGATCCCGAGCCCATCACGGCGCTGCACCAGCAGTTTTCTTCGCTATCGGACCTTGAACGGCATGCCCTGCCAACGGGGACGCAGAGCCCCAAGGACGTGCTGCGCGAGGTGATTGCTGCCGTCGACGGCGAAGCGTTTCGCCTGTCGTCCTGATGGGTGCTCGATGCTTGCCGTCGGCCGTGCTGCCGAGGCGGGCGGTTCCTCAGTCTTCGTCCGTCCAGATCAGGCGAAGCAGGCGCAGCAGCGTCGTCCGTTCCTTCCTGGTCAGCCTGTGCAGAAATCGGTCCTCGTGGTGGCGGACTTGCCGCCGCCATCCTGGCATAGCCTGCCTTGCGGCAGGCGTCAGCGTGAGCACCCGCACGCGCTTGTCCTCGGCATGGTCGTCGCGCTCGACCAGTCCGCGCTCTTCGAGTTCAGCCAGCAGCGGCGCCATGTTGGCGCTTTTCATACCGAGCAGGCGGCAGAGTTCGGCGGCACGGATGCCGGGCTTCTCGTCGATCAGCGCTAGCATGCCGTAGGTGACCGGGCGCAGCGACGCTTCCGCGAGTTCGACCGCGAAATCATTGAGTGCAAGGGACGAGGCTCGCCGCAGATTATAACCGATCTGCGCGTCAAGGGCGTCCTCTGGGCTGGTGCGAAGCCGGGTCTCATCCATGTTGCAACCGATCGCCGCGATCAATGCCCTTGTCAAGAGAAAAAGACTATGCGACATAGCGGATGCGATAGCTATGCTACATAGCGATGTACGGGAGGACCACAGTGACCGAAGATACCGTTGCCTTCGACGTCGAGGACGGCATTGCCTGGGTGCGCTTCAACCGCCCCGAAAAACGCAATTGCATGAACCCGGCGCTCAACCAAAGGATGATGCAGGTTCTCGACGAGCTTGAATTCCGCGATGATATCGGCGTTCTCGTGCTGTCCGGCGAGGGCAGCGCCTGGTCGGCGGGCATGGATCTGAAGGAGTATTTTCGCGAGACCGAGGCCAAGGGCATCGGCGCGGTCCGCAAGGCCCAGGCGGAAGCCTATGGCTGGTGGCGGCGCTTGCGCTGGTACCGCAAGCCAACCATCGCCATGGTCAATGGCTGGTGCTTTGGCGGCGGCTATGGCCCGCTCTTCGCCTGCGATCTTGCCTTCGCCGCCGACGAGGCGCAGTTCGCTTTGTCCGAGATCAACTGGGGCATCCTGCCGGGCGGCGGCGCCACCAAGGTGGTTGTCGACCTGCTGTCGATGCGCGACGCCATATATCATGCGCTGACCGGCGAGCTCATCGACGGCAAGAAGGCGGCTGCGTGGAAGCTGGTCAATGAGAGCGTGCCGCTGGCTGGACTGAAGACGCGTGTCGCCGAGGTCGCCAACATCCTGCTGAAGAAGAACCCGGTGGCGCTCAAGGCGACCAAGGACGCCATCCGTCGCGTCGCCGAGATGACCTACGACAATGCCGAGGACTATCTGGTGCGGGCGCAGGAGGCGGCGAATTCGCAGGACAATGAAGGCCGCAAGGAAGGCATCCGCCAGTTCATCGACGAAAAGAGCTACAAACCGGGTCTCGGCGCTTACGACAAGGCGAGATGACCAAGCCGAAAAGGTGTGATGCTCTAGGGGAGGAGGTGCGGATGCCCTGGACGACGCCGGATCCCGTGGCCCTGCACGCCCGCGCGCCGGATCGCCTTGCCTGTGTTGATCTCGCATCCGGACGGCGCTGGACTTATGCCGCGCTCGACGGGGCCATCCAGCGCGCCATTGCCGTTCTCGAAAGTTACGGCATCAAGCCGGGGCAAAGGATCGCGACGCTTGCCCGCAACAGCGCCGACCTGTTGATCCTGCAGCAGGCGGCAATGCGGCTCGGCGCCATCTTCGTGCCGGTCAACTGGCGGCTCGCCGGTGCCGAGCAGGAGGCGTTCCTTGCCGATTGCGATCCGGTGTTGCTGTTGCATGACGCGGTATTGGCCGCAAAGCTGCCCGACGGCTGCATTCCAGTCGCGGTCGCGGCCTTCGCGGCGGCGGTCGAAGCGGGACAGCCGGCGCCGCGCCGCGCCTTGCCGGCCGATGATGCGCCGTCGATCATCCTCTACACATCGGGCACTTCGGGCCGGCCCAAGGGCGTCATCGTTACTGAGCGCAACGCCTTTGCCACCGCCGTCAATTTCGGCGTGCTGGGCCGGGTCGGCAATGCCAGCGTCTTCCTGTGTGATGCGCCGATGTTCCATGTCATTGGCCTCATCACCAATTTGCGTCCGCCCTTGCTGCAAGGCGGCACCGTGCTGATCTCGTCCGGCTTCGACGCTGGCGTCACCAACCGCCGCCTGGCCGATCCGGCACTCGGCGTCACCCATTACTTCTGCGTCCCGCAGATGGCGAGGATGCTGCGAGAAAACGCGGATTTCGCGCCGGCGCGGTGGACGGCGCTCACCGCCATCTTCACCGGCGGCGCGCCTAATCCCGCCGCCGACATCCTGTGGTGGCTGGGGCAGGGCATCAGCATGGTCGACGGTTTCGGCATGACCGAGGCCGGCACCGTGCTGGGCATGCCGGTCGAGGCGGACCGGATCGCCCGCAAGGCCGGCTCCGCCGGCCTGCCGGCGCCGTCCCTTGGCCTGCGTATAGTCGACGACGACGGCCGCGATGTCGCGGCCGAGGCGGCAGGCGAGATATGGCTTTCCGGCCCCAATGTCACGCCCGGCTACTGGAACCGTCCGGAGGAGACGGCGCGGGCTTTCACCGCCGATGGCTGGTTCCGAACCGGCGACATTGCGTGTCGCGATGAGGAGGGGTTCGTCATCCTGGTCGACCGCCGCAAGGACATGTTCATCTCGGGTGGCGAAAACGTCTATCCGGTCGAGGTCGAGATGGTGCTGCTCGACCATCCCGACGTCGCCGAGGCAGCGGTGATCGGCATTGCCGACGAGCGCTGGGGCGAGGTAGGGCGCGCCTTCGTCGTGCTCAAGCCCGGCCGTGCCCTCGATCCGGAGGCGCTAGCGGGCCATTGCAGCGCTCGCATCGCCCGCTACAAGGTGCCGAAGGAGTTCCTATCCAGCGAGGCGCTGCCGCGCACCGCGTCCGGCAAGATCCAGAAACACATTTTGCGCGGGTGGGCCAAGCCCGGTTGAGGCCGATAGACGAAGGCCGACGCTCTGGGCATCGTGCCGATAGCGCTCGTCAGCCCGCCGGCGCGCCGCGAAAAACCGCCACGGCAGCCGCAACGATTTCCGCATTGTCCTTCGCCACCATTCCATCGGCACGCTCCTTGCCGTCTTCCAGCCCGACCCGCGTCGACCATCGCCCTTGATGCGCGAGCGTGACAAACGGCCAGACGGTCGCGTCCATGCCGTGGAGCAGGATGGGGCGTCTGACCGAGGCGCGCTCGAGCACGGCGGCGATGCCGTCCGCGACCTTCAACGCGACAGAAAGGTCCTGCTCCTCGATCTCGATGAGGATGCGCAGCACCCGGTTATGATCGGCCAGGCCGACGAAGCGCTCCGCATCGGCGATGGAGGCAAGCCCGGCCTCAATGCCGACGCCGCGCTGGCGCAGCAGGCCCATGACCGCAGGCGCGTCTTCTTCCGACAGGTTGACCGAGGCATAATCGGGCAGTTCGCGCCAGCCGGCGATCGCGGCGCGGGTGCGTTCCTTGTCGTTCTCGATCCAGGCGCCGGTCGAGACGCCGATCAGCGTGCCCGGACAGGAACGGCGCACGGCCAGCACGGTTTCGTCGACGGAAGCGAGGCTTTCGCGCCCGTCCGCGTCGCGCGGATGGATATGCAGTTCGGCGGCGCCAGCAGCGACGCAGGCGGTGGCATCGCTGGCCATGGCCTGCGGTGTGAGCGGCAGCTTTGGGTGGAAGCCGCTGGGGCGTGCTCCGTTGATGCAGGCCTGGACGATCATGGGTGTTCCTCGGGCAGGGGGCTAGTCTAGCCGCGCGTGGCGGAGCGGCAAGGGTGGGAGGGTGAGACTGCTGACAGTGGACTGTGGCGGCGGCGAAGGAAGATAGCGTTGCGCTCTACGGCGCCCCCCTCTGTCCTGCCGGACATCTCCCCCTCAAGGGCGGAGATTGGCAGCTTTCACGCTCCGTTCACTCCTGCAACGTTGAACATTGGCTGAGACCGGGGCGACAGCCAATCTCCCCCTCGAGGGGGAGATGTCCGGCAGGACAGAGGGGGGCGCTGTCCCGCCGACGTCAAAGTTGTTCAGCGCACTGCCGTCATCGCCCCCAAGACCTCACTTCTCCGCTTGCGCACCCGCCACCTGATCCGCATCCGTCAACGTGCCCAAAAACACCACGATGTCATCGATCTCGGCATCCGTCAGCGCCGGTTTGTCGCCGGGTTTCTTGCCGAAGGGCGGGTCCTGGTTGAGGTTGGGCCAGTACGCCTTTGGCAGGTCATCGTTCACCCGCACCGTGCCGTCGGTGTTCTTCGGATACCAGTGGCCGGGATCGGTGTCGCGAGTGGCGTAGAAGGCAACGGCGTCGCGCAGTGTGTGGAAATAGCCGTTGTGGAAGAAGCTCTTGCGCAGCGCCACATTGCGCAGCGAGGGCGTGCGGAACAGGCCGCAATACTCGGCCCGGTCCTTGAAATCCGTCCGTAGCGGGCCGCACAGGCCGAGGTCAAAATAGGTGGGATCGGCGTTGGCTGCAATCGCGGGGTTGCGTGGTGCGCTGACGCCGATCAGGCCGAAATCGGTGAATTGCGGCGGCTCGCCGTCATTGGCGGGGCGGCTCAGATGGCAGCTGGCGCAATTGCCCTTGGCCTCGTCCTCGAACAGGTCGAGGCCATGCATTTCTTGGGCTGTCAGCGTCGCCTTGCCGGCGAGGAAGGCGTCGTAGCGGCTGGAATAGGGGTAGAAATCGGCGCTGCCCTGCTCGAACGTGCCGAGCGCCTCGGCGGCGGCGTCGAATGCATCGTCAGGGTGGTCGAACACCGTGTCGCCGAAGGCCGCCCTGAATTCGTCGGCATAGGCGGCCTTGCGCAGATTGGCGGTGATTGCGCCGGCATCCTTGTTGGCCATCTCGAAAGGCGACAGCAGCGGGATTTTTGCCTGGTCCACTCCGTGGTCGACGCGGCCGTCCCAGGTCAGGCCGCCGGTCGGCCCGTTGTCGACGCTCTCGTCGCCCTCGTCGTCGGAATCGTAGAAATGCTGGTTGAACGCGGGCACCGCCTGGATGTAGCGCAGCGACGGCACGGCGCGCAGCCCGGGCTGGTCGAGATGCGGCCCGCCCATCTCGACGGGTGCGGTCGAGGCCGGGCCGAAGGCATGATGCGGATCATGGCAGGACGAACAGGCCTGCTTGCCCGACGCCGACAATGACGGATCGAAGAATAGCTTTCGGCCAAGCTCGGTCAGGGCAGCGGCCCGGGCATAGGCGTCCGCGCGCGACATCGGGCCAGGGTGAAGAAGATCGGTTCCGGCGGAGAGGGATGTGCCCGGCAGCATCGCGACGAGGCTGAGCAATGATGCGATGATCGCGTGTCTCTTCCATTGTCGCGCTGTCATACCACCCGGTCCGGTTTTCGCTTTGCCGATTAGGGATGTGGATTGCTACGGATTGATGACCGGTCCTTCCAGGCGCTATCCTGTAGCCCTGTCACAAAGCTGACAAGTGCCGGTCCTAGCGTCAACAAGCTCCTCTAGCCATACCCCCAGCCATGAGGCTCCCATGATCAGGTCAGTTTTCTCCCTTTGCCTCGCGTCAACCGCGCTGGCATCGCTCGCCCCGGCCGCGAACGCCGCGCCTCCCGGCTACGACAAGATCGACACGGTCGTCGTTCTCTATGCCGAGAACCGCAGCTTCGATAATCTCTACGGCGGCTTCCCGGGCGCCAACGGGCTGGCCAATGTCAGCACCGACCAGGCGCGCCAGCTTGACCGCGACGGCCAGCCGCTGGCCGAACTGCCGCCGACCTGGGGCGGCCTGACCGCCAAGGGTGTGACGCCTGTCGTGACCGAGGCGCAGTCGGCGCATCTGGCCAATGCCGTCTTCGCCATCGACGATCCCAAGGGCTTCAACGAGAGCACCAGCGTCATCACCCATGATCTCTGGCATCGTTTCTACCAGGAGCAGATGCAGATCGACGCTGGCCGAAACGACAAGTTCGTCGCCTGGGCCGATTCCGGCAACCTCGTCATGGGCCACTATGACGGCTCCAACCTGCCGATGTGGGCGGTCGCCAAGAAGTACGTGCTGGCCGACAATTTCTTCCAGGGCGCCTTCGGCGGCTCCTTCTTCAACCACATCATGCTCGCCTGCGCCTGCGCGCCATATTATCCCCATGCCGACACCAGCCCGATCAAGGGCCAGATCGCCGTCGTCGAGCCGGATGGGGTGACGCTCAAGGTGGCCGACAATTCGCCGCCCTCGGCACTGGGCGGCGTGCCGAAATTCGTCAATGACGGCGCCATCACCCCCGATTTCTACGCCGTCAACACGATGCAGCCGGCTTACCAGCCGAGCGCCAACAAGCCGGCGGCGGGCGGCGATGCGGCGCTCGCCGACCCGGCACAACCCACCACGCTGCCGCCGCAGCATGAGGTGACCATCGGCGACCTGCTGTCTCTGAGGGGCATCGACTGGGCCTGGTACGCCGGCGCCTGGCAAGCGACGCTCGACGGCAAGAACGCCACCCCGGTGCCGAACTTCCAGTTCCACCACCAGCCCTTCAACTATTTCGCCGCCTATGCGCCGGGCACCGCTGCGCGCGCCGAGCATCTGCGCGACGGCGGTCTCGGTGGCACGGAGTTCATCAAGGCGATCGACGATGGCAAGCTGCCCGCCGTTTCCTTCTACAAGCCGCAGGGCAATCTCAACGAGCACAGCGGCTATGCCGACGTGAACAGCGGCGACCAGCATCTGGCCGACCTCGTTTCGCATCTGGAGAAAAGCCCGCAATGGAGCCATATGCTGGTCGTCGTCACCTATGACGAGAATGGCGGCTTCTGGGACCATGTCGCGCCGCCGAAGGCCGATCGCTGGGGGCCGGGCAACCGCATCCCGGCCTTCATCATCTCGCCCTATGCCAGGATGGGAACCGTCGACCACACGCAATATGACACGACGTCGATCCTGCGCTTCATCACCGCGCGCTATGATCTGCCGGTGCTCGCGGGCATCGTCGCCCGCGACAAGGCGCTGCGCGACAACGGTGAGCCGCCGATGGGCGATTTGAGCGCGGCGCTGGATCTCAGCCGGTAGTTCCGCGCGGCCGTCTGGTCGCCACAAGGAGATGGTCGCGCAGTCGCGCGTCGTTTCCCGATGGAATTCCCGACATGTCGGCCAGCCAGACGCCATCGGCCGCCAGCCGCACGACCGCGAGGTCGAGGCCGCTGTCGGTCGCCTCGTGGCGTGCCAGACGCGCCTTCAGCCACCGCGCCCACAGAGCGCGCAGGCCCGCATCCGTCAGCATCGAGATCGACAGCGGAGCCCAGGGCCCGCCGGCTGCATCCGTGCCGATATGGAAGACCGCCTCGACATAGGCGCGCGTAAAGGCGCCGTTGGGTTCGGGGTCGGCCGCGATGCGTTCGTCCAGATCGCGGTCGATCGTATCAAGCAGTTCCGCGAACACCGCATCGATCAGGGCTTGCTTGCTCGGGAAGTGGTGGATGAACCCGCCCTTGGTGACGCCGGCCGCGTCGGCCACGGCCTGGACGGTGACGGCGGCCAAGCCCTGCTCGACGGCGAGCCTTGCCGCTTCATCGAGCAGGGCGCGGCGGACGCGCTCAGGCTGCTTGGCGCGGGTGTAGCCGCCAGCGGTGCTCATCAATGCGCGACGCTGTTCGAAAAGACGTTCATCACGACAACGCCGGACACAATGAGGGCGATGCCGACGAGCGCTGCGGCGTCGAGCGTGAAGCGGAACACGAAGACGCTGACGAGTGAGGTCAGCACGATGCCGAGTCCGGCCCAGATCGCATAGGCGACACCCAGCGGAATGAGCTTCAGCGCCTGCGACAGGAAGAAAAGCGCCGCGACGAAGCACAGTGCCATGGCCAGGGTGGGCATGAGCCGGCTGAACTGCTCGGACTTCTGCAGAAGCGACGAGCCCGTGACCTCGCAGATGATGGCGAGGGCAAGGAAGCCATAGGCGACAAGGGAGGGGCTCATCAGGACGGGTCCATCTTAGGTTGACTTTGGAAGATACCATACGGTCGGTATCTTTGGAAGTCAACCGACACCGATGAAATGCGTTGCGACTTCGCGACGCGCAATCTCTCCAAGCTCAGCGATCCTTCGCGCCCCCTCTGTCCTGCCGGACGTTCGTCATTTGGAAAGCCAAGCAATTGGCTTTCCATCCGCTTCGTGGACCACTCCTCAACCCCCACGAGGGGGGAGATTGGATGTCGCCTCGGCTTTCGCCACTGGCCAACGTCTCAAAAAAGGCGAGGCGGCAGAAGCTGCCAATCTCCCCACCTGTGGGGGGAGATGTCCGGCAGGACAGAGGGGGCGCGAAGGATCGCTGCGTCGCACCACCGCCATGGCGCCTGTTGACGCCAATACTGCTTCCTCAGCCTTCGTCGACTATCCACCAATCAACAGGTCGCGGATGAGCATCTGCAGATTGCCGCCCTGGCCGAATTCGACGCGGTCGAAATCCCGACTGCCCTGCACCCGCGCCTTCGAGATCGCATCGAGCCGCCTGACCACCTCGTCGCGAATCTTGCTGCATTTGGGATCGTCGGGAACGGTGAGGCCGATCGTTGCCGCCTCGATGTCGTGGACCATCTGGATCATGCTGGCGCCATGCACCTTCTCATGCGCGGTGACGCCGGCGATGAAGACGTCCCAACTCTTCTGGACGGCCGGCGGCAGCGGGCCGGCCGCCTTCGGCAAGGTGTAGGTGACGATGAGCTTCGGCTTTGCCGACGCCAGCACGCAGTCCTTGCCCCTGTGCTGATAGTCCCTGACCCAGGTGAGCTTGAAATTGGTGTAGGCGATGGTGCGTGTCTTGGCGCCGCGGATCAGCGGCCCGTTCTCGCCGATCGAACGGTACAGTTGCTCTCCGGTCTGGCCCGAGATGGCGTAGGTCTCGACCTTCTCGACCGGCCCGGCATGCGCCGGAATTGACGGGATCACCAACCCGGCCGCCAGCCAGAACAGTCGAACATATGAACGCAAGCCACTCTCCCAGACAGCAGACTGAAATCCCTGGGCATCTCGCCACGACAGGCAATGCCACGAGGCCGTTCGTCCTATATGCTCAGGACGGATGCGGCAAATGCCTGGGATTGTCGGGGAGGGAAATCATGGGGACCAGCGCGGTGAAGGTCGTGGTCGGGAGCGCCGTCCTGGCATTGCTGGCGGGGCAACCGGCGTTTTCCGCGTCGTGCGGCTGGAACGCCAGGATGGAGGAAGACGAGGGCGGCAGCGTGATGACGGCCTCGGTCTGCGGCGGGCCGAAAGGCGATGCGCAGCTGATGCTGACCTGCTTCGCCATGCCGGTGCTGAGCTATGATCTCGGCGATGCCGGCCAGCAGCTGGAGCCGGGCATCAGCGCCTCGTTCGAGTTCAAGGCCGGCGGCAGGACCGTGAAGAAGAAGCTCCAGCTCGAAGCCATGTACAATTATTTCACCGTCGACCTGACGCGCGCCGACCCGTTGCTGGACCTGCTGCGCTCGAAAGGCGAGATCACGGTCAGCGCCGACAAATATGGCGCGAACAGTTTTCCGCTCGCCGGCTCCGGTGCCGCCATTGGCAAGATGCTGGCGCAATGCGGGAAGGCCAAGCCCGCCGGCGGCGACGGTGATTGAACGGCTGTTGCCGCGACTGCTGATCCTGCGAGGCTGAATCAGGATCGGCCTCCAACCTGCTGTTCCGGCTCGAACATTGCCGAGGGCAATCCGCTGCTTTCGATACCAGGGCAAGAACCGGAGTTTGGCTGCCTCGAGCGCAGGCTAGTGATCGATCAGGCCCAGCCATCAGGGCGGGCCAATTCCAATGACAGGAAAGAGATCGATCATGTCCAAAGAGAGCGACAACAAGGCCATTGTCGGCCGTTGGTTCACCCATTTCTGGGGCGAGACCTGCAACCTCGATATCGTCGACGAACTGGCGGCGCCGGACATGCTCCTGCACTATTCCCTGCATGAGCCGCGCCGGGGCCGCGACGACATCAAGGCTTTCATGAGTGATTTTCGCGCGGCGTTCCCCGACCTGCATTTCTGGGGCGCGGCCGAGCTGATCGCCGAGGGCGACTATGTCGTGGGCCAGTGGGACGGCGGCGGCATGCATACCGGCCCGGCCTTCAGCGACTTCCTCGTGGGGTCGCTGCCGGCAGCCAGCGGCCGCAAGATGCGGTTCACCGGCACCACCGTGCTGAAGATCGAGGATGGCAGGATCGTCTCGGAGATCGGCCTCGACGACGGCGTCAAGGCGCTGACGCAGCTTGGCCTGATCAAGCAGGCGTAAGTTTTACTTGAGCATGATCCCTGGCCAAACGGGAACCGTTTGTCCGGGAAAACCGGTTCCCACGTTTCGGGATCATGCTTCAGTACCCGCACGC
Organism: Mesorhizobium sp. PAMC28654; assembly: GCF_020616515.1. Lineage (GTDB taxonomy): Bacteria > Pseudomonadota > Alphaproteobacteria > Rhizobiales > Rhizobiaceae > Mesorhizobium. The sequence goes on from NZ_CP085135.1 coordinate 6,140,861, forward strand.
ACATCCGTTTCCGGCCGGTTTGGCAGGAAACGGGTGGTTCGCGCGGGCCGTTCCGCCCATTTTGAAGGATAACCCTGAGCGACATCATCGAAGAGGTGAACGATCATGAACATGGCACTCCGCGACATTCCGCAGCCAGTCACCGACGATCCGCGCTGGGCGCTGATCGTTACGCGCGACCGTGGCGCCGATGGCCAGTTCTGGTATTCGGTCTCGACCACCGGCGTCTATTGCCGACCGTCCTGCCCGTCGCGCGCGGCCAACCCACGCAACGTCGCTATCCACGCTTCGCTGCAGGCCGCGAAGGCGACCGGCTTCCGGCCGTGCAAGCGCTGCAGGCCGGACGGCCTGGCACTCGACGGCGAGAACGCCGCCATGATCGCCACGGCCTGCCGGCTGATCGAACAGAGCGAGGAGGAGCCGTCGCTGGCCACGCTCGCCGCCTCGGTCGGCCGCAGCACCAGCCATTTCCACCGCCTGTTCAAGGTGACGACCGGGCTGACACCGAAGGCCTATGCCGCCGCGCAGCGCGCGGCCAAGGTGCGGCAGGGGCTGGAAGCCGGCGCCAGCGTCACTGCCGCCATCTACGATGCCGGCTTCAACTCCAGCGGCCGCTTCTACGAGAAGTCGACGGACATGCTGGGCATGACGCCCTCGCGCTACCGCGCCGGCGGCGAGAACGAGGAGATACGCTTCGCTGTCGCGGAGTCGCTGGGCGCGGTGCTGGTGGCGTCAAGCGCCAAGGGCGTCGCCGCCATCCTGCTCGGCGATGATCCGGGCGAACTCGTTTGAAGACCTGCAGGACCGTTTTCCCAGGGCGCGGCTGGTTGGGGCCGACCGGGAGTATGAGGCGCTGGTGTCCGGTGTGATCGGGTTTGTCGAGGCGCCCGGTCTCGGCCTCGACCTGCCGCTCGACGTGCGCGGCACCGCCTTCCAGCAGCGGGTCTGGCAGGCGTTGCGCGACATTCCGGCCGGGCGGACTGTCTCCTACGCCGAGATCGCCCGCCGCATCGGCGCGCCAGGAGCCATGCGCGCCGTTGCCGGCGCCTGCGCCGCCAACAAGCTTGCCGTGGCCATCCCTTGTCACCGCGTGGTCCGGAACGATGGTGCGCTGTCCGGTTATGCCTGGGGAGTCGAGCGCAAGCGCTGTCTGATCGACCGCGAGGCGGCGCCCGGCGCCGCACGCTGATGAGCGACCTGTTCGACAGGCTTGAGCCTCGGGATCCACCACGCCAGGCGATGGCCGAAGGCGCCGTGCTGTTGCGCGGCGCCGCACTGCCGTTTGAAGCCGCCATCCTTGCCGCGCTGGATACGATCACGGCGCGGGCGCCGTTCCGCCACATGACGACGCCCGGCGGCTATGTGATGTCGGTGGCGATGACCAATTGCGGCGCCGCCGGCTGGGTGACCGACCGCAGTGGCTATCGCTATGACCGCATCGACCCGGACAGCGGCCTGCCATGGCCGGCGCTGCCGGATTGCTTCGTCGAACTCGCCGTCGCCGCCGCCACCGAGGCCGGCTATCCCGATTTCGTGCCGGATGCCTGCCTGATCAACCGCTATGAGCCCGGCGCTCGCCTGTCGCTGCACCAGGACCGCAACGAACGCGATCTTTCGTGGCCGATCGTCTCCGTGTCGCTCGGCTTGCCCGCCGGCTTCCAGTTCGGCGGCCTGAAGCGCACCGACCCGGTGCGCAAATATGCGCTGCGCCACGGCGACATCGCCGTCTGGGGCGGGCCGTCGCGGCTTTGCTTCCACGGTGTCTCGGAACTGAAGGATGGCGAGCACGAGATGCTCGGCCGCATGCGCGTCAACCTCACATTTCGCGGCGCGCTGTAGCCGGGGAGGGGATGATGCCGCCGACAGGGGTGCAGGGGATGAAGCATGGCAGCAAACCCGGCAGCACCATGGAGGCGCCTGAGCCCATCGCGAAGTCGTCAGCTGACCGTGCCAAGGCCCTGGTGATCGCCGGTATCGGCCGGCTTGTTGATGACGGCCACGCCAACTGGCGCCTGTCCGACACTGGCGATGTCGAGCTGCGGCTGGTGACCGGTGAAGTCTTCCTGCTGGGCTCAACGACGATGACCCGCATCGCCTGACGGCCGCTCTTTTCCAGCGGCCGGCTATGCCAACCAAAATCGATTTGAAAGCAAGGACCGGAGTGAGCGCGGATAGCTGAAATCCTAATGTCGGGCATCAACAGTCCACAAGGAGTGAAGCAGATGGAACGCCTCGACCTCGATACTATCAACACCGCGAACATCGCTGGTTACCCGCCGCGGCCGACAAGGCGCTCGGGCGCTTCGCACGAGATCGCCTTCGCAATCGGAAGGAGCGCGCTCGGCGCGGTCCTGGTTGCCCGCGGCGCCGTCGGCGTCTGCGCCATCCTGATCGGCGGCGATGCCGATGAACTGATGCTCGACCTTGCCGGCCGTTTCCCAGGCATGCGGCTTCAGCGCGACGAGGTGGGGCTTCGCCAGGACCTGGCCAGCACCATCACCTTCATCGCCAATCCCAGTGAGGGGCTCGATCTGCCGCTGGACATGAGCCGGGGCACGCCGTTCCAGCGGCGCGTGTGGGATGAACTGCGCACCATCCCGATCGGCGCCACGATCAGCTATGGCGCGCTCGCGCGGCGCATCGGCAAGCCCGGCGCGGTGCGCGCGGTCGCCAATGCCTGCGCGGCCAATGCGATCGCCTTGGGCATTCTGGACTTGCTTCGGTAAAGTGGAGAGCGGGTTGCTCATTCGGCGGCGTTTCGCTCGAACTGCATCGGGCTGATGTAGTCGAGCGCGGAATGCCGCCGGATGGGATTGTAGAAGCCGTCGATATATCGGGCAATGGCGGCTTGGGCATCGGCGCGGGTAAGGAAAGAGGTGCGCCAGATCAGTTCAGTTTTCAGCGTCTTGAAGAATGTTTCGACCATGGCGTTATCAAAGCAATTGCCCTTGCCTGACATTGAGATGATGACGCCGGCGGCACGCAATTCGGCTTGGTAGTCGATAGAACAATATTGGCTGCCGCGGTCGGAGTGGTGAATGAGGCCGGGTTCCGGCTGCCGCATGACGAACGCCTTGTTGAGCGCTGCCAGAGCCAGGCTGCGGTGTAGCCGGTTGCCAGCAGCCCAGCCAACGACCTTGCGGGCAAACAGATCGATGACGACAGCAAGGTACAACCAGCCCTCCCGCGTCCAGATGTAGGAGATGTCGGCACCCCATTTCTGGTTGGGACCAGTGGCGGCAAAATCCTGGTCGATGACATTGGGGGCAACCGGAAAGGCGTGTTCGCTGTCCGTCGTGCGCTTGAACCGCCGCTTCTGTCTTGCCTGGAGGCCATTCTCCCGCATCAGACGCGCCGTTCGTCGCCGGCCAATGGCAAAGCCATTGTCTTGCAGTTCCCGCGTCATGCGCGGGCTACCATAGGTTCCGTTCGACAGCGCGAACGACGATCGCACATGCGCCAGCATTATCATGTCGTCGCGCTGCCGGCGGCACGCCGGCCGGCGCCCCCAGGCAAAGTAGCCGCTCGGGCTGACACCCAGCGTCGCGCACAAACGGTCCACAGGGAAATCCTTCTTCGCCTGGTCGATGAGCGCGAACCTCACCGACTTCCCTCCTTGACGAAAAAAGCCGTCGCCCGTTTCAAGATATCCCGCTCCTGCCGAAGGATTTCATTCTCCCGCCGCAGCCGTTTCAATTCAGCGGCGACATCAGCATCAGGCGGACGCCCAGGATCGCCCATCTCACGATCCAGCTGCCGACCCATCCATCGCGTCAGCGTCGAGAAACCAACACCAAGATCCTCCGCGATCTGCCGCTTCGTCCGACCGCTCGTTCGCACAAGGCCAACCGCCTCCGCCTTGAACGCATCCGTAAACTGTCTCTGTTTCGTCATCGAGGTCGCCTTTCATCAGAAGGAAACTCTCCACTTTTTCGGGGCAAGTCCATTCCGTGCCATCGGGTCGTTCACGAGGACGGCACGTTGTCCGGCTATCGCTGGGGCGTCGAGCGCAAGCGCGCCTTGCTTGAGAGCGAGATCGCGGCACGGGAGATCAAGGCATGACCATGCATTCGACAGGCACGGCGGTGCAATCGGCGCCGGGCCTGATTGATGCTATTGCGCGCGCGCCTTCGCCACGTC